>DDEU01000012.1 GCA_002336815.1 Chitinophagaceae bacterium UBA1946 | reverse complement strand
AGTGATCCATACCGGCATCAATGTATCCATGTGCTGCAAACAGTTCTTTACCGAGCTGGTACAGTTTCATCTTTACATCAGTAGACGGCAGGTCATTCTCGTCAAACAGTCTTTGGCCCCGGCTGGTCCATGGCACATGTGCATAGCTGTAAAAGGCAATGCGGTCAGGCTTCATATCAATGCACTGCAAAATAGTCCGGGTAAGACTTTCTTCTGTCTGCAACGGCAGGCCGTAAATGAGATCAAAATTCACTGAATGATAACCGATCTCCCTGGCAATATCAGTGGCCCGCTGTACATTTTCGATGGGTTGTACACGGTTGATGATGCGCTGTACTTCAGGATCATTGTCCTGCACACCATAGCTCACCCTTCTGAAGCCAAGTGTGTACAATGTTTGCAAATGTTCTCTCGTGGTATTGTTTGGATGACCTTCGATGCTGAATTCGTGCTGTGGATGGATCCTGGCTTTGGAAAAAATGAGCTCAAGTAATTTCTCCAGGTTTTCCGGCGTGAAAAAAGTAGGTGTTCCTCCGCCCAAATGCAGCTCCCGGATGATGGGCGCTTCTTCCATTAACTCCAGGTACAGGTCCCACTCTTTTGCCAGCGCTGCCATGTATTCATTTTCTACCCCATGATTGGTAGTGATCTTTTTATTGCAACCGCAATAGGTACAAAGCGACTCACAAAAAGGCAGGTGCAGGTACAGGCTTACTCCGTCTTTGCTATTGGACAAAGCAAACTGCTCGCTGAACACCGTCTTCCATTGAGATGAATCAATCCCGTCTTCCCAGAATGGAACAGTAGGATAACTGGTGTACCGCGGAACCGGTACATTGTACTTATTGAGCAACAAAGAAGGAATAGTCATGGATACAAAACTAAGCCGGATAAAATTCTGGCCGGCTGACGCAAGTCATTTTGAAAATTGACTGTTCTCAGTTGGGGCGGTGAATGGTGAGTAGTCAATAGTGAATGGGAAATGATGGTTAAGGCTGTACAAAAACGTAGTGGCAATAGCCTAAGGGGGTGCAGAATCGTGAATAGTGAATCGTCAATCGTGACTAGAAACTAATGGTTCAAATAGTACAAAGAAAGTGTCAAGGCCGAATAAAGAACGCTGGTTTGCGATGTATACATAATGTCATCGTCAATGCTCAATCTTGACCGGGGTTTCCGAATGCCAGGACTTCTATTAAAAGCTGTCGTTCCATTTTTTAATTCGAATTCAATATGCTTCATCCGTATAATTCGATTCAATTCGGGTAATCAAAAAATTAACCAACGGAAAGTTCAATCCCAGATATTGCTCATTTACGATTGAACATTCGCCATTCACGATCACACCAACTGCCGCCGCATCACAAAATCACCAAAGCGTTCTTTGCTGTTGCGTTCGTTCTTATACACGGCAAACAGGCCATCTAATGTGGTAAGGATCGCAGCTTCATTCAATGATTCTTTGTAGATCCTGTTCAACCGCTGCCCCTGGTGATCGCCACCAATGTGCAGGTTGTACAAACCCGGCGCTGTGCCCACAAAACCGATCTCCGCTGCATAAGGTCTTGCACAACCATTCGGACAACCAGTCATGCGAAGAATGATATTTTCATCATCAAGACTATATTTTGAAAGCAACGGTTCAATCTTACCCAATAGTGTTGGAATATAACGCTGTGCCTCGGCCAGCGCCAACGGGCAGGTTGGTAACGCCACACAGGCTATTGAATTTTTCCTGATCAAAGAAGTGGCTTCTGTTTGCGCTGCGATCTTAAATTCGTCCAGTATTGTTTGTATGGCGGCTTTGTCTTCTTGCTTCACATCAGCGATGATCACATTCTGGTTGGCAGTAAAAAGAAAACTGGTGAGTCCTGTTTTTGCTATTTCCAGCAGCGCTGTTTTCAATGCTGTTTTTTCATCATCCAGTACCCGGCCGTTTTCTGCGTATGCAGTATAATACCATAATTTATTTTCGCCCTGGTGCCAGCCGTAATAATCTCCTCTATCCGTGAATTCAAATGGCTTGATGGCCTGCAACGGGAAGCCACAGCGCTTTTCCACCTCTGCTTTAAAATTATCAACCCCCATGTTATCTACCGTGTACTTCAACCTCGCTAACTTCCTGTCGCTGCGGTTGCCATAATCTCTTTGTGTGGTCACCACTTCATACACCACGTCCAGAACATTTTCTTTACTTACAAAACCAATCACCGTTCCTAACCTTGCATAGGTGTCTGCATTACCATGGGTGGTCGACAATCCGCCACCAACAGCAATATTGAACCCAAGCAACTGGTTGTTTTCGATAATGGCTACTAAACCAAGATCATTGGTGAAAACATCACTGTCGTTATTGGGTGGAATCGCAATACCGATCTTGAATTTTCTTGGCAGGTACCTGTCCTGGTACAACGGATCTTCTTCTTCTTTTTTATCAACGATCTTTTCTTCATCCAGCCAAATTTCATAATAAGCCTTTGTTTTCGGCATCAGCAGTTCACTGATCTTATTGGCATAAGAAAATATTTCTGCATGAATGGCTGATTGCTTCGGATGCGATGCACAGGTAACATTCCGGTTGATATCGCCACAGGTTGCAATGGAATCTAATTTAGCAGCATTGAATGCCTGTATGGTAGGTTTGATATCCGACTTTACAATGCCATGCAACTGCACCGTCTGCCTCGTGGTAATTTTTATAACACCTGTTGAATGTTCATTCGCCACTTCATTCAGATCGATCCAGTTTTGTGCAGACAACGCCCCTCCCGGCAAACGAAGGCGGATCATATAACTGTACAAACGTTCTAATTTTTTTTCAGCCCGCTCTTCCCTCCTGTCGCGGTCATCCTGCATGTACATGCCATGGAATTTGATCACCGCCTGGTCATCTTCACGAATGGCACCGGTAATTTCATCCTGCAAACTTTCTTTGATGCTGCCCCGCAAACCATCACTCGCCGTTTTTACTTTTTCAATGGCCGATAATGGTTGCGGCTTTTTATTTTGTTCTGACATTCGAATTTTATTTTTTGTACGAGGCAATATTTCTACGTGCAGCTGCATTGGCGTCGCACACTTTTACATTTATCCTTTATTCATCCCATCAAACCGGGCTGCACCCGTTGCTACCAATGTGCCGCCCCTACGGGTCTGTGTGTATATTTAAACTACCACACTATGCAATTAAGCTAACGCTTCAAACTCTTGAACTCTTCTTAAGCCCCCCCTTTGGAGGGGTTGGGGGAGGCCGCTAATATACATCCTTCTCATACCTGCCCTCCTTCTCCATCTCTTCCAGATAATGCATAGCCTGCTCGGCTGTTTTATTGCCCTGTTGCTGTATGATATGCAACAGCGTTTGCTGCACATCATGACTCATGGGATCTTTTTTACCGCATACAAAAAAAGAAGCCCCGTCTTCTATCCAGCGATACAGCGCTGCAGCCTCTTCCAGCATTTTGTGCTGTACGTAGATCTTTTCGGGCTGGTCTCTTGAAAACGCCAGGCTTACTTTCGTAAGTACGCCTGTATCATACCAGTTTTGTATTTCTGTTTGATATAAAAAATCTGTTGTGAATTTTTGTTCGCCAAAAAATAACCAGTTCCTGCCGCTGGCACCGGTTGCATCTCTTTCTGCCAAAAATGAACGGAAGGCAGCAATGCCCGTACCCGGACCAACCATGATCATATCCTTATGTTCGGCCGGCAGCCGGAAGCGCTTGTTGGGCTGTACAAAAAAAGATTGCTTTTTTCCAGCTTTTAATTGCCCCAGGTAATCAGAACAAAGGCCGAATTTCTTTTTCTCATCTAAAAAATATTGATCCCTCACTGCCACAATATGCACCTCGCCCTCATGTGCTGATGGTGATGAGGCAATGGTGTACAAACGGGGAGAGATCGCATTGAGATTAACCAGTAGCTTTTCAAATTGTGCAGTGTTCTTCACAGGGTAATGTTGCAATAAATATAGCAAGTCTGCCCGGCCGGTTGGAATAGCGTGTCCTGTTGCAGCGGCGTATTGTTGCACCAACCTTTCTGTCAGATAAACGATGTTGATCTTTCTTTTGAGCAGCTCATATACCGTTACTTTTTCCTTTTTATAGTCGAGCGATTTATTACCATCCGCATTTACTGCCTGTATAATATCCGTTACCAGTTGCGAATCGTTCTCCGGTACAATACCGATGGAATCGCCACACTGGTATTCCAGGTTCTCCGCAGCGATCTCTATATGAAATGTTTCTTTATTGGAGCCACGATCATTGAGGTTAATATGATTGATCACAGTGCCGGTATAAGATTGCTTGCCGGTCTTCTTTACAACAGGAATGTTTATGGAAGGCACAACCGGTGAAGTTGCTACATCCTGTTTCAATACAAGCTTGTCTAATACGCTGCTGAACCAGCTATTGGCATCATCATCATAATCCACATCGCATTTTTGCATGGGCGCTATGCGCTGGCCGCCAAGTTTGTTTAGCTGCTCATCCACTTCCTCTCCCGTTTTACAAAACAAAGGATAAGACGTATCTCCCAACGCCAGCACCGAATATTTTAGTTGTTCCAGTTTAAAACCATTGTTGTGAATATGATCATAGAATTTCTTAGCAGCAATTGGCGGCTCACCCTCACCGTGAGTACTCACCACTGCGAGCAAATATTCTTCTTTGGAAAGATCTGTTAAACGGTATTGATCCATCCCCACCACTTTTGCGTTGATCTTATGCAGTTTCGCCTTCGCAGCAAAATCCGTGGCCAGTCGTTTTGAATTGCCGGTTTCGGTACCATATACGATGGTGATCTTGCCAACGCCGGTGCCTGTTCCCGTAGCAGTTGCTATGGAACTTTGTGCTGCACTGGCCTGCACAATCCCATTCAAATACCCATTCATCCAGATCAGTTCGTCTTTGGTAGAAGCAGCGACCAGGTCGAGTAATATTTTGAATTTGTTTTCCCCCAGCATTGTAGTTGCGTTATAATTAAAATAGTTTTTTCTTTACTGTTCGGGCACTGGTACTGTCGTTGATCAATTGTTCAAACTGCACATCTTCCACCGGCTTAAAATATTCCCCCTCAAGCCCTGTCGCTGGCAACCACGAAAATCTTTCATGCAGCGCTACTACTTTGCCAATCATCACCAATGTAGGTGAGGCAAATGTTTGGTTGGCAAACTTGTCAGCATACTCCTCCAGCCCACAAACATGCACCCGCTGCATAGGAGTAGTGGCCTGCTCTATCACCGCCAGTTTTTTATCCGCGGCAATATCATTCTTCAGCAAATTTTCGACAACGCCATCCAGTGTTTCAGATGACATGTAAAAGACCAGCGTATCATCTGTCTGTGCCAGCTCTTTCCAGTACGCATCTGTTACTACATCCTTTTTATAAAAGGTGAGTAACCGCACAGCCGTAGAATAACCTCTTGCCGTTAACGGAATACCAGCGTAAGCCGCAGCCCCCATCGCAGCAGAAACGCCCGGGATAATTTCATAAGGTATATTGTGCTCCACCACTGCTTCCAGCTCATCCAGCACATTGGAAAACAGCGATACATCACCACCTTTCAAACGCACTACCAGCTTACCCTCCATGGCAAACTGAACGATCAGTTCATTGATGCTTTTTTGCGGTGTACTAAATCCACGGCGGCACTGCTTGCCTACATAGATTATCTCTGCGCCTGCGTTCACATGGGTAGCTAAAATGGCCTTGCTTACCAACCTGTCTGTCAGCACCACATCTGCCTGCTCTAAATAGCGCACAGCTTTTAGTGTGATCAGTTCAGGGTCGCCGCATCCGGCACCTGCCAATATTACCTTACCCATTTTTTTAACTGCCTGCTGCATAAGTCTACTTTTCTGGTAGAATAAATGATTAAAAAATTACCAGCCTGACCCACTCGGTCCGACTGGTAATAAAGATCTATACGAACAATCCTTCGATCGATAAATATCTTTCCCCGGTATCGTAGTTATAAGTGAGTACCCTTGAACCTGCTGGAATTTCTGCCAGTTTTTTAGCAACAGCTGCCAGCGATGCGCCGGTAGAAATCCCGGCCAGTATGCCTTCTTCTTTCGCTATGCGCTGGGCATAGGCAAAAGCATCGTCCTTGCTCACCGTGATGGTGCCATCTAAAATTTCCCTGTTCAAAATAGAAGGAACAAAACCGGCACCAATACCCTGTATCGGGTGCGGACCAGGAGCACCGCCGCTTAACACTGGTGATAACTCAGGTTCAACAGCAAATACTTTCAGGTTAGGAAATTTAGCTTTCAACACTTCAGCCACGCCGGTGATATGCCCGCCGGTACCAACGCCCGTGATCAGATAATCAATTCCTTCAGGAAAATCATTCAATATTTCCTGTGCGCTGGTAGTGCGGTGTATTGCTGTATTGGCAGCATTATCGAATTGCTGTGGCATCCATGCATTGGGCGTTGCTGCCGTTAATTCGGTGGCTTTTTCAATAGCGCCCTTCATGCCTTTCTCTCTTGGTGTTAAAACAAATTCAGCACCATAGATCGCCATCAGCCTGCGGCGTTCAATGCTCATACTTTCAGGCATTACCAGGGTGATTTTATATCCTTTTACAGCAGCTACCAATGCCAAACCAATACCAGTGTTGCCGGATGTTGGCTCAATGATCACGCTGTCTTTATTCAGTAAACCTTTTTGTTCAGCATCTTCTATCATGGCCAGTGCAATACGGTCTTTGATGCTGGCACCAGGGTTGGTACGCTCCAGTTTGATCCATACTTCATGTTGATCTCCAAACAATTTATTGATACGCACATGTGGCGTGTTCCCGATGGTTGCTAAAATGCTATTTGCTTTCATGATGTATATTTTATTTTTTTGTTATCGTCATTTGTTCGCTGCTCAACTTCATTGGCGTCGCACTCTTGTACATTTTCTTCTTCACTTATCCGGCCTCTCCTCTCATCCCCCCTCTCCAAAAAAAGGAGGCGGTACTTAATACCATTACCAATCTTCCGCATTTGGTACAATTTTCTTTCAATAATCATTCTCACCTTCTGCAAATCGCTACAAGCGCTTTAATTTAAAAGTGTTGCCTTCAAGTCCCCCTTCGGGGATTTAGGGGGCCTTATATCACAAAATTCAACACATCCGGCAATGGGTTTTTATCCCTGATAGACACTTCACTTTTATGATACACAATTGAACTCGGCAACACACTGTTGGTGAGCCATACATTACCACCGATCACACTGTCTTTTCCGATCACCGTTTCACCACCTAAAATAGTAGCACCTGAATAGATCACCACATTGTCTTCAATTGTAGGATGGCGTTTTGATTTTGCCTCGCCTTTATTAACGCTCAATGCTCCGAGTGTAACACCCTGGTATATTTTTACATTGTTCCCGATCACTGTAGTTTCACCGATCACAATACCGGTACCATGATCAATAAAAAAGGATTCGCCAATACGGGCACCGGGGTGAATATCAATGCCGGTTTTGCCATGTGCATATTCTGCAAACACCCTGGGAAGGATTTTTACGCCCTGGTCCCACAACTGGTGTGAAAAACGATAGATAGCAGTTGCATAAAAGCCGGGATAAGCCACCAGCACTTCTTCAATGGATTCTGCCGCAGGATCAAACTGTATAATGGCCTCTGCATCTTTCAGCAACGCATCAAATATCAATGGCACGTCTGCAAAGAAACGATCGGTGATTGCCTGCGTTGTTGCACCATCGCCGATCACATCATAGATCAGTGTTGACAAATGACTTTTATAAGATTCCATTTCTTTTGACAGTTCGAACTCCGTTAGTTTTTTCTGCCGCTCAGGAATAAAAAGGAATTCAAAAAAACCATCAATGAATTCTGATGACAATGCCTTATCAGGAAAAGTCTTGCTCGACTTCTGATGCTGCTGGTACAACCGGTTGATAAATCCTTCAGCCATGCGATGTTATTTTATTTAAGTGCGTTTTGTCTTTGTGGGCAATTGTGAATAGAGAATTGTGAATACAGAGCCTTGCGATTCGCATTGTCTTTGTTGTTAACATTCCCTATTGACGATTCACGATCATGCTATCATACAAGCCCCCACCGTTACATTACTCGTTTCATCGATCAGTATGGCGCCTCCATTTACCCTCAGTTTTTTGTAGTGATCAAAGGGAATCGGGGCCGCCGTTTTAATCGTTACCCTAACAATGTCATTCAGTGAAGCCTGCGCCGGGGCCGGCTCCTGCTCCAATGAATTCACGTTCAACTTGTATGCAATATCTTTTATCACTGCCTTCACCACACGACTGTTGATCTGCAATAAATATTTATTACCCACGGCCAACGGCTTGTTGCCCATCCAGCACAACAACGCTTCTACCTCATTTTCCAATGCCGGTTGATTGTCACTATGCACAATTACATCTCCCCTGCTGGTATCAATATCATCTGCAAGATGGAGTACTACACTTTGCGGCGCAAACGCCTCTTCCACTTCATTTCCGGCAAATTCTATCAAACTAACGGTACTGGATAACCCGGAAGGCAATACGGTTACCTGGTCGCCTTTTTTATATATACCACTAATGATCTTGCCGGCATAGCCACGGTAATCATGCAGATCATCTGTTTGCGGACGGATCACATACTGCACAGGAAACCTGGCATCGGTCAAATTAATATCATCTGCCACTACTACATTTTCTAAAATATGCAGCAGGGATGCGCCTTCATACCAGGGAAAACTGTCCGACTTCTCAACGATATTGTCCCCGTTGATCGCACTGATAGGAATATAAGTGATATCCTTTAAGCCAAGCTTTGCTGCAACATTGGCATAATCGATCACGATGTTATTATAAACATCCTGCGAATTGTTTACCAGGTCCATCTTGTTAATGGCCACCACCACATGCGGTATATTCAGCAGCGAAGCAATGATCGAATGCCGCCTGGTTTGTTCCACTACACCATTGCGGGCATCCACTAAAATAATGGCAAGATCTGCATTGGAAGCACCGGTTACCATGTTACGGGTATACTGAATATGCCCCGGCGCATCTGCAATGATGAACTTGCGTTTTGGCGTACTGAAATATTTATACGCCACATCAATGGTAATACCTTGTTCTCTTTCGGCACGTAAACCATCGGTTAACAATGCCAGGTCAATCTCACCTTCATCTTTGTTCTTGCTCTGTTTCTCAATAGCAGCCAACTGATCGATCATGATCGATTTGCTATCGTAGAGCAAACGCCCGATCAACGTACTCTTGCCGTCATCTACACTGCCTGCGGTTATAAATCTTAGTATGTCCATGTTAATATTTTGAATTTTGAATTTTGAATTCTAAATGCCACCCAATTCAACATTTAAAAATCAGCATTCAACATAATTAAAAGTATCCTCCCTTCTTCCTGTCTTCCATTGCTGCTTCGCTCACCCGGTCATCAATCCTTGTTTCGCCACGCTCACTTGTTTTGGTAGCAATGATCTCTTTGATGATATCATCAATGTTTGCAGCATCAGATTCTACTGCCGCAGTACAGGTCATGTCGCCGACTGTTCTGTAACGTACTTTCTTTTTACTGATCACATCTGTTTCATCCACCCGGATGAATTCGGAGGTAGCTACCAGTTGCCCTTCAAACTCCAGCACTTCTCTTTCATGTGCAAAATAGATAGAAGGCAATTTGATATGGTGCCGGCGGATATAATTCCACACATCCAGCTCCGTCCAGTTACTGATGGGAAACACCCGAACATTTTCACCCTTGCTGATACGGCCATTATAAGTGTTCCATAATTCGGGCCGCTGTAATTTCGGATCCCATTGTCCAAATTCGTCTCTTACCGAAAATATCCTTTCTTTGGCCCTGGCTTTTTCTTCATCACGCCTTGCGCCTCCAATACAGGCATCAAACTGAAATTCTTCGATGCAGTCCAGCAACGTAAAAGTTTGCAGTGCATTGCGGCTGGCAAATTTGCCCTTTTGTTCCGTAAGTCCTTTTTTGTTGATCGTATCTGCAACCTTTCTTACAATCAGTTTTTCGCCGATCGCTTCCACCAGTTCATCCCGGAAATCAAGGGCCTCCTGGAAATTATGACCGGTATCTATATGTACTAACGGGAAAGGTAACTTGCCCGGGCGAAAAGCTTTTAACGCCAGGTGTACCATCACAATGGAGTCCTTTCCTCCTGAAAATAATAAAGCAGGTCTTTCAAACTGGCCTGCCACTTCCCTCATGATATGGATCGATTCCGATTCCAACTGGTCAAGGTAATCGCCCCATGCGGTATGATTGTTTTCGAATGCCATTTTTTAGTTTGTTTATTAACATAGAATCGTTGTTGATATTGTACGACCCCTGATTTTTAGAAATTGTCTAAACGCAGGTATTACCCATGCGCATGTACATGCAGGCCACATTCTTTTTTACCGGCATCTTCCCACCACCAGCGACCTGCCCTGAAATCCTCTCCCGGCCTTACTGCTCTTGTACAGGGAGCACAGCCAATGCTTACAAAACCTTTGTCATGAAGCGGATTATAGGGAATGCGGTTGTCGGCGATGTATTGTTTCACTTCTTCGGTGGACCAGTGCAAAATGGGATGATACTTAATTACCTGGTTGCTTTCATCCCACTCTATCACCGGCAGGTCTTTCCGGTTGCCGGAATGTTCTGCCCTTAGCCCGGTTATCCAGATTGCATTGCCGGCCAATGCCCTCTTCAAAGGCTCCACCTTCCTGATATAGCAGCAACCCTTACGGTTATCGACAGATTCATAAAACGAATTCGGTCCCTTTTCTGCAACAAAGTCCTGCAGCAGATCCTGGTTGGGATACCATGCTTTGATCTGTGTATTGTAAGTGGCATTGGTGCTGCTCCACACAGAATAGGTTTCTGCAAAAAGGCGACCGGTATCAAGCGTAAATATGTTGATGGGCAACTGGTTACTCAATACCTGGTGTGTGATCACCTGGTCCTCGTAACTAAAGCTGGTAGAGAAGGTTACCTGCCCCAGGTAAGTTTCTGCAAGCAATTTTAAAAAAGCGGCAATACTTAGTCCACCAGACTGATGGAGTAATTTTGCAACATGATATTGAAGTGGTTCATTCATTTACTTTAAAATTGTTTAAATGGAAAATGACGGGGATGGTATGACGCAGGTATCAATCAACAGCAACATTGTTTTACACAACAACGGTGCAGATTGCACATGGAAATATTGCAGGTGATGTAAAGCATACAAACGGTTAAGTCTACTCAATTGATAGACAAAGATAGGGTTCACAATGGTAAATGGAAAATATTTTTGTGAGGCGACTGTTCCTCCGGCATTATCAACTGATAGCCATGGGCGAAAAAGAATCGGAATATGCTTGTGAAATTCAGGCTGGTTAGTATATTTACGGGTTCACAATTACTATTATGACAAGAGAAGAAAAATTTATGCAGGAAGCCATCGCTCTATCCCAAAGCGGTATGGATAATAACGAAGGTGGCCCGTTTGGCTGTATTGTTGTTAAAGATGATGAGATAGTGGGTAGAGGCAATAACAAGGTGAGTTCAACCAACGACCCCACTGCTCATGCAGAGGTAACTGCCATCAGGGATGCCTGTAAAAATCTTGGCAGTTTTCAATTGAATGATTGTGAGATCTACACTTCCTGCGAGCCCTGCCCCATGTGCCTGGGCGCCA
>DDEU01000009.1 GCA_002336815.1 Chitinophagaceae bacterium UBA1946 | reverse complement strand
GTAAAATCTAACAAAATTAAAAAAGGCGCCACTTCCGATTTTATGGAAATTGAAAGACAGAGAGGAATCTCCGTGGCAACTTCCGTTTTGGCTTTTGAATACAGAAACCACAAAATCAACATTCTGGATACTCCCGGCCACAAGGATTTTGCAGAAGATACGTACAGAACTTTAACGGCTGTTGATTCTGTAATCGTTGTGATTGACGTTGCAAAAGGGGTTGAGGAACAGACGGAAAAGCTTGTTCAGGTTTGTAGAATGAGAAATATTCCGATGCTGGTTTTCATTAATAAGCTTGACCGTGAAGGTAAGGATGCTTTCGATTTGCTGGACGAGGTGGAACAGAAGTTAGGATTAACGGTTTGTCCGCTTTCTTTGCCAATCGGGATGGGAGCTGACTTTCAGGGAATTTACAATATCTGGGAAAACAATATCCAGTTGTTTTTGGAAGAGAAGAAACAGAAGGTGGGTGAAGCGATAAAGTTTGACAATATTAATGATCCTTCAATTGATGAAGTGATTGGCGAAAAAGCTGCCGCTACTTTAAGAGAGGAACTGGATCTTGTTCAGTCGGTTTATCCTGAATTCAACCGTGAAGATTATATGAAGGGGGATTTGCAGCCTGTTTTCTTTGGTTCGGCTTTGAATAATTTCGGAGTTCGTGAGTTGCTGGATGCTTTTATTGATATTGCACCGATGCCACAACCGAAGGAAAGTGATACGCGTATTGTAAAGCCTGAAGAAAATGGTTTTACAGGATTCGTTTTCAAGATCCACGCGAACATGGATCCGAAGCACAGGGACAGACTGGCTTTCGTAAAAATTGTTTCGGGAACTTTCAAGAGAAATGAAAATTATCTTTTGGTAAGAGAGGGCAAAAAAATGAAGTTCTCTTCACCAAATGCTTTCTTCGCGGATAAAAAAGAGGTGGTTGATGAAAGTTTCCCGGGAGATATTGTAGGTCTTCATGATACGGGAAGTTTCAGAATCGGAGATACGTTAACAGGCGGCGAAAAACTGAATTTCAAAGGAATTCCGAGCTTCTCTCCTGAACATTTCAGATATATTAACAACAACGATCCGTTGAAAGCAAAACAACTGGCAAAAGGGATTGATCAGTTAATGGATGAAGGGGTTGCACAGTTATTTACCCTTGAAATGAACGGCAGAAAGATCATCGGAACAGTGGGTGCGCTTCAGTATGAGGTAATCCAGTATCGTCTGGAGCATGAATATGGGGCAAAATGTACTTACGAACCTCTTTCTATGCACAAAGCTTGTTGGGTGGAAGCGGATGAAAAGTCAGACGAATTCAAGGAATTTGCAAGACTGAAGCAGAGATTTTTGGCGAGAGATAAATATAACCAGTTGGTTTTCCTTGCCGATTCTTCTTTCACGATTCACATGACGCAGGAGAAGTTTCCGAATGTGAAACTGCATTTCATCAGTGAGTTTAAGAATGCTTAATTGAAATAAATCAGCTTTAAATAGATTATCCGCGGAAGTTTTTCTGCGGATTTTTTTATGGAATTAAATGAAGCTTTTATGTAATGAAGGATCTTGAGTTATCTGAGATTTTTCGACTTTACTTTTTTTCGCTCAAAATGACAGTGCTGAAAATTAAATTCAGATAAGATTTAATTAAGACCAAAAGTCAAAGATTAAAAAAACTTTGTAAAACAGTTTTTTTTTATTTTACAAAATGCTAAAATTCAACTCCTTATCAATTTACATAAGCAAAACAATTCGTTTACAATCTTTACAAAAACTTCCCTCCTAATTTTACCTCATCGAAAAAATTAATGTTATGAAAAAGTTCATCTTACTCGTTGCTGTATCAAGCACGTTTATCATGTGTAAAAAAGGAGAAGCGGCAACATCTAAAATTGAAGACGCAGTACAATCAGCAGACAGTACGATTTCTGCGACCTCTGAAAAAATTAATGACGTAAGCGAAAAAGCCAATGCTGCACTGGATTCTGCCAATGTAAAAATCAAGGATTTTGAAAACGCTAAAAATGAAGTGAAAGACAAGATTGAAAATACTTCCAAAATGGTAGATTCTTTATCTGAGAAAATTTCTTCCGTAAAACTGGAATCGAAAACCGAGAAAAAAGATTCGGCTAAAAAAGAAGAAAAAATTGTGGTGAATGTTCCGGCTCCGAAAGTGATTAAAGAAACCAAAATCGTTTATAAAGACAAACCGAAGAATGAAAATTACGAACTGAATGTCCTAAAAAATAAAATGGTAAAATCAGGTTATTTAACCATGAATGCAGACAATGCGGAAACCGTAAGGGAAGTTATAAGACAGGAAACGGTTAGAAACAACGGTGCTGTGACAAAAGAAGAGCTCACTTATGTTGCAGCAGAACCTTCCAATGACAGATCTTCGGAAATGGCGGATCAAAAAGCATATTATCTTCAGATTAAAGTTCCTCTGCAGAATTTTGACCAACTGATGGATGATTTAAGCAGCAATATCGGCGATATTGAAAGTAAAAACATAGAAGTAAAAGGAAATGATTATGATAACAATACGCTTTGTGAGATCAGGATCTCTCTTTTGGATAACGCTCATAAAGCTCCGGAAACTTTTGGTGAAAAATCTTTAGCCGCCGTTTCTTCAGGATGGAGTGTCATTACTTCCATATTCCTGTTTATTCTGCCGCTTTGGCCATTGTTTTTAATTGCCGGAATAGGATATTATTTTTATAAAAAGAGGGGTAAAAACACAACCAATCATGATGCCCATTAATTTCGAAAGTCCATCCTTTGTGATGGATTTTTATTTTAATATTATTTTAATGGGATAAATTGATTTTTAACCGATGTTATTGATATTTTTGATAAGTCATTAAGAAAGGAAAAAAGCTTGTAAAATTTAACTTTAGCCTCAAATTTCAATCAAAAAGATAAATAAAGAGAAAAATTTTATATATTATATTTTGTGGTTCGTGTGAATGTAAAAAGGCTCCCAAATTCGGAAGCCTTTTACTATTCATATATAATTAAGCAATTACTTTGCAATGCTTCTTGAAATAACGATCTTCTGGATTTCAGAAGTTCCTTCGTAGATCTGAGTGATTTTGGCATCTCTCATCATTCTTTCTACGTGATATTCTTTCACATATCCGTATCCACCGTGGATCTGAACGGCCTCTGTAGTTACCCACATGGCAGTTTCGCTGGCAAATACTTTCGCCATACTGCCGCTGAGGGTATAGTCCAGGTGCTGGTCCTTTTCCCAGGCTGCCTTCATACAAAGCAAACGGGCGCACTCGATCTTTGTTGCCATGTCTGCCAGTTTAAACTGTATCGCCTGGTGGTGCATGATCTCCTTGCCAAATGCCTTTCTTTCTTTACTGTAAGCAAGCGCTCTTTCATAGGCGCCGCTGGCGATGCCCAGTGCCTGGGACGCAATGCCGATCCTTCCGCCAGCCAGTGTTTTCATCGCAAACTTAAATCCAAAGCCATCTGCACCGATCCGGTTTTCCTTCGGCACTTTAACATCGTTGAATAAGATAGTATGCGTATCGCTGCCGCGGATACCTAATTTATTTTCTTTGGCGCCCACCACTACACCGGGCCAGTTCTTTTCAACAATAAATGCATTGATGCCATGGCTTCCCTTGCTCACATCCGTTTGTGCGATCACGAGGTACACGCTGGCGCTGTTGCCATTGGTGATCCAGTTTTTGGTGCCGTTGAGTAAATAGTGATCTTCTTTTTCTTCTGCAGTTGTTCTTTGTGAAGTGGCGTCGCTTCCGGCTTCCGGCTCACTCAGCAAAAAAGCGCCGATGTATAGTTCACCATCTTTTTTGCCCTGCGCAAGCGGCGTTAAATATTGTTGTTTTTGTTCTTCATTGGCATATTCCTGCAAACCATAACAAACCAGGCTGTTGTTAACGCTCATGCATACACTCACACTGGCGTCCACCTTGCTGATCTCCTCCATGGCCAGCACATAGCTGATGGTATCCATTCCGCTGCCCCCGTATTCCGGTTTTACCATCATGCCCATAAAGCCCAGGTCGGCCAGTTTTTCAATCTGTTCTTTAGGAAAACGTTGATGCTCATCCCGGTCAAGTACACCCGGCAGGCATTCGTTCACGGCAAAATCCCTGGCGGCTTTTTGTATCATCAGGTGTTCTTCAGAAAGTTGAAAGTCCATGTACAATCGTTTTTTGTTAGCTGCAAAAATAAGGGAATGATACTAATGAGTGTTAGTTTTTCGATATAAAAATCCGATCGTATTAAAATTAAAAATACCGTGAGGACGGTATTGCCCGGCACAAATAAAGCCTTTATGTTTGGCCTCTAAATCTCTGATACATGAAACGGAAATTTCTTTTCCCTGCATTCCTTCTTCTTTTACTGGCAGGATCGGTTACTGCACAACACCGGGCTACAGGAGCTATTATGGATCCGGCAACCATTTCGGCTACGCCCAAAAAAGTACCCCTGTCGTTCCGGAGTTTCAGGGGGATGCCGGCCGCTTATTCGCTGGAGAAATATTGCCCTGTTCCCGGCGACCAGGGCAACCATGGCACCTGCGTGGCTTTTGCCAATGGCTACGGACTGGCAACGATACTGTATGCAAAAACACATGATATCACCGATAAGGCAATCATCAATAAATACATTTTTTCACCTACCTTTTTGTATGAACAGATAAAAAATGCGGGTGACAATGAGTGCCAGAAAGGTACCGACCCTATCAGGGCGATCTATACCATGATAGACAGCGGTGATGCGTTGCTGAAAACAGTTCCTTATTCATGCGGCACGCAATTGTCTTTTTATGCAAAGCTGGAAGCCAGCCTGTACAGGCTTAAGGATCTTGCCGTTTTGTTTGCCGCACCCGGCATGCTAACAACGAACAAATATGAAGTAGGCCCGGAAGAAGTGATCAATAATACCAAAAAAGCATTGCTGGAAGGCACACCTGTTTCTACCGGCTTTTACCTGCCGGCCAGTTTCTTCAATATCAAATCGGATGTTTGGTACACCAAGGGCGATGATACCCTGAGCGACTGGAAACATGCCGGTCATGCCATGCTGGTGGTTGGCTACGATGATAACAAGGCCGGCGGAGCCTTCAGGGTTATGAACAGTTGGGGTACAGGTTGGGGAGATGGTGGTTTTATCTGGATAAGGTACAATGACTTTACTAAATGGTGTGTGCTGGGCCTGCAGGCTTTTGCTGATCCCTATTCACCAACACCAGAAGAAATGAAGCCAAAGGAAGAGCCTAAACCAGCGCCCGTTCCTGAACCCAAGCCTGAACCGAAGCCAGCGCCTAAGCCGGAACCCAAACCAGCACCAGCACCTGTTCCACCGCCTGCTCCTGTACCGGTTGCTGAAACAACATTTAGTTTGACCGGGGAGGTAGAATTCAGGTTGAACAATGGCGATAAAATGGACGTGTCAAAAGTGTCAACCCGTAACCTGGTGGTGGAAGACGATGTGCCGGAAGCAGATAAGAAAGAAGACCTGGTTGCTTATAAAATGATGAACACTTACAGCTCCGGAACAAAATTCAGGTTCTATATTTCTACCGATAACGAAGTGTACATCTATGCATTTGCCACCGACCTAACAGGAAAGGTGAACCGCATTTTACCTTTTGATGATATGATGTCAACGCATATCGGCGCTCACAGCGTAGTCGCTTTTCCTTCTGATACCAAAGTGGTAAAGATGGATGAGCAAAAAGGAACAGATTACATGCTGATACTGTATTCAAGAGAAAAATTAAACGCTGCTGAAATTGCCAATGCCATGAGCAATATGAAAGGCGGATTGAGTAAAAAAATAAAAGCTGCCCTGGGCGATAAACTGATCGATAAGGGCAGGATCAAATACGATAACGATAAGCCCGGGTTTACCATATCCGGCAAAATAAAAAATCCCGGCAGCACTGCTGACAAAACCAGTGAGGATGTGATCAGCGGAACGGTGGTGCCATTGATGGTGGAATTGTCTCACCAATAACCAACGAATCATTCTGTATGAAGCAATGTGTATATAAAACGGTTTGCCTGCTCAGCTGCTGGGTCAGTTTCTTTTCAATGCCGGCAGCAAGGGCGCAAAGACCTGAACTCATCATTCCTGCAACACATTCTGCCCATTCGGTACTCTTGTCGCCGGATGATAAATGGCTGGTTTCTGCAGGTTCGGAAGGATTGAAAATTTGGGACAATAAAACAGGCAACCTGCTTAAGAATCTTGCACCGGGCAGAAAGAACAACGACCGTTTCAATGCAGGCAGCATCAACATGGCCTTTGACAATGCCGGTGGTTTGCTGGCCATGCAGGTAGAGGACAGCATTTACTTTTTTGATTTCAACAAATTCGATCTTGTTAAAAGTGTAAAGGTAGAGGGGAAAAGAACCGCCATGATTTTTTCAAAAGATGGTGCTGACCTTGTAACCGCAGGTACAAATGAAGATGCATACGATACCTATGTAGTGGAGAAGATCGCTATCGCCGCCGGCACTAAAACTTTACTGCAAACGATCAATGTAAAAACGCAGGCCACGCATGAGATCGCCAGCATGAGTTTATCACCGGATGGTGGTGAATTGTTGCTGTACGACCAGGTGCTGGGTGGCTGGTTGCTGGATGCTGCATCAGGAAAACTAAAAAAATATTTGAGCGATAAGCAATTCATTTATCCATTTAATTATTTGCCCAATGGCAACCTGCTGGCTTTTTCCGGTGAAAAGGAAAAAGTATTGTATGTGCTGGAACTGGATAAAAAAACTTACCAGCCTGTTCGCCGTTCAAAAAATATCTTCAGGGATATCAACCAGGTGAGTGCAGCAAGTTATGTAACGGTGTATCCTTCCATCTCCGGCAAAACCGGGCTGATGTATCAGAACGATTTTGTTGTTTTTAACGGGAAAGATTTTTCATTTACTCCCAAAAAAACATTGCCCAAATCTGATAAGATCGGATGGGCCGATAAACTGAATATGGTGTTGTCGCCCTCAGGCAACTATTATGTGAATGGGCTTGATATGGAAAAGACCAATGCGGTAACGCATGCTGTTATGGCGCATTATGGCCAATTCCCATTGGACCCATATGTGCAGTTTGTCTTTAAGCATACCGATGGAGTTTGTTTAAAAGACCGCACGCTCACATTTGAGAATGGGGTGCTGAACATGCGGATCGTACCGCCTTTATCAACACAGGTAAAAATTGATTACTCCGATTTTTTATACCGTCTTACCAAAGATGGGAAGACTGGTTTTCTGTACAACCAGGATAACGGTTTGATCAGGTTCGACCCAAACAAAGCAAAAATTGAATACGAGTTCATTTCCAAGATCAATGCCATGAATAAAAAATTTGTGGGCATGGAGATCTTTGACGACCTGAATTTACTGGCATTGGTAGGTAACGAGGGCGTGTATGTGCTTGACCTGAAGACACTGAAATTATTGTACATCGTAGATATTCCGCTCGGTCTTGAATACATCATGTATGAAAGACTAGACAAGTATTGCGATATAGCGCCCGACAATTCAAAGATGATCCTGTTTGCAGAGATCAAAGAAGATGAAGGCGCCATTATTTCTTGTGTAGGACTGAATGATAAAAATGAAAAATGGCAATATAAATCAGCGCATATTCAAAACCTGCGTTTTGTAGATGGCGGCAAGCGGTTGATGTTCACCTCGAAAGATAAACTGATCTTTTTAGATGCAGCTACCGGTAAAGAAACTGGTTTGCCCGTGCAGTTGCCGGCCTCTGCCTATGCCACTTTTATTTCTCCTTCCGGTAAAACAGGTGTTACAAAAGTGCCTGTTGATACTATGGTGAGTGCCGGTTTTAATATCGGGTTGATCGACGTGATCAATAAAAGAACAGACGGTAGTATCAATGGCACCGGCGACTATGTCAATGACCTGGTGTTTCCACGCAACGAACGTTACATGCTGAGTGAAGAAGAGGGTGGACTTTGTTTTTGGGATATGGAAAAGAAACGGCAGATCGGTAAGCTCTATATGTTTGAGAATTCTGCAGACTGGGTTTTGCTGGCACCGGACGGGCGTTTTGATGCCACCGAAGGAGCGATGAAAAAAATGTACTTCACCAGGGGCAAGGAAATTATTCCGCTGGAAAGCCTGTACGAAAAATATTATGTGCCCGGTTTATTAAAACAGGTTTGGAACAATCAATTGTCGGATGTAGTGCCGGATATCAACGAGATCAAATTGCCGCCGGTAGTAAAGATCTCATTGCAAACACAGGAACGCAACCTCGTGGTGTCTGACGATGTGCCGGTGATAAAAGTTGACAAAGAACAGGCCAGTATTAAAGTTGAAGCAGACGGCATAAAAGACCTGGTAACAGAGATCAGGTTATTTCAAAATGGAAAGCTTGTACACAGTACCAGGAACCTTGTTGTGGAAGATGATACAAAGGGGGAACGCCAGTTAACAAAAACGTTTTTGGTAACGCTCAATGCAGGCGAAAATAGTTTTAAAGCCATTGCCATCAACAGCCAGCGTACAGAGAGTATTGCGGCAGAACTGGTAGCAGATTATACACCGGTAAACATCCAGCCGAAACCAGCAACCAATGATATTCAATTGCACTTATTGGTGGTGGGTGTAAATACTTACAAGAATCCGAAATACAGTTTGAATTATGCGCAGGCCGACGCTGCTGCATTTACTGATGCAATTACCAGCGGCTCACAGGGCTTGTTTGGTAAAGTAAACACGGTGATATTGAAAGATGCAGAAGCTACGAAAGAAGGAATTACAAAAGCATTTGAAAAAATTAAAGCCGAAGCCAGGCCACAGGACCTGTTTGTTTTTTATTACGCAGGACATGGTGTGATCAATGATAAGAAAGAATTCTTCCTGGTGCCTTACGATGTATTGCAATTGTACGGCAATGATGATGCATTGGCGCAAAAGGGTTTTAGCGCCGCAGGTTTGCAGCAGATGAGTAAAGACATTAAGGCGCAGAAGCAGTTGTTCATTTTAGATGCCTGCCAGAGTGCAGGAGCATTGGAAACTGTTGCAGCATCAAGGGGCGCCGCAGAAGAAAAAGCCATTGCACAGTTGGCCAGGTCAACCGGTACACAGTGGCTCACCGCATCGGGCAGCGAGCAATTCGCCTCGGAATTTTCACAGTTGGGCCATGGTTCATTCACTTACTGTTTGCTGGAAGCATTCCGGGGAGATGCCGACCAGGGCGATAAAAAATTAACCGTAAAAGAACTGGATGCTTACCTGCAGAATAAGGTACCGGAGGTTACACAGAAATACCGTGGCACACCGCAGTATCCTGCCAGTTACAGTTATGGCAACGATTTTCCCATCATCATCATAAAATAAAACCAACAACCAATAAACATTCATTTATGAACAAGCTTATCGTACTCGCCATTGTGTTTTTTTCGGCAGCTAATTTATGTGCACAACAAAAAGCACCTGCTGTGCAACCGCCTGCTGCGACCACTGTCGCCAAAGTTGTACCGATGGTGCCTACCAAAGAATTAAAGAAACAACTGGAAAGAAATTACAAACGCAAAAAATACAAAAAAGTGATCCCTATTGCGGATACCCTGTTAAGCCGCAATAAAAAGGATGAGAATGCTTTTATGAAAAAAGTGGCCAGCAAGATCTATTTAAAAATGGACAAAGCTGCCATCGATGATCTAAAGGGATGGTATAAAAATAAAGATACCGCCGCCCTGATCATTTCCATACTGCCTTACCAGTTCGATTTGAGAGCTATGGGAAGGTCGACCGATATCTATTACAAAACAGCCATGGCCCTGTCGCCCAAGAGTGGCATTCCGCATGTATTATATGCTGCACAACTGGCAGACGATGGCAAAATAACCGAAGCACTCAGCTACGGTCAAAAGGGCTATGCCATGCTTTCACCCTCGTATAAAAAGAGCTTTGCCAACACGTACGCAATGGTATTGCATGGTGCAGATAAAAAGCCGGAAGCTTATAAATTACTGGAAGATGAGATCAGTGCAGGCAATAATTCGGAAGACAATGTGAGGGCTTATTTCAAATTTTATTCCCAGGATAAACGATACGAAGATGGCATCAAAATGGCGTCTGCAATGCTGCAGGCTGATTCTTCTGCCTTTGTGTTGAGCCGCAGGGCCATTTTATACAACGAAATGGGGAATAATGAAAAAGCCTGTGAAGATGCTATCCTGCTCAATACCAGGTTTGAATCTTTTTATTATCTCTCAAAACAATTCGGTTGCCCGCAGGTAATGGCGGATGTAACGCCAACGCCTGAACGCACTTATATTTACGAAGTGGTATTCCAGGGACAGACCTATGATTTCCGGGTAACCAATCCTTTGGTTGATATGAACAATGGCGTATCCTTCAAATTTAAAATGACCGGCGATGTTGGTTTTGGCGGCCTGGTCAGCATTGCAAAAGAAGCAATCAATACTGCCCACAAACAAAACAACCGTTTCAGTAACGGCAATCTTGATCTTACTGATGAAACAACCGTGTGGGTGAGCAACGAAGTATTCAATGAGATCAAAACCAAAGGTGAAACCACCATCACTGCTGATATACTGGGAGAAAAACCTTATGAACGCATCGTTGATGACTACAATGATGACGATGATTTTTATCCTGTAATGGTAGACGACAAGGAAAAATATATCAAGTGTATCAAGATCGGCTCAAAAGATGGGGATGAAGAAATATGGATCAATGATGATCCCAAAAATCCACTGATCTTAAAAATGAAACTCAGTTTCTCTATCGAGTTGAAGCAGGTAATCTAATTAGATGAAAAACATCGGGAGCCAACTGTATTTTGTAGTGCTGATCGTGATCGCTTTCGTGGTAGTGTTTTCATTCGTCTTTAAATTCTGTTTTGCTAAGGAACTTCCTGCAGCCTTTCAGCAGCTGGTAAAAGAACAGCCCAATCCATTCAGGGTGCATAAGGACTGTGCGGCAATTGTTTGGCGGAGAGCAGGGCTTTTCTTTGAACAAAGAAAAGGACTCATTTCCGGGGGACGACTTCAACAAAATGATACCATGTTCTTTTTGCCATATTACAATGATCATCACAAAGGAGATTGCGTGAAGATAACAAGGAGGAGCGTGGGTGATTCTGTTGAAGTTAGCTGTACCTGGTGGTATAACGGGGACAGCACGGGAGTCGCGACAAACGAAATCGCATTGTTCCTTCAAACCGGCATTGGCAGGTATGGCTTTGAGCAATAAACGCACCGAAGAAAAAAAATGCTGGCAGTTGATCTGCCAGCATTTTTTTATTAATGTTGATTGGCTTACGCTGCAATCACCAGGTAGTAATTCTTTTTACCTTTTTGCACCAGCAGGTATTTATTATTGAGCAGGCTGTCGGTTTTAACAAGCTGCTCAATGGAATCTACTTTGTTTTTGTTGATGCTCACGCCGCCGCCCTGCACCATCTTCCTGGCTTCGCCTTTACTGGGAAAGATATTGGTATCTGCCAAAAAACTCACTACGTCTATTCCTTCATCCAGCACTGTTTTCGCAATATTTACAGTAGGCACGCCATCAAGTACCTGCAACAGTTGATCTTCATTTAACTGTTTCAATATTTCCGCAGTGTCATTGTTAAACAATATCTGCGAAGCATTTACTGCAAATTCATAATCTGCCCTGCTGTGTACAAAACAGGTGACTTCTTCAGCCAGCTTTTTCTGCAGCAGGCGCTGGTGTTCGTTTCCTTTATGTGATTCCAGCAAGGCGTCAATTTCTTCTTTCGGTAAAAAAGTAAAGATCTTTATGTATTTCTCAGCATCTGCGTCCGCAGTGTTCAGCCAAAATTGGTAGAACTGGTAGGTAGAGGTCCTCTTCGGATCAAGCCATACATTTCCCTTTTCACTCTTGCCAAATTTGCCACCATCTGCCTTGGTGATCAGCGGGCAGGTAAAAGCAAAGCCTTCACCGCCGCCTTTCCTGCGGATCAGTTCGGTGCCCGTTACAATATTGCCCCACTGATCGCTGCCGCCCATCTGAAGCTTTACATTTTTATTTTTATTCAGGTAATAAAAATCGTAGCCCTGCACCAGTTGATACGTAAATTCGGTAAAGCTCATCCCGGTTTCTCCTTCCAGTCGCTTTTTCACACTATCCTTGCTCATCATATAATTAACCGTAATGTGTTTGCCCACATCACGGATAAAATTGAGGAAAGTAAAATCTTTGAACCAGTCGTAGTTATTGGCCATTTCGGCAGCATTGGGTTTGCTGCTGTCAAAATCCAGGTATTTCTCCAACTGCTTTTTTACACCTGACAGGTTATGGTTCAGCGCATCTTCGCTCAGCAGGTTACGCTCTTCACTTTTACCACTGGGATCGCCCACCATGCCGGTTGCACCACCCACCAGTGCGATGGGCTTGTGGCCGCAACGCTGCAAATGATTTAATAATATGATGGGCACCAGGTTGCCGATGTGCAGGCTGTCTGCCGTAGGGTCAAAGCCGATATAGCCCGTGGTCATTTCTTTTTTGAGTTGGTCTTCGGTACCGGGCATAATGTCCTGGATCATTCCTCTCCATTGCAGTTCTGCTATCAGATTCTTCATGTGATTTTAATTATAGCTGAATTTTTTTGCAAATGTGCTTATAAAAATCGGGAAATGGGAAAGGGGCCTTAAATAATTTAAAGCCACTTGCACTACCAACTCCTGGTTATCTTTTGCCGTTCTTAGCTTAAAGGATGCAGCATTTTCAAAAGCTGCAGGGTCTTTTGCAGCAGGCAGACAGTTTAATCTGCAGCAAACCGTTCTTATAATGTCAATACGACTAAATTTGTATTTTATGTCATTTCCATTTCTTGGAAAACCGGCACAATTTAGTTGGTAAAAATGCGTTTTAAGGGTTAATGTCATCCAAATCCATTACAAAACAACCAGGGAAAACAAATTATGAATCATAAACTTGCTGCTTTTCTAGTGGGCATAGCACTGTTACCGGCTGCTGCATCTGCCCAGTTCAGAAAGTACTCCAACGAATTTTTAAACATTGGCGCAGGCGCCCGTGGTTTGGCAATGGGCAGTGCCCAGGTTGCTTCTGTAGAAGATGGTACCGCAGGGTACTGGAATCCTGCAGGCTTAACCGGTGTAAAAGATCATCCGTCCATTAATGTAATGCATGCAGAATATTTTGCAGGCATCGGCAAGTTTGATTATGCTTCTGTTGCCATTCCGGTGCAGGACAATAAACGCACACTTGGTATCTCCCTGCTTCGTTTTGCAGTGGATGATATTCCCAATACACTCTTCCTGGTTCAACCGGACGGCAGTTTGAATTACAACAATATCCAAACTTTTTCCTCTGCTGATTATGCCCTGCTGCTATCCTTTGCTCAGTCCATTACCGAAACAGAAGAGCAAAGCATGAGCTTTGGTGTAAATGCCAAGATCATCCGCCGCTCGGTAGGAAAATTCGCCGGTGCATGGGGCTTTGGTATTGATGCAGGTTTCCAGATGCGAAAGAACAACTGGCGTTTTGGTGTGGTGGCAAGAGATGTTACTACCACTTTTAATGCCTGGTCATTTAAGTTTACCGAAAAAGAGAAAGAAGTACTGTACCTCACTAAAAATGAGATCCCGGTAAAATCAACAGAATTGACTGCACCCCGTTTGATCATTGGTGGTGGTTATAATTTTAATATCAGCAACAGTGTAAAACTGCTTGCAGAAGCCAACCTGGCACTTACGTTTGATGGAAAAAGAAATACGTTGCTCAGCAGCAGTGCTGTAAGTGCAGACCCGAGCGTTGGTCTGGAAGCCAGCATCAGCGATGTGTTCTACGTAAGGGGAGGGGTTACCAATTTTCAAAAAGCATTGTCGGATGGTGATACACTCAATCAAAAGAAAGTGTGGATATACCAGCCAAGTCTTGGTGCCGGCGTAAAACTCGGTAATGTTACCCTTGATTATGCTTATACCAATCTTGCCAACCAGAACAACCCTTTATACACCCATGTTTTTTCGTTAAGGCTTAACCTGGCAAAAAAGCAAGACTAATAATAACCCTCCACCAACAATATCTTACAATGAGAAAATTATTAATAGCAGTTTTTATCTTAGCAACGGTAGCAGCTAAAGCACAGCTTAACAATAGCTGGATCGACTATAATAAAACCTACTACAAATTTAAAGTGGCCAATACAGGGCTGTACCGCATCAACCAGTCGTTGCTGGCAACACTGGGTCTCACCAATACCCCTGCAGAATATTTTCAGTTATGGCGCAATGGAGAGGAGATAAGGCTGTACACTTCTACCGCAACCGGCCCGTTTGGCGCCAACGATTACTTAGAGTTTTGGGGTAAAAAAAATGATGGTGTTCCTGACAACCAATTATACATGAAACCGGGTTACCAGTTATGTGATAGCTTTAGCCTGCATACGGACACTGCGATTTATTTTCTTACGGTAAATCCCAATCCCGGTAACCTGCGTTATACCAACACAGTAAATAACACCGCTGGCAATACCTTGCCGGCAGATAATTATTTTTTCCGCACCGTGGCCTCGCCGTATAAAAACCAGTACAACCGTGGTTATGCAGTGCAGGTAGGTGAATTTGTTTACTCGTCTTCTTATGATATTGGGGAAGGCTGGACGAGTTATGATGCAGCACCGGGACTTGACCTTTTCACCAATTTCCAGGGCATGAATGTGTACACTGCAGGTCCGGCCAACAGTGTATCGCTTACGATTTCAGCAGTTGGCAATGCATTGAACCAGCGTCACCTGAGGGTGAAGTTCTTCAACAATACCGTGCTGGATGCCACCATGAATTTTTTCGATACGATGAAGCGGAGGGTGGACAACCTGCCATTGAGTTTGTTGCAGAGTCCTGATTATTTACAGGTAGCTACCGGAAGCACCAATGTTACCAATCCATTCGACAGGATCGTGGTTGCCAATGTGGCCGTTACGTACCCTGCTAAATTCAACTTTAACGGGTTGTCTAATTTTTATTTTGAACTCAATCCTTCTGCGGTAGGTAACTATCTTGAAATTGATAATTTTAACAGCGGCAGCGTAGCGCCGGTTTTATATTCTGTAAACGATGGCAACCGTTACACCGGTGATATCTCTGTGCCGGGTAAAGTGAGGTTTGCATTGCCACCATCCCTGGATGCGGTAAGAAAATTCTGGCTGGTAAGTGAAGATGCCTCCAACATCAAAACCTTTACTACAGGCGCTGTAAAGAATTTTGTGAACTTCAATCAACCTGCCAACCAGGGCAATTATCTTATTATCAGCAATCCTGTTCTGTACAATGATGGCAATGGCACCAATTATGTTGACCAGTACCGCCAGTACAGGTCAACCGCTGCAGGTGGAAGTTTCAATGCCAAAGTGGTTGACATTGATGAGTTATACGACCAGTTTTCTTTCGGCATCCTGCAACACCCGGCTGCAATCCGTGATTTTATCCGGTTTGCCTACCGCCAGTTTAGTGCAAGGCCGCAATATGTATTGATGATTGGGCGTGGTGTTACTTCTATTGAATACAAGCAGAACGAGGCCAACCCGGATATGAAGAAGATTGAAATGGTGCCAACCTTTGGATGGCCGGCATCGGATGTGTTGCTGGCCTGTGATCCGGGCACTAATATTCCATTGGTACCGATTGGAAGGTTATCTGCCATCAACGGTACCGAGATCAAAAATTACCTCAATAAAGTAATTGAATACGAGCAGGTGCAGGTTGGGCAAAGTTGCAGTATCGTTGATAAGGAATGGATGAAAAGGATATTGCATGTAGTGGGTGGCGCTACGGCCGATGAAGACAGGGAGTTTACTGCCTACATGAGTGGATACGAATCAGTAATTGAGGATTCTTTATATGGTGCCAATGTAGAAACATTCAGGAAAACTTCTTCTGCATCGGTTGAGCAGGCGAATGGTGAAAGGATCCAGCAATTGATCAACGAAGGTGTTGGCATGATCGGCTACTTCGGTCACTCTTCTGCAAACACACTGGCCTTTAATCTTACCAGTCCGGATGTGTTCAATAACCAGGGTAAATATCCCTTCTTTAATATCAGTGGTTGCAGTGCCGGTAACTTTTTCACCTTCGATCCATTGAGGGCATCGGGTGGCTTATCCATTTCAGAAAAATATGTACTGGCCGATCATCGTGGAAGCATCGGTTTCCTGGGCTCTACACACCTTGGTATTCCTCCATTCCTGAATGTGTACAATCTTCAATTGTACAATGCCATCTCCAGGGATCTGTATGGCAGTTCAATCGGAAAGCAGGTGCAGCATGTATTGCAAAACCTGGGCAGCAACCCGGCAGCGCTTGATTTTTATACCAGGATCCACCTTGAAGAGATCAACCTGCATGGTGACCCGGCTATCCGCATCAATTATTTCGCAAAACCTGATTATGCTGTTGAAGATGCTTCTGTAAAATTTGATCCATCCATCATAACGGTAGCGGATAATAGCTTTACGCTAAAAGTGAAGATCAACAATATTGGCAGGGATGCGAATGATTCTATCCGGGTGATCGTAAAAAGAAAACTGCCGAATGATTCGGTGCAGTATATCTACAACCAGGTAATGACTGCCATTGGGTACGGCGATTCACTCACCTTTACCATCCCGATCAATCCTACAACGGATAAAGGACTTAATAAGATCACAGTGACACTGGATGAAGACAATAAATCCGATGAGGCCTGTGAAACCAACAACAGCATCGTAAAAGAATTTTATATCCTGGAAGATGAAGTGAGGCCGGTATCGCCTTATAACTATTCCATCGTTAACACGCAGGGGATCACTTTCACGGCTTCTACTGCCAATCCATTAAGTGACCAGCGGCAGTACCTGATGGAGATCGATACTACCGAACTGTTCAATTCGCCCTATAAAAAACAATACAGCAACGCCGGGGTGGGAGGTATCATTCAATTTACACCATCGAATATCACTTTTACCGACAGCACTGTTTATTACTGGCGTACCTCGATGGTACCGTTAAACGGCGGCACACCGGTATGGAATAATTTCTCTTTTATTTACCTGCCCAATGGTGGGCCTGGTTTTAACCAATCGCATTATTTCCAGCATAAAAAGAGCAGTTTTTCAACGCTCACACTCGACAACGATAATATATACCGGTATGGGAAGGTTAACCGCAACCTGCAGATAAAAACAGGTTTGTATCCTTATACTTCCTACGACAGGATCAGCGTGATCCTTGATTTTGACCAGTTTGAGCAATATGGTTGTAAGTATGGTTCACTCCAGTTTTTGGTGTATGACAGCATTACCTACCAGCCATGGACCAACTACAATGTTACGCCATCCAACGGGCGTTTTGGAAGCTGGCCGGTTTGTCTTGAGCCAAGAAAAATATTTGAGTTCCCTTACGGTGATCCATTATACAGGAAAAGAGCGATGGACTTTATAGATAGCATCCCGGATGGTATGTATGTTTCTATCACCAACCTGGGCCTTGTTGCAAATACCTCCTTCATTAACCAGTGGAAAAATGACACTACTGCACTTGGCGGTAACTCATTGTACCATAAATTAAAGAGCATTGGTTTCACCAAGATCGATAGTTTTACCCGTAACCTTCCTTTTGTATTTTTCTTCCGGAAGAATACGCCTGCTTATACTCCAAAACAATACATGGGTAGTATAGCATCAGACCAGGTGGAAGCAAATATTGCGGTTTCGGCATCTTACAAAGCAGGCACGATTGAATCTCCTGCATTTGGACCTGCTAAAAACTGGACCTCCCTGCACTGGAGAGGAAGTTCCCTGGATGCACAGGCCGGCGATACCAGTTTGATAGAAGTGTATGGCGTTAAGGCAGATGGTACGCAAAGCCTGATGACCACTGTACGGCCGGCTACCGATACAACCCTTTCATTTATCAATGCAACAACTTATCCATTCATTAAACTGAAAATGATCAACAGGGATAGTGTGTTCGCAACTCCTTACCAGTTAAGGTACTGGAGGATCAACGCAGACTACATTCCGGAAGGCGCTGTTGCACCCAACGTGTTGTTCAGGATGAAAGACAGTGTTGACCAGGGAGAGCACATCAATTTTGCACTGGCATTTAAGAACATCAGTTCTGTTGCCTTTGACAGTCTCCGGATAAAATTTGTGATCACCGACAGGAACAATGTGGCTCATGTGATCAGTTTGCCCAAAAAGAAACCGTTGGTGGCAGGCGATACACTTACCGTGAGTTATGATATTGATACCAGGAACTACCCTGGCAAAAATACTTTGTATGTGATGGTGAACCCGGAGAATGACCAGCCGGAACAATACCTGTACAATAACTTTATTTATAAAGACTTTTTTGTAAACGCCGATCTTACCAATCCGTTACTGGATGTAACCTTTGATGGTGTACACATTCTCAACAGGGATATTGTGGCTGCCAAACCGCATGTGCTGATCAAATTGAAAGATGAGAACCGTTACATGGCACTGGCCGATACCGGCTTGCTGAAAGTGAGCGTTCGTATGCCGGACGGCAGCATCAGGCGCTATTACTTCGGCGATTCACTGAGGTTTACGCCAGCCACCCTCAATAATGGCGATAATACCGCTACGATTGACTTTACGCCTGCGTTTGGGCTTGATGGAGAATATGAACTCATCGTGTCTGATGGCAGGGATGTGGTAGGCAACAAGGCGGGTAACCTGGATTATAAAGTAGCGTTCAGCGTGATCAACAAACCAATGATCAGCAACCTGCTCAACTACCCGAATCCTTTTACCACTTCCACTGCATTTGTGTTTACCATCACCGGCAGCGAAGTACCGCAGAATATCAGGATACAGATACTAACGGTAACCGGTAAGGTAGTAAGAGAGATCACCAAGGCTGAACTGGGCGACCTGCACATCGGTAACAACATCACCGAATTTAAATGGGATGGAACAGATATGTATGGATCCAAACTGGCCAACGGTGTTTACCTCTACAGGGTAATTACCAACATGAATGGTAAATCGCTTGATAAGTATAAAGCAGAGGGCGACAATACCGACAAATTTTTTAAAGCCGGTTATGGAAAAATGTATTTAATGAGATAGGCAATGTTTAAAACACGATAAGATGGGGTGCAGCAATGCACCCCATTATTTTTTTAACCCGATGATGGTACTGATATCAGCCGCTATCTTTTGGGAATACAATTCAGTGCCTTTTATATTCAGGTGCCAGGCGTCTGTAAAGAGCACATTGGTAAAATCAGCATCTTCATCATAATGTAAAACAGGTGCACGGTATTTCGCAGCCAGCAGCAGTACGGCCGAATCAATCTTCCTTTCCAGCAGGTTTTTACTGCGGCCTTCACTGTGTGTTGACGGCGGGTATACCAGTATGGGAATGGTCTTTTTTGAAGCCAGTAACTGGATGGTCTCTTCCAGCAGGCCAATACCTGTGTAGCAGGCTGTATCTGTTTCAACATACTTTTCCAGTTGTTGAATGTTAAAACTGTTGCTCATATTATTAATGAACCCGTTGTAAACAACACCGCCTGCTTTTACGATACTGTTGCCTTTGAGTCCTTCGGCCATCGACAGTTTATTAAAATCATCAAATGCCGTATATTTTAGTACCGGCAGCATATCGTATAGCCCTGTATGATAGTGAAGTTTTTGCAACGCATTTTCTGTTGCAGGATCACTGGTATAAAAGAAATAATAACAGGGGTTTTCGAACAGGCGCTCAGGTTTCAGTATGTTGGAATAGCCAACCGATAGTACTGCATACCGTGGAGCTGCATGATGACTAAGGTAATTTCTGGTAAGGAAAAGTATTTCGTTGATCGGTGCTCCACCGATTCCTGCATTGTAAGATGTTAACCCTGTGATGGAATCAACGATCCGGGGATTGATGCCAAAATGCACCCTTGAATCGCCCAGGTAAATGCCATCATAATAACTGCTGTCTTTTATCACCACATCCAGTTTGTCAAAAAAAGGCCACCAGTATTTTTTATAGCTCCTGTCAAACAGTTTGCCTGATAACAGCAGGCAGGCAACGACAACAGCGGTGGTGACAAGGATCTTTTTCATAATTAGAACTGGAAGTAGATAAAGGTTTCTTTTGTAAATACGCCAAATAATATAATGCTCATGATCACGAACGCAAACCAAAGGACGTCCAGGTGCCATAACCTGTTCATCTTTGTAAGTGATGGATCTGTCCGGTATTCATAAAAGAACAGGAACAGGATGTAAAATAATAAAATGCCCATACCTGTATTGCCGATGCCAGGTTCTTCGTAAAAAGAACTGATGCCAAATGTGAAAGGGTTGCCGGACGAAAGATCAACAGATGCACGGATGATTTCCAGCGCATGTGCTACCGAAGGATCACGAAAAAAAACAAATGCATACGCCACCAGGAAATTAGTGAGCAGCAGCCCTGCGATCTTTTTTCCGGGCCAATTTTTCCAGGGTAAAAAAAGAGAGCAGATCACAAACAGGGCGTGCAGCAACCCCCAGATAATGAAATTCCAGCCTGCTCCATGCCAGAAGCCACTTAAAATGAAAACCGTACACAGTGCCAGCAGCATCCTGCTTTTAGAACCCCTGCTGCCTCCCATTGGAATGTACACGTAATCCCTGAACCAGGTGGATAAAGAGAGGTGCCACCTGCGCCAAAATTCCCTGATATTGCCCGAAAAGAAAGGCCGGTTAAAATTGACCATCAATTCAAATCCCATTGCACGGGCTGCACCACGGGCTATATCCGTGTAACCTGAAAAATCGCAGTAGATCTGTAAACTGAACAGGAAGATGGCCATCAAAACATTGAGCGCATGGTACTGCTGGGGATGATTGTAAACGATGGTCACATACAGGGCAACCTTGTCTGCGATCACCAGCTTTTTAAAAAATCCCCATACCATCAGCCGCAGGCCATCGAGCACATTTTGCGGATCAAAGTTTTTAGGAGCATTCAGTTGAGGTAATATGTTTTGCGGCCTTTCTATAGGTCCGGCTACCAGTTGGGGATAAAACAACACATATAAAGCGTAGATGCCAATGTGCTTTTCAGCCTTAAAATTTCCCTTGTACACTTCAATGGTATAGCTCATTGCCTGGAAAGTATGAAAGGAAAGGCCGATAGGCAATACGAGATTGAGCAGCGGAATGTTTAAACCTGTTAGCTGATCAATATTGCCAATAAAAAAATTGTAATATTTAAAAATGGCCAGTATGCCCACATTGGCAATGATGCTGCAGACAAGCCATGTTTTCTTTTGCACAGAACGCTCTATCAGCAAAGCTGCATAATAATCCACCACGATGGTAAAGATCAATATCAGCAGGTAAGCAGGGATGAAATAACAGTAGAACAGGCAGCTGGCCAGCAGTAGCATCAACCACCTTGCCCGCCGGGGGAGCAGGTAGAACAGGATAGTAACAACCGGGAAAAAGATCAGAAACTCAAAAGAATTAAAGAGCATGTAGGCATGTTATTTACAATATTCCGGCTTTTTTTAACATTCAATATCATTCAACGCTAAAAGCTGCTTCCTGTAAAGCTGCATTGTTATGGCTGACAGGTTTTTTGCCCGGCAGCTTTACCAAGGGGCTGGCCCGATTTTGCATGGCAATGGAAATAGGCCTTACAGTTTCCTGATGCAACTGTTTGGGCAAAAAAAACGTATATAATGGTATAAACAAAATCAGATTTTTAAAAACACGAAATCCCTACTTTTGCAGACTAAAAATAAATTAACGTAAATCTACGTTAAGCAGCGGGACGGGCCCGGCTAAACCGGTCCATAGTGGTAATGAAACGATATGAATATGAAATTGATTAATTTATTGCTTCTCTATATCCTGGTGCCCCTCATCATAGCCGGCATCGTTGTAAAAACAGGCGATGGATGGTTACTGTTTGGAATATTGGCGTTTTATACTGGCATCGTGATCTCTAAATTCAGGCAATGGATCTTTTTACCAATACCCCTGATCTTTGTTTTCTGGTATTGGTACACTTATGGCTTAGCCATCAGGGACTATGTTTTTATCTTTTTTGGGTGTTTTATTTGCGGCATCATTCTTAATGAGCTCAGCAAGGAGTATTATAAGTTTGTCAATAAGGTATTGCCTGAACAACTAAATAACCTCGACTACAACGAAAAAGTCGATGAACTGAACCGCCGTCTCGAAAAATTCCGCCAGGATCATCCTTCAGACAAACTTACGCCTGAGATAGTGGAACAGATCCGCACTGAAGTTTTTTTCTAAGCAACTAATTTCCACATTTTAATAGTCATTCTTCGGGGGAGCCGGCTTGTCTTTCTTTGGCAATTTTTTATCCTCTGGCTTTGTAGCAGCGGGCGCCTTGCCATCCTTTTTATCAGCCGGTTTTGCCGGTGTTTCATTTTTCTGGACAGCCGTTACCGTATCTTTTTTGGGCTTTGCGATCTCGCTTTCCGTTGGGATAGGCGTTTCATTGTATTCGGTAAGCGGTGGATCAGCATAATCTCCTGCATTGCCATTACCCTGGTCGTCGTATTGCACGGAGTCGCCCTCGTTGGCAAGCCTTGCAAACTGTTCATCTGCATAAATGGGATCATGTGCAAATGCGGCGGGTTCTTCAAACTTCAACAGGTTGCCGTAAGGCAGTTTTTTATCCGCATACACTTTGTTCATAAAGTAGCCCCATTTTGGAAGCGCCATTTCGTTACCGCCCGAAGTACCGGAATAGATCCGGATAAAAGGATCATCGCAACCTACCCAGGTGCCGGCCAGTAATTCAGGCGTGTAGCCAATGAACCAGCCATCGGTATTGTCGTTGGTAGTACCCGTTTTACCTGCTTTCTGTGGAGGAATATTGTAACTGTTCAGCGACCGTCCTGTACCTCTTTCTACCACGCCTTCCATCAGCTTTACCATGGTGTAGGCATCATTCTCGTTCAGTATCTGTTTGGTCTCGGTGGTGAATTCCTGCAGCAGGTTGCCATTCTTATCTTCAATCCTGGAGATAAAGATGGGTTCAGTATTGTAGCCTTTATTTGGAAACATGGTATAAGACTGCAGCATTTCCAGCATGGGGATCTCGGCAGAACCAAGGGCAATAGAAGTATAGGGTGGAAGCTTTGACTGTATGCCCACACTCTTTGCAAATTCCAGTACCCGGCTAACACCTACTGTATTAGTAAGGTAAACAGAAGCCGTATTTTTTGAAAAGGCCAGGCAGTTTGCCAATGTACCCCCACCACCTTTGAACGTACGCATTTCGCCACCATATTTTACCGGGCCACCGGGTATCATGCTGGCAGGGGTGAAGCCTGCATCTTCCACCGCAAGCGTGTAGATGAGGGGCTTAATGGTAGAACCCACCTGCCTTTTAGCCGTAACGTGATCATACTTGAACCATTTGAAATCGATGCCGCCAACCCAGCATTTTACTTCACCGTTCTTGGGATCCATCGCAGCAAAAGATGTTTGCAATAACTGCTTGTGGTATTTAATGGAATCCCTTGGCGTCATAATCGTATCGGTTTCCCTTTTTGCATTCCAGGCAAAAATTTTCATTTTTACCGGTTTCAGGAAAGTTGCCCGGATATCCTCCTCCTTCATTTCATCTTCCTTTAACTGCTTCCAGCGTTCACTGCTTTTCATGGCAGACTCTATGATACCTTCCCGCTCTTTCCATAACCTGTCGCCATTCAGCTTAAGCAGGTAGTTCAGTTTCTTTTGTATCACCGGCATGTGCTGTACCACAGACTCTTCGGCATACTGCTGCATCCTCGAATCGAGGGTAGTGTAAATTTTTAGTCCGTCCCTGTACAGGTCGTAGTTTTCACCCGTCTTTAAATTTTTATGTGCCTTACACCAGTCTTTTAGTTTATCTGCCAGCACGGCTCTGAAGTAGGGGGCAATACCAACTGACTCATCCGGTTTTTTATAATTGGTGATCAGGGGTTTTGCTTTTAGCTTGGTTGCTTCGGCCTCTGTTATAAAATGCTGTTTGCAATCAACCATCCGTTCTATTACGGTATTGCGCCTGTTAAGGGAAGCCTCCCGGTGACGGATAGGGTCGTAAATAAAACCCTTGAGCATACCCACCAGCACTGCCGCTTCTTCAATGGACAGTTCTGCAGGTTCTTTCTGAAAATAAGTTCGGGCGGCATTGCGGATGCCGTAATTGCTACCCCATGGAGCCCTGTTAAGATAAAGGGTAATGATCTCTTCTTTGGTGAAATTCCTTTCCAGCTTTACAGCAATGATCCATTCTTTTATTTTCTCCATGCCACGCTTGAACACATTGCCTCTTCCCTGGCCCAGCATCATTTTGGCAAGCTGCTGCGTAATGGGACTGCCACCACCATCTGTTCCTAATTTTATCACCGCTCTTGCTACAGCCCTGGCATCAATGCCGGAGTGGTCATAAAAGTTCTGGTCTTCGGTAGCGATCAATGCGTGGATGATATTGGGAGAAATTTCGCTGTACTTGATCTCACTGCGGTTCTCTGCATAATATTTTCCCATCAGTTTGCCATCGGCGGAATATACTTCGCTGGCAAGGTCTGCTTCAGGATTTTCAAGATCTTTTAAGGAAGGCATTTTGCCAAACAGGCCGAAATTGGCCGCGGTAAAGATGAGCACTGCCAGCAGCAAACCATAAAAAAAAACCCGCCACAATATTTTTACAGACTTCTTCATGCTAAAAAATTAAAATCTTTTAAATCGTTTGATCTTCTATTTAATTAATCCAGGGTATTGTTTGGTCAGCAGCAGTTTATACCCTGCAATATCCTTGCTGGTTTTTAAACGTTGCAGGTTTTCGTCATCTATCAGCATAAAAGAATATTTATTGGCAGGCAGCCAGGATATTTCTTCCGGAGCTGCTTTCCTCACCTTTGTTAAAAACAGCAGGGCCGCATCGGCATTGGGGAATGAGGAGAATACCAGCAGGGAATAGTCTTTACTAAGGGTGTCTTTGCTTACCGATAATTGTGCATCCCTGAAGTTATCAGACGCATATCTTGCCATGGCATTTTTTGATTCGTTAATATAAGTGACATCTACCTTATCAAAGAGCATGATCACATTGTGTGCTGCTGCGGCGTTAAACGTATAAGGACCGCTTACTACAGGTCCGGATTTTACCAGGCCGTCTTTTTTTACACCCTGTTCGTTGGGCCTGGTTATTTTAATACTATCTGGTAATGATTTCGGAGAAACGATCAGGTTAGAATCATTTCGTTGCATTGGTTTGCGGTCGTTCACCACGAGGGTAGAATCGTCCGAAGCCCGGGTGATCTTGAGATTGGTAAGATAATCCTCAATTTCTTTTCTTCTGCCCAGCACATCTACCATGCGTTCGGCCCTTGCTTTCAGCGGTGATTTTGGATACAGGTTAATGATATTGTTCAACACCTGGATGGCCATGCTATCATCTTTTTGCTTTACATGGTACACTGCCTGGATATACAGCAATTGCGGCGTCCAGTAACTATTGCCATATAGGCTGTCTGCTGTTCTTTTTTCAGCCAGCGCTTCATCAAATTTTCCTTCTATAAAGAGATTGTAAATTGATTCGTAGCGTTTGGTGGCTTCAGGATTTTTTGTGCCGGTTTTGGCGGCGTTTACCTGCGAAAGCATTTTAGCAGCCTTGCTGCCTGCATAACGCTGGTTCACCATTTTTTTATAATATTCTGCAGAATCGGCCATGCCCAACTTGCTGTAACAGAAAGAAAGATTGGAGAATAGCTCACCGTCATACAGCGAATCGGGGAAACGACGGAGCGATTCTTTGTAAGTGCTTACCGCTTCTCCATAGTCTTCCAGGTCCTGTTGGAACAATACGCCCAGTTCATAAATATTATCGGCAATCAGTGTATTGCTGCGCAATAATTTTTCGGCTGTAAGCGGCAGGTTGGCCATCAATCCTTCGTAACTCAGGTCTTCAGCCTGCTCATCGGCATCGGTGGTAACCCCGGGATTTTTCGAAGATTTACCTTTCGCATTATTGTTGTTTTTGGAAAGTGTACCGGCTTTTTTATCACTACCCGGAGTTGGCACCGGGGTGTCGATGTCGTCAGGGTTCATGTTGCCGATCATACCTACATTATCAGTGGGCGTTCTTCCCGGGGCACCTGCCGCTGCGGCAGCACTTTTTCTGCGCCAGTTATCAGTGTTGGTACGTTGCCCCCATCTTCTCTTGAAATCCGAAAATCCCTTGGCCTTTGTAGATGCATTGTAGAAATACCATTCACTTCCACTTTTTTCATTGCCGCCAAAAAGATCCCTCGGCTGATCTTTATCCTTGTCAAAACTGATGATATCTGAGCCTCCGCTGTAGTTATTGTCATCTTCTTTTAAGCCTCTTTCTTTGCGCAGCTTTTTCGATATTTTTTTTACAAAAGCTTCTCTTGTCACGGTCTCCATCCCGGCGACACGCTGAAGGCTGTCTTCTCTTTCAATGACGGTTATCTTTTCTACAATTTTTGAAAGGGCTGCCCTGCGGTCCTGTATAAAATCAAGCTGGTCTTTTTTTAACGTGCTGTCCCCTGATTGCAGGCTGTCGTACCTGCTGGCAGCCTCTTTGTATTCCTTCCTGTTATAAGCTATTTCGGCAAGCTGCAGCAGTGCTTTGTTTTTGTAGATGATATTGTTTTCATTGAACAGGAGGCTTTTCTTGTACAGGCCTACCGCCATGTTTGTATCTGGTTTTTCCATAGCCAGTTGGCCGGCTGAAAAGAAAAGTACATTGCGGTACATTTCAAACTTATCTTTTTTACTCAACTTTACCAGGTTGGCTATGCCTTCATCCAGGTCTTTTTCATTATTGCCTTTTTTCATTTTGGCATTGTTCATCTGGGCATGAATGTCCATCAGTGCATCCGTTGTGTGAATAGATGCATTGTTGTAATATTCACTTGCTTTGTCAAACTGTTTGTTCAGTTCATACAATTGTGCCAGTAAAAATTCTGAACGGGCCAGGTCCTGTTTTGTTTCGGCACTGGTAAGTCCCTTTTCGAGATACGTGGCAGCACTGTCATAAATACCCTGTTTATAAAACCAGTATCCATTGAGGTCGTTGAGATCGTCCAATAATCTTTTAGGCAAGTTGGGATCGTTCTGCAACGTGTGGATAAGGCCGGCGGCATCGCCCAGTTCATTCTGTTCAATGAGCGTACGGGCCATCCACACCAGGGCATCGTTCCTGCTCGGTGGCTGTGCGGTTAATTTCTGCAGTATGTTGCGTTTCTCTTTATTGGCGATACTGATCGTACTGCCAGATGCAGCATCAGATGTGCCAACTACCCGGTTGCCATCTTCATTTTTTTTGCGTGGAAACAGGTTGTAATTGATAAACTGGAAAGTGGCTGCAGCAGTATCAAAATCTTTTTTAAAAAAATAAGCTTTGCCCAGCAGCAGGTACATATCGTCGATCCAGTCGTTTCTCAGATCATGCAGCAGTATGCCTGCAGTAGCTTTTAAGATCACGGAGTCAAGTTCACTTTTTTGCATGGCGGTATTCTCCAGCGTATAGGGATAGTAGGCGATCAGCTTTGCATAATCATCCTGCTGTGCAGCTTTGGCCCTTTCCAGCACCATGCTTATTTTATTCTTGGCATTATAAACATAGTTGAAATGTGTAAAATTGTTTTGCACCACCCGGCGGTACAGGTTGAATTTTTTTTCTGCCATTTTCTCGGAACCCAGCTTGCGTTCGGCAAATTTATCAGAGCGTTTTGCAGAGTCGAGCAGGTTAAGCGTCCACACAGGTGGCTGTGCGCTTGCAGGGAGTAAGATGGCAGCACAGAACAAGATGGAAACAGTACAAAAAAAAGTTCTTTTGAACATGGGTGTATGGGGTTGTAAAATGCGGCTAAATATCGGATAATTTTGGCAATTATTGCCCCGTTTGGCAAGGGTTTCTTAATTTTAACACGGAATAAAAGATTATGGCTAAATTAGATACGAATACTACGCTCAAAAGACTTCGCAACCGCTACCGGCTGGTAGTGATGAATGAGGATACTTATGAAGAGGTGGTAAAGTTCAGGCTGAGCCGTATGAGTGTGTACATTGTGATGAGCAGCGTGTTTGTGATCCTCATCTTTTTAACCGTGGCGCTCATCGTTTTTACCCCAATAAAGTATTATTTGCCGGGCGTGGGATACGGGGATGCCAAACAGGTAAGAGAGTACCGTTCACTCAAGATAAAGACCGACTCCATTGAAATGGCTTTAAAATACAAGGACAAATACCTGAACGACCTTAAAAAAGTGCTTTCAGGGGAAACAGTGAAACTGGATACCACAACACTGGAGCTGCCTAAAGTGGAGAATAGTGATGAGTGATTAGTAATAAGTAATAAGTAATAAGTGATAAGTGTAAGTGATGGTAGTGAGTTATCACAAAGTTTTAGACTCATCACCGATAACTAACAACAACAGCATTGCATAGCCATATTTAATAACTGAAACCTAAATTCAAGATTATGTTCACATCCAAAACAAAAACCAACGACACGCCGGTGGGCAGTACTACCATTATTGGGGCAGGCACTGTTATTCATGGTGATATTGAAAGCAGCGGCGATATCCGGATCGATGGAACACTTATTGGGAACCTTAGCTCAAAAGCAAAGGTGTTGATAGGGCAGGAGGGAATTGTTGAAGGAGATATCAATGGCTTGCAGGCAGATATCATGGGCAAGGTAACCGGGATGATAAAAATTAAAGAGTTGCTGCAATTAAAAGGCAGGAGCCTGGTATCGGGAGAGATTTTCACCGGTAAGCTGGAAGTAGAACCTTCTGCAACCTTTAACGGCAGTTGCCATATGGGCGCCAATGTAGTAGAATTGACGGCGGAACTGGGCCATGTTGCCAATAAATAATCAATTAAAAAGCAAGAATGAAAAGCCAGGGCAGGGAGTTGATTCCCTTGATCATGTTGTTTATCGTGTTTAACAATCTCTTTTTTTTCGGGAAGACCTTCCTGGCAAAATACCAACTCGATCATTTGGTGCTGATGATCGCCAATTCACTTTTTTTTATTGTGAGCATTATCGTGTACATGATGCAGAAAAAGGCCATGCGTAACAGCAACCCAAATGTGTTTGTCCGCAGCGTGATGGGCGGCACAATGATCAAGATGGGGGTTTGTGTTGTGGCTGTTTTTATCTATGCACTGGCTTTTAAAAGCAGTTTTAGCAAGATGTCGGTGTTTGCTGCAATGATACTGTACCTTATTTATCTTTTCGTGGAAGTAAAGCTTGCCACTAAACTGAATAAACAAAAAAATGCCTAAGCAGGAAGCTCCCTTACACCAGTTAAAGGCATATTTACCCGAAGGAAGTTTTGAAGATGTATCCCACTACCTGCTGCATTACAAAGTGCATCTAACGATCACCCGTGAACGAAGATCTGTGCTGGGTGATTACAGGAATGCACTGGCAGAAAAAAATCACCGCATCAGTGTAAACGGTAACCTCAACAAATACGCTTTCCTGATAACACTGCTGCACGAACTGGCGCATCTTTTTACTTATGAACGTTTTGGACACCGGGTACAGGCCCACGGTCCCGAATGGAAGAATGAGTTCAGTAAAATACTGGCCCAGTTCTTACTAAAAAAAATATTCCCGGCAGATATCTACAAGGCCTTGCTCAAAACACTCCAAAACCCCGCCGCCAGCAGTTGCGCTGATACCTCACTGCTGAGGGTACTGCACCAGTACGATGAAAAAAAAGAAGGCGTGTTGCTGGTGGAAGCACTGCCGGAGGGGGAGCTTTTTAAAATAAAAGGGGAGCGGGTTTTTAAAAAAATGGAAAAAGTGCGTAAACGGATCAAATGCATGGAGCTTGCTACCGGTAAAGTGTACCTGTTCAGCCCCGTGTACGAAGTAGAAAAGGTGCACGGCTAAGGTGATACGGTTAATTGGATTGCCGCACAAATTTTACCCGGTTGCCGTTGTTGTCCTGTATCCAGAATTCTTTTTTGCCAGAGCTTAATTCTTCGATCTTTCCTTTAGGATACAACATGTCCCGGGCCGCAAAGTTTGTATAAAGATCTTCCAGGTTATCGGTACAAATGATACACGCAGCAGTATGAAGATCTTTTTTATCAACCAGGTAAAAATGCAGTTCGGCCTTGCCCGATCTCAGGATCGCATAATTGCCCATATTCGTTCCCGTGAACTGCAATCTTGTTTCATAAAAATCAACGGTTGCCCGCAGGTTATCAGATGGTAACAGTGGTATCGCTTTTTGCAGCATAGCTGATTATTTTATTGTTTGGCGAAAGTTGCATTAAAAAGCTCTATTTTCGTGCAGTTATATAAATTATTTTGGCAATAACAGTTAAATATACAGAAGAGGAGTTGGTTGCAGGTCTGCAGTTAAAAGATCAGCAGGTATTTGGTTACCTGTACGATAACTATGCTTCGGCGCTGAATGCGGTTATTTACAAAATGGTAGAAGACAGGGAACTTGCAGAGGATATATTACAGGAAGCATTTGTAAAGATCTGGAACAATTTTACCAGCTACGATAAAACCAAGGGACGCCTTTTTACCTGGATGCTCAATCTCACCAGGAATCTTACCATCGATACGCTCCGCAGTAAGAGTTACAAAAAACAACAGAAAATCTCGGGCGATGAAAACATCGTAAGTAATATCCGTGATAACAACAGCAATTCAGATAAGTTTGATTCACTCGGTATAGCAAAGCAGCTTCAGCATTTGAAAGCAGACCAGCGGCAGATCATTGATATGGCCTACTTCGACGGTTTTACCCAGGATGAAATATCAAAACAACTTGGTATTCCGTTGGGTACGGTAAAAACAAAAATGAGAGCAGCCATTTTAGAATTGAGAAAATATTTACAATATAAGTAAGGTGGAGATAAACGACATCATATCATCAGGATTACTGGAACTGTACGCAGCAGGCATCGCTTCTGAACAGGAAGCGGCGCAGGTGCAGCAGTGGGTAGCACAATACCCTGCAGTGGCTGATGAACTGGACCAGATAGTGGCCGGGCTTGATATGTATGCCAGCCTCACTGCGATCAAACCCAATGCAGCAGTAAAAGAGAAAGTGTTTGCCAGGATCAACGACCAGGAACGGGCCAGGGTAATCGCATTGCCTGCCGCAAAAGAAAATGATAATTTTAAAACAGTTGCCATTTCTTCAGCCTGGAAGAATGCAGCGGCAGCCGCTGTTGTATTGCTCATTGGAAGTGCTGCATTTAACATTGTACAGTTTAACAGCAACAATAAGATAGGGAAGGAACTGGAGCAGCAGAAAGAAATGGTGAGTAACCTGCAGGAACAGCGAAAGGAAATGAATGACAACTGGCAGATCGTTCAAAGCAAGTACAGCCAGCCGGTAACGGTGAACGGGCTGGATGTTTCACCGGATGCACAGGCTAAAGTTTTCTGGATGAAAAATACCGGTGATGTGTATGTTGACCCCAGTAACCTGCCAGAAGCGCCGGAAGGTAAGCAGTACGAGTTGTGGGCCATTGTAGACGGGGCTCCGGTGAATGCCGGCATCATTATCACTACAAAGAAAGGCGTAAGCTATAATATTCAGAAGATGAAAAGTTTTGGAAAAGTGCAGGCTTTTGCTGTATCAATGGAGAACTTAAGCACAAAACCGGCAGAAAAACCAGGTGTGGTGATGGCGGTAGGGAAAATGTAAACGCTTATTTAAAAATTTATAAAGCTGTATCAATGCGAAATGCTGATACAGCTTTTTCATTTTATGCAGTTACCCGTTCCTGTTATCTTACTTCTTTCCCTTCCTGGTGATTAAAAATTTTATGTAGTTACTGTTGCAATAGTACTTCTTTAAGGAGTGTTTTTTGCAACCAGCTCAATCCATGCTCCCTTGATTTTCGTAAATGAACGAAACAATTAATTCAGTAAATAAAAATCTATTACAATGAAAAGAATCAGTATCGTAGTGATCGCAGTAGCTGCTGTTCTATGCAGCAACACATCATTTGCACAAACAGGAAAAATGGACAAAGAAAAGACGGTAGAAGTGGGTGGGGCCCCGATGTATCCATCAAAAGACATTGTTTCCAATGCCGTTAACAGTAAGGATCACACAACCCTCGTGGCAGCAGTAAAAGCAGCAGGACTGGTGGAAACCCTGCAGGGAGCGGGCCCGTTCACCGTATTCGCCCCTACCAATGCAGCTTTCGACAAACTTCCAAAGGGAACGGTAGCAACGCTGCTAAAACCGGAGAATAAAGCCGTATTAACAGGAGTGCTTACCTATCATGTAGTGGCAGGAAAATTAAATGCAACCGATATTGCGAAGCTGATCAAAGAAGGCAATGGCACCGCAACGCTTACTACCGTGGCTGGCGGTAAACTCATGCTGAGCATGGAAGGCGCAAGGCTTGCAGTAAAGGATTCGAAAGGTGGCAAAGCCTATGTTACCATTAAAGACGTGAACCAAAGTAATGGCGTGATACATGTGATCGATCATGTGCTACTGCCGGAATAATTTATCTCTACAGTTGTATAAAATGAAAAAGCGTTGATCACTCAACGCTTTTTCATTTTATGATCGCAGGATAATTATTCGAAATCTTTCAGGAAAGAAAGGATGTCGCTTTTTTTACGCAACGAAATGGTGACGGTGCTGCCGTCTTCCAGTTCCATATAAGAGTTTTTTCCGCGGTAATATTTTTTGAGATAGCGGGTATTGATGATCCAGGAATTGTGTACCCTCACAAAATTTGGTGTGGTAAGAATATCCTCGATCTCCTTCAACGTTTTTGTTGAAGTGATCACTTTTTTACTTACCAGGTAAACTGCACTGTAGCTTCCTTTTGCTTCGCAGCGGATGATCTCATCCGTATTGATAAATACCACACCATCTGTAACAGGCAGCCCAACTTTATGCACGCCCATGTTAAATTTTAATTCTTTTAAAACTTCGAAAATATTATTATTACCGGCCGCCTGTTTTATTTTATGAACCGCTTTTTCAGTGGCCTCTTTTAATTCTGCGATGCTGATGGGTTTTAGTAAATAATCTACTGCGTTGTAGCGGAAAGCTTTTACGGCATATTCATTGAACGCAGTGATAAAGATCACCTGAAACGTGAAATCTTTCAGTGATTCCAGTAGCTCGAAAGCATTGCCTTTGTTGAGTTCAATATCAAGGTACACCAGTTGAGGTTTGGTCTTTTCTATCAGTTCAATGGCGTCAGGTATATTTTTAGCATCCCCCACCAGGCTGATATCAGGACAATGCGATTGTACCAGGCTTTTCAGCAGGTCAATATTTCTTGGTTCATCTTCGATGTGTACTGCTTTTATCATAAACTGTTTTTAAATGGTAGATGTAAAATTACCTGTGTGCCTGCGGCAAGGCCGCTTTCGTCGTACATATCTTTTATTTCAATGCTGCTGTCCTGTTCGTCAAATTCGGCAAAGGTCTGCAGTCTTTTCCTGATGATGTCCATGCCATAGCTTTTGTGTTTTGTAAATGCATTGTCGCCGGCAGCAGGATGGCCGGTGCGTCCTACACCATTGTCGGTAACGGTACAGGTGATGTGCTTTTGTGAATTGCTGAAAGCAATGGCGATGTGGCCTTTTTTATTTTCGAGCGATTTGATACCATGGCGGATGCAGTTTTCCACTACCGGCTGTATCATCATATTGGGAATATACGTTCGGTCTGTATTGATGGTTTCAGCAACCGTGATGGTGAAATTAAAATGATCCGACAGGCGAAGGTGTTCCAGGAAAAGATATTCATTCAAATATTCGGTTTCTTCCCTGATGCTGATAAAAGGATGTGCAGACAGTTCAAGTGTTTTACGAATGAGCCTTGCAAATTTTACCAGGTATTCGTTGGCATCTGTTTTATTCCCGGTTACGATCAATTGCTGAATAGAAGTGAGGCAGTTGAAAATAAAATGAGGATTCATCTGCGAACGAAGCGCTGTTTGCTCCAGCTCTGCCAGTTTGCTGTTAAGCGCTGTTTTTCTTTTTTCTTCCCTCTTAATTTTTTTCACCCGGTGGTTGATGTACCAGTACACAATTCCTGCAGTTAACAATACGGTAAGTAACCTGAACCAGTTATCCTGCCACCAGGGTTTTTCAACGGTAATGCTCAGTTTCCGCACTACCGATTGCCGGTGTTGATTGGCGATGATCGCTTTCATTTGCAGATCGTAAGTGCCTGGCTCCAGGTTTTCCAGCAGCAGTTCCGGGTTGCTGGTGCTGTGCCATGCCGTATCACCATGATCAAAGCGGTACATGTACTTTATGGTTTCATACGAATTAAAACTTACAGCGCTGAACTTGAGTGTCAGCCTGTTTTTTGAATAAGGCAGGGCAATGTTGGCAATGCCGGTAGTATCACCTTTATAAGAACTGATGGTATTGATATAGAAAGGAAGGACAGGCAAATTGCGGTTCAGTATTTCCTCCGGGTTTTCGAAAAAATAAATGCCGTTACTCGTGGCCGCTACTACTTTATCTTTAAACTGGGTAAGCTGGTTGATGGTAAGATTATAAAAGCCGTCATTTTTTCCAATGTTGATGATTGAATATTGCAATGGCAGGTAAGAATGGAATTTAATTACAGAAATACCTTTTGCCGTGCCTGCCCAAAGCTGGTCTTTATAAAATAACAAACATCTTACTTTGTCACTCAGCAACCCTTCTTTCTCGGTAATGTTGGCTACAATGGTGGTATCGGTCAACAACGCTATGCCTGCAAGCCGGATACCTACAGCGAGCATGCCTTTTTTTAATTCTTTGATACAACTGATGCCGTTGCCAAGCAGCGCCGATGAAGCTTTGAATTTAAGCATCGTATCAAAGGATATCGTTGAGCGGTATAAACCATCATTGGTGCCTCCCCAGATATAACCGGCAGCATCAATGAATAAAGTGGCCGGGCGTGGTAAAATGATCTTCCAGTTTTGATAGTAATTGTGATCAATAGGGGTATGAGGAGCATTGTCATTGATGAACATGCTTTTAAAGATCACCACATGGTTTGACCTGCTGGAAACGATCGTATCGTGCCCTGCGATCTTTGTTTCACCCGCATTGTAGGTACAGATATTATCAAAATATGGATCTTTTATTTTTACATTGCTGTTATAAGGAGTGATGGCGCCGGCAAAAAATAAAGTTTTGCCCCTTGTAAACAACTGCACGGCCGTTTGATTTTTTAACGGATAAAAAAAATCGGTGCTGGATTTGGCATACCGGTAAAGGCCATCGAATTTTGAAAAGATCAACACCGTGTCCTTGTAATTCAATAATCTTGATACATAAGTATTGGAAGCATCATTATCCGTTAAATGGCTGATGCTGGTGTTCTTGATATAATAGGCGCCATTTTCCAGGGTAGATAGCCAAAGCCCATCTTCATAATCGCTATTGATGCAGGTAACACTTTTGCTTGAAAGCACCGAAGCCGTTTCTGTATTTTCAAGTTCAGGCGAAAGGATTGCCACACCGTTGTTATACATACCGATCCACAGGTTGCCACGGATCATTTTAAGACAGAGTATTTTGGAAGACATTTTTTTTACTTTGTACGTGCCATCGTGGTTAAGTTTTACCAGGAAGGGGCCGCCAAAAAAATAGACCGCTTTATTGAGCCCTTCGATGGCGCCAAAATGTGCAAAAGGTCTTGCCAGTAAAGGGATGTTGAAATTAAGTCGTTCAGCACGGCGTTTCACCGTGATTGAAAAACCTTCTACGTCACCGGAGTTCTGTGTTAACTGGGTAAAATATCTTCCATTTTCTACCTGGTCAACATCAAAGAACCACGATCCCATCGTGTCAATTTCATGATTGAATGCTTTTATGCTTCCATCCGGGGAAATTACATAGTTGGAATCAAGAATGGAGTTGAGAAAAATAGTGCCGCCGTCATCAATATGGCAGTCGATGATGTGGATCTTTTCAATTCGTTTTGAAATGATGTTGTTGTATGGAAAAGGATAGATCTTTTCATTTTCAAAATACGCCAGCAGCGCTTTGTGACTGAAGAACCAGATCCTTCCTTTGCTGTCTTCCAGTATTTTGAACACCACGTTATCGGGGAGACTGAAATGCTCAAATTTATTGCCGTTGTACCTTACCACGCCCAGGTCGGTAGCGATCCAGATATAGTGTTTTGAATCTTCGTACACATAGTAGGTTTCGTTGCTTGGCAGCCCTTCTTCCTGTGTGTAATTCTTTAAGATGAATTCTTTTTGCTGCCTGTTCACCCTTAGATTGTCAGAATCCACTGCAGGCTTTTCCTGTATAAAATTCCTGAATCTGGCCAGGTCTCCCTGTGCACAAGCTCCCGCCGCAGTAAACAACAGTAAAAATATCAGCCCAAAAAATCGGTTCATTACTTTAAAGATAGTGTTGAAAAACTATTTTTTGGGTAATATGCCGCCGGCTGTCGTTCTTTTAGGTGCCGGATTATTGCAGTTATTGCCAAAACATGCGCACTTATTGCCAATTCCCTGCAGAAAAAAAATATAAATTCTTTCTATTGATTCTGATAATATTTTTGATTTTAAGAAAGAGGGAATAATACCAATTTTAATAATATTCCGGCGGGGCTCAGTCCCTGCTTCTTTTAACCCTGAAACTCTTTCCTATTTAAAAGCAGCATTTAATTTATTTAAATGCTGCTTTTTTTTTGGTACATCTGTAAGCTTATGCTGAATTCCGGCCGGCATTGATAATGCCAAAGGAGGATCGCATTACCAGTTTTTGCCAGGTATCTTTTAAAGGTGACTGTACGAGGTTATCTTCTGCCTCCCGGATATGCATCAGTGCATATTGCTGTATGGTAAGCAGTGGCAGAACGATCCGCTCTCTCATGTTGATGGATAACTGTTCGATCGGGTAGTCGCCCATCAGTTCGCTACGATCGCTCAGCTTAAGAATGTATTGCCGGGTAAGCAGGAATTCTTCATGGATGATATTCCATATCTCGCCATATTTTTCATCGTTGGCAACAAATGCCGTTAATGGAAAAAAACACTTTTTCATGGCCATCTCACAGTTATCAAGCAATGTTTTAAAGAACAGCGAGCTGTGGTATAATTTTTTAACTTCTTCAAAACTTCCATCCTGTTCTATCTTCAACAGCGCAGTACCCACACCAAAATACCCGGTCACATTTTGTTTCATCTGCGCCCATGCGCCAACGTAAGGAATGGCCCTGAGGTCTTTCAACGTAAGCCGGTTGTCGTTGCTCCGTTTGGCCGGCCGGCTGCCAATATTTGTTTCGGCATAAAATTTCAGCGGACTTACCTGCGATAAGTAATCTGCAAAATAGGGATGGTTCTTTAACGCAACATATTTTACGTAGCTGCTGTCTGCCAGTTGTTGCAACAACCGCTCCTCTGACTCCTCCAGGGTGATCTTCCGGCTGTTAAACAGGTCGTTGCTGATACCGGCATGCAACAACTGTTCAATATTGTACTGCGCCGCATCAATAATGCCGAAGTTGGAACTCACCGTTTGTCCCTGTACCGTTAACTGTATCTCCCGGTTAGAAATATTCTGGCCCATGGAGGCATAGAATTTATGCGTTTTTCCACCGCCCCTGGAGGGAGGTCCGCCACGGCCATCAAAAAATATCACTTCAATATTGTATTTCCTGGAAATAGCTGTCAGTTCTTCTTTGGCTTTGTAAATACTCCAGTTCGCCATCAAATAACCCCCGTCTTTAGTGCCATCACTAAAACCGAGCATGATGGTTTGGCGATAATTTCTTCTTGAAAGATGTGCTGCATAAGCTTTGTTGCTGTACAAAGTCTGCATTACCTCATTGGCATTCTTCAGGTCGTCGATGGTTTCAAACAGTGGTACAATATCAATGGTCATCTTGTCGAGTTGCCATCCGCAAAGTGAAAAAAGACCATACACTTCCAGCACATTCAGGGCACTGTTGCACTGGCTGATGATATAACGGTTGCAACCAGCTTCGCCGTTAAATTCCTGTATGGTTTTAATGGCTTTGATAGAATCGATGGTGTCTGCCAGTACCGGGTCATCCGTCTGTAGCCTTTCTACCAGGCCGGTGGTGCCGGTAAGGATCGTTATTTTTTCTGCCGGCGACAAGCCTGCGTAGTCCGACGGAAGTGCATCAGTCGTTGCTGCCACCAGTTCCAGTACCTTATTGTGAATGCTGCTTTCCTGTCTTACATCCAGCGAGGCAAAATGCAAACCGAAAATATTGAGTTTGTTGATGAGGTTATCTACGAGGTATAGAAATAGGTTGTTGTGTTTGTACACGATGATCTCCCGGATCTTATTCAGCGATTCCAGGATACCTTCTTTGCTTATTTCAGTACGCTGATCCGGGATGAAAATATTATTGTACAGGTCTCTTTCAAGATCGTTCAAAATGCTGTCGACTCCCTCAAACGTAAGCCTGCGCTTGATCCTGCGGATCTCCATGTAATAAGACTTGATGATGCCGCCCCGCAGTGCATCTGCCACTTTTAACGTAGTGGCCGCATTTACAAAAGGATTGCCATCCCTATCGCCACCGGGCCAGAAGCCCATATTGATCACTGGATTTTTATCGTTGACCGCATCAGGAAACTGGTTCTTTAAAAATGAAATGATCCTTCCTGCAGCCGGGTAAAAAACATTTTCAAGATACCAGATCAGGTTCATGGCCTCATCGTAAGGGCTGGGTTTTTGTTTTTTAAAGAAGGGTGTTTTGCCCAATTGCTGCAGGTACATATTGATCTGCACGGTATCATTTTCTGACAGGGCCCTGGAGAGATCATTGATGATGCCCAATACAGACCCGGGGTAAAATTGAGTAGGATGTGCGGTGAGTACAAGCCGGATGGCAAAATGGTGCAATTTCTCCTTCAGTTCCTGCTGCTTTTTATTTTGCAGCACTTCACTTTCAAGATGCTTGAGCGTACCCACACCGGAAAAGTCGTTTACCTCCCTGAAGGATGCATCCTCCAGCGCATCAAACAACACCACCTGTCGTTCTATGTACTGGATAAACCGAAACAACAGGTCAAGCTGTTCCTGCGGTTGCGTATAGGTGGTATGTTTTGAAAAAAAATCTTCGATGATCTCCCGGGGGCTTTGTTTTTTTTTATAGCCTTCTTCGCAATTATTGAGCAGTAAAGAAAGCAGTATCCCCGTTTTTTCAATGCGGTGAAAGGGCAGGGAAGTGAAGAGACTGTTGTACAGCAGGTATTTGATGCCTACCAGAGTTTTAAACTGCTGCAAGCCTTTTACAGATTGATGGTCCATCTTTAAAATTTTTTAATAAAACGGTGATACTGTTGGCAGCAATCAAACGAAAATACAAAATAGTTTAATTAATTTAAGGTGAATGCCGCCGGTTTTAAATTAATTTGCTAATTTAGCCATCTCAAAAAAAGTGGTACAAGTGAAACCTGTTATTTATTCATACCGATCATTTACTGCAATGCCCGTTGCTGCTACCACTATCATTACTACCATTACAACCCGTTAAGGGTTGCACATTTACATATTACCTTTGGGCTTATTGCTTTATCATATCACAAACCAATATTAATATAACAAATCAATCAATCATGCAGGTTTTAAAGTTTGGCGGAAGTTCAGTTAAAAATGTAGAGAACATCAGCAAGGTAGTATCCATTGTAAAAGATAAAATAAAAACAGACCGCACGGTAGTAATTGTTTCAGCACTGGGAGGCATCACTGATCTGCTGCTGCAATGCTGCAAACTGGCATCAGAGAATGACGAAACATACAAAGAGAAACTGCAGGAAGCAGAACAGCGCCACCTGCAAACCATAAAAGAACTAATACCCATTACACTGCAGAGCAGCATCCTCAGTCATGTTAAAACCATGTGCAATGAAATTGAAGATATCTGCAATGGTATTTTCCTGCTCCGTGAATTATCTGAAAGAACAAAAGACAGGGTGGTGAGTTATGGGGAATTATTATCCTCGCAGATCATTGCTGCCAAATTAAAGGCAGAAGTTGGTGAATGCGAATGGGTAGATTCGAGAATGCTGATCATCACCAATTCAAACTTTGGTGCTGCCGCAGTTGATTTTGCGGTGACCAATAAAAAGATCAATGATTATTTTTCTGCCAGCGACGCTACCTTATACATGATGCCCGGGTTTATCGCCAGCGACAGCAATGGCATCAATACTACACTGGGCAGGGGCGGCTCCGATTATACAGGTGCTATACTCGCTGCAGGATTGAATGCGGAGTTGCTGGAGATATGGACCGATGTTTCGGGTATGATGACGGCCGATCCGAGGCTGGTATCCAATGTGCGGATCATTCCACAGATATCTTACCAGGAAGCGATGGAACTTTCTCACTTTGGCGCAAAAGTAATTTACCCGCCAACGATACAGCCTGTGAGAAGCAAGGGTATCCCTACCTGGATAAAGAACACTTTTGCACCGGGTGATTACGGTACGGTGATACAAAAAGATTCAACTGATAATGGCAACAGTATCCGCGGAATATCAAGCATCAACAATATTGCCTTGCTGAGCCTCGAAGGCAGTGGAATGGTAGGCATACCGGGTTTTTCAAAAAGATTATTTGAGGCACTTGCCGCCAAACAGATCAACGTGATCCTGATCACACAGGGCTCTTCTGAGCATTCCATCTGCGTGGGCATTGATGCGGTGCTGGCTGATGATGCCAAAAAGGCAATTGATGATGCCTTTGCCTATGAAATTGAAACAAAAAAAGTTGATCCCATCATCGTAGAAAAAGAATTGTCGGTACTGGCACTGGTGGGCGATAATATGAAAAGTCATACCGGTATCAGCGGTAAGATGTTTGGTACGCTGGGGCGCAATGGTGTAAACATCCGTGCCATTGCACAGGGCTCCTCCGAAAGAAATATCACTGCGGTGATCTCTGTTCACGATGTAAAAAAAGCGATCAATGTACTGCATGAAGAATTTTTTGAAACCATCTACAAGGAAGTGAATGTTTTTATTGCAGGCGTAGGTAATGTAGGCGGCAAGCTGATGGAGCAGGTGAAAAAGCAGCAGGACTATTTGCTGCAGAACATGCGCCTTAAATTAAATGTAGTAGGACTGGCCAACAGTAAAAAAATGTTGCTGGCCGACCAGGGCATTGATCTCCATAACTGGAATGATGCGCTGAATGGCGGCGCCGCCATGGATATGGATCAATTTATTGAAGCGGTGCGGTCAAAGAATTTACGCAATACTGTTTTTGCAGATGTAACTGCCAATGAATCGGTAGCCGCAACCTACGGGCATTTACTGGAGAAAAGTATTTCTGTAGTTGCCTGTAACAAAGTGGCCTGTTCCTCTTCTTATGAGTATTATAAAAAGCTGAAGAATCTTTCAGGAGAGTTCAATGCCAGGTTTTTATTTGAAACAAATGTGGGCGCAAGTCTGCCCATCATTTCTACCTTGAACGACCTGTTGCGTAGCGGTGATAAAATAAGAAGAATGCAGGCCGTACTGAGTGGCACACTCAATTTTGTGTTCAATAATTATGATGGGAAAAAATCTTTTGCATCGGTTGTAAAACAGGCGCAGGAGGAAGGATATACAGAACCGGATCCACGCCTCGACCTGAGTGGTAAAGACGTAATGCGTAAGATCATGATATTGTCGAGGGAAGCGGGCGAACAGTTTGAAATGGATGATATCAGCAACAATAGTTTTATGCCTGCTGAATGTATGGAAGGTACGGTAGAAGATTTTTACCGCTCCATGGAAAAACATGAAGCACATTTTAAAAAGCTGTATGATGAGGCCGCTGCCGCAGGCAACAAGTTGAAATTTGTTGCCAGTTACGAGTCGGCCGGCGAGGGCGCAGGCAAGGCTGCTGTTGGATTACAGCACATCAATCCGCAGCATGATTTTTATCACCTGTATGGAAAAGACAATATCGTTTTATTTTATACAGACCGCTATACCGAACAGCCGCTGGTGGTAAAGGGTGCAGGCGCAGGCGCTGATGTAACGGCATCGGGCGTATTTGCAGATATTATCAGGGCATCAAGGGTGTAAGCCAACATCCCTAAAGCGGCTTCATGAGAATCTTTAGTTTTTAATAGTATGAATATGGCAACAGACGCTAATAATAATGTTCAACCGCTGACGGGGCTTAAAGCCACCGCCAGGGTTTTGAAAACCCGGTCAGCGGTTGAAAACCCTTACAGTGGTTCATTCTAAGTTGCTTTTTAAACATCTTGTACGAACTTCGCTTATATCTTAAACACAGCAGATGAAATATAAAACGAATGATGTCATAAAAGTACATGCACCCGGTACAGTCGCAAACCTTGTTTGTGGCTTTGATATACTTGGTTTGTGCCTCAATGAACCGAATGACCTGATGGAGGTAAAACTGCTGGATGAAAAGAAGGTCATCATTCATAGCGCCGACGGCTATCCGCTTCCCAGCGATCCTGCTCAAAACACCGCCGGTGCGCCATTGATTGAAATGATCAATGAGCTGGATGGCGATACCGGGTTTGAAGTAACCATTCATAAAAAAATAAAACCCGGTAGTGGTATCGGCTCAAGTGCCGCCAGTGCTGCAGGCGCCGTGGTGGCGGCCAATCATTTGCTGGGTAATATTTACAGTAACGAAGACCTTGTTCGCTTTGCGATGTTTGGTGAAAAGGTAGCCACAGGAGTAAAACATGCTGATAATATTGCACCCTGCATTTATGGCGGGGTTACACTCATCAGGAGCATTTTTCCATTAGACATTGTGGCCATACCAGCGCCTTCTCTGTTTGTAACAGTAGTACATCCCCAGATTGAAGTCAAAACAAAAGATGCCAGGCAAATATTGCGTAAAGAGGTGCTGCTGAAAGACGCCATTAAACAATGGGGCAATATTGCAGGACTGGTAGCTGGTTTCATGAGCAATGATTTGGATCTGATTGGCCGTTCGCTGGAAGATGTGATCATTGAGCCGGTGAGAAGTATTTTGATCCCCGGCTTTGATGAGGTGAAAAAGAGAAGCAAAGATGCCGGCGCATTGGGTGGTGGCATCTCCGGCTCAGGACCATCATTGTTCATGCTGAGCAGGGATAAAACAACCGCTGATGCGGTACAAACAGCAATGAATGATGTGTATGAAAAGATAGGGCTGGATTATCATTCTTATGTAACGACCATTAATATGGAAGGGGTGAAAGTGTTGGAGGAATGAGAAGCAATTAGTGAGTAGTGAGTCGTAAGTATTAAGTAGTAAGTAGTAAGTAGTAAGTGATAAGTGAAATAAGTATTGGTAGGAATAATTCGTGTAATTAGTGTAATTCGAAAAATTAGTGACATTAAAACATCGTGTACTTCGAAAAATTCGTGAAATAAAAAATGAAATATTACAGCACCAATCATAATGCTCCGCTGGTAGATTTTAAGGAAGCAACCATCCGTGGACAGGCGCCGGATAAAGGCCTGTACTTTCCTGAACGGATACCCGCTTTACCTGCTGACCTTATTGCCAATATCAATCGATATTCAAAAGAAGAGATCGCTTACCAGGTGATTGCGCCGTATGTTGGGGATACGATTCCTGAAAATGAGCTAAGAAGGATCGTTGCAGAAACGGTAAATTTTGATATTCCCCTGGTACCGGTAACCGATGCTATTTCATCGCTGGAACTGTATCATGGACCTACATTGGCTTTTAAGGATACCGGTGCAAGATTCATGAGCCGTTGTCTTGGTTATTTTGTAAAAGGCCAGGATCGTAAAGTAACAGTGCTGGTGGCAACTTCCGGCGATACCGGCGGTGCAGTGGCCAACGGTTTTTATGATGTAGAAGGAGTGGATGTGGTAATTCTGTATCCTTCAGGAAAAGTAAGTTCAGTACAGGAAAAACAACTTACCACACTCGGCAAAAACATACATGCACTGGAAGTGAACGGTACGTTTGATGATTGCCAGCGCATGGTAAAGGAAGCCTTTACCGATGAAGCATTGAACAAACAGTTATTTCTCACTTCTGCCAATTCCATCAATGTGGCAAGATGGCTGCCGCAGCAGTTCTATTATTTCTTCGCTTACCAGCAATGGCTCCAATCGTCTCCGGGTATCAATGGTGACCTGCCTGTAATATCAGTACCGAGCGGCAATTTTGGAAATATTTGCGCCGGCATATTGGCCCATGTATCAGGACTTCCGGTGCAGCACTTTATTGCGGCCTGCAATGCGAACGATGTAGTTCCTGCATTCATGCAAACGCAACAGTACAAACCCCGGGAAGCCGTTGCCACCATTTCCAATGCCATGGACGTTGGTAACCCCAGCAACTTTGTACGCATACTCGAAATTTTCGACAACCAGTTTGTAAGCCTCGAGAAAGTATTAAGCAGTTGCAGCATCAGCGATGAGGAAACAAGGGCAACGCTAAAGGCGGTGTACCAGCAATTCCACTACCTGCTTGATCCGCATGGAGCGGTCGGCTACCTCGCCCTGCAACGTTACCTGGAAGCCCATCCCGGGCAAAACGGTATCGTTCTTGAAACGGCACACCCGGTAAAATTTTATGATGTAGTGGAACCTGTAACAGGCGAAAAAGTGGAACTGCCGCCTTCCGTGCAGGAACAGATCAATGCAGTGAAGAAAAGTACACAACTGGAAGCCAGCAGTGATCTATTAAAAAATTATCTCTATTCAATGGTATAATATCATTGTAATATTGAGCTTATTTACAGTGTATGTAAAATTACGAAAGGGGTAATCGTATTTGTACCAATAATCGACCGAACAAGTACCCAATTTAAAAAAAAACAATGTTTCTTTTACAATAATAACCCGTCTTTACAGTTTAAAACAGTATCCGCCAGGTGAATCAGGTTATGACCATTCCCTGGATACCTTACTACCGTACTTTATATTGGACTATGAAAACTACACTACCTAAGTGCTGCAGCATGCAGCAATCTTTTTATGCCTGTGATGCTTCACTACAGGCGTTTTCATGTTTCATAATAAAATTTCCGGAAAGTTTAAAAGGTTAAAACGAATTTTAATGTTTGGCATAATTTTGGCTAAACTTTAAGAACCCGAAAATTGAATTAATCCGTAAGCCCAAATCCCTTTGAAACGAAACCGTAGCAACTACGCTCCATTCTTTCAACAGTACTTTTGAGGTTTATCAAATAAGATAGTAAAGAAGATTACCGTACTTTATTAAATTTTGAAAACTATGAAAACACCATCCACACAACACAACATTCAGTTTGCTGCAACCACGGCAATTAATAAACAGTTTGTTGCTCTTCAAAAAAGATAGCGGACACGTGTAAGGCTGAAACGGCCACAGTGCTGAATTGCAGCCTGCCATAGTAATATGGTTGATGCCATCGTATGGCATTGATTTAAACGAAATTTATTTCGTACCGGCAATCCTTTGCCCTGAAATTGAAAACGAATCCTGAGAAAACCCAAATCCAAAGTCTATGAAAAGACTCTCATTGATCCTAAGCCTGGTTGCACTTGCAGGCACCGCAAACGCAACAAATTATTATGTTTCTGCCACAGGCAATGATGCCAACAATGGAACATCAACTGCTACTCCATGGAAAACACTCTCTAAAGTAAGTGCATTCACTTTTGCTGCCAACGACAGTATCCTTTTAAAAAGAGGGGATGTGTTTTTTGGTGCCATTACAGTTAACAGGAATAATCTCAATTTTTCCGCTTATGGTGCCGGGGCAAGACCGTTGATAACAGGATTTGTAAGCGTTTCATCGTGGACGTTAGTAAGCTCTGGTATTTATAAAGCTGCTGTAAATGCAAAAGCAAATCTTAACATGGTGAGCCTTAACGGCAGACCACAACAGATAGGCCGTTACCCCAATGCAACAGATGCCGGTGGCGGCTTCCTGAATTTTGAAGCGGCTACTGCTACTTCTATTACCGACAATGAAATGACCGCCGCTGTTAACTGGACCGGTGCTGAACTCATTATCAGGAAAAACGGATGGAAGCTCGACCGGTGCATCATTACCAGCCAGGCTGGAGGTACATTCAACTACCGCACCGGAACAAAAGCCAACGGCGGTGGGGCAGGTGCATCAGCTGCTGCAAAACTCGGCTTTGGATATTTTATACAGGATGATATCCGCACGCTTGACCAGATGGGCGAATGGTTCTTCGACAGCACTGCCAAAATGCTTAACATGTATTTCGGCAGCAATGCACCTGCAGGGTACACTGTAAAAGTGAGCACCATTGACACCTTGCTCAATATCAATAACAGGTCATACGTAAGCGTTAGTGAGATTGACTTTGAAGGAGCCGGCATGAGTGGCGTATATTCTTATTTTGGTGGATACATTACTGTAAAGAACTGCGATTTCACCAACATTGGTTCAAGGGCGATCCATGCAAGCGGTACCAATGATCTGCTGGTCGACGGCGTGAGGGTATTCAATTGTCTTTCTAACTCTATACAGGCCATTTGTAATTCAACTACGAATGTAACAGTAAGGAATTGCCTGGTGAGAAACAACGGGCAGATCGCAGGCATGGGATCTTTTTATGACGACTCTGATTACAAAGGAATTTATGTAGGTGTCACCAGCAACTGTACCATTCAGAATAACGTGGTTGACTCAGCGGGAGCCGCTGGTATACAATTTAATGGCAGCGCTGTTTTGGTGGAGAAGAACTATGTGAATTATTTTTGTAACATCACCCACGATAATGGCGGTATCTATACTTATGCAGCCGGTACTGATGCGCTGCCGGGCGCTACCTATACCAACCGCATTGTAAGAAATAATATCATCGGCAACGGCGTTGGAGCACCCAACGGTACCAACTCTCCATCACCTTTTGTTGCCGGTATTTATCTTGATGGCAGAAGCATGAATGTGCTGGTAAGCGGTAACACTGTTTTCAATAGTACCAAAAACGGCATTCACTGTAACAACCCTGCAAGTGTAACGATCAGGGACAATACTTTTTTCAACAATATCCAGGATATTAGTTTCACCCGCTGGGCCTGGGGTTCTATCAGCAACCTGAATATAAAAAAGAACATCTCTTTTCCTTACAACGAATCGCAAAGAAATATTTATTATACCAACGGTGGTTTGAATTCGCCTTCAACCACTACGATACAGGATAATGTACGCTCACTGGGCAGCATCGACAGTAATTACTATAATACATTTACCGATGGTGGTATACAGTTTGAAATGTATGATACGGATGGCGGCCCTTTGCTGCAAACCTCGCCTTATTCTTTAGATGGCTGGAGGAGCCTGTCAACCTTTGATGCAAGATCAAAAAGACCTGCGCAGAAAATACAGCCCTACACCATCGTGAATACCATTGGAACCAACGCCTTCACCAATTCACAATTTACCTCGAATGTTACCGGTTTAACGCTATTTGGCGCAAGTACAACGGTATCGTTCGACAATACCAGTAAGATCACAGGAGCAGGTTCCCTGAGAATGGATTTTGCAGCACCGCTTGCCAATCGTTACAGTCTTATTCACAGTCCTGTGGGCGGGGTGAGCAGCGCCAAAAGATATATGCTGCGCTTTAAAACACTGGGAACAACACCCAATGGTATTGTAAGGGCTTACATAAGAAAAACAGCTACGCCTTTTAATAACCTGGTGCCAACACAAATGAAATCTTTTGGTACGTCTAAAGCAACACAGGAGTTTTTATTTGATGCGCCAATCACAGATGCGGGTGCAAGTCTTGTAATAGAAATTGAGCAGAACTCCGGTACCACTTATATTGATGATGTTGAATTTTATGAAGTAAATGCCACCATCAATACCATTGCAAGCCAGGTTCGTTTTGAGTACAATGCTACAGGCTCTGCAAAAACAGTTACCCTGGATGCAAAATATATTGGAGTAGACAGTACGGTTTACAACGGCACCATCACGCTGCCTGCTTTCACATCGCAGGTATTGGTAAAAGCAGGCCCGATCGATTCGCTGCCACTTGCCAACGCCGGTGCAGATAAAGTGGTTTACCTCCCTTCAGACAGTGTTGTGTTAACAGGAACCGGAACAGGCTCAGTGATCACCACCTACACCTGGGCCAAAATTGCCGGCCCGGCCTCATTCACTATTGCCAATACCAGTGCCGCATCCACGAAAGTAACAGGACTCATTCTTGGTGTATATAAATTTGAGCTAAGGGTTACGGACAACAAGGGGCACAGCAGCAAGGATACCATCACTGTTACAGTATCCAGTGTGTTGCCGGTAAGGCTGGTACGCTTTGCCGCAGCGAAGAATAACAACAGGGTTGATGTCAATTGGACAACCAGTTCTGAAATAAGCAGCCAGGAATATATTGTTGAAAGAAAGATCAACGGAAAAGAATTTGAAAGCATCGGGCGTGTAGCCTCTGGCAACGATGCCAATCGTGAGAATAATTACAGGCTTACGGATAATAACCCGGCGGCAGGAATTAATTATTACCGGCTGAAAATGGTAGACAGGGACGGCAGCTTCTCTTACAGCAATATCGTTTCCGTGCAGTTCCAGCCCTCTAACCAGTCATTTACTACCGGTGATATCAGTTTAAGCAGCGGCTTGATAAAATTAACCGTAAGCAGCAGCAAGCAACAATTACTGAATATCGTGGCGGTAGATGCGGCCGGAAGAGTAGTGTTTAAAAAGCAGGTGCATGTAAACCCCGGAACCAACACCGTGATGAACAGTATAGCAGCAGTAAACAAAGGCGTTTACTACATCAAAATGTTCACTGAAGAAGATGAGGCCACCAGGACGGTGTTAAGCGAATAGAGCAGTCAGGATTTCAATAAGTACACAACAAAGAGCCCCCACTTGCCAGGGGGCTTCTTTATTTTTTACTGGTCGGTAGTTAGGGGAAATCTATTGTAAGCGAATGCTGTTAAAATATGTCAGTTCCGGTTAAAATCAATTGGAAGCTGGCTACTCAATTTCTGCTTCGCTTCAGTTCTCCGGCAATTTTTTGGGAAAATATTTTGGCACCGTTAAAGTTTACATGCACGGTATCATCAAATAATTGCGGGCTTTTTAAGAACAAAGAATCTTTTGAATAATCGATGAAACGGATGTTTTTCTCAGCGGCAATGGTTCTGCACAATGCAAAAGAAGTATCCGTGCCAACAGTATTCATGTAGTAGGGCGGACAAACAATGTACAATTCAATTTTGCGCTGCAGGCATTCGTCAACAAATTTGCGGAACATGTTTATTTTGATCGGGTCCAGTTGATAAGCAACGGAGATGTCAATGGTTTTTAATGGTTCATGCAAACTTCCGGTCATGGGTACATATCCTTTGATATCCTCCTTGTCTTTTTTATTGGATTCAAGATTGGCAATGGCAATTTTGAACATCATGGAATTGTAAGGATAAATATGCGAAATGAACTTGTACTTTTCAAAAGGGCTTCTCAATTGTACGATCGGCTGAATTTCGGGATGATCTTCATACAGGGGCAGCAGGGGAGAAAGACGTTCATAACTGGTGGAGGACTTTTTAAGCGCTGCGTATTCACAATCCAGGATGATCATCTTCGGTGTATAACGCTTAAGCACAGCCTGCAGCATGGCATAATGATAAAAGAATGGGGTACCATCTCTTCCAACATTGTAACAGGTAAGCTGCAGGCTGTCTTCAATATAAGTTGGTATGTATTGCTGCTGCGCCCTGGAGGCACCGAATACGAGTACATCCGCTTTCGTTTCTTCCATCGAATAGCGGGTAGCATATTCCCAGCCCGATGATTGCCTCTTGTAAAAATATTTCAATATGCTGCCAACGAGAAGATCAGCAACAAATACCATAACAAGAAACACCGCCGCCTGCAACAGGTAGCTGCTCCAGTGTTTCTTATTAAAAGTTTTATTGAGCATGCCGTAAATTTTAAAATTGGAAATAGATGAATTCGCCGCCGTCAAATACGGCGGTTTCGAGTAAGATAACGATCAGTACACAATAGTAAGAGTTGCGTACCAGCCAGTATCTGTTGTTGGACAAAGAGAATTTCTTTTCAAAGAATTCTTCTTTGAATTCGTAGGCAGTGAGATAAAAAACCGCCAGCAGCAAAAAGAGAATAATGGAAGTGCTTTCAGTGTATAAAGGTCCGCTGAAGCTCAGTATTTTTTTGATGATCTGCATGGCATCAGTTACCGTGTCTGCCCTGAAGAAGATAGAGGAGAGGGTGAAATACCCAAAGGTAAAAAGAATGCCCCCGCCATCATTCAGCCATTTTGGGATCCGCTTTCTCATGTCTTTTCTTTCTCTCCTTGTAAAAATTTCGATGGAAAGAATGAATCCCTGCAAAGCACCAAAAACGATGAAGGTCCAGTTGGCGCCATGCCAAAAGCCCAGCACTGTAAAGGTTACAAAGGAAGCATAGATAACGCCGAGGTTGCCCCATTCCCTTTTTTCAATAGCAATGGGCGTATAAAAATATTCACCAAACCAGGTGGATAAAGACATGTGCCATTTGCGCCAGAACTCAGTTACCGATTTTGCCAGCAATGGCCGGTTAAAATTCGGCATCAGGTCAAAGCCCAGCATTTTGGCAAAGCCCAGGGCCATATCTGTGTAGCCTGAAAAATCTGCATAGATCTGGAATACATAAAAGATGGATGCTACGATCAGTGTAATGCCGGAATGATGTTCATGGTTATTGAACACAGCGTTTACATAAATGGCGATCCTGTCTGCGATCACGATCTTTTTAAACAGGCCCCACAATACCTGTTTTGCACCTGCAGTAAACAGCTCGTAATTGAAAGGATGGGGTTCTTTTAATTGTGGTAAAAAGTGGTGGGCCCTTTCTACAGGACCTGCGATTATTTTAGGGAAAAATAAGAGGTAGCTGGCAAAATGCCCGAAGTGCTTTTCAGCAGGGTGACTGCCACGCTTTATTTCTATGAGGTAACCGATCGCCTGGAAGGTGATATAGGAAATGCCAAGTGGCGCTGCAATATTGATCAGCAGGTTATTGCTGATGCTGTTGCCGGAGTGAAATATTTTCGCTTTTACGAAGTTTACAAAACCGGTAGTGCTTTCTGTAAAAAAATTAGTGTATTTAAAAAACACCAGCAGGCCAATGATGGCGGCTACACTGATGATGAAATACTGACGGGTCTTTTTTTCGTAACCTGCACGCTCAATTTGTATCCCTGCAAAATAGGCAAACAAGGCTATGCCAACAGGTACCGGGAGATAGGAAGGTTTGGCGTAGCCATAAAAGAAAGTACTTGCCAACAATATCCATAGCCAGCGGTACTTACCCGGGATGAGATAGTAAAGAACGAGTGTGACAACAAAGAAAATTACAAATTCTATTGAATTAAATACCATATCCGTTTGCTTGATTTATCAGATCAACAATCAGTTTTCAAAAGCGGATATGGAGTAGGGTTGTAACGGGTTGTTACAGGAAAAACGTATTATAATTTGCTGCTGATGCTGTTCACCAGCTCGCCAACATTCTTCCAGCTTTGGATCTCTTTGGCAGCAAAACGGATCTTAAATTTTTTTTCAACAGCCACTACCAGTTGCACATGGGTTAGTGAATCCCATCCTTCCACATCATCGGCGCTAGTGCTTTCAGTTAACGTAATATTATCTTCATCCAGTGTATCTATGAAAACCTGTGTTACCTGGTTCAATATTTCTTGCCTGTCCATTTGTTTAGTTTTTTGTTGTTATAAAACATTTTTTATCTGTGTAATTTTCTGCGTCCAGCATCCAGTAACCGTCCTTTTCCTCAAAGCCCAGTTTTTGATAGTGTTCTTTCACCATCTCATTTTTTGCTGTTGGTATGTATTCACCTTTCAGGTATTTAAAGCCGTTTGCACGGGCATAATTTACCAGGGTGTTCAATGTGAAATTTTCCATCCCTCTTTTCAACACACGGCAACTCATGAGCCATGTTTCTATAAAAAGTGTATCACTGCTTTCTTTTTTCAGGATGATGATACAGATCAGCCCATTATCACCAAATTTATCTTCCAGCGTAAAAGTGAAGGGAGCGTAGCTTTCATCAATGCCAATGGCTTCAATATCGCTTTCGATATACCTGACTGTCCGCAGGTTGAACTGGTTGCTTCTTTGAGAAAGCTGTGCCACCCTTGGCGTGTTGAATTTATTAAAAGGTTCTACGAGCGATACCATCTGCAGGTTCTGCAAAAAATCATCTTCGCTGGTAAAGCTTTTCAGCAAGGCAGTTCTTTGTGCCTCTACCTGGTATTGTTTGGTACGTTCCGCATCTTCATTGGAAAACGAAATGGTTTCAAACAGGTTCAGACTGTAGAGGTATTCCAGGTATTCGGCAGGATCTTCCGGCAATTCCGGTACGGTAATGCCTTTGATATTTTCCCTTACGATATTTCTTTCAAAAGGATTGTCATCTAAAAATACCATCGAATCAAACCCGATATTCAGGATGGCCTGTATGTGCCGGATATTGTCCACCTTGGTTTCCCAGTTGGCAACAAACACAGCGATGTCTTCCAGGTGCAGCACCATATCCGGGTGCTTTTCAAAAGGCTCTTTGGCAATGGATTCGGTATTCTTACTGCACACTGCCAGGATGATGCCCCTGTTCTTTAGTTTTTTTACCCAGTACTGGAACTCAGTGAATGCTTTACCGATACCAAGACTTCCAACCTGGATGTTTTCGAGGCCATCGTCGCCGATGATGCCACCCCAGGTAGTATTGTCCAGATCAAGGATAACGCATTTGTTAAACCTGCCATACATGGTCTTGATCAACGACACCGTTTTGGCGGCTACATCGGGGATCACTTCCATGCTCAGCACCATTTCGGTATTGATGTAAATGGAGCTCTGGAAAAAATTATTTTTACCCCACCTGTTCTGCACGGAGGAAATATCACACAAAAAGAAATCGGCAAATGGTGCCGCAAACTGCATCAGTTCGTAGTTCAGTTTCCTCAACTGGAATAAAAAGGAGGATTCGATTTTGCCTGCGTAATTACCAAATACGGCATCATCAATCTCAGTATAATTGAAATAGATGATCTTGGCTTTGAGTTTCGAACTGAGCTGACTGTAAATATTGCCGATCAGTTCCAGCCTGTTGGAGGCAAGGGAAGAGTAGGCTTCGGGCTTCAACTTATTGTAGGTGCCGAGTAGTTTATGGGAGCTTTGAAATACGATCACAATCTGTGGTTCGTATTCGTACAATTCGCTTCCTTCATCAAATACCTGTCGCTCTACCTGGTTAAAATCCGCTTCCCATATCTGCAGGTCAAGCCCCTCGGCCCAGGCGGCGCCACGCAAAGCCTGCGACAGCAACTGGGTAGCCGAATCGCCCAGCAAAGCCACTTTAACAGCCGTTAGCCCGGTATAATCTTTTTTTAAATTCTTCTTTAATTCAGCAAATGTTGCCATAAATATTGTTGATTGTTATAGTGTATACTTCAAAAATAAGCCCACTAATAACGCATTAAAACCCATTTCCTTATTTGAGCGTTGAAAATTAAGAACAACCCGGGTTGGGGATGAGTTTGAGTGCGTCAAAAATATAGCTATTCCTGCGATTGGCCAATATTTGAGCCTGATAATGTTTGAACATTGGTTAAGGCTGAACAGGCCGATGTTGATTTTTTAAGATTGGCATAAAAAGCAATCGCACGGGCCGTATTAAAATGCTTTTTCATCCCCCTTAAATACTTTGTATACTGTAAGGAACATGATGCGTAGATCAAGCCAGATGGTCCAGTTCTCCAGGTACCAAAGGTCTTCATTCACCCTGTTAATGATCTGCTCATTATCCGTGATCTCCCCTCTAAGCCCGTTTACCTGTGCCCAGCCGGTAATGCCTGGCTTCAGGAACTGCCTTATCATAAACTGGTCAACGATCTTGGAATAATCGGTGGTGTGTTTTACCATGTGTGGCCTTGGTCCAACAAGGCTCATTTCACCTTTAAGCACATTGATGAACTGTGGAAACTCATCCAAACTTGTTTTGCGGATGAACTTTCCGATCCTGGTAATGCGTTTGTCATTCTTGGTAGCCTGCTTGGTATCGGAATCCTTGTTTACTGCCATACTTCTGAACTTAAGGCACCTGAAGGTTTTGTTATTCCTGCCCGAGCGTACCTGTGAAAAGAAAATGGGGCCTTTGGATTCCAGCATAATGAGCAGGCCAAGCAATGGCACCAGCCAGGAAAGTACAAATACCACAACCAGAGCACTGATGATCACATCAAGGGTTCTCTTTTTAAAACGGTTGCCCACATCATCCAGCGGTTCGCTCCTGAGCGACAGTACCGGCAGGTCTCTCACATAATTAATGATAACGGGCTTGTTCACAAATATGGAAAGATCCGGAACCACCTTAAACCGGATGCACTCCGATTCGGCCTTGTTCATGATCGTGTAAATGTCTTTATTCTGTTCAGGGGTGATGGTGGAAAATATCTCCTGCACATCCATTTCTATCGCTGTTTGAATGGTATTCTTGATGTCGGATATTATGGGGTGGCGGGTAAGTTCCTGCACATTGGTCTCGTCTTCAATAAAACCCAGTAAATGCGCATTAAATCCTTCTTCCTCGAAATAATTTTCCAGTTTTTTGGCAGTTTCATTGTAGCCGATGATGAGCACTTTATTAAAAAGCTGGTTCCGTTTTTTAAAATAGTTCTGGATACCGAGGTAGAGGAAGCGGTTCAGGAAAAGGCTGAGCCCGAAAATAATAATGGTAACGATGGTAAAGAACCTGGATACTTCAAACTGCCGTGAAAAGAAAAGGTAGAAGAGGGTAGCGATGAGCCAAAGCAAGTACACCTGGGCTGTACGCTTGGTGAAACTTTCAAAGTTGATGATATTGCTGTCTGAATAGGTTCTGCATACAAATGCGATCAGCACCCAAAATGCGTTGATCACCATCCAGAATTCGAGGTAAGATTTAAAGGAGTTGTCTGCAATACGGGCTTCAAATATAAATCTCGAAAGAAAAAAAGCGATATTCAGTGCCGCAAGGTCTAGTGCTATTAATATTTTTTGTAAGTAACTTTTTAACTGTTTGTTCATAACATCCTGTACTGCTGTTTTACCTGGTGATCTTATTTTTTACACAAGGGTACGGTGTTGCATTTAAGTGCACTTACCGGTAAAACGAAGTTACAGTTGTATTTAGTATAAAAAAGGGCATTTACCTTTTTAATGTGGCAACTTAAATAACCCTTCTTTCTGAAAGTGCTTTTATCCTGCGAATGGGTTATCATACTTACAGGTATACATAAGTCCGATACCACTATCTATTATATATCTTTTTCAAATTTTTAAGATGAATAAGTATTTGATAAAGATTGTGTTAAATGTACTATCTGTATTTTAAGATTCGGTACTGATACTTTTATATAATGGGCAACGCCATAATCTTTGTCATGCCAATCCAGCCCGGCTAAAATTAAACTGGCCATTTTAATTTCTGTATCTCAAACTGCCATATCTTTACGCTGATCAGATGCTTACCGGCAAAATCCTGATTTTACCCAGGTCCAAATCCTCCGAATGATATTTCCCCCGGAAGATGCAACAGCGTTCATGATGATGATCATGGAGGCAGATTACGTACCGTTTAAAAATGATTCTGTTCCCTCAGACCTAAAAAATCTGGTTAATGAAACTTAAACAGCAGCATCCCTGATATGCCACCCAGCAGCCTTCTTTTTACTGAAAGATGTAACAGTCTCAGGGCATTCCTGTCTGTGGTACTTTGTTTTTGCTGTATGATAAATGCAAACGCCAACACTTATTATTTTTCTTCCTCCGGCAACGACAGTTATACCAATGTGCAGGCGCAAAATCCTGCCACGCCCTGGCGCAGCATCAGTAAGCTCAATACAATTTTTAATACCCTGCTGCCCAACGACAGCGTACTTTTAAAAAGGGGAGATGTATTTTACGGAACCATTAATGTTTCGGCATCCGGCATCTTTAAAAGGCCGGTTGTACTGGGCGCTTATGGTACAGGAGCCAGGCCGGTCGTATCAGGTTTTACTGCCTTAACAACCTGGACTGCTGCAGGCAATGGCATTTACCAGGCCTCCCTTACTGGGGCAGGGGCCGACCTCAATATGGTGGTGATCAATAGCCAACCACAGCAGATCGGTCGCTATCCCAATGCAGATGCGGCCAACGGAGGCTATTTAACATACGAATCTTTTAATGATACCTTATCCATTACCGACAGTGAACTGACCAGTGCCACCAACTGGACAGGCGCCGAAGTGGTGATACGCAAAAAGCTATGGGTTCTGGATCGTTGTAAGATCACAGCCCATACCGGCAATACTATTTTCTACAGCAATACCAACGGTTCCACCTACGATTGCAGCAATAACTATGGTTATTTTTTCCAGAATGATATCCGCACCCTAGACCAGTTTGGCGAATGGTATTTTAATCCAGTGACAAAACAGCTTAGTATCTACTTTGGCAGCAATGCGCCTTCGGGGTACAGTATTAAAGCTGCAACCATCCAGTCGCTGGTCAATATCAATTTTGAAAGATATATCACAATCACCGGCATTGCCTTCGAAGGTGGAAACCTGTACGGCATCAGCGCAAACTCTTCTGACTATATCAATATCAACGATTGCAGCGTCACCAATATCGGCGGCACCGGCATTTATATGGAACATGCCTCGCAGGTACTGATACAAAACACCAGTACTTACAATTTGCTTAGCAATGCCATCCGGCTGGCCTGTTTTACAGATTCAAGCCTCACGATTCAGAATTGTGTCATTAAAAAAACAGGTGTGTTGAGAGGTATGGGATCAAGTGGAAGTCTTTCTTACAAGGCCGTTTCGGTAGATCTTAGTAAAAACCTGCTGATCCAGAATAACCGGGTGGATACTTCGGGTTATGTGGGAATTGAATTTGACGGCAGCAATGTGCTGGTGAAGAATAACGTAGTGAACTATTTCGGTTTTAACAAGGACGATGCCGGCGGTATCTACACCTGGATCCCACAGGGCACAGCGCCTGAACTGTACAGCACGAACAGGGTCATCAGTGGTAACATTGTTATGAATGGGATTGGCGCCGCGGAGGGCAGATCATCCACCAATCCTTATGTGTCGGGGATTTATTTAGATGGCCAGATCGCAAATGTGGATGTGGTGAACAACACGATCTTTAATGTTGCCAAAAATGGTATTCACTGTAACAATCCCACCAATGTCAATATCACAGGCAACACCTGTTTCAATACCCTCAATGCCATGAGTTTTATGCGATGGTCCTGGGGAGATATCAGTAACCTGAAGATACGGAACAATATTTTTTATCCCAGGTACAGCGCACAACGCAATTTGTATTATACCAATGCAGCGCTGAATGAACCTGTGCCGGTATCGCTGCAGTCGGTGCTGCAATCACTGGGATCCATCGATAGTAATTATTACAGCAGCAGCAATCTTGTTGGATTTAATTATGAAGTGTATGCAACCACCGGGGGAACGCTGATGCCGCTTTCACCGCAATCGCTTGATGGCTGGCGGGCATTTTCAAATAATGATCTGCATTCAAAAAAGCCGTTCCGGGAAGCGCCGGCTTACCTGCTCCGCGGTACCATTGGCAACAACAGCATTACCAATGGAGCGTTTACCAGCAATGCCATTGGTATTACGCTTTTTGGCGGCAATGCCACCGCGGCCTGGGATGGCAATAACAGGATTGCCGGGGGCTCATTAAAGGTCCAGTTTCCTTCGCCTGTGCCTAACCGTTATGTGCTGTTGTATGGCGCTGCAGGAACCGTCGGGGCGTCTAAAAATTATGTGCTTCGTTTCAGCACGCTGGGCACTACTGCCAATGGGATTATTAAAGTATACCTCCGTAAAACCGGTTCGCCCTACACCACGCTTACACCGGTGCAAATGAGAACATTCGATACCAGCATTCGTAAACACGAGCTGATCTTTTCAGCTCCTGCTACAGATGTGGCTGCAAGTTTTGTATTTGAAATTGAGCAAAATTCCGGCACCACCTATATCGACAATATAGAATTTTACGAAGCGGATGCAACGGTGTATAACCCGGATAACTACCTGCGTTTTGAGTACAATGCCAGCACCAGTCCGCAAACCATCAGCCTGGCAGATAATTACATTGGAGTGGATGGTACTTACTATCACGGCACCATCACACTGGAACCTTTCACTTCTAAAATACTGGTAAAAGATACCTCGGTGATCAGGCAACCACTCTCAATAAATGTGTACACCGCCAATGTGAATTGTTTTGGAGAAACAGCTACCGTAACAGTGACGGCCTCCGGCGGCATTCCGCCCTATACCGGCACCGGAACATTTGAAGTGCCGGCCGGCAGGTATACTTATACCATAAAAGATCTGAGAGGGGTAAGTGCCAGCACTGCTGTTACTGTAACCCAGCCTGCAGCACCACTTGTTGCTGCAGCTACCGCAGGAAGCATCAATATTTTTGGAGGGGTTACTACAGTAAGTGTAACAGCCTCCGGGGGTACGCCACCCTACAATGGCACCATTACCTACCGCAATGTTTTTGCAGGCACTTATACCTACAGCGTAAAAGATGCCAGGGGTTGTTCAGATACCGTTACCATCAGCATTAAACAACCTTTACCATTGAGGGCGATGGCAACAGCATCCGCCATCGCATGTTTTGGCGGCACAACAAATGTACTGGTGAAAGCGCTGGGCGGCATTGCTCCCTACAGCGGCACAGGGTCATTTACAGTGGTTGCAGGTGTATACAGCTATACCGTAAGAGATGCCGCCGGGGCGGTGAACACGGTTTCCATCACCATTACGCAGCCTGCGGCATCATTGCAGGTTACGGCTTCTGCAGGCACCATCGCTGTTACCGGCGGCACTACTTCGGTTAACATCAGCGCAAGCGGCGGTACCGCACCCTACACCGGCACCGGTATCGTGAATAATGTCGCTGCCGGCTCACATGTTTATACCGTTACAGATTCGAAGGGTTGTTCAGCTACTGGTACGGTAAACATCCCATCGCCTCCTGCATTCTTAACGGCCACAGCAGTAGCTCCACCGATCAGTTGTTTTGATGGCAGCAGCAACGCCACCGTTACAGCAACAGGAGGAACCCCGCCTTATACCGGTACAGGCGCTTATCCTGTAACTGCCGGGAAGGGTTCCTTGAAAATATCCTTCGCATCTGTTATTCCCAATCGCTACACGTTGGTATATTTCACGGTAGGGTCCGTTAGTTCCACTAAAAATTATGCGCTGCGCTTCAGTACGCTTGGCACTACCGCCAATGGAAATTTCAGGGTAGTGCTCAGGCAAACATCCGGCTCTTTACTACCACTTACAGACTGGCAGCAGGCTACCTATGGCACTACCCGGGTTGATCATGAATTTATATTTACAGCTCCCACCACGGAGCCTGCGGCAAGTTTTTTAATCGAACTCAATCAAAACTCCGGCACCACCTATATCGATAATATTGCTTTTTTTGAACTAACTGCCAATGGGAAGCCTGCCGGCGTAAATAAATATGCTTTTGGCGATATGGAAAATGGCATCAGCACTATTTTTACGTATAGTTCCAATAGCAATCATACTGCCGTATGGGATACTACAAGAAAAATAGCATCTGTCTATTACTTCCCTGTTACCGATGCACTCGGTAATTCAGCCAATGCCGTTTTACAAACCAGCCAGCCTGCAAGTGCTTTGCAGGTAAGCATAACAGCCGGTACCATTACGGCTGCCAATCCTGTTACATCCGTTACCGTTACTGCTACCGGTGGCACACCCGGTTATACAGGAACAGGTACTTTTACTAATATCGGCGCCGGCACACACAATTTTGTAGTTACGGATGCCAACGGCTGCACCAGCAGCAGATCTATCAATCTTTCCCTTACTGGTGCAAGGCCTGCATACGCCGGCAGCGGCGCTACCATACCTGCCCCGGCATTGAGGATGGAAGTGTTTCCAAACCCCACTGCATCTGCCTTTGAACTGCTGATCGATGGCGATGCCAATGAAAGAGCGGCGTTGAGTATTACTACCGCAGATGGAAAACTAGTATACGCTGCTGCTGTTAAAGCAAGCGGGCATTATACCCTGGGTGAAAATCTTACGGCTGGCCTGTATGTGCTTAAACTGGTGAAGGGTACGGTTGTTAAGACGGTTAAGCTCATAAAGATCCGGTAAGCTTTCGCAGCGGCATACGGGGGTTTGGAAACCGGGATTTCGTTGTTAAAAGATTTGTATCGTTTTTAAATCAGCTAATTTTGTACAAACTAAAGCCTGATGAAAAAGATCGCCCTCCTGGCACCCTTACTTTTATTGTACAGCATTCTTACCGCACAACTCAGTTCCTCTAACCTGCCGCTGGTGGTGATCAATACCAACGGCCAGGAAATTCCTGATGATCCAAAGATCATGGCAGATATGGGCATTATCTGGAATGCCGGCAATGCAAGGAATAATATCACAGACTCCTTCAATCATTACAACGGGAAGATCGGTATTGAAATAAGAGGCCAGTCTTCGCAGATGTTTCCCATGAAATCGTACAGCATTGAACTATGGAACAGCAGCGGGGGATCGGTTAACAAAAGCCTGTTTGGCCTTCCATCTGAAAGCGACTGGGTGTTGTATGCACCTTATACCGATAAAACACTCATGCACAATTTTCTTGCGTACACACTTAGCCGTGAGCTGGGCCATTGGGCAGCCAATTGCCGGTACGTAGAGCTTACCCTGAATGGCGAATACAAAGGGATTTATGTACTGATGGAAAAGATCAAACGCAAGAGTGGCCGTGTAAATATTTCTTCTATGAGCAGCACCGACAACACCGGCGATGCTGTTACCGGTGGCTATATTTTCAGCATTGATAAGGAAGCCGATGGCTGGTACTCCTACTACGCGGCGGGCCAGGGAGCGGCAGTGCAGTACACTTATGTGTACCCGAAGATCACCAATATTACAACGGAGCAAAAAGGATATATAAAGGGATATGTAGACAGTTTTGAAAATGCTTTGTACAGCAGTAACTACCAGGATCCACAGACCGGCTGGCGAAAATTTGCAGATCAAAATTCTTTTATTGATTATTTTATCATCAACGAGGTAAGCCGTAATGTTGACGGTTACCGTCTTAGCAGTTTTTTTTACAAAGACAGGTATAGTAAGAACGGTAAGATCATTGCCGGGCCGGTATGGGATTACGACCTTGCCTTTCGCAATGCAGATTATTGCAATGGAAGCAATGTAGACGGATGGGGTTACCAGTTCAACAACGTTTGTCCTTCTGATTACTGGCAGGTGCCTTTCTGGTGGAGCCAACTGATGGCCGACAGTTCTTTCAAAGGCAGCCTGCGCTGCAGGTGGAAAACATTGCGGACCAGCACACTGAGTCTTGACCATTTAAATCATTTAATAGACTCCGTTGTAACGCTCACGGCGGAAGCCCGGCAACGGCATTTTCAGCAATGGCCCATACTGGGACAATACATCTGGCCGAATCCTTCGCCCATTGCGCCAGACTACCAGGGTGAGATCAATACTTTAAAAAACTGGCTGGCCTCAAGGCTCGACTGGATCGATAAAAATTTGCCCAACACGGGAGCATGTTTAGATTACCCGTCTTATATCAGCAGTTCATTCATCATCACTTCTTTTCCAAATCCGTCGACCGGTAGCGATGTTGTAATCCAGTCAAGAGCAAACCAGCAGCTTAGGGTAAGAGTGGTGGATATGGCCGGCAGGGTATTGTACCGTTCGCCGGTAACACTTGTTGCAGGATTCAACCAGGTTCAATTGCCTTTTGCTTACTTGGCAGCAGGGATTTACTTTGTTGAATTTTCAAATGCAGCGGGGGAGAAGATTACGAAAAGGGTATTGAAGTAAAAACCTTTTATTTGGAGGCATTTTTTAAATAAGCAATACCCTGGTTTTCTTTTTGTCATTGCCAGAAAAAAAGTCCAGGCAGGAACGAATACAGCCCGTTCCTGCTGTATAGCTATATTAGCTTTTGTACTGCTGTATCTTCAATTTTGGTAATCCTACTCCTGAATTAAATGCAGTTTAATCGACAGCAATAGTCTTTTAAATTTATCCGTACATACAACACGCAAATATGATCATCTTATGAAATTCAGCATGCCACTTTTTTGTTTCTCACCAGTAACTGCATAAGCCGCCTCTTTTGGTTTGGTCACACCGAAGGTGAGATTCATCCCGAAAGCTTTCGGGATTGAAAGAAGCAAAAGCAGCGGCGGTGCAGTTACGCTCCCCGATAGCTATCGGGGCGGCAGTGGAGGCGAAGGCAATAAAATAAAAAGGGACTAATGAAAAGATAGCATCCGGGTCCTCGCTGTTGTCGCATTTTTTGTATTTGTTTCAAAACTATAATTGCTTCAAAAAAGAAGGCGCTGAAAACAGCGCCCTGGAAATATTTTTTTTAAAGATAATTTACTCTACTCCACCACCTCGCCTTCAATATCATAATCATAAGCCTTGGTGATCTTCACGTTCACAAAATCGCCGGCTGTTAATTTTTTCTTTGAATGAATGATCACTTCATTGTCTACTTCCACACTGTCAAACTCGGTGCGTCCAAGGTAGCGGCCAGCTTCTTTTTTATCAATGATCACTTTAAAAGTTTTGCCAACCTTCTCCATGTTCTTCTCCAGACTGATCTCCTGTTGCACTTCCATAATTTCCTGCGCCCTTTCTTCTTTTTCTTCCGCAGGAATGTCGTCGTTCATATCATAAGCGCTGGTGCCTTCTTCATGACTGTAAGTGAAAGTGCCCACCCGGTCAAACCGCATTTTTTGTAAAAAAGTTTTCAGTTCTTCCACATCATCTCTTGTTTCGCCGGGAAAGCCGGTGATCAGCGTAGTGCGGATGCATATATCCGGAATCTTATTCCGAATCTCACCAATCAAATCTTCCATTTCTTCCCGGGTGATCTGCCGTTTCATCAACTGCAGCATATTGTTGGCCGCATGCTGCAGGGGCATATCGAGGTAGTTGCAAATATTGTCTCTTTCTTTGATCGCATCAATAATATCCATCGGGAATTTTGATGGATAAGCGTAGTGCAAACGGATCCATTCTAAACCCTGTACATCCGCCAGTGCGTGCAATAATTTGGGCAATTCTCTTTTCTTATAAATATCCAGTCCGTAATAGGTCAGTTCCTGCGCAATCAGCATCACTTCTTTTACGCCGCGTTGTACCAAACGCTTCGCTTCATCTACCAGCGATTCAATGGGGCGACTCACATGCTGCCCCCTCATCAGGGGGATGGCACAAAAAGCGCAGGTGCGGTTACAGCCTTCGCTGATCTTCATGTAAGCATAATGCTGTGGTGTGCTCAGCAAGCGTTCGCCGATCAGTTCTGTTTTATAATCTGCATCAAACTGTTTCAGTATCATCGGCAGTTCCATCGTGCCGAAAAATGCATCCACTTCCGGTATCTCGTCCTCAAGATTTTGTTTATAGCGTTCACTCAGGCAGCCTGTCACATATACTTTATCCAGCTTGCCACGTTTCTTCAGTTCTACCTGCTGCAAAATGGTGTTAATGCTTTCTTCCTTGGCCTTTTCAATAAAGCCGCAGGTATTTACGATCACGATATTGTGGTCCTTCTTTTTATTCTCATGCACCGCATCAATATCATTGGCGATCAGTTGTCCGCTCAGCACCTCGCTGTCCACCATATTTTTGCTGCACCCGAGTGTAATGATGTTTACCTTGTCTTTGTGTATCTTTTTTGTCTTCATAATTGAGGGCGCAAAGGTAACGAGTTTGGGCTGGATGGGTTTCAGCTATCGGGAATTTGATTTTGTACGTCAGCATTGGGGTTTTACCCAGCTTCAGCCCGGCTATTCACTGCAAGTCCGGCACCGGCCAAAGCGGCGCTGCTTCACCGGGCTTTCCGTTCCTATCCGGCGTAGGGTTCAGCGCTTGTAATTTTATTGATCTTTCCGTAGAAATTGTATTCGCCCATCAATTTTACTCGTACCCAATGCACGTTGATCTCCTGTAATATTTCTCCCGCCTGAAGAATATTTTCCTCCTTTCCCAACACACGCCATCCAGGCTGCGTACCTGTAGGTGTACACTATCCCGGGATCATTTTAAAACCATTTTAAATAATACACATGAAGTATATCAATATCGTAAAATATGCTGCTGTAGCAGTTTGCAGCATCTCATTATTGGCCGCCTGTAAAAAAGACCCGGTAGATAACACTCCGGACAAGATTAAGAAAATGCTATACAGCTGGAAGATCACCGGCATCAGTGTGCCCAAGGCCAACCAGCCGGATGTAGACAGTTCATTGTTCAAGCCCTGTATGAATGATGACATCATTAAATTCAATAATACAGCCTTTGATTTCCAGGATGGCACCACCCGCTGCGACTCCACAATTTTTTATTACAGTAAGGGAAGCTGGTCATTTGATCTTGTAAAGGATTCTATAAAACTGAGTGCAACCAATCCTTCCAAATATGTGTCGTGGAAGGTTGTCACATTGAATGACAGCATTTTGAAAGTGAGATTCATTGACAGTTTAAATCCGGCCAGGATGCTCAACAAAACCATTTCATTCAAGCATTAAATAACCGGGCGCTGCTACGGGTAATCACCAGTGGCAGCGTCTTTCTTAAAGTATAGCCTGTTTATAATGATTGTAACTGAAGAAGAACTCGGTGAATTAATTGAATGCTGCAGGGCCAACGACAGGACTGCACAGGAAAGGCTGTACAAACATTTTTACGCTGATATGTTCAGGCTCTGCCAGCGATATGCACAACATCCCCACGATGCGCTGACCATTTTGAACGATGGTTTTTTAAAGGCATTTGTCCATCTTGCCCAATATAATAAACAACTCGGCGCTTTTAAACCCTGGTTAAAAACCATCATTATCAATACGGCGATCGATCATACAAGGCGTAGCAAAAAAGAAGCCTATGTGATCCATATCGACCAGTTTCATGAACAGGGCGACGACGATTTCCTGCTGGCACACAATTGGAAGCTGGAGGAAATTCTGCAGCACTTTAATTTGTTGCAACCATAACACGTATCGTGGTAAACCTGTTTGCATTTGACGGGTACACTCACAAAGACATTGCAGCCCAGTTGAATATTTCCGAAACCACCAGCAGGTGGCATTTGTCCGAAGCAAGAAAACGTTTGAGAGGGTCAATGCAGTTAAAACAAACTAAATAGTTGTAGTATGCCCGAAGCATTAGATATCAATGATGAACTTCCGTTTTCGCCGGGAGCCGGCTGGCTGGAGATGAAAGCATTGCTTGACAGTAACCTGCCTGTAAAAAAAAGCATCATTACCCCGGCAATAAAGCGTTGTATGATTGCTGCGATGATGTTGGTGATGGCAGTCTTTTCATCATTGCATTTGGGCGGAGACCTTTCTACATTCCATCCTGGTGCAAACCGCTCAACTGTTTTTCCCGGAAGTTTGATTGCTGCGGGTTCAATTGCAACCAGCAGTAACCAACATTCCATACCAGCGCAAAAAAATAATGATACCACACCCGGAAAAACTGACCGGGTATTGCTTATTGCGAATGAAGATAACCGTTTTGAAAACGCTGTTGAAACGGGTACATTCTCTATAAGCCGTTTGACTGAGCAGGAAATTATTCAGCATCGGTTTAATGACAGTGCTGAAAATAGAAAAGTGGCAAGTATTATCAGCAATACTTCTTTGAATAACCAACGATATTTCTCTATGACAACTACCCTCAAAGACAGGGCGCCGCAGGCAGGAACCTGGGAAGTAGCTGCAGGCATCGGTATGAATGTGGCTGCAGGTAAGCAGCAACACCTGCAGCCATACCCGGTGGCTGAAGTGAAATATAATTTGAATAAGCGGTTTTATGTTGCTGCAGGCCTTGCTGTTTTTTCACCGGCGCCAGCCACTGTTGCAGGTGTTACAAAAACGTTGTATGTAAACGATACCGCCAACAATATCCGGTTATATAGTGATTTGGTTAATTATGATCATTTGAGCTATGTTGATCTGCCATTATCCGTTGGGATAAATATCAGCAGGAAAATTTCATTTCAAACAGGGTTACAGGCATCTTTCCTGTTAAGCAGGAGTAGTAAAAAAGCGCAACAGGCCTACGGCTTCCAGGTAAGCAATGCCGGTTTTCCTGTGGAGCCGCCTGTAGCAATAATGGCCAACGCAGAACAGAATTTTAATGTGCAGTTGAGGAAAGTTGATTATCGTTTTCTTACAGGTATAAAATATAAACAGGGAAGCATGACTGCCGGCCTTACTTACCAATATGGGTTGCAATCGCCGGGTATGGGTGCAACTACCAGCAAAAACCGCAACCAGTTTGTTACGGTGAGCCTGTTGTATCAAATAAAATAAAGACCAGCCCCCAACTGCCTTGAGGTATGAACAACCTGTTTTGTAAAATACTACATAACAATTTTATCAAGCCTGTTTAAATACGATTCATCAAAACGGGCCCCCAGGCCAATTGATTCCGGCACAGCAATTTCTCCTTTGTTGGTATAACCTATTCCGCCAATCACCGGATCTTCTTCAAACATCAGGGGCGTATCAAAATCGCAATGCACAATTGTATCGCTGCTCAACGCCAGGTGTGCCGCTGCGGTAAATGCCAGTCTTGATTCTAAAAATCCACCGATCTGTATGTTTACGTTGTTGGCTTCTGCAATCTGAATGATCTTTTTGGCAATAAAAATACCGGCCGATTTACCCAGTTTGAGGTTGAAATAATCGCAGGCGCCGATATCCAGCAATCGTTGTGCATCATGCTCATCACAGCAACTTTCATCTGCCATTATTTTAATGGGGCTTTGTTTTTGAATGATGGGGAGTTCCATGAAATTCCATCTTGGTACCGGCTCTTCACAATGCTGTATGTTGTAAGGCGCCAATGCTTTTAAAATTTCAATGGCATCAGCCGTGTTCCATCCCTGGTTGGCATCAATGCGGAGGGGCAACTCATTACCGATCGCATTCCTTATCTGCCTGATCCTTTCAATATCATCTTCCTTTTTTCCACCGAGTTTTACTTTCACTACCTGGAAACCATTTGCTTTTATCTTGCCTGCATCTGCTGCCATCTTTTCTGCCGTATCAAAACTTACGGTATAATCGGTGATCAATGTTTTGTTGTTGCTGCCGCCCAGCAATGCATACAATGGTGCGCCTGCATGTTGTGCCGCAATATCGTACAGGGCCATATCAAAAGCGCTCTTAATACTGTTGTTGGCGTAGATCACCCGCTGCATCGAAGAATGACAGGCTTCTATATCCAGTGCGTTCTTTCCTTTTAAAACGGTTGCCAGGTATTGCCCCACCACCATACCCGTTTTCATGCTTTCACCATTGATGGTCATAAATGGACTGCATTCGCCGGTGCCGCTGATGCCTTCATTGGTCCTGATGATCACAATTACATTTTCGGCATGGGTTAATGGTCCCAATGAAATTATGAATGGTTCTTTCAGTTTTATTTTAGAGGCGTATAATTCGATGGAGGTAATAACAAGCTGCATAAATATTTTTTTTGCTGTCAACAAATATAAAGATTGCTGTTGAGGCTTCGGAAGAACAGGGTTGGCACCGAAGGTTAGGCGCTTTGATCAAAATATTCCCGGTCTGACCTCCGGTACCGACCGGTACTCAATACGGAAAGATTCGCTTTGCTAATCAATTTAGTATTGCTATATTTGATTTCTCATGTATGCAATTGTAGATATCGAAACCACCGGCGGCTATGCCTCGGCACACGGCATTACCGAGATAGCGGTTTATGTACATGATGGAGAAAAGATCATACAGCATTTTGAAACACTCATCAATCCCAACCAGTCCATTCCCCGGTACATACAATCCCTCACCGGCATCAGTGATGAAATGGTGGCTGCCGCACCGCAGTTCACTGAAGTGGCCGATATCTTGTATGAACTGCTGAACGATAAAGTGTTTATTGCGCACAATGTAAATTTTGATTACTCTTTTGTAAAGCATCATTTAAAAGCAGCAGGGTTTGACCTCACTGCAAAAAAATTATGTACGGTGCGCCTGAGCAGGAAGGTTTTCCCGGGGCTGCCTTCGTATAGCCTGGGCAATTTGTGCCGCTCTTTACAATTACCAATAACAAACAGGCACCGTGCCGGCGGCGATGCAAAAGCCACTGTAAAATTGCTGGAGTATTGTTTGGCCAACAATGGCGACCTGCACATTCAGCAAATGCTGAAGAAAACTTCTGCTGAACAATGGCTGCCACCACGATTGACAAAAGAAGATATACAGCAGTTGCCCAACTGCCCGGGCGTATATTATTTTTTAGATGCGAAAGATAAGGTAGTGTATGTGGGCAAGGCAGTGAATTTACGTAAGCGGGTGAGCAGTCATTTTACACACAATGATGCCGACCGCAAGCGGCAGAATTTTTTACGTACGATCTGCAAAGTGAAATTTACCACCTGTGCCACTGAGCTGGAAGCGATTGTGCTGGAAAGCAGTGAGATCAGGAAGCTCTGGCCAAAATACAATGTGAGCCAGAAACAGCCGCAGCAAAAGTATGCGCTGTATATGTTTGAGGACAATCGTGGTTACCTGCGGCTGGCCATTGATAAAAAGAAAAAGAATTTTCCATCGCTGTACAATTTCAATTTACTGCACGAAGGGTTGGTGATGCTTAAAAAGATGATGGAGGAATTTGAGTTGCATGAAAAATTATGTTTCATCGATAAAACAGCTTTTACAGAAAAAGACATTTCCTTCCTCGATCCGCCGCATTTGTACAACGGCAAGGTTAAAAAAGCACTGGAAGCACTGGATGAGCAATTGCCCACTTTTGCCGTACTGGATGATGGCAAAAAACCGGATGAGCAGTTGTGCCTGCTGGTAGAACGGGGTAATTTTTGGGGGATGGGTTATTTACCTGCTTCGCAACAGATCAATTCGATCGATGAAGTAAAAAGTTTTCTGCAGCCCTATGCAGATAATGATACGATCCGGAACAGCATTTATTCGTTCGTAGAACAGCATCCTTCCAAAAAAATAATGTTCGCTACAGGGCAGAATGCTCCTGTTTACAGGTAATGCTGCCCTTAACCCGCTAACCTCTGTGAAACTGATCAGATAATATCCATTTTTTTTACAAAAAGCGTCCTGCAAGGAACCAGGGGTCTCTGCCCGCCTGCTATTTTCTTGTGGCAGATCAATGAGGCGCAACCTGTTATTCAAAGACCGGCCGGAATGTGCTTAATCTTAATTTTTTATTTCGGTTCACACCGCTATTTTCGCAGCCCTAAAAATTAATAACATGCAATCATTCATACAACCCATTTCTGCCAAACTCAATTTAAAACAACAGCAGGTAGAAGCTGTGCTGAACCTGCTGGCAGAAGGTGCTACTATTCCATTTATTGCCCGTTACCGGAAAGATAAAACAGGCGCATTGGATGAAGTGCAGATACAGCACATACAGGATGAATCCAGATTTTTAAAAGAGTTTACCGAGCGGAAAGAGTTTATAGAAAAAACAATTACCGAGCAGGGTAAAATGACGGAAGCGTTGCAGGAAAAGCTCAACAGGGCAACTACCATTGCTGCGCTGGAAGATATTTACCTGCCCTATAAACCCAAAAGAAAAACAAAGGCACTCATTGCAAGGGAAAACGGACTGGAGCCATTGGCCAATATCTTGCTGGAACAAAAAGATGTTGACCTGGTGAGTGAAGCTTCGGCATTCATCAATGATACAGTGGCCGATGCGGATGCTGCATTGCAGGGTGCCAGGGATATCATAGCGGAGATGGTAAATGAAGATGCCACCGTAAGGGCAAAGCTTCGCCGTTTGTTTGAAACAGAAGCAACGCTGCAAAGTAAAGTGGTAAGTGATAAAGAGGCAGAAGGCGTGAAGTACAAGGATTATTTTGATTTTAGTGAACCCATCAGCAAAGCACCATCGCACAGGATACTGGCTGTACTGCGTGGTTTTTTAGAAGGCCATCTGCGCATTGCCATTGCACCTGAAGAAGAAAAAGCACAGGAAATGATCGATGAATTGTACATCAAAGGCATGAGCAGTACAAGCGACCAACTCCGCAAAGCCATTAAAGATGCTTACCGTCGTTTGCTGCAGCCAAGTCTTGAAACAGAATTTCGCACTGCATTAAAAGCAAAGGCTGATGAAGAAGCCATCAATGTGTTTGCCGAAAATCTGCGTCAATTATTGCTGAGTTCACCATTGGGCAGCAAACGAATATTGGCCATTGACCCTGGTTACAGAACCGGCTGCAAAGTAGTTTGCCTGGATGAAAAAGGAGCCCTGCAAAAAACAGATCTCATTTTTCCGCATGAGGCCAACCGTATGTATGCGGAAGAAATGAAGATCAAAAACCTGGTGGAACAATACGGCATCGAGGTATTTGCTATCGGCGATGGCACCGCAGGGAGGGAAACGGAACAGTTCATTAAAAAACTCAATCTTGGTCTGCCTGTTTTTTTAGTGAATGAAGATGGCGCTTCTATCTATTCCGCTTCTGAAATTGCAAGAGAAGAATTTCCCAATGAAGATATTACTGTACGGGGCGCCGTTAGTATCGGCAGAAGATTGATGGATCCATTGGCAGAACTGGTAAAGCTGGATCCTAAAAGTATTGGCGTAGGACAGTACCAGCATGATGTGAACCAGTTTCGGTTAAAAGAAAGACTGGATGCAACGGTAGTAAGTTGTGTAAACAATGTTGGGGTGAACCTGAACACGGCGAGTAAACATTTGCTGAGTTATGTAAGCGGCATCGGTGCCAGCATTGCAGACAATATCATTAAGTACAGGAATGAAATAGGTAAGTTTACCAACCGCAAACAATTGCTGAATGTGCCAAGATTGGGCAACAAGGCTTATGAGCAATGTGCCGGGTTTCTGCGTATCAAAGGAGGTGAAGATGTGCTGGACGATAGTGCTGTGCATCCTGAAGCCTATGGCGTGATCGGGCATATTGTGAAAGACCTCGGTGCGGATGTAAAAACGATCATCGGCAACGAAACATTGTTGAAAACGGTGGATCCCCAAAAGTATATTACTGAAACGATCGGGGAGTTAACGATCAAAGATATCTTGAACGAATTAAAAAAGCCGGGTCTTGATCCGAGAAGTGAGGCACAGGCTTTTGAGTTTGCTGCCATTTACAGTATCGATGATGTAAAGGTCGGGATGGAAGTGCCGGGAGTGGTTACCAATATCACGAGGTTTGGCGCTTTTGTTGATATCGGTGTAAAACAGGATGGCCTGGTGCATGTGAGTGAGATTTCTCATAAATACATCACTGATCCCGGCGAAGCGTTGAAGTTGAACCAGCAGGTGAAAGTAAAAGTAACGGATGTAGATGCGGCCCGTAAAAGAATCGCTTTGTCCATCAAACAAACAGAATTGCCGCCTTCAAAAAATCAGCCACAGCATAAACAGGGTGGGCAGTTGCATACAAAAGCAAATAAGCCGAAGCCGGAACCAACCATGCATGATGCACTGGCAGCGCTAAAAAATAAATTTGGAAAATAGGTGAGAAGGAAGTCAGGTTTTTAAAACTTGACTTCCCTGTATAAAAACTTTCAGCAATTATTGTTGAGTAGTTCAATAAAATCTTCCCGGTCGATCATCTCTGCTCCCAGGCTTTCCAGATGCTCTGTATAAACCTGGCAATCTATCAGCACAACGCCTTCCCGTTGCAATTGCGTTACATAATTGATGAAAGCGAATTTGCTGGCATTGCTTGTTTTGCTGAACATGCTTTCACCAAAGAATACATGGCCGATCCGGATGCCGTACAGGCCGCCTACCAGTTCTCCATCCATCCACGCTTCTGCACTGTGTGCATGGCCAAGTGTGTGCAGTTTCGTATAGGCTGTTTGTACGGCCGGGGTGATCCAGGTGCCGTCCTGTCCCTCCCGGGCCACCGTTTTACATTGTTGTATCACCTGTGTAAATGCACGGTTGATGGTGAAACGAAATTTGCCGTTCCGTAAAACGGATTGCATGCTTTTGCTCACTTTCAACTGTTCGGGAAACAATACAAACCTTGGATCAGGACTCCACCAAATAATGGGCTCTCCTTCATTGTACCAGGGGAAAATTCCACTTCGATAGGCAAGCAGCAGCCTGTCTGTATTTAAATCTCCGCCAATGGCCACAATGCCATCCTCATCGGCATTTTGTACTGGTGGGAAGAACAGTTTTTCGGAGAGTATGTACATGGTGCGTTGGAAAACAGCGCTGCTGTTCAAAAGTAAAATAAGTAAACCGGTTGTTGAAAATACAATCACCCGTGAAGCGGAACATTAAAGGGCAGTCACTTCAATGGTGGCGCCAATGCCTCTTTCTGTGATGGCATCGCACATGGGTTTAAGGCTGTCGTAGTCGCCTTCCTTTACAGCATATTTGCCCTTGCTGTCGATGATAATGGCGCATTGTTCGGCCTGCTCGTTGCTGTGACCACAGACCTCCATCAATGCCTGTATCACCCATTCAAAGGTATTTACGTCATCGTTCCATACAACCAGCCTGCAGTAGTCGTCTGCCAGCGCCATCGTATCTGTTTCGGGATTAACTTTTATGTTTGGTGATGTGGTCATAATGCTGTGATAAGGCAAAAATAATATTAACAACCCTTACAAGTGCAATTTGGTTGAAAGAACGGGAATTATTTTTTTAACAAACGGAAGCAAGGCGGGGATGGTTTGCTTGGCAGGATTTTTTTTCATTATTTATTAAGAAATTGTGATATGCAACATTTCGGGCATCAATGTTGTCTGTACAGTTGTCTGTTGCTCAACAATCAACTGCTTTTTTGTTCATGCTGCATCTTTTACGTAAGAAAAAGGCTGGAAATACCGAACCTGCAAAGCAGCAGGCAATTGTTTTGCCGCTTCATTCACCCAACCGCAGCCTTGAATTTCTTGCCGAATTGATCAATAAGATCCGGCCGGATGAACCGGAGGATATTGCACAGGCAGAATTAAAATTCCAGGCACTCTTATTCCAGGTGAGCCAGGACCGCACTTCGCTGTTTTCCCTGCGGAAGGCCCTGCTGTCTCAATTTTTAAAAACAAATATTGTACAGGCCCTTTCCGAAAGTGGCATTGTTAGCAGTCGTGGCTTTGTGCAGGAACTCATCACCAAGTTAAAACACAAACTGCTGCCTGAGCTGCAGGCGCCCGATAATTTTCTCTATGTCATCAATAAAATATTCTCCCGCCGTTCTGATTATATCTGGGTGGAAGGTATCAGCGACGAACTGTGGAAACAATTCTTTGAAGTACTCGGCATACAGATCAATCTTACGGAACCGGCACTGATCCGCCAGCTACAGCAGTCACTGCAGATACTCAGTTACCGCACCACTACACTGGGGCTTGAGAAAGAGATCACCCACCGGTACGATAAATTTGAAGATGCTGTTTACCCCTTTTTAGAACAGAACCGGCTGATCAACGAATATATTTTTTTGGGCCAGTCGGCTGCCAATACAGAGAAGCAGAGAATATTGCTGGCCAACATCACCGAAACCCTGCACAACTGCAACCAGAGTATACAATGGATCAGGGAGCAACGCATTGCCTACGGCACCAGCCTGGCGCAAACTTATATCCTTACCAGGCTCCAGCAGCAGATCAACCGGATGTTCATTATTGTGGATGTGCTGGACATGGACAGTCTGTTCAATACAGAACGGTTTGTAATGTATTTCCGCACAGTGGTACACAATGAGAACCGGAAGCATTCACTCAAAGAATTTTTGAGTGAGAATACCGGTTACCTGGCCTACCAGATCGCAGAACACGGAGGACGCACCGGTGAAAAGTTCATCACAACAACACGAAAAGAATTCTGGCGCATGTTCCGCAGCGCTGCAGGTGGAGGTGTTATTATTTCCTTTATCGGCATTATCAAAAACCTGCTGGGCAAAATTCCGGTTACGCCTTTCTGGCTGGGCTTTTTATACAGTGCCAATTATTCCCTGGGCTTTATATTAATACAGGATACAGGCTCTACACTTGCTACCAAACAGCCGGCCTACACTGCCAACAACGTGGCCAGTTCCTTTGATGCACAAAAGATCGGTGACCGGCCCGACCTGCGCAATCTTGCCATCACCATTGGTAAAGTAAGCCGTACGCAACTGGCTTCTTTTGCCGGTAACCTGCTGGTGGTGTTTCCGCTAACCTATTTACTGGCCTGGCTTTTCTTTGCATCCACCGGGGTTAAGATCGCCGAAGGTGCGGCTGCTCAAAAATTGTTGAGCGACCAGCAGCCATTTCATAGTCTTGCCTGGTTGTATGCCTGCTTCACAGGCTTCTTTTTGTTTGCCAGCGGATTGATCGCCGGTTATGTCGAAAATTACCTGGTGTACAGTAAAATAGGAGAGCGGCTTCGTCACTCCACTGCATTCAGGTATGGCTTTGGTGAAAAAAGGCGCTATAAGATCATTCATTACATCGAAAACAATATGGGGGCGCTCATTGGTAATATTGCATTGGGTTTCTTCCTTGGTATGGCCGGATTTTTCGGGAAAACCTTTGGCATTCCTTTCGACATCCGGCACATCACCATCTCCGCTGCCAATGCGGCCATTGGCTTTTTTGGACTTGGACATAATATCAGCGCCGGGGAATTATGGTACACCCTCTTTGGCGTATTTGGTATCGGTTTTTTGAACTTCGCCGTGAGCTTTGGCCTGGCGTTTTATGTGGCTGTTAAAAGCCGTGGGATACGCTTAAAAGATTATCCTGAATTCCTGGGTATCTTATGGCGTTACCTCCTCCGGTATCCCAGAGATTTTTTCAAGGCACCCCAGTCAAGAACTGCAGCGCAGTTAAAATAGCATCTTGCAGCAAAATGAATTTTTACTTCCCGTTTTTAACCGAACCTGCTCATACCGGGGGCACTGCTTAACATTATATTGACAGCGCTGCTGGTGCAAAGACTGTATCATTGTGATCTCCTGCTACTGCAGGAGGTTATTCGAAAGCTAAGCCGTCTTACTTTTAAGATGGCTTTTTTATTTTCTGCCGGCTGCATCGGTATTTTACCGGTTCCTGTTATAAAGCTGCATAAACTGAATGCAACCATTGAAAAATGACTTATATTGAAAAAAAATTTCCCGGTTCCTATGCGGAATTTTGACATACCAACAGCATCCGCTTCATATCATCCCTTTCTTTCCGGTGGCGGCGAAATGGGGCAGTTGATGCGCTCTAAAGACTGGTCGCAAACAATGGTGGGTACACCGGACCAGTGGCCGCAGAGCCTGCGTACGGCCGTCAGTATTATCCTTCATTCAAAATTTCCCATGTTTTTATGGTGGGGACCCGGGCTGGTATGTTTTTACAATGATGCTTACCGGCCAAGCCTGGGGGAGCATGGGAAGCATCCCGGTATCCTGGGCATGCCTGCTGAAGAAGCGTGGCCTGAAATATGGCATATCATCAAGCCACTGATCGACCAGGTGTTGTCTGGCGGAGAGTCTACCTGGAGCGAAGACCAGTTGATTCCGATCTTCCGAAATGGCAAGATAGAGGATGTTTACTGGACCTTCAGCTACAGCGCTGTAATGGACGAATCCGGTATGCCGGCGGGCGTGTTTGTAACCTGTAGTGAAACGACAGAAAAAATCACTACGCTAAAAAAACTGGAGGAAAACAGGGACCAATTGGAATTTGCCATTGAAGTGGCAAGGCTCGGCACATGGGACTACAATCCTTTAACAGGAAAATTTATCACCAACGACCGGTTAAAAGAATGGTTTGGGTTGCCGCTGAATGAGGAAACGGCACTAGACAAGGTCATAACTGCCATTGCTGAAAAGGATCGCCAGCGGGTGGTGGCAGCAATAGAGGCGGTACTGGATCCGGCTTTCAGCCACCAGTATGATGAAGAATACAGTGTGATCAACCTGGTTACAAAAAAAGAGATCGTTGTGCAGGCGAAGGGCCGTGCCTGGTTCAATGAAAATAATATTGCTTACCGCTTTAACGGAACGCTGGAAGATGTGACCGAAAAGGTGGGCGCAAGAAAAAGAATTGAAGAGAATGAGCGGAAGTTTCGGAACACCATTAACCAGGCCCCAATAGGTATCTGTATTCTTAGGGGAAAAGAGTTTATTGTTGATGCTGCCAATCAAACTTACCTGGACGTCGTTGACCACAAAGAGCAGGATTTTGTGGGAAACCCACTGTTCAGTTCATTGCCGGAGGTAAAGGACCGTGTATCTGTATTGCTCAACAATGTTCTGGAAACCGGGGAGCCTTATCATGGATTTGAATTCCCGGTAACACTTAACCGGTTCGGTAAAAAAGAAACCTCCTATTTTGATTTTGTGTACCAGCCGCTGAGGGAGGCGGATGGCCTTATTGCAGGTATTATAGTGGTGGCAACTGAAGTAACCGCCTCTGTAAATGCAAAACATAACCTGGCCGAAAGCGAGCGGCAATTCAGAAATATGGTAATGCAATCGCCCATACCAATGACGATACTGAGAGGCAGCCGGCATATTATTGAAATGGCCAACACGGTGATGTTTCAAAACCTATGGCGGAAAAAAGAAACCGACGTGATCGGCAAAAGTATTCTGGACGTATTTCCTGAATTGAACGATCAAAAATACCCTGCACTGCTTAACAAAGTTTTTTTAACAGGAGAAACACACAGCGAAAAAGAATCGGTTGCATACGTGCAGGGAGATGATGGCATGAAGAAGTTTTACCTTGATTTCGAATATGCGCCACTGTTTGATACAGAGCGCCTGGTATCGGGTATCATCATTACTGTAAATGATGTAACGGAGAAGGTGGAAGCCAGGCTGAAGGTAGAAGAAAGTGAGAAGGAATTCCGGCAGTTAGCAGATTCGTTGCCGGAACTGGTATGGACCACAGATGCCAGCGGGAAGCAAACCTTTGCTTCAAAAAGATGGAAAGAATTTACCGGCCTGGATCCTTACGATGAAACTACTTTTGAAAAGGTTGTTCACCCGGATGATTATCAAAACATCATTGACACATGGACCGGTTGCCTGCAAAGCGGCAATATTTACAAGGCACAGGCAAGGTTAAAAAACAGGGAGGGTAATTATGAATGGTTTTATGTACACGGTGAGCCGGTAAACGATGAAACTAACCAGATAGAAAAATGGATCGGTGCCTTTACCAATTTTAATGAACAGAAAAAGGCAGAAGAAGCATTAAAGGAAAATGAGAAAATGTTCCGGGATGTTGCCAATACGGCCCCGGTATTTATCTGGCTTTCCGGAACTGACAGTGCCCGCTATTTCTTTAATACTGCCTGGTTGAGTTTTACCGGTCGCACAATGGAAGAGGAAATTGGTAACGGATGGATGCAGCGGGTACACCCGGATGACATTGAACATACCCATAATGTATACCTGAAAGCTTTCGAAAAGCAGGAAGAGTATCACATGGAATACCGCCTGCTGCGGCACGATGGACAGTATCGCTGGATATCTGCGAGGGGCGTACCGAGGTTTACTTACAATAATATATTCGAGGGCTACATTGGCGCCTGCATGGATATTCATGAACAGATACTGATACAAAAAAAATTAAGGGAAGACGAGGAAAGACTGAACATCGTGATCACCGCAAGCGATTTGGGAACCTGGGAACTCAACCTCAAAACCATGCAGGTAATTTATTCTGATAGGTATATACAAATGCTGGGTTATAAGAAGGGTACATTACTATCACATCAACAGTTACTAAGGCACATTCACCCGGATGATATGGAAAGGCGAAAGCAAGCTTTTGAAACAGCCGTTGCAACCAGTATGCTGCAATATGAGGGAAGGATGATCTGGAACGACGGCTCCGTGCATTGGGTTGAAAATAAAGGAAAGCTTTTTTATGATGATGAGAACAAACCTCATAACATCATCGGCACTACCCGGGATATAACAGATGAAAAAAATTACGCACAGGAATTGCTTGGGAGGGAACAAAAATTTCGGTTACTGGCAGACTCGATGCCGCAATTCATCTGGACCGGCGATGCAAAGGGAAACCTGAATTATTTTAACCAGTCTGTATACGCCTATTCAGGACTAAACAGAGAACAGTTGGAGAAAGAAGGCTGGTTGCAGATAGTGCATCCGGACGACAGGGAGGAAAATATAAAAGCATGGATGCACGCTATCAGCACCGGGAATGACTTTATTTTTGAACATCGCTTTGGCAGGTATGATGGTGAATACCGCTGGCAACTGAGCCGGGCCATTCCTCAAAGAGATGCCGCAGGCAATATACAAATGTGGGTAGGTACCAGTACCGATATACAGGATATTAAAGAACAGGAGCAGCAGAAAGACTTTTTCATCAGTATGGCCAGCCATGAATTAAAAACGCCCATCACTTCCATCAAAGGATATGTGCAGATATTGCAGAGTACCTATGGAGGCGGGCAGGATCCTTTTTTGAAAAGCTCATTGAATGTGATCGACAAGCAGATCTTAAATCTTACCAAACTGATCGCCGACCTGCTCGATGTTTCAAAGATCAAAGCCGGCAGCCTCTTGCTGAACAGGGAAGATTTTGAATTAACAGAACTGGCCGATGATATGATCGGTGAAATGAAACACATCAACCCCGAATACGAATTTGTTTTTGATAAAAACAACCCGATGCAGGTGCATGCAGATAAAAGCAGGATAGGGCAGGTGCTTGTTAATTTTTTGACTAACGCCGTCAAATATTCCCCGGCATCAAAAACGATCGTGGTGAAAAGTTTTGTGCAACATGATTATGCTACCGTAACCGTACAGGATTCGGGCATTGGTATCAGTAAGGCTGACCAGGAAAAAATATTCGAACGTTTTTACAGGGTAGAGGGAAAAAATGAAAAGACCTTTCCGGGTTTTGGTATTGGCTTGTTTATTGCCTCAGAGATCATCAACAAGCATTTCGGTAAGATCGGGGTTACCAGTGAACCAGGCAAGGGATCGGTTTTCTATTTTGCCATCCCCGTAAAAAAATAATTTAAAAGAACTAAGCATGCTCCCGGAAAAACCACATTTACTGGTGATCGACGACAATGAAGATATTTTGTATATGCTGCAGGCCATGCTGCGGCATAAAGGGTACGAGGTTTCAGTGAAAGAAAATACCGAGGGTATTGAAGCTGCTGTGGTACAAATTGAACCGGATATCATATTGATGGACATGTTACTTTCCGGGGCAGATGGAAGGCAGGTATGCAGGCAGTTTAAAATGAATGCTCAGCTTTCAGCGATACCTGTTATCATGTTATCTGCCCATCCGCAGGCAAGGGTAGAATGCATTGCTGCAGGTGCAGATTATTTTGTAGAAAAACCATTTGAGATGAGTGAATTGTTGCGAACCGTTGCCGAGGCGGAAGATGCGTTGAGCAGGAACCTCGGGAAATTTACTTCTTAAAAAACTTATCGCTGTTGCCAAATCTCCTGCAACAAACTACAACCGCATTTCATCGGCCCTCCAGTTTTTAATAGCTCGTTTAATATGATCGCCGCTGAGTTTTTCAGTCATGGCCCTTTGCAGTAAGTCTTCAAATTCTTCATCCCCGGCAAAGCGCAACGCTGCTACCTGGCTAAAGGAGAGTTGCTTTTCTGCGCTTGCTGATGATCTTCCAAACACTTCAAAATACCGTAGCCTGAACTCCAGCCTCACGATCCTGTCCTGGTTGCCCAGTGCATAGTGCTGCCGCAACATGATGGCAAGATACAAAATGGCAAAGGAGAGTACACTAAACAGCAGCCAGGCAATGGCATTGCTGTCATCACTATAAGCCTTGCTTATGCCGGTGACAATAAATGCGGTCATCATCGGTAGAAAAATAAAATGATGAGGGATGTAATATTTTTTGTGGTTGGAATACTGTTGTTTTTTCATACGATCAGTAAAACAAAAAGCAAACCATAAAGTTTAAGCCCCGGGCGGTGAAGCTGGTTTGGTTCCTGTTGGCAGGTGTTCAGCCAGCAACACGAGGCCGGTACCAATGGCATAAGCAACGATGTCCATCCAGGAAAAAGAAGTGCCGATGATGATCCTTGCAAGCGTGCTTTTTTGAAGCCCGAGCCGCTGTACAAGATGTATGTATTGCAACATTTCAACAAAACAGGCAAAAAGAAATACCGCGATGGCTGCATTCCATACCGGCAAACTGAAAAAACTTTTGACTGCGCAATAGATCAGTATCACAACCAGTAAGTCACCAACAAATGGTCTGATAAAATCATCGTGTGCATACAGTGCAATGAGCAGCTCTGTAAGAAATAACAAGACGGTGAGCAGGAAATAATTTTTATTGAACCGGATCATGGTGCCGCTGTTGAAGGGTTGAATCATTTAAGGAGCGCTGCCATTTCATCCTGCGACAATTTTTCTTTTCCCCTGCGTTCAATCTCCACTATGCAAAGGAAACTGCCATTTCCTGATTGCCGGAATAAAATATACCGGATGCCATTTTCAACACCACCGTGTTTAGGACTGCTGTCGATGCCAAGCTTGCGGGCAAGATACATGGAACCTTCGCCGATCTTATCAGCCGGTCCTTTGTCCGCAAAAATGGCGTAGCAGCGGCGGTTATTTTTTTTGTTGATCACCAGTGCCACATCTCCCAATTGATACAGGGAAGAAAACCCTACCGGTAAAGCTATGTAAGGGATGGAGTCCGAATTTACGAAACGATGTGGATCATTGATCGCTTTGCTGTCATCTTCCAGTGAGGTCATGGAGATATAATAACCGGGTGCTGGATCTTTGCTCGTCTGAACCAGTGGTATACCATTTTTGTTTGTTACCAGTGCCCACCAGTTGCCGGGCTTGCCTGCGTTGGAAAGATGATCGAGTGCCAGCCGGTCATTTTTGTGATAGGCTTTTGGGGCTCCGTCTGCGTCGATCATACATCCGGCATCAAAAATATAGATGCCTTTGCTTTCAATATTATAAATCGTATTGCCGGCGATCGTTTTAAAAACTGTTTTTGCAGGTTGTGCGTCCGCCTGCAACGAAACCAGCAGCAAGAGCGGCAGAACATATTTCTTCATGAACTCAATATTTTTTTATGAGGATTATTTCAAGACTTATGCGACAGCCAAACTTACGCACTCTTTTCACTTTAACCGGAAGTAAAGAGTTAAAGACCGGCCTGGTTGCAAAAAAAGTGAAAGCCCGTACGATCACGGGCTTTGCTTTACTGACATGTTGTATGAATTTTTACAGGGCGTAACCGGGCGACCATGCACTATAGGCGCCCCAACTACCATCAACGCATTGAGCTCTTACCATAAAGTGGATCTGCCATCCGCCTCCAGTCATATTGCTATAGTTTATTATTGGCCATACAGTGGGTGGTTGGGAAGAAACCTGGAAGGTTTGCTGAGGCATGGTTGCAGCAGGAGACACCCTGTATACTTCATACACTACCTGGTAGGTATAGCAGTTAAAAACCGGTGTCCAGTTGAACCTCTCATAACCGCAGTTGATCACACAATTTGGTGGCGTGCCGCATACACATGATGCAACAAGATTGGATGGAATTCCTGCTCCGCAACTGCCTGTTGAAAGTACATTGAACCAGTCAGAAAAATCAGTGCCGGTACATGCTGTAGCAACGGTTGCGGCTACCCTGTACTTAAACGGTGTTCCATAGGGTACATCGGTAAAGGCATAAGTTGATCCTGTATAGGTGATCACTTTACTTCCGGAAACATTGGTCAGCAGGTTTACCCATTCCAGTGTATAGGTATTAATAGTGCCCACCTTGTTAAAGTAAAGCTGGCATGCACCCTGGCCCCAGTTTCCCCCAAGTCCGACTGGTACTACGGGGCTGCAGGGGCAAATGTCGAACCTGGTTTGAGGCATTGTAATGCCACAGGCAGGGAGGTTTGCCCATATCATCGTGTAACCCGTAGATACCGGAACCAAAAAATTATTTGAATTTACGGTTGCTACTGCAGGATTACTGCTGTTCCATACGATCGTTTGTGAATTCACGCCCAGTATCTGTATCGGTACATTGGGAACAGAACAGGTGGTAGTTGGCCCGGTATAGCCTGGCGTAAAGCCGTATCCCCAATATTGGGGTGACCCCGCACAAATGGTATTTACGGTTGATAAACCACAGGAGTTGGCATCTGCTGCATATGTGCTGTTCGATACAGCATAAGGGCCGTAAGTGTCATACTTTTTTGTACGTACCCTGTAATAATAGTTGCCACTTGCAGAAGTACCACCGGTAAATGGATTGTTATCAGTATAGGTGTAAGAGTACCCGCTGCCCGGTAAGCCATTGGCTGGCTGGTGCCCCGGAACAGTTGCTATCTCAATAAAGTTAGTGCCGTCTTTCGATCGTTCAATTCTTATAACATCAGTCGCATATTCTGTGATGCTGTTAAAACTAAGGAATATAGAACAGTTGGATTGTCTTGTTGCAGTAATGCTTCCAAACTGTGTTTGCTGTGCATTTGTCAATGCGATGCATGCAACAAATGTGATTGAGAAAAGGATTTTTTTCATTGTTACTTTTTTGGAGGTGATAAAAAAGAAAACATGTCAGCAATCGTATACAAAATGTACACTCTTAAAGTTACCTCCAATGTTGATAGTAAGTGGTGTAAGAACGGTTATTTTTTGATGATGGTAAAGTGAAATATTGGAAGGGTATTGAACATGTTCTTTTGTGATGAAAACGAATGAGTACAATCATCCGGAGCACTGAGTGTTCTCATTGCTGCAAGCCATGAGTCTATTCTGTTTGCTGTGGTAACTTTGCAGGATGTGTGCTGATTCCGATACGGAGGAACGGTGGGTGAGGTTTCAACATATACTCACTGAAAAGTTGGGCAGACCACCCAGTCTTAACGACATACTGCTTTTTGTTGGAACCAGGGAAGCCGGCCTGCCTCCCAAACAATTTTCCGACACTGAAAAAGTCAATCTTGTGCAGATGGCTGTTTGTACGATCCTGGTTCCGGCAAGGTATTATGAATTGTACTGGGTAGAAGACAGCGGCTGGCCACATTATAACCAGTTACAAAGATTGCCTGAAATGACGGAAGATGAGAAGGTTGTTTTTCTTAAACCTTACCTGCTGCTATGGGCAGAAAAAAATAAAATTCTTAAGTAGTTAAAGATCGAAGCAAAACCTGATCCCCATAGAAAGGTTCGGCATGATCCGTTTGGGTTCGGAAGCTTCATTCTGCCTCTGCCAGGCATCATAATTAAGGTCTACCGGGTGAATGATCATGTCGTCTCTTTTCCTGTCATATTCTTTGTTGAATGTTTGGGTGCTGATAAAGCGCATGCCAACTCCTGCATACAGATCCATCGATAGCTTGCCGGATAGCCTCCGTTGAAACCCATAGATGAAATTGAATCCTGTCACCTTTTTTCTCACTCCAAAAGCATCACTCCTTAAAAGTGCGGTATCTGCCTTGTAATGATAGCTTACCGCTGTGTTGTGTTGATTCTTCGTTAAAAAGAAGTTGAAAGCAGCGTAGTAAATGCGACGTTTACGGGAGTGCCTGTTGTTAAAATAATATCTCAGCTCTGTTTTCAATTTAAATCCATTTGATGCAATAAAGCTGGAATCGGTAGCGGCTTTTTCATAGTAACTTCTTCTGTAGCGGATGCCAAATTCGTTGTACCATTTTATATTTTTCGAAAGCCTGCATTCAATGCCGGCCTGCAGGGTAGGAAAGCTGAATTCATCCACCAGCGCCAGGGGACAAAAAGCAATGGACAGATTTCCTTTTTGTGCATCACTATCAGCAATTGAAAAAGCGAACAGGAGGGTGAGTACATATTTCATCAAAAGGCAACCGGGTTTTAGGTCGTTTTAGTAACAGCAGTTCTACGTACCAGCATGCTGCCTGCAGGCAAAAATATATTTTCCGTTTTTCTAACGATCAAAATTGGATTGATGACAAACCATTTTTTCAGACCGGTTATACTGGCTATTTTCGTTGTACAATGAAAACACCGGGGCATATCGCTGTTTACCTTTCTGCAGAAGAAAATGTACCAGAACTTATCCAGCTCATTATGGAAGGCCGCCGGTTTGATTTTGCTGCAGGACTCACTCCGGAAGGCGGTGCCCTGTTTTCCTCCCTTGCCATCCGGCATTTTGTGAACGAAGAATTAAGGCATGATCATTTCAAAATTGCGGTAAATGGGCATTCTCTTGCAACCTCTTCAAGCGGGGAACAACGAAGGGCATTGCTGCAGCATATCCTTTCAGAAGCCCCGGCGTATATCATTGCCGACAATGTATTTGAGAGCATTGATGTGGCAGGGAGGGAACGCATCACGGCTTTGCTTGCAGCGGCAGCAAAAGATACCCTGGTCATCCAGTTGCTGTACAGGAAAAGCGATTGCCTTCCATTTATTGATACCGTTGTTACCGTCAAAAATAAAACGGTTGTCAGGCAGGAATCAAGAGAGGTATTCATGAAGAGTCCGTTCTTTCCACCGGTGTTCAATGGCAGTATACCGCCTGCTTACAACAAAGATGTCAATAAAATTCCTTTACTCATAGAAATGAAGAATGTATCTGTACATTTTGATGGACGGCCGGTGCTTCATAATATTTGCTGGCAGATAGCGCCGGGTGAGTTCTGGCACCTCACCGGTCCAAATGGTGCAGGTAAAACGACCCTGCTTTCGATGATCATCGGCGATAACGTGAAAGGTTATGGCCAGGAGCTTTATATTTTTGGAAAGAAAAAAGGTACAGGTGAATCTGTCTGGGATATCAAACAGCAGATCGGTTATTTTAATGCTGCTGTTGCAGATTTCTCCGGTCATCATTCGGCGGAACAGATGATCCTTTCCGGCTTTGCGGACTCGATTGGATTGTATACAAAACCTTCGGATCTTCAGATCAAACTTGCAGGGGAATGGCTCGGTGTGCTGGGGTTGTCTAACCAAAGTCAACAACCGTTTCGTTTTTTTACCCTGTGCCGGCAGCGCATGCTGCTCATTGCCCGGGCCATGGTGAAACATCCGCCCCTGCTTATTTTGGACGAACCTGCTGCCGCACTGGATGATGAAAATGCATTTTTGTTAACATCATTGATCAACAAGATTGCTGCTGAAACTACTACAACGATCCTTTATGTATCGCACAGGGAAGAACCTGGATTAGTGCCGCAAAAAGTATTCGAACTGAAACCGTCCGCAACAGGTTCTACGGGGATTGTGAGATGATAATTTATACAGTGATTTTTTAGCGAAAAATAAAAGGGCTGTCGTTAAACAGCCCTTTTGACTAATGCACCGCAATGTAACGGCAACGGTTAGTCGCTTACCAGATAGTTTCATTTACTCGTTGATCATTTCCTGCTGTTTGGGTGTCCTGTCCACAAACATGGCGGCTACAACAAGACCTATGATAAGGGCGATAACTCCCCATACCCATGCCTGGGAAAAGAACTCTCCATAAGTATAGGTGCCGTCATCATTTCCAGTATCTGCCAATGCAATACCCTGTATGCCGAAGAATGATAACAGTAGCAGGAACCTGGTGGCTATTTTTTGAAATGTCTTTTTCATAATAAATTGTTTTGTTTCAGTTTGAATAATAAAATAATCAGGCCAGTAATTTTAAGCTACGTTATTTATCTCCGAAATGGGGATAGATTTTAACAACTGGTTTTGATGGTTAATGAAATTATTGTAAGTGAAATATCCTGTACCAGAGTAGCTTTGAGTGAAGCAAAGTCGTTTTTCGGAATGATTTGATCATTTTATTCAGCCATCATTCCTATGTGAATTACCAGGTGTCAAAATTCAACAGTTGAGAAAATTAGGCGGCGATCTTACCCAAAAAATTGTAACACTGCATGTGTACACAAGTTTATAATGTATCGGGTATCTGAAACACTACCACTTCCTGTGATCATGGATTTCCAAATTCATGAACTACAGTTTCCCGGGTATTTTATTGCACAAATGAGGCAATTAAATGCCTCTAAAACACATTGCCCTCATCCTTGTCTGAATCTTCGCCAGCCTGAACAAATAATTCGTAGATGGAGAGCAGCGCAAATGCCTGTTCACGTAAGCACAACACAACGGGTGTTCGGTATTCTAATGTAGTGCACCTGTTTTGGTTTGCAAATTGCAACTCAGTAGTATTATTAACTTCTAAAAAAAATCATCATGTCAGACGTTCAAAATTTATCCAACAATGAAGCAATATTAAAATTGAAAGAACTGGCGGAAGAGATTAAGGTATGTATGTTTTGCACCAACCTGTCTTCTTCACCTTTTTCTACCAGGCCGATGGGGCTTTCAGAAGTAGATGAAGAAGGGAAGCTTTGGTTCCTGAGTGCATCAGACAGTAACAAGAACTGGGAATTGCAGCAGGATGAAAAGGTACAGTTGATATTTTCAAGTCCTTCCGGGTCACATTTTTTAAATATATTCGGGGAGGCAGATATTTTTACCGATGAAAAGTCCATTGAAAAAGCCTGGACGCCTATGGCAAAAGCATGGTTCAAGGATGGTAAAGACGATCCGCAGCTTTCTGTAATAAGGGTATACCCACTGGATGCTTATTACTGGGATACCAAAAATGGAAAAATGGTATCATTGATTAAGATTGCCGCCGCAGCTATCACCGGCACTTCAATGGATGGTGGGGTAGAAGGTCAATTGGTAGTAGATAAATCAAAATACTAAAACGTTAATATGAAAAAGATATTGATCGCTCTGGACTACGAGCCCTTTGCCGAAAAAGTTGCCGCTACCGGTTATGCCATCGCAAAAGCCATGGGTGCAGAAGTACTATTGCTTCACGTAGTAATGGAACCTGCTTACTATTCCAGTACCGAATATTCACCCATCATGGGATATACGGGCTTTGGTGGAGTGGATACCATTGAATTGGAAAAAAACCTGGAGCAGCAGGCTTACCAGTACCTTGAACAATGCCGGAAACACCTGGGCGATGAAAACATAAAGATCGCTGCTGTAGAAGGTGATTTTGCTACGGCGATCATAGATGCGGCTGCGGAATTTGATGCCGACCTGGTAGTGATGGGTACACAGCAACGCAAGGGCTTTGACAAATTTTTTATGGGCAATCTTGCTGAAACGATCCTCAATAAAACGTCCATTCCTTTACTGGCCATCCCCGAAGGAAGTGTGCATTAACTCATCATTGGTTGCGTGAATGCCGTGCAAGGTTTTATGCTTTACACGGCATTTTTATTTTATGAACACAGAAGAGATACAATGATCATTGTTAATTCTGTTTTATCTTGTGGTATCAATGAAAGATCTGTTTCATTGTTAACCCTTTATTCCCTTTTATGAAGCAGTTAATAACCAGCATTGTCTTGCTCCTTGCCTCGCATGCAGCGGTCTGTCAGCAACAAATTCCAGCCTTTGGTGATATAAGCAAAGAAGAATTGATGCTCACGAATTGCAGTTTTGATAAAAATGCAGAAGCGATGGTACTATTCGATTCGGGTGAATTTCGCTCTACCAACAGTCTGCCGATTTCAGTGTTGAATGAACGGCATGTAAGGATAAAAATTCTCAAAGAAAAAGGACTCTCTGTGGCCAACGTTCACATCTACTATCATAGTTTCAATGATGACGAAGTGGTGAAAGACATCAGGGCCCAAACGTATAACATAGATGGCAGCGGTAACATTGTTGTGTCGAAACTTGATACTTCGCAGATCTTCAAAAAAGCGATCAACAAAAGATACAGTGAGTTAACCCTGTTGCTGCCGGAAGCTAAAGTAGGCAGTGTGATCGAATACCGGTACAGCATTGAGGGCTCCGGGAATTACCGCTGGTATTTTCAACGGGCAATACCGGTAAAACAAAGTGTTTTTAAAGTAGATTTTCCTATAGAGTTTGAGATTGGCATTGTACCGCATACCATGCTGCCTTTTAAAATGGATACCATAAAAAATCCAGGCAGGGATGTGTACCTGTATTCAATGGAAAACGTACCTGCATTGAATGATGAACCCTTTATGCTGTCGCAGGAAGATTACCTGCAGCGCTTTGATGCCAGGATCATATCACACAACCCGTTTGGTTTTGCGGCCGGTAGAACGTATGACCGTACCTGGGAGGATGTGGTGATGATGCTGATGGCAGACGAAGATTTTGGTGAGCAGCTTAAAAAAAATGTGCCCCGTACGGGTGAACTCGATGATATGCTTAAAACCATCAAAGAGCCTTACAAAAGAATGGCCACTATTCATAATTATGTACGCAGTAAAATGGACTGGAACGGCTACGATAATATATGGGCTTCCAACGGGGTAAAGTCAGCATGGAAAGCTAAAAAAGGAACCAGCGGCGAAATCAATCTGATACTGGTGAACCTGCTGCAGGATGCAGGCATTGATGCCCATGCACTGCTGGTTAGCACCCGCAGCAACGGAAGGATCAACCGCAATTTACCCAGCAGCAGGCAATTCAATAAAGTGATGGCTTATGTAGAAATGGATGGAAAAAAATATGTACTGGATGCCACGGAAAAAATTACACCAACACGGTTGATGCCGCTGGAGGTGATGGCTACGGATGGACTGCTGATCGAAAAAGTAGAGACGAATAAATGGGGCTGGAAAGTATTGTGGGATGAGGAGGAAATATACAGCAATGCGATCCTGCTGAGAGCTGACATTGATAAGGATGGAGTAATGAAAGGGGAGGCCGTGATCACTTCAACCGATTACGGGCGGGTACTCAGAGAACCGAGGCTCAAACAGGGTAAAAAAGATTTTATTGAATATTATTTTAAAGATCACGATGCAACAATTGATTCGGTGTTTTTCGAAAATGAAACGGATGACAGTCTGCCCCTGGTGCAGCATGTGTTGTTTAACAAGCCGGTAACGGCTTCCGGCGGATACAATTATTTTACGGCGAACCTGTTCTCCGGCATGGAAAAAAATCCCTTTACTGCCGATAATCGCTTTTCCGATATCTTTTTTAGTTACAAACAGCAGGTGAGCATCATCGCCAATTTCAGCATCCCGGAAGGATATGCATTTGAAGAGCTGCCAAAGAATGTACAGATGATCACCGGCGATACCGGCATTGTATTCACCAGGATGGCTTCCGCCAGTGACAACCAGCTATCGGTAAAGATCAGCATCGATTTTAAAAAGCCCATCTACATCACAGAAGAATACAAAGAGTTCAAGGATTTTCAAAAGCGTATGTTCAACCTGCTGAACGAACAATTCGTTTACCGGAAAAAGTAATACGGAGGTTAAAAAGAAAACCCTCCCGGTTTCCCGGGAAGGCTTCTTTTATTGGCTAACAATCGCTACAAGGTTTATACTGTTGGTGCTGCTGCAAGAATAGCTGCGGTAACACCATCGGCGTATTTTTTAAAATTTTCGATGAACTGGCGGCCCAGTTTTTTTGCTGCCTCATCATAGGCAACTTTATCAGACCATGTGTTGCGTGGGTTTAAAATTTCTGCAGGAACACCCGGGCAACCGGTTGGTATCTGCATTCCAAACACAGGATGCTGTTCAAATTCCACCTTGTTCAGTTCGCCTTCGAGCGCAGCTGTTATCATGGCCCTGGTATGATCCAGCTTCATTCTTTTTCCAACACCATAGCCGCCGCCGCTCCATCCTGTATTGATCATCCACACATTTACATTGTGTTCCGTCATTTTCTTACCCAGCATGGCAGCATACTGGCCCGGGTGCAGGGGTAAAAATGGGGCGCCAAAACAGGCGCTGAAAGTAGCCTTTGGTTCCGTTACACCTGCTTCAGTACCTGCTACCCGGGCGGTGTAGCCGCTGATGAACTGGTACATGGCCTGGCCTGCAGATAATTTACTAACTGGTGGAAATACCCCGTAAGAGTCGCAGGTTAAAAAGAAAATATTTTTAGGGATGCTTCCAACAGCAGGTTCCAGCGCATTGCTGATAAAATGCAACGGGTAACTCACCCGGGTATTCTGCGTAATTTCTTTGCTGGTAAAATCCAACTGGTTGGTGCCTTTTACAAAAGGTACATTCTCCACCAGCGCACCTGGCCTTATCGCACGGAATATCTCAGGTTCTTTTTCTTCTGTGAGGTCAATTGTTTTGGCATAGCAGCCGCCTTCAAAATTAAAAACCGAGCCGGCCGTCCAGCCATGTTCATCATCGCCGATCAGTTCCCGGTTAGGATCTGCACTCAGGGTGGTTTTGCCGGTACCACTCAATCCAAAAAAAACTGCGGTATCTCCCTCTTTGCCAACATTGGCGCTGCAGTGCATGCTGAGTACGCCTTTGTCGTGCGGCAGTATATAATTCAGTACTGAAAAAATTCCTTTCTTCATTTCGCCGGTATAGCCGGTACCGCCGATCAGGATCATTTTCCTGGTAAAATTCACGATCGCAAAATTGTGCTGGCGGGTGCCATCCGCAGCGGCATCGGCTTTAAAGCCCGGCGCCTGTATAATGTGCCAGTCTGCTGTGAAATTTTCGAGTTCCTCTTCATTCGGGCGGAGGAACATATTGTACGCAAATAGATTGCTCCATGGATTTTCATTGATCACCCTTATGTTGAGCCGGTAGCCCGGGTCGGCACAGGCATAGCAATCACGAACCCAGGTTTCTTTACGATCAAGATAAGCGATCATTTTTTTATACAGGGCATCAAAACGGGCAGGCTCCATCGGGATATTGAAATTGTTCCAGTTCACTGTATCACGGGTGATATCATCTATCACGGTGAATTTATCCTCCGGACTGCGGCCGGTAAATTCGCCGGTGTTGATCACCAGTGCACCGGTATCGCAGAGAGCACCTTCACCACGGGCAACGGTTTGCCGGGTAAGTTCTTCGGGCGGTAATTGATAATGGATATTGTTGTTCGGGTTAAGGCCAAGTTCAGTCAGCGCATTCTTAGGGTAAGCAAACATTGTTGTTACTGGCATAGCATAGCGTTTAATGAGCAATAGTGTTTTCAGCCGCAATATAGGAGTTCGGGTTTTTATGAAATTTCTAAAAAAGCCCCTCCAATTGCAGCGTTTTTTGCCATTTCGTTTAAAGATTGGCATTTATGCAAACGTTTCCGTAAATATTGAACGCCTTTGAACAAAGCTTTAGTATGATTGAATAGTTTAAATATTTTTAGTGATTTACGTGTACAATTGACACGAAAGAAGCGCCAGGCAGGCGCCGTTTTACCGACATCTTCAACATTTTTAATGTATGGAATTGGGCAAATCTCAATTTGTATTTTATCGCAATCCAGCCGTCAATATTGGGTTTCAATCATGGTTGCTGCCTGCCTGCAAAACATTTTTACAATAACCGTTTTGTAACAATTACTGCGTTGCTGTATTGCCTTCCGTCTTCTTTAATACCGTATATTGCGTTTCTAAACGATTCAGCATGAAATACCTTCCGCTAAACCCGGACATTTTTATCCAGAACAGGAAACGTTTTATCGAAAAAATGGACAGGAACAGCATTGCCATTTTTAACAGCAATGATGAATTACCAAGTAATGGAGATGCGTTACACCGCTTTAAACAAAATTCTGACCTGCTGTGGTTAACGGGCGTTGAACAGGAAGAAACCATGTTGATATTGTTCCCGGATAACCCTGATCCAAAATACCGGGAAGTGCTGGTACTTACCAGGCCGAATGAATTAAAAGAAAAATGGGATGGACACCGGCTGCGTTCCAATGAAGCCACTTCCATTTCCGGCATCAGCACCATCGTTTGGCTCGATAGCCTGGAAGGCGTGCTGCAGCCATGGATCCATCTTTCAGAAACGATCTACCTCAACAGCAATGAGAATGACCGCAAAGCCAACCTGGTACCGGTGAGGGATTACCGTTACGCCGTGGAAATGAAACAGCGTTATCCGCTGCACAACTATAAAAGAAGCGCCAGGATATTGAAAGAGCTGAGGGCCATCAAAACGCCGCTGGAAATTGAAGTGATGCAAAAGGCGATGGATATTACAGATGTTACCTTCAGGCGTTTGCTGCAGTTCATCAGGCCCGGCGTAATGGAGTATGAAATTGAAGCAGAGATCATGCATTCCTTTTTATCGCAGCGGGCAACAGGACAGGCGTATGGTTCTATCATTGCCAGCGGTG
>DDEU01000048.1 GCA_002336815.1 Chitinophagaceae bacterium UBA1946 | reverse complement strand
ATAAATCATCACCGATTAAACTGCCGTTTAAATAAAGATCGAACTTTTGAACTGCTACTGATTGAGCGCCACCAGCATAGGTATAGTTGATTGTTCCGCTGGTTTTATTATTACCAACGATTTCAATGGTATAAATAGTAGCTGAACTTAAAGATGTTGTTGTTAACCCGGCGGTTGAACTTGCGGTAGACCCGTTTCTGTATGATAATGCTATGGCACCACCGGTTCCATAGGTAAAGATCAGGCGGGTAAAGACCTGGGCACCGGCAAAATCATTTGCATCAGAATACATCGCACCTGCACCCTGATTGTAGGTCCAGACACCCGAAGTGGCTGTACTTCCTGCAGAAGCATCACCAAATAACACTTTAAAAGAAGTGTAAAACTCTGTACCTCCGGTATATGCAACCCATGGAGAAAATTTGTCTACTGCACCGGTGGAACTCGCCACCCCTCTAACATACGCCCCAGCTGTGCCTAAAGGGTTCGAAGCCGTAACGAGATTTACAGAGCCTGAACCGCCTGCCCTTGCCCATGTTGTTCCTGAAGTTGGATTGGGAAGGAATGCAGCTGAACCTGTAGTACTGGTATGAGCCCCGGTTGCAGTGCCAAAATTTTGAACTGAAGTTTGTGCCCAAATTCCCTGCACACTTAAAAGCAGTCCCAAGATTGGTAAAATAATTTTGCAGACCCGATTTCTCATAGGTGACCGGGAATCGCTAATTGAGTGTTGTCCGGTGGTAGTGTGTGTAGAATCAAGCATATATCAATATTTGAGTGTAAAAGAGTGGTGGTAAAATTATTATATATTAATGGGATTGTATAAACGGTTGCAAGATTAGGTAAAAAACAAAAAACTGCCAAACAACCGGCGAGCGGAAAAGTGTATTTAATGATAAGTTAATCCGGGATAAAATTTTCTTATGAACGGACCCCATTTTATTTCTGAATTTAAGCTTTTATACCAAATGCAATCGTATGAAATGGTATCAATGGAATGCATTGTGCCGGCAAAAGTTAAGTTTTGATAAGGACGAGGACGGAGAAGCTGTAAAGTAAGATATTTTTTCAAAAGCCCCTGCTTTAGTAAAATATTTTTTTCAACAATGTGAATATGCTGCATGATTTTCAGAAATGCGTCATATCATAAAAAACAACATCGCTGCAGAATGCTGGTTGCTGATGGATCTTTTGCTGTAGCGGACAGGTTTAGCAACTGCTTGTGAGCAATTCCTGGCACGAGCGCCGGCCGGCGTTTTATAGGTTCCTATATACTGGAACGACTGAAAATTACGTTAAAACCTGTGGCCTCTTTATCCGTTTGCAAATGGTTTATTATATTTGCCCCGGAAGCTGTCAAAAAACAAAAAAAGTAAAATGAAAAAAGTCATTCTTATCGCCCTCCTGATCATCACTGGCGTTGCTATGCTGAGTTCCTGCGGACCAAGCAGAAAAACCGGTTGTCCTATGACAGAGAACATCCTCCACTAAACCAAGTTTTCATGAACTGGATCGAGTTAACCGAACCCTCCCAATTACAAATCATCAAAGAAAAATCTGCGGAAAAACCACAGGTGATCTTCAAACACAGCACCCGTTGCTCTATCAGCAGTGTGGCCAAAAGCCGGCTGGAAAGAAGTGCAGCGCCTGCGAATGTTGATTTTTATTTTCTTGATCTCATCAAACACCGTACTATCTCGGATAAAATTGCCGGGGATTTTGACGTGTACCACGAATCGCCGCAGCTGCTCCTGATAAAGAACGGGGAATGCGTGTACGATGAAAGTCATTCCGGCATCAGCATGGACGATCTCGCTGAACAACTGGAACGGGCCTAAACTATCATTAAAGATCAGTTGCCGCTCTTTTTGCCATTGACACCAGTTGCCAGTAAGGCGGAAGATAACCATTGGTATTTTTAAATTGTTCTGCCATCGCCAGCGTTTTATCCTTTACCATCTTATACATCCACACAAAACGCTGATTCTTCAACGCTCTTGTAGCACTCATGCCTTCGGGAATAATTCCTACGCCTCCAAAAGCATTTTTTATCATGCACCAGCCTTTCACTACTCTTACTATGGGTAGCATCCAATGATTGTACCCAATCGTTTTCCCTTTATCTGCCTGCTCCAGCATAGCGTCCATCACGGCGTTGTCTACATGATCTTTCCAGAGTGTTTCAGGATTTCGCCACTCAGCCACCACGCTTAACTGCGGATCGTATTCCAGGTCGCTGGGCATTTGTGTTACAAAATGCTCTACACCAAAATCACTCAGCCAGTTCACCACTCCCTGCGATGAAATGGTAGAAGATGCCTGCCATAACTGCAAGCCCATTTGCCCATATGCATGGGATGCCACTTCTGAGCAGAACAAGGCAGTACTGTCGTGGAAATCCATTTTAAAGTCATAGGGAATATGCCTGCGGAGGGCTTGTTCATATGCCGCTTTTGCCGCTTTGTGAGGGAGTAAGGGATCGGCGATCATGGAAGGCTGATCAGCCCTTGCCCTTAGTACCATGAACCGCAATTTCTTATCTTTTATATATTGCTCTGCCGATGATACGGCCACGCCCTTTTCAATGTGCGCTTCTACCAGGTAAGGGATATTGGTAACGGCATCTATGTACAGCAGTGCAACATGGCTAAAATTGCCGGGGTAATTATTGCCTCTTGATATCAGTGCCGACACCTCTGCCCCACCCCTCGAAACCAACAGATCGCCACTATGTACCGGGATGCCAAAGAGGTTACCCTGCGGTGCGGCGGATGCTTCATCTTTCACCAGCATAGCAGGCGCAAAAGGAAGGTTCCCGGTTTGTAACAGCACTTCTTCTTCGGCGGCTCTCATTCCATATAATAACTGGTAAACGGTATTCCTGGCTGCCGGGCTGTTGATCTCCCATTGGAGTGACTGCATTTTAACCAGGTTCCTTACCCTGTTGAAATGCTGGATAAAAGCCTCCCTCAGGTTGGGATTGGCAGCTATCAATGCCGCCAGTTTAAAATACTGCTGCAGCATTTCAGCAAAAACAGGGTCGCCCGGTAACTTATTATTCTCAGCGACTGTTTTGTACAGGGCCATTTCTTTAATAAACAATGTGGATATGAGGGAATCATTCAGTTGTTTGCTTTGCTTTTTGGCGGATACAAAATCATTTTCGAGCAATTGCCACATGGAATCCTGGTTCCAGGCAAAAGGCCGGGCTGCGGGTTTGATAACCGCAATATTTTCGGACGAAGGGATCAGTAGTAAAATATAACAACCGATAATGACAGCCAGCGTCCGCAACAGTATCTTTTTGATCTTTTGCATCCTGCAAAATAAGGCATTACAAAAAAATACCGGTCAGTCATAAACAGTCGTTCACAGAAAGCTCTACTTATACTCCCGAAAGAAAAACTGTGATCCGGTATAAAGAAAAAGTGTGGGCAGGCATAAAGAGCCCGGCAAAAGCTTTAACCATGTACAGGGTTTACCAAAAAAGCAACAATCTACCCGGGACCATTACATGCATATTATGCGCCAGGGGCTTCATTCAGCGTGTGACATCTTATAAGTTGTATTCTATTACAAAATCCAATGTTTTTTTTAAAAACATATCAACAAAGTCATATATGAATTTGTGAAACGTCTGAAATAATGTATTTTGGAACCTTGTGAAAGACCTTTCAAACCGGCGACTGTGAACCTGGTCTTTTATTGAATCCATACTATCTAAACTTCCCCCCGCCTGTACCCGGCTATCAGTGTTTGATTGTTAAACCTAAAATTCAATACCGGAATTACCTGGGTATAATACCTATGGGGAAATTGTTACTTTCTATAGTTCTTGCTTTTTTCCTTCACTCATTATCTGCCCAAACATTTAATGGAACGGGCGGCGCTATCCCCGACAATGGCGCTACTGCTACCTGTTTTCCTTTGACAGTGTCGGGGATCGGTACAATCAACGGCAGCCATGGACTGCAATCTGTTTGCCTAGCGGTTACGCATACCTGGGATGCTGACCTGGAGATCAGTTTGAAAGCTCCGGACGGAACGATTATTCCTCTATCGATACAGAATGGCGGCACCGGCGATGATTACACAGGCACCTGTTTTACAGCTGCTGCCACAAACTCTATTGCGGGTGCAGCAGCTCCTTTCAACGGCAATTATTTACCGGAAGGTAATTTGGGAAATGCAAACAACGGGCAAAATGCTGATGGCACCTGGAGCCTTTGTGTGCAGGATATCGCCGGAGGAAGTACAGGCATCCTTAACAACTGGAGCATAACGTTCAGCAGTACCCCGGCAAGACCGCTTGCGCCGCCGGCTAATGACGACCCCTGCAACGCCATTGTACTAACGGTGGGCAGTACCTGCATTTACAGCACTTATACCAATGCCGGTGCCACTAACAGTACAGGGGTGCCTGCGCCGGGTTGTTCCAACTATACAGGAAGTGATGTATGGTTCCAGGTAACGGTACCTGCGGGAGGCATATTGAATTTTGACACACAAACAGGCAGCATGACCGATGGGGGCATGGCGATCTACAGTGGTACCTGCAATGCACTTACGCTTATTGACTGCAATGATGATGGCAGCAGTAATGGCCTGATGCCAATGATACCGGCCAGTGGCTTAACGCCCGGTAGCACTGTCTGGATAAGAATGTGGGAATATGGCAATGACAACAACGGTACTTTTGGCATTTGCGTAACGGCTCCCACACCACCGCCACCGGTGACGAACGACAATCCCTGTACAGCGCTGGCACTACCGGCAACCACTACCTGCTCTTATACAACATATACCAACGCCGGTGCTACCGGTACCACCGGCGTACCAGCCCCTGGCTGTGCAAGCTATTCAGGGAGTGATGTATGGTTTACTGTAACAGTTCCGCCGGGCGGTGCCATTACGCTCAACACACAGGAAGGTACGCTTACAGATGGCGGGATGGCGATCTACAGCGGCACCTGCAGTTCCCTTACATTGATAGGCTGTGACGACGACGGAAGTCCTAACGGTGGCGGATACATGCCCATGATCGTGGCAACAGGTTTAACACCAGGCAGTACCATCTGGGTAAGGATGTGGGAATATGGAAATGACAACAACGGAACTTTTGGAATCTGTGCCACCATTCCCATAGATCCACCCGGATGTTCATCTACCACACCGGCAGGTAATACCTGTACTTCTGCAACAGCTATCTGCAATTTTAACGGGTACTGTGGCAATACGTCTGCCAGTTATACGGATGATTACTGGCCAGAACTGTTTGATGCTTTTGACAACTGCCTGGGCGGAGGTACCAGCATCGAAAACAATTCATTTATTTCATTTGTGGCTTCTGCCACTACTGCCTCATTCAATGTATGGGTCACCAACAGTCTTTACGGAGACGGCATTCAAATGATGTTTTACGAAGGGGGATGCGGATCGGGTCCGGTTACCTGCCATGGTGGTTACAACGATATAACAGGGGGGCCTAACCTCATTTCGGCCACCGGCCTGGTACCGGGAAACACTTATTACCTGATGGTGGATGGTGTGGCCGGTGATGTGTGTGATTACACATTTGATCCCGTATCTGGGGTAGATGCCCTGGGCGTAACACCTGATGCTGCTACCATTTGTGCCGGGGCCAGCGTAAACCTTACAGCAAGCGGGGGCAACGGTGTATATAGCTGGGGCCCTGCAGCAGGACTTAATACCACTAGCGGTGCCACGGTAACGGCTACCCCGGCAATCACCACCGTATACACTGTTACCTCAACAGGTACAGGAGCATGCCCGGTGGCGCTTACAAAAAAAGTGACCATTGCAGTAGTAAGTCCTCCCGCTGCGCCTTTAACCAGCCCTGTGAGTTATTGCGTGGGGGCAACAGCGGCAGCCCTAACGGCAAACGGCACCAACTTATTATGGTACACAGTGGCATCGGGCGGCGTGGGAAGCAGTACGGCCCCTACTCCATCCACGGCTGTTGACACAACACTTACCTATTGGGTAAGCCAGTCGACCGGTTCCTGCGAAAGTGCAAGAAGTTCTATAACGGTAACGGTTAGCAGCGGATTGCCGGCGCCAGTAGTTACCAGCCCTGTAAAATATTGCCAGGACGCTCCGGCCATACCACTTACCGCAACCGGTAGTAACCTGTTATGGTATACAACTTTATCTGGCGGTGTGGGAAGCAGCACGGCTCCAACGCCCCCTACCGGCACCCCCGGGAGCGTTACGTATTATGTAAGCCAGTCATCAGGCTCCTGCCCCAGCCCGAGGGCGGCCATTACTGTTATTATAAATTCAGTGCCGCTTGTGTATGCACATGGCAGCAACCCAGGCTGTTCTAATTTATGTGATGGAACTGCAACGGTTGATGTAAGCGGTGGCACAGGCCCTTTCAGTTACCTGTGGAGCAATGCCGGCAATACAAAAACCATCACAGGGCTGTGCGCCAATACCTACACGGTTGTGGTAACAGATTCTAACGGGTGTGTTTCAAATACCATACCTGCGGTGGTGCCCGGCTGCTTCCAGATACAGAGTATTTTGGTGGATGCCTGTTCAACTACCGAATATGACCAGGAGATGGTGTTCTTCCAGGTAGGACAAACGCCTTTAAGCACTGCATCCACGAACATCACATGGCCCACGTCAGCAGACAGTTGGAACGGGTATTGCACGAACGCTGCTTTTATTGCGAGTGTGAATGCCAGCATTACGGGTGGAGGGATTGTATTGCCCGTGCCCATTGGCGGAACTATTCCAGCCAATGCAAACGTGGTATTGATATCCAGCACGCCGCCAACCAGCGCCAATAGCTTTGCTAATTTAACCGATACGCTGTATGCATTATTTCAATGCCCGGGCAATACCCAGGGGCATTTCGCCAACAACACGGCTGCTGCAGGTGTAAGAACCCTGATCATGAATTTTGGAGCAGGTTGTGTTGATAGTGTTTCGTACAATACCAATCAACTCATTAATACGAATGGCACAACGGGCGGCTCAGCCGCAATCAACAACGGGGCTTATGTAAATTACGCTGGTACCGGAACAGCAACTTATTTGAATTACGGCTGTACCATCCCCTATACGATTCAGTCATCGCAGGTAATACTTACAGCTCCTTTGGCCGTAACACCCACTTTCACTGCCATTGCCCCTGTATGCCAGGGTGCAGCGGCCCCGGTACTGCCCACCAGTTCAAATAATGCTATAGCTGTAACAGGAAGCTGGTCACCGGCAGTGAGTACCGCCAGTGCGGGGACTACCACTTATACATTTACGCCCGATGCCGGCCAGTGTGCCACTACTGCAACGATGAGCATTACCGTTAATGCCTGCAGCGGCAGTTTTGGTGAATTTGCATCTGCCCCCTACCTTACTAACTGCAGCAATAATGTTGATACGGGCAAATTTTACAACAGTACAGGAACAGGTATAAACCTGGTCGGTGGCATTCCCTATCAAAACGCCAACCTTGGAAATTTTGTGCAGCATTCGGGTAACCTTATATTGAATGGGGGTGAGATAAAAACCTTTAAAAGTCCTGCCCTGGCGAATGTTTGCGGCACGCAGCTTTTTTATACCGTTTACACCGGTGCCAGGCCTGCATCACCAGTCTTTACACCGATCAACCTGCCTTTCTTTTCGAATTGTGTCGCCGGCAATTTTTCAGATCCTTTTGGTGGCCCCTGCTCACCGGGAGATCAAAAGTGGCAGGCAATAAATTCAGGCATTGATCTTACCGGCTACACGCCGGGCAATTATACGCTGGAGATCTATTACCAAATAGTTGGAGACAATAACTCAACGAGTCTTTGCCGCGATACTGTTTACAGCAATAACGGTGGCAGTAATTTTGTATCAAACTTCACCATTATTTCCCCGGCGGCGGTTGCTTTTCCATCGGCTGCGTATTGCAGTTCAATCAATACATGGCAGTCGATCTCCTTCTCAGGGCCAGGTGGAGGCATCTTTACTGCAACGCCTGCAGGATTGTCGATCAATAGTGCAGGTGGTGCTATTTTACCTTCCGCAAGTACCCCGGGTACTTACACGGTTAAATACAAATTCAATGACCAGCAGGGATGTGCCGATTCTGCGATCACCACGGTAAGGGTTATCCCAACTACAGCAAGCACAACCAATGTGAGCATTTGTCCTTCACAATTGCCGTATACATGGAATGGCAATATTTATAATACAGGCGGAGTTTATAAAGACACTTTACTGAATGCCGGCGGCTGCGATTCGGTTGTTACATTGAACCTCACCATTAAAGCCGTTTCTGCAAGCACAACCGTTGTGAGTATTTGTCCATCTCAATTACCGTATACATGGAACAGCAATATGTACAATACTGGTGGCACTTATAAGGACACTTTACTGAATGCCGGCGGTTGTGATTCGGTTGTTACATTGAATCTTACCATAAAGGCGGTTTCAGCAAACACAACCAGTGTGAGTATTTGCCCATCTCAATTACCATACACATGGAACAGCAATGTGTACAATGCTGGTGGAACTTATAAGGACACGTTGCTGAATGCCGGCGGCTGCGATTCGGTTGTTATATTAAATCTTACTATCAAGGCAGTTTCTGCAAGCACAACAAATGTGAGTATTTGTCCTTCACAATTGCCGTATACATGGAACAGCAATGTGTACAATGCTGGTGGAACTTATAAGGACACTTTACTGAATGCCGGCGGGTGCGATTCGGTTGCTACATTAAATCTTACTATCAAGGCAGTTTCTGTAAGTACCACCAATTTGAGCATTTGTCCATCACAATTACCTTATACATGGAACAGCAATGTGTACAATACTGGTGGCACTTATAAGGACACGTTGCTGAATGCCGGCGGCTGCGATTCGGTTGTTACATTAAATCTTACTATCAAGGCAGTTTCTGCAAGTACCACCAATTTGAGTATTTGTCCATCACAGTTGCCGTATACATGGAATGGCAATATTTATAATGCCGGGGGAACTTATAAGGATACCTTACTGAATGCCGGCGGTTGTGATTCAGTTGTTACATTAAATCTTACTATCAAGACAGTTTCTGCAAGCACCACCAATGTGAGTATTTGTCCATCGCAATTACCTTACACCTGGAACAGTAATGTGTACAACGCTGGTGGAACGTATAAAGACACGTTGTTGAATTTAGTCGGTTGTGATTCGGTTGTTACGCTGAACCTTACCATCAAAGCTGTTTCTGCAAGTACCACCAATGTGAGCATCTGTCCTTCACAATTGCCGTATACATGGAACAGCAATGTATACAATACTGGTGGAACTTATAAGGACACCTTACTGAATGCCGGCGGCTGCGATTCTGTTGTTACGTTGAACCTTACCATTAAAGCTGTTTCGTCAAGCACCACCAATGTTAGTATTTGCCCATCACAATTACCGTACACATGGAATAGCAATGTGTACAATGCAGGCGGCGACTACACAATAAATTTAACCAATGCTGGCGGATGCGATTCCATCGCCACTTTACATCTTACAGTGAAGTCAACTTCCAGCAGTAACAGTAGTATCCTCATCTGTCAGGCAGATCTTCCATACACTTGGAACAGCCATGTTTACAACGGTGACGGAAACTATTCTGTAACGCTGGTAAATGCAGCAGGTTGTGATTCAATTGCCAGTCTGCACCTTACCGTGAACAACAATACTTCAGGCATTACCAATACAAGTGTTTGCCCGGCGCAGTTACCATACACATGGAATGGCAATCAATACAGCATTGGCGGGTTGTACAGTATTTTATTGTTGAACACGGCGGGCTGCGATTCTACCGCTACCCTAAACCTCACCGTTAGCACTATCAGTTCTACCACAACCAACGTAAGTATCTGTGCTGCACAACTGCCGTATAGCTGGGGCAGCCACATTATAAACAGCGCCGGTATTTATGCCGATACCCTTACCGGGTCTTCCGGCTGCGACTCTGTCTCAACCCTGGCGCTGACTGTAAAAGCTATTTCAACAAGTGTTACCAACCTGAGTATTTGTCCTTCGCAGTTGCCTTATACCTGGAACAGCCATATCTGCAACAGTGGCGGCACTTATAAAGACACGCTGCTGAGCTCAGGAGGATGCGATTCTATTGCTACACTCAATCTTTCCGTAAAAGCCATCTCCACAAGTATCACCAATGTAAGTGTATGCCCTGCTCAACTGCCTTACTCCTGGAATGGAAATAGTTTTAATACAGGCGGTGCTTATAAGGCTACACTTACCAACACTGCCGGTTGCGACTCAATTGCAACGCTTAACTTAACAGTAAACCCAATATCCACCAACTCGACTTCAGCAGTAACCTGTGCAGATCAATTGCCCTATTCATGGAATGGAAATAACTATACTGCAACAGGATCCTATAACGATACGCTTATTAATGCTGCGGGCTGTGATTCCATTGCTACTTTACACCTAACTGTTAAAGCAAGCAGCAGCAGCACGACCAATATCAGTATTTGCCAGGATCAATTACCATTTATATGGAACGGCAGTAGTTACAGCATTGGCGGCATCTACAGCAAAACACTGACGAACGCAGCAGGCTGCGATTCTGTGGCTACGCTTGACCTTACAGTTAAAGCAATCACGACAAGTTCAACAACTGTAAGCATTTGCTCTTCAGCATTGCCGTATAGCTGGAATGGAAATAGTTATACAACAGGAGGAATATATTACGACACGCTGGTAAATACAGCGGGCTGTGATTCCATTGCAAGCCTTTCACTTACCATAAAACAAATTTCTGCCAGCAGTATTAATACCAGCATCTGTCCTGCTCAATTGCCTTACAACTGGAATGGCCATTCTTACAATACGGGCGGCACTTATGTTGTAACACTCATGAATGCTGCAGGTTGCGATTCCACTGTAACCCTGCAGCTCACTATCAGCACTACCAGTTCAACCACTACTACTGTAAGTATTTGCCCTTCGCAGTTGCCATATACGTGGAATGGCCATACCATCAACAGCGGCGGCAGTTACGCTGATACACTGGCGGGCTCTTCAGGGTGTGATTCGGTGAGCAATTTAGTATTGACTGTAGGAACGGTATCTTCAGGTACGGCTAGTATTGCAATCTGCCCGGCCCAGTTACCTTATAACTGGAACGGACAAACGATCAATGCTGCAGGCATTTATACTGATACGCTGGTGGGAGCTTCCGGGTGTGACTCAGTGGCCACACTTAATCTGACAGTGAAAGCTATTACAACAAGTACTACCAACACCAGCATCTGTCCATCGCAATTGCCATACACCTGGAATGGCAATATCTACAATGCTGGGGGAACTTACAAAGACACACTGGTAAATAGTGCAGGTTGTGATTCTGTAGTGACACTCAAACTTACAGTGAATCTGGTTACGACCAGCACAACTAATATAACCGTTTGTCCGGCACAACTTCCATACAGGTGGAACGGCAATACGTACACTGCCGGGGGAACTTACAAAGACACACTGGTAAATAGTGCAGGATGTGATTCCATTGCAACATTGAAACTCACTGTAAAAGCCAATTCGTCCAGCACTACCCACCTGAGCATTTGCCCGGCACAATTACCCTATGCATGGAATGGAAATAGTTATAATGGAGCAGGCACCTACAATGTTACGCTCATCAATGCAGCAGGTTGTGATTCGATTGCAACGTTACAACTTACTGTGAAAGCCATTTCATCCGGCACTACTCAACTGAGCATTTGCCCGGCACAACTTCCTTATGCATGGAATGGAAACAGTTACAATGGAGCAGGCATATACAATGTTACGCTCATCAATGCGGCAGGTTGTGATTCAATTGCAACGCTGAAGCTTACTGTAAAAGCAACTTCAACAAGTATAACCAACGTTAGTATTTGCCCGGCGCAATTACCTTATGCATGGAATGGGAATAGTTATAATGGAGCAGGCACCTACAATGTCACGCTGGTCAACGCAGCAGGCTGTGATTCCATCGCTACCTTAAGGCTCACGATAAAACCAACTTCAGCCAGTACAACGAACATAAATATTTGTCCTTCACAATTGCCTTTTAACTGGAATGGCCATACTTACAATGCCGGTGGTACCAACGCTGTTACTCTCGTAAACAGCGTTGGTTGCGATTCTGTGGCTACACTGGTACTGCATCTTAACAGTAACAGCAGCGGTACCCTCCATCAATTGGCATGTACCAGTCAATTGCCATTTACATGGAATGGTAATGAATATACTACGGCAGGCACCTACCATGCGACACTGGTGAATGCAGCAGGCTGTGATTCACTGACAACGCTGGAGCTTAGCATTGCCTCGTCCCCGGTAGTTTCCCTGGGCAGCGATACCAGTTTATGCCCCGGAGAATCCAAGATGCTATACCCGGGTAATTATGACCGTTATCTATGGCAGGATCTCTCCATGCTTTCTTCTTATAAAGTATCGCAACCCGGCAGGTACACGGTAACAGTAGCCAACAACAGTGGCTGCGAATCGAGCGCCAGCATCAACATTCAATACTTAAAAGATTGCAGTGATATTTTCTTCCCAACGGCGATAACACCTGACGGCAATAACAACAATGATAAATTTGGTCCAGGCCCATCCTCCGCTCTTGCAAGGGTAACTGATTACTCCCTGTATATCTATAACCGTTACGGTGAGCTGGTATTCAGTACCAATGATCCCTATAAACGCTGGGATGGCATCTTCAGGCGCAAGGAATTTGGCAATGTCAATTTCGTATGGTATTCCAGGTACCTGCTCAATGGTAAAGAGCGAAAGGTACAAAAGGGTAACCTGGTAGTGATCCGATAATAACTGTTTACAAATCATTAACTCCATCCATCCTTTTATTGGTTGCCGGCAAGAAGCATTCATTAATTTTCCGTTCCCCGCAATCCAAACGGGTTAACAACCTGTAATTTGCATTATCCATTTGAAGCGCCCGCTTTTTTATTTACCTGTATCCGCTGTAACTTACAGTATCAAACAGGTAACTTAATCACTTTTAATCTAAAAATATGAACACCGGAAAATTTCGCCTTGGAATGATTGGTCTTGGTACAATGGGACGCAATCTATTGTTAAATATGGCCGATCATGGATTTGCCGTAGCAGGCTATGACAAAGACAGCAGCAAACTTAGCCTGCTTGAAAAAGAAGGGATCGATAAACCCGTGCAGGCATTCGCTTCACTCAATGATTTTATCAATAGTCTTGAAACACCGAAAGTAGTTTTATTACTGGTACCTGCCGGAAAGATCGTTGATGCTGTAATTGAAGAGCTAACGCCTTTGTTAAACGAAGGGGATATTATTATTGATGGCGGCAATTCTCATTTTACTGACACGACAACGAGGGTGAAAAAGCTGGAAGAAAAAAAGCTCCATTTTTTTGGAATGGGTGTTTCCGGCGGAGAAGAAGGCGCCAGGCGGGGACCAAGCATGATGCCCGGTGGCGATACTACTGCTTACCAATATGTGCAACCCATTTTTGAAGCCATTGCTGCAAAGGCAGATGGAGAACCCTGCGTTACCTATATTGGTCCGGGTGCATCGGGCCATTTTGTAAAGATGGTTCACAACGGCATCGAATATGCGCTGATGCAACTGATCGCAGATACCTATGAAATTTTGAAGAAAGGTTTGCAGTTAGATAACGAACAGATCCAGTCTGTATTTGCAGATTGGAACAAAGGCAGGCTGCAGTCTTACCTGCTGGAGATCACAGCGGATGTATTTGCCTACCGCAACCCCGATGGCAGTTACCTGGTGGACCAGATAAAGGATGAAGCCAAATCAAAAGGCACCGGCAAATGGACCACCCAAATTTCCACCGATCTTGAATTGCCGATCCACACCATCGACCTGGCCGTGGCCATGAGAGACCTGTCGAAATATAAAAGCCTGAGAGCAGCTGCAGATGCACTGTATCCAAATTCCGGGAACGATATAAGCCAGGAAAGTGTAACCGATGCCGTTGCAACACTCGAAAATGCTTACTATTTTTCGATGATCAATATCTATGCACAGGGAATGCACCTGCTTTCCAAGGCATCAGCTACCTACCAGTATGATCTCAAACTCGACCAGATCGCAAGGATCTGGCGTGGAGGCTGCATCATCCGTGCCGGTTTGCTGGAGCAGATCTACCATGCATGGAAAATAAATGCTGCCCTGGAACATTTGCTGCTGGACGATGCTATACAGGAGATCATTCAATCAACGGTAGCTGCAGCAAGAGCCAATGTGGTAGCCAATGTTACCGCCGGCATTTCCATACCGGCATATACCAGTGCACTGAGCTATTTTGATGCAGTGAGAACAGGAAATTCATCTTCCAACCTGATACAGGCGCAGCGGGATTATTTTGGGGCCCATACATACGAACTGATCAATAAAGAAGGCGTGTTTCATACTGAATGGCAGGAACTCCCCACCGTTCAGGCCTGAGCAGAAAACTAATGTAAAATTGTGAAGGATATCTTTTTGAAAGATAAACGGCAAATGATCTCCTTCCGTTTTTTTGAGCCCGGCAACCGTTAGCCAGTAACCGGATGGCGCAAATGTGAATAGAGAAAACAAAAAAAGCAAACGACTGTTTAACCCGTATCCAGAAGCGATCAAACATTCATCAATAAAATCATTTTACATTGAAAGCGATCAAATCTCAACCCACTGTATTCATTATTTACGGCGCAACCGGTGATCTGTGCTGGCGGAAACTGGTTCCTGCCCTGTTCAATTTATTTTTAGACGACTGGATGCCGGAGCAATTTGCCATCATTGGTACCAGCAGGAGTGAATTTACGGATGAGGCATTCCGCAGTAAATTACTTGATGGCGTAAATCAATTTTCAAGAAACGGCAAAGCGCCGGATGACAAATGGGCTGCCTTTGCAGCAAATGTTTTCTACGAAGCAGCCGACTCTAATGACTATGCAACGTACAAAGGTTTCTGCGACCGCATCATCGGTTTCGAAAACGCCTGGAACGCCAAGCCGTACGTGATCCACTACCTGGCGGTAGCTCCTTCCCTCTTCCCGGTGATCGCTGAAAACATTGCAAAGAATAACCTGGCAGAACAGCGGGAACACAACAGGATCGTAATTGAAAAGCCATTTGGCCATGATCTGGAATCGGCCAAAGCATTGAACAAATTGCTGTTTGAGAATTATAAAGAAGAACAGATATACCGCATCGATCATTACCTCGGGAAAGAAACGGTTCAGAACATCATGGCTTTTCGTTTTGCCAATGCAATACTGGAACCTTTGTGGAACAGGAATTACATTGAGCATGTGCAAATTTCAGTTTCAGAAAAATTAGGGGTAGAAGGGCGTGGCGGATACTATGAAACATCAGGAGCGATGAGAGACATGATACAAAATCATATCCTGCAGTTGCTTTGCCTGGTGGCAATGGAACCACCCAATAATTTTTATGCTTCTGAGATACACAGCCGCAAGGTAGATGTGCTGCATGCGATGAGAAGATTCACGCCGGAGCATGTACGCAAATCTGTAGTGAGGGGCCAGTACGGTGCAGGCTGGATGGAAGGCCAGGAAGTGCCGGGCTACCGGGAAGAAAAAGGCGTGAGCCCCACATCCAATACAGAAACCTTCGCAGCCATTAAATTTTTTGTAGACAACTGGCGTTGGGAAGGCGTACCCTTTTATGTAAGAACAGGCAAGCGTTTGCACCAATCTGCATCCATCATCAGTATCCAGTTCAAAGACCAGCCACATTTTATTTTTCCGGCGGAAGCGATCGACAGCTGGCAGCAAAACAGGCTTATCATCAGCATACAGCCGGAGATGAGTATACGCTTACAGTTGCAGGGTAAACGACCCGGACTTGACATGTTGCTCAATACGGTTGAAATGGTATTTGATTATAAAACCACTTACTCCAGCTATACACCCGAAGCCTATGAAACATTGCTGCTTGATGTGATGCAGGGCGATCAAACACTGTTTATGCGTGGCGACCAGGTAGAAGCTGCCTGGGAATTATTGATGCCCGTGATCACTGCCTGGGAAAATAAACCATCGCTGAACTTTCCCAACTACGCTGCAGATTCGTGGGGACCGGAACTGGCCGAAGCGCTGATCGCCGCAGATGGTTTTCACTGGACCAATTTACCTGTGAACGGAAAAAAATAGATCATGGAACTGCATATTTATAAAACTGCTGACGAAACAATCAAAGGCCTTGCTGATTTTTTTGCTGACACCGTAAATGCTGCGATTGAAACCAATGGCAAATGCGCTGTCGTGCTTTCTGGTGGCAACTCTCCTAAAAAATTATATGAATTGCTGGCTTCAGCAGCATACAGCGATAAAATACCATGGAGTAAGATATTCTTTTTCTTTGGCGACGAACGGAATGTACCATTTACAGACAAGGACAACAATGGATTGATGGCAAAGCAATCGCTGTTTGAGCCATTGAACATTGATAAAGCAAAGATATTCTACATAAATACTTCTTTGGGCCCTGATGAAGCAGCGGCTGACTATGCAAAAAAAATTCAATGGTATTTTGGCAAAGATCCGATCCGTTTTGACCTGGTATTGTTAGGCCTGGGCGACAATGCACACACTGCTTCCCTGTTTCCGCATACTAAAGTATTGTATGAAATGAAGAAGCTGGTAAGCGCTGTATATATTGAAGAGATAAATGCTTATCGCATTACCATGACGGCGCCATTGATCAACGAATCTGCTGCGGTGGCATTTCTTGTGTATGGAGAATCAAAAGCACCGGCAGTATTCAATATCCTGGAAGGAGAAAAAAACATAGAGCGTTACCCGGCGCAATTGATCGATCTTTCAGAAGGGGCGGCAGATTGGTTCCTTGATGAAGCGGCGGCGGCTTTACTTGTAAACAGGCCGCATTAGCGTTTCAACCAACTTTGAAAAGAATATTTCACCAGCCGAAATAGTTTTTTGCGTTGTGATAGCAGATGTCCTGCACCATCTTCCCGGTCCATGCGATGTCATTGGGTAGTTCACCATTTTCAATTTCTTCTCCAAAAAGATTACACAATATCCTCCGGAAATATTCATGCCGGGGGTAGCTTAAAAAACTCCGGCTGTCTGTCAGCATACCAATGAACCGGCTGATCAAACCCATATTTGACAGGGCATTCAGTTGTTTCACCATACCATCTTTTTGATCGAGGAACCACCAGCCTGAACCAAACTGGATCTTGCCGGCTACAGAACCATCATTAAAATTACCGGCCATGGTCGCCATCAGTTCATTGTCTGCAGGATTGAGATTGTAAAGGATCGTTTTCGCTAATTGATCAGTGCTATCAAGTTTACTTAAAAACTTTGCCAGTGCCTTTCCCTGTGAAAAATCACCGATCGAATCCCAGCCGGTATCCGCACCCAATGATTGCATCATGCGATGATTGTTATTGCGCATTGCTCCCAAATGAAATTGCTGCACCCAGTTCTTTTCATGATCCCACCGGGCAAATTCGATCAGCATCGCTGATCTGAACTCCAGGTTTTCGTCAAGGCTCAATGACTTACCAGTGCGTAACTTTTCAAAAATATTTTTGATCCCGGCATCCGTATATTCGGCTGCATAGATCATTTCAAGACCGTGGTCAGAAACAACGCAACCCATCGCTGCAAAAAAATCATGACGTTTTTTTAACGCACTTAAATAATCGGAATAACTGCTGACGGATATCCCTGAAACGGCCTCCAGAGATGTAATATAGTCGTTGAAGGCCGGCACATCATCCACATTCATTGCTTTGTCTGGCCGGAAAGTGGGCAGCATCTTTATTTCAAATCCATCGTTTTTTACCTGCTGGTGATGTTCCAGTGTATCAACAGGATCGTCCGTTGTGCAAAGCGTTTCTACTTTCATCCTGCGTAATAGATTGCGGACAGAAAACTCTTTGGTTCTTAATTTTGCGGAAGCTTCCTCATATATTTCGCCTGCTGTTTGCGGAGATAAAATTGCATCAATATTAAAGTAGCGTTGTAATTCCAAATGCGTCCAGTGATAGAGTGGATTTCTTAAGGTATAAGGAACAGTCGCTGCCCATTGCTCAAATTTTTCCTGGTCGGGTTTGTTGCCCGTGCAATAGCCTTCGTGTATCCCATTCGTCCGCATGGCCCTCCACTTATAATGATCGCCATACAACCAAGCCTGTGTAAGATTTTCAAAATTGATATCGCCTGCTACCTGTTGCGGCGGCAGGTGATTGTGATAGTCAATCACCGGCATCTGGCTGGCAAAATCGTGATAAAGCAGTTGAGCGGTTTTATTGTTTAACAGGAAATGCTCATCCAGGAAATTTTTCATACAACAGGTTTATGGCCTCAACGGCCTGATGAGTTTATGTTATTAAACGTGTCAGGCGTTTGAATCATCTGCAAAAAAAATCTATTCAAATTTTAATAAAGTTATTTCATTCTTTCTTGCTTGCCCAAAAAGGAACTGAAAAGGGCCACGACTTCCGCTATTCAGCCCAGGCCACCAGCGATTACCTTCTCCCGAAAGCATTCGGGAAGCTACGCATTTTTTTTAATCATGCCGATGGAGGAACCGAAGCAAAAAATGTGGCTAACTAAATTACTGGTAAGAGTGGGCGCATGTGTATACTATTTCGCAGCCCAATTTTAATTTTCTTAAGTGAACCACATGAATGATGTTTCATCAATACTTGTCACGACTCACTTTTTATCAACCACCATAAATATCACCGCACCGGCAGGCAGATCAACTTTAACGCCACCCGCTGCAGCCGTTGCATACATGCTAATGGAAGAATAATTGGCAACCGGTCCTCCGGGCAGGTTATTGGCAGGGCCGTTACCGTTTACAATCACGGATCCCGAAAAATCACCATTATCAGCACCAGGCTTAAGTGTGTAATAATAAAATTTGGCTCCTGGGGTAAAATATTTAAAATCGATGGTAACGGTTTTGCTGGTGGTTCCCTTATTTACCAGCACGATGCCTTTTTGCCCGCTGGAAAAAGAAGTAGCGATGCTTACTATGTCTGTGCTGCCTGTAACCGTGGATGACAGCAGGCGATCACCGGCACACTGTTGAAAATAGTAGAGGTAATAGAAAGCCGGCCGTGGACTCCAGGCAGCTACGCCGGGTTCATCACCGTAACTGAACATGCCGTGATCATCACCGTTATCCCAACGGTTGGCAAGGTCCCATCTTACTGCAGCACCAAAACCATTTTTTAAAAACTCTGCCATGGTTAATACTGCATGTATCCCGGCAACTGCCGAAACATTCTGTTTGCTGCCTGAGCAGAAAAGATTCCATTCCGTCATAGCGATCGGCTTTACCTGCAACCCGGCAGCGGTAATACCAGCCGTCACGTAATTTTTCACAACAGCAGGTATGGTAGCAGCAGAATTAAAAATGGTGGCTCTGGTAGAATTTTCCTGGTAAGGCGTGAAATAATTATGTACAGCATAGTAGTCAGCCGTGTTACCAGCCTCAGCAAAATACCCGCTGTTCCATGTTTTGATGGTGCTGCTGTTCCAGGCCTGTGGCTCACTATCATACAACACTGCTGCGATCTTTATCGGAACACCGGTTTCGAGAGCGGCTTTTCTCATACTATCTGCAAATACTTTAAAATGCCTGCCGTACAAAGCGCCGGTAATAATTTCAGGTTGTCCGTCATGGTTAGTAGCGGTATTGATGCGATAGCCGGCTTCCCAGTCTCCAAAACATTCATTCCCTACTTCCCAGTAAGTTGTTCTTCCGGCATCGTAGCGAACCCAGTCTGCAGCCAAATGAGCAGCCGCTGCAACGGGATCAGGCCCTGTGCCATAACGGGCATACCCGTAATTTACGGTGAGCAGGCCAACGCTGTGCGTTTGCTGCAGCATGTTGTAATAGCCGTCGATGCTATAGGTCCAGCTTTCATTATTCTTTCCATACCAGTAACCGGCAGCGATAGCTGTACCATCCGATTTGAGGAGCGTGGCTGGTGCATCAGGAGGCGCTGCATTATTATTGGCGTTAAAGAAAAACACATCGCTTACACTACCGGCCGGCCCACGTATGATGCCGGGTTTGAAATTCACCAGGTGATTCATCAAAGCAGTCTGGCTGTTCAACTGTCCACACCAGAGATTGGAGTTGTTGCCAAAATAATTGGGCGCTATTTTCGTGAGTACAGATCCTGTGTTCACTGTTACCATCACTGTTGCAGCATTGGCTGTTAACGGTTGCTGTATGCTGGCTGAAGGACTGGTAAAATTTTTTGCCTGCCAGCGGTCCATGAAAAAGCCCATGGTGTTTTGAACAGCCGGGTCAACAGGCAGGGTATCCGTTGGCGTTATTACAACCGGCGGTGTTGGATGGGGATCGCTTTTTTTACAGGCAAACAAAAAGAAGGTTGCTGTTATTCCCAGGGGAAGCAACAGGTTGTTGATGCAGATCGCTTTCATATTTGGTGGCAGCAATGCTGAATGCTGCAGTTCTTTTCAAATGAATTTTATGCAAACAGGCCGTTGATCTACAGATCATGTTTGCTGATCGGTAAACCAATGGCCTGCTGACTGAAATAGTGGGTAATTATTAATTTAGTCCGAGATCATCGATGTAGACAGTGTAATCAGCCACACCCGTTACATTACTGTATTCCTTGATCCAAAGATCAGTAAGCGTTGTTGCCGGTGAAATGTCAGACAAAGGAATGGTAAAATCCGTCCATGCCCCTTCTACAAGATCGATCGTTTTTCCATCCTGCGCATTGAACCCGATATTTATTTTTTTGCCGGTACTGCCTGATCCACCATAAACAGACAATTTTAATGTTGTATAAGCACCCAATGGAATGGTAGCGCCTCCTAACTGGAAGGGAACACCCCACTGACCGCTGTAATTTATCCTGAGTGATTTAACACCCGATCTTACCGGTGTAGTATTTGCCTGGTCATAAGCAGGTGTGGCTCCGCCCCATCCACCACCGATCCAGCCATTCCAGTTGGAAGAAAGGCCTTCATCCCAAATAGGGAAGGCAATTCCTGCAACCAGTACGGTGACAGCGTTGGTACTCACACCTGTGCCATTGGGAGTAACGATGGTGATATTTCCGGACAAGGCCCCAGCCGGCACCGTTAGTGTGAGCGTAGAATCGTTCACTACGGTATAGGTAACCGCAGTTGTACCCAGTTTAACCGCACTGGCACCGTTAAACCGGTAACCCTTTACCGTAACCAGGTCGCCGGCAGTTACTGAGCCGGGTAAAAAAGACGTAATAACAGGTCTCAGATCAACTGTAAAAGCAATACTGTCTGCACCGTTGGGATTGGTAAGCACCATAAACTGGTTTCCGCCAATGGCAGCCCAGGGCACAGTCACTTTCATTTCGGTATTGGTATCCGCACCGGGTGCAAAGGACGCATTCACCCCGGCAAATTTCACTGATCTAACCAATGAGAAGTTGGTACCAGAAACAGTGATCACATCCCCGGGCAGACCGGTCAATGGTGTAGCAGCAGTTATTTTTGGAACAGGTGGCGTGAGCAATACGGTAAACTTGTGAGCAGCATAGCCGGCACCATCGTTGAAATATACCTGTACAAAGGTTTCGCCCAATGGCAGGCTATCCGGCACCGTTACATTTACAGATGAATCTGTATTGCCGGCAGGATTAAAATCAGTCACCACTTTTGTTCCGAACTGAACTTTAGTAACGTTTTTCAGGTTTGTTCCTTTGATTACAATTGGCGCTTTTACAATGGCGCTGGCCGGAGATATCTCTTTGATCTGCGGCAGGCTCTGGGAAGGATTGGAAATCTCTTTCTTACAGCCTGCAAAAAAGATAAGCGAAGTAAGCACCGGCAATATCAGCAGCAATATTTTTTTTACTATTTTATTCATAACAATTTTTTTATGGCAGTATTATAAAGTGTTTGGCAATCTTTCTCTTTTACAAACCGGCGATCATTTTACCAGCATCACATCATCCAGGTATAATTTTTCATCCTGTGCATCCGGGCCTTTTAACCGCCATCCAATCTGGTTGAATGCCGGGCCGTTTGCCCAGAGGTTCAATTGTGAAACCGGTATCTTAAAATAACTCCAAACACTTGACGGTACGGTTATTTTCTGACCGACATTGGCAAATGGATCATTGTTGCCGGGTGATTGCTGTGTCCATACCCAAAGATCAATATTTACTGAACCGCCTTTTACCCAAAAACTCAGGTATTTGTAGTTATCGTTGGAAATATTGTTCCAGCCAAAACCCATCTGGTGCCAGTTACCCTTTTGATAATTTTTTCCATAAGAAGCGGTACCCGATTTGAATTCGGTTGTTGAAATAAACCCTGCATCCCCCCAGGCAGCATCCTGTTCACCATTCTGATAAGTATCATCGAAAAAATTAAAATTATTGGTAAGACTAACAAATTCTTCCAGCGTAGTTACCGTTCCTGCCTGGTTAGTAATGTCAAGATAGGTGCGGTACTTTGTAGTTGCCGGCATGCTGATCACCAGGCTGGTGGCAGTTTTTGAAACGATGGCACAAACCTCATCCGATCCGGTGAATTTCACGAGTGATACATCATCGAGGTTTTTACCGGTTAAGGTAAGCGTGGTGCCTTCTTTAAAATTGTAGTTGTCTACACTAATAATGGTTGGCAGGCCAAGCACTTTAAATGGTACGCTGTACTGGTAGCCGTTGGCGTTAGTGAACACAATATGCTGGTCGCCGGGAAACGCATCGTCCGGCACACGGAAAATGATCGCTCCATCGGTATTGAATACCGGGTTAAAAGATGCCTTCACATTACCGTTGTCGAAACTGATGGTGAGAAGGTCTTTGAGGCCTGAACCGGTAATTGTAACCACGGCCTTGCTGGCTCCCTGCGCAGGCGATACCTGGTAGGCTGGCGTGATCACTTCCTTTTTGGTGCAGGACACGAAGATGGATAGGCCCATCAGTAAGATGCCCGCTATAATGAATGATCTGCTAATTTTTTTCATTGTTTTAAAATTTATACGATCTTAAAATTGTTTGAATGATTAATAGTAAGGTACCGCTGGTTGCAGCAGCAATGGATCGATCACCGTTTCTGCCTGCGGTATGGGCAGGTATAACTGTGAGGCAGATGTGATGGTAGCCTTGAAACTGGTGAGGCGTTTATTAAAATCATATGTACCTCTTTCCTGTGCTTCGATCATTGCTTTGGCCTTATCAAAACCCTGGCGTTGAATATCGAACCAATAATCACCCTCAAAGGCAAATTCAACTTTGCGTTCGTGGAGTATGTCATCCATTGAAAAACCTGCCACAGGATCAAGCCCTGCCCTTGTATGTACAGCGTTGTAAGCCGACACTGCATCTGCATTGCTGGTAGAACCTGTTCCGCCCAATACTGCTTCTGCATAGATCAGCAGCACATCTGCGTAACGCAGAATATAGGTGCCGATCTGGCTGTGCGAACTACTGTTAACCGGCTCACCGGCCCTGTTAGGACCAACCACATATTTCATGATGCTCGAACGGGTTCCTGTACGGATATGAAAATTGTCGGTAGTGTTGCCGGTAGTATCATAAGTAAATCCATCAGGGAAACTGGCATTCTTCCATTCGGGGTTGTGAAAGCCCTGTTCCATTACAGACCACTGGCGACGGTTATCACCGGGAGTATAACCGGTAACGGGATCCAGCAGATCGATGGAAGGAACAATAGCAGAGTACCCGGCGCCACTTGTAGGTGCAGGTGCCAGCAACGGCTGTGGACCTACATACAATTGAAACCTGTTACCCCCATTCCATCCAAGCGATGTTAGCCATTGAAGAGAGAACAATGATTCTTTATTATTATTGGCTGCAGAGGAAGTGAACATTTTTTTATAGTCTTCATACAATCCTATCACACCGCTTCCGGAAGCATAGTCGATCACTTCTTTTGCTTTTAACTTGGCATTGTCATAATCCTTTAGGTAGAGGTACACTTTTGCCATCATGCCTTTGGCAGCATATTTTGTAACACGGCCGGGCTGGTAAGCCACAGCGGGCAGGTTGGCTTCTGCAAACTGCAGGTCTTCGAGTGCAAAACGCAACACATCTTTTTGCAGGTATTTTGGCACCAGGTATTTACCGGGTTCTGTTAAAGCTACCGGGTCATTTACGATCGGCGCATCACCAAAAGTGCGGCCGATATAAAAATAAGCGAAGCCACGGATGAACCTTGCTTCTGCAATGCCCAGCGTGAGGTAAGAAGGATCGCTTACCTGCGATTTTTTTGTTTCGAAAGACTGTATCAACACCGAAGCCTGGCCAGCAGCTTTGTAACAGGCTTTCCAGGTGAGACCGATCAAACCATCGGTGCTCTGGATATTAAAATTGTAAAACGAATTGTATTGATCATTACCGGCAGCGCCCGTAACAGTTCCACCCAATACATCTCCTACGGATGAAAATGCTTTATCGAACCAATCGCCCCAGGGCTGGTTGTACAGTAAACCTGTTGCACCATTCACCTGTTCGGCATTGTTGTAATACACATCCAGCGTAGCATTGGAAGTAGAAGGATGATCTAAAAATGTTTTTTTGCACGACACGCCACTGATGATCAAAGTGCCTGCAAGTAATATATATTTAAGTTTCATGATCAGTTGATTTTTAAATTTAGAATTCAATGTTTGCACCGATGGTAAATGATCTTGGGTTTGGATAATGCCCGTTATCAATATTCATCAACGTTACCCTGCTGTTGTAAGCGCCCAGTTCAGGATCGTATCCGGTATATTTTGTAAATGTGTGCAGGTTTTGAACAGAAGCATACAATTTGAAGTTGGTCAATTTTGCTTTTGCGATCAGTTGCTTTGGCAAATTATAACCCAGTGAAATATTCTGTATCCGCAGGAAAGAACCACTCTCAATAAAACGGTCAGATATCCTGAAATTATTATTGTGCCATTGGTTGTACCTTGGTAAAGAACCGTTTGGATTATCAGAACTGTATCGGTCAAGCACAGTGGTCAACTGGTTGTTGTACTGGTTCTTCAACCCCTCTGTCTGGCGGCGGGAATAATTGAATATCTGTGCACCATAACTTCCATACACAAATACGGAAAGATCAAATCCCCTGTAATTAACAGTATTCGTCATGCCATAAGTAAATTTTGGATTGGGGTTACCGATCACCGTTACATCCTTATCATCGATCTTTCCATCGCCGTTCAGGTCTTTATAACGTACATCGCCCAGCCATTGTTTATCAGCCTGCACCGGCAATCCCCAGTCCATTCCATTGTTGAGTTCTTTAATATCACGGAACAAACCATCCGTTACATATCCATAAAAAGAACCTACCGGCAAGCCCTGTTGCGACAAGGTTACAAGCGGGTTGTCTCCATACTCATCAAAAGTTCCTTTCAAGGTAGCGTCCGGAGTATTGAGGTAGTCGAGTTTGTTTTTATAATGACTGAATACCACATTGGTTCTCCAGGTAAGATGGCTGTTTTGAACATTGTAGGTAGTGATGCTGATATCAATACCCTTGTTGGTCATCTGGCCATCATTGGCGATGGGCGTTTGAATATCATTCCAGTTAGTACCCAGGCCGGAGAATGCACCGAGTTGCGTAGACAGCAACATTTGTGTGGTTACTTTTTTGTACACGTCAACTGAAATCTCTACTTTCTTATTCAATATGGTTGCATCGATACCTGCATTGTAAGTTTTTACAGATTCCCATCCGAGTTTTGGATTGGCAACATTGGCAGGAAGACTACCCGGACCAAATGGCCCTGTAGTAGGCGCTGCGATGTTGGAGATATAGGCATTGTTGCCAGATACACTTTGATTGCCCACAGAACCGGCACCCACTCTTAATTTAAGGTAACTGAGGCCTTTTAAACTTTGCGCAAAAGATTCATTGGTAATGGTCCATGATGCAGACACAGCCGGGAAAACTCCCCAGCGTTTATCAGGTCCGAAACTTGAAGAACCATCACGGCGTACGGAAGCACTGATGGCATATTTATTATTGTAAGTATAGTTAAGCCTTGCAAAATAAGATTCCATGCTCCACTTGCCATTGCCTGCACCAATTGTTTCGTTTGAATTATTTCCGCTGGCACCTGTTGCAAGAGAAGGCAGGTTGAGCTGCAGGTTTTCCCTGCTGGCATTTACGTAATCATATTCAGAATACTGTACTTCATGACCAAGTGTTGCAAACACTGCATGTTTGTTGAAGTTGGTATTGTAGTTCAAATAATTTTTTACTGCATAGTAAATGCTGTTGTTGCGTTCTTCCCTGATCTTGCTGATATTGATCACGGCGTTCTGCTGCGGATCGGGATTGGCAACGAATGGCTGGTAGGCTTTGTTCACACCAAGATTAAAATCATAGTTCACTTCGTTTCTTAATGTAAGCCCTTTGATGAATTCGATCTCGGCGTACAATGCACCAAATGCTTTTGTACTAACGGCTCTTACATCTCTCAAGGAAGCGATGGCCACAGGGTTGCTTGGATTGCCAAACTGGCTGCCGCCAATGATCGTTTGCGTAATGAAATTACCATACACATCTTTTACCGGTGCAGCAGGACTGTTATACAAAACAGTACTTGTTACGGCATCAAAGCCATCCGACAATCCCACTTTCTGGTTGCTCCTGGATAAGTTTCCACTCACACCCGCTTTCAGCCAGCTTTTTACCTGGTGGTCAATATTCATCCGCAATGTGTAGCGCCTGAATTTTGTTTCGATCAAAGTACCGAGCTGATCAAAGTATCCACCGGAAAAATAATAATTGGTTTTGCCCTGTCCGCCGGAGAATGCCAGTTGATGGCTTTGTATATGACCTGTTTGGTAGATCTCATCCTGCCAGTCGGTACCTTTTCCCAGCAGCGATGGATTCCTGAATTCACCGATGGTATCCTGTGCCCCGCCGGTAACCGCATTGATGTCTTTGATCAGTGAATTCTGATACAAAGCAAACTGCTGCAGGTTCATCACCGATAATTTTTTCGGTATCTTCTGGAAACTGTAAGAAACATCATACGATATTTTTCCTTCGCCTGCTTTGCCGCGTTTGGTATTGATCAGCACTACCCCGTTGGCAGCTCTTGAACCATAGATCGCCTGCGCCGAAGCATCTTTTAAAATATCAATAGAAGCAATATCATTGGGATTAAGGGTGGCCATCACACTCTGCGAAGTTTGTCCGCTGCCACCTCCCAGGTAATTCTGTTCGAGGCTGCTTGATTGTGCAGCAATTGGAACGCCATCTATCACATACAACGGTTCATTACCATTAACGGAAGTGATACCACGAACACGAACACTCACACCGCCACCGGGCTGTCCTGTATTATTCGTTACCGTTACACCGGCCACTTTTCCCTGGATCGCCTGGTCAACCCCGGCAACAGGAAGATTTTTGATGTCTTTTTCTGAGATAGAAGAGATGGATGTGGTAACATCCGATCTTCTGCGGGTGCCGTACCCCACAACAACCACTTCGCCGAGTTTTGAATCAGCACCTTTTAACACCACGGCAATAGTTGTCTTTCCTTCAACAGAAACATCCAATGGTTTCATACCAACATAGGTAACGACAATGGAATTCTGGTTGAGTGGAAGCCGGATGGCGAAGTTGCCATTGGCATCCGTAGCAACGGTAGAATTCCGTACATTTTTGATGGAAATAGAAGCACCCTGTAATGGATTTCCTTTTTCATCCTGCACCGAACCTGAAATTAATTTGGTAACATCCTGGGCATTCAGTAGTCCAATACCCAGCACAAACATCAATAAGAGCGTAGCACTCCGTTTAAATTTTAACATAGCAATTCGTTTTAGTTTGGATGTGTAAAATTAAAGTAGCAAGTGGGTAAGATTGTAGTACTATTTTATCTCTTACTAATTACAAATAACTATAGTAAAAGAACAGATAGAGAAAGATTGCAATAACAAAGGCAAACGAAAGGGGAAATGCTGCTTACAAAAGCAATATTATTTTATCATTTTTTACTTCTTAAAATACTTTTTGAACAAAAAACTGGTGATACCGATATACCGCTCCCTCTTCCGAAAGCAGCGTATCTAAAAATTGATTCCTGAGAATCACGGCACTGAAATTCCTGCCGGAGGAACTTTGTTGAGAGATGGAACAGATCAAATAAATGGACCGGTGTAAGGTACCTGGTTGATATGACAGCAACTGGATCCTATAACGAGGAACTGCGATACTACTTGCGACTCTTATTTGCTTTCTGCAGCTAAACTTAACCGGAGATGCTTACCAAAATGATCTCCTGTCCATTCCATGTGATCAGCATCTGCTGCAGCTATTTCAAAATCGTAATGGTCTCCTGTTTTGATATCCTTACCCAGATAAATATGCAACGAATGGGAGGGCGCATCGTATTCATACTTCCCTTTTTGAGCCCTGATTTTATCTACTACATATGGATTCGGGTTCATGATGACCACACCCCTTTTTTGAATATAAATATACTTCCATGCTGTTGAATCGGTAAGCCAGGCGTTTGACTGCAGCGTATCTGTTCCTTTTATAAATTTTACCACTTTCCATTTGCCTTCAAATGCCGATCCCGGCTCTTTAATGTGTGAGAGGTAAGTGATATAGGAAAAAGAAAAAACTAACAGGCCTGCCCGGACAGCATATTTAAACAGGTTGCCGGCAGCGAATGCTGATATACTGCCGGATGTTCTTGAAAAAAAATCTTTCAAATCTTTCCAATAGTTAAATAGCAGTGTCAATAATCCCAACAGGTAAAACACTGCGTTGAGTTCAGCCTCCGTGGTGAGTGTATAAAAAATATTGATCAGCACGATGTTCAGCATCACCGGCAATAAGATCAACAAGCCTGCAAAAACAGTTCTGCGGAAAAGAAGCAGTATCGCCCCGGCCAATTGTACCAGTGCGATGATTAAGGAAAAAGTATAAGAGTGAGCAAAATAAAACCAGGTTAGATCAAAGCCCGAAAGATCTTTAGCCAGCGAATCATTACTCAACAGTTCAGGGGAAAACTGTGTTCCAAGAATTTTTGCGAAAGCGTAGATGGAGATCATCAGGGCTAACCAATACCGGATGATGGTTTGGAAGAGGGCCTGCTGAAAATTGTTATGGAGCATCCCTTTTTTCTCCTTTAACTGCCAGGCAATGGGATATAACAATGCAAACAATAAACCGGTAAAAAACAAAGCAATACCAATCAGTCCCATTACAAAAGGAACCTGTGTGTCTTTAAACCGGTAAGCCACCCACAGCATAATTACAGAGTGGTAAATATTCCAGGCTGCAAAAGCAACCAGTAAACACTGCATTAATTTTACGAGGAATGGTGGTGTTGAAATTACAGGCTGGTTCATATGATTGAGATTTATGACAAGCTTTTTTTTTGGCAGCAGAAACACAGGGAAAATCAATCATCAAAAAACAAAAGGAATAATTCTTTTTGTTCTCCCTGAATAGTTTTCATACTGCTCTTTATAGGTTTTTCGCAATGATTTTTCCTCCAGCAGCATCCTGGTAAAAAGGTCGGCAACAATCACCAGCAATGCAATAAAAACATCCGTAAAAGGAAAAGCAATCAGCGAGGCTGCAAAGAAAAAGATCAGCGAAGCATAGATAGGATGCCTGATCCAGCGGAACGGGCCATTGACTACCAGGTCGCCTTTTGTTGCATCAGCAGCAGCATGAAAACTTCTAACGCCTAAGGTCAACCTTGCCCAGATCATAAGGACAGCAGATAGTACCTGGATGATAATGGTGAAAATGTTAGTGCTGAATATATATTCTTTAGTGGCCAGGTAAAAAACACCGGCAACTGCTAGTGCGAATGCAACAAGGGAAAGAGATTTAAAGGTCATGAGGATGCGCCCTGGCTTTTGCCATTGCACACGTAAAGGTAGTGGTTTAGTAATGGAGATATTATTTATTTAATACATTCCGGTAACCAAGGTTAGTTGTTGATAAATGAAAACGCAATGGATAAACAACGACCAGGCTCTTATTTTTTACCGGTTGCGGCCCACAGAATACCAGCATAAATATGATTCAAAAATGCCGGCTCATTATACACTGCAGGCATGTGACCAAGGGCAGTATAAAAAGAGCGCCCGCCATCATAATCGTGATACCAGGAGATGGGATGAAATGTGCCCATGCCTTCGCCACTTTTGTTACCCCAGTTGGTTTTAGGATCGTAAGAAGACTCATCTACTGCTAAAATATAATTCAGGCCCGTGGTGGTTTCGGCACCAAACTGGTACCACTCATCTGTCCACCACTGGTTGT
>DDEU01000065.1:818-3231 GCA_002336815.1 Chitinophagaceae bacterium UBA1946 | reverse complement strand
ATTCAGTTTTATGTTTTTGCCTTTGGCAGGAGGCATGAAGTTTTGGTTATTACTGGTGATTGTTTTAATGATCAACGCACCATTTGTGGTCGTAAAAGTATGTTCAATACCGGCAAACGTTTCTCCTTTGGTGCCTTTAAGTGCTGATGATATCGATAGCTTATAATTGGTAAGATTTGCCAGTACATCCGCAGGGTTTACCCGCAGGGTAGTCATGTTGTTTTTAAATGATATTATAGCCGGAACCAACGTATTGTCAGGGCGTTTTAAGCTGATACTGTTTTTGGCTGTGTTGGTATCAACGGATGATGAGAATGTTATCGATATATCGGCATCATTCGCTATCCCGGTCGAAATGTCGGGGTATTTAAGCGTTACATCCCCGGCAGTGCATGTGGTAATTTGCAGGGTACCCGTTGCAACAGGATTATCTTTTTTGCATGCAATGGTTACAGAAACCAATACAGCAACTATTGCGTAAAAAATAATCCTGGTCTTCATATTGTCTTTTTATTAAGGTTTAAAAAAAAGGAGGGATCAGGAAATCCCAATGCCCTCCCTTGTACTACCAACTAACCGTCATTAAGGTTTTTCAGATTTGTACATCAGATCAATTTCAGCAGCAGTTAACGCTTTGTGATAGAAACGCAAATCGTCTAATTGTCCGCGGAAGTGGTTGGCGGTTGGGAAATCATAACCACCCCATGGTTCTGCATCCCACATTGTACCTGCCCTGGATTGAACAAATCCTAAAGCGAGTTCATCAGCTACGTCGGGTGTTACTCCACCGTATTTCAACCCCTTAACGCCAAGTTTAGCGTCGCCTGCCGGCCAAAGATCAAAGTCGAAGCTTTTCATCTTTACGCCATTATAATACAGTGTGCCTTGTTTTTCAGTGCCGTTGTAAGTGTAAACAACATTGAGCCATTTGTCCTTCAGCATGGCTGTCATTTCAGCGTCAGTGAGCGACTTGGCATAATCCCATCCCTGCCATCCGCCATTGTTTTTGTCGGTTGCCAGACTTGGGAACCACATATCTTCCGAAGCGGTAGTTCCATCAGCAAGTTCGTAACGGATTGCAAATTTTGCACCGGTATATGAACCAAACATTTCGAACTGAATTCCATAATAAGCGCCTAATCCAAGTACAAAGTGACCTTTGGGATTACCACCGCCATCTACCTGTCCGGCTGAGGCTGCTTTAACCCAAAAACTGATGGTGAAATTTGCTCCGTTGATTAATGAACTGCCATTCGGGATTTCGATAATACTGGTTGTTCCGTTAAATGTGGCTGCCTTACCGGCTGCAGCATTGCGCGATGCAGTGTAAGTGATATCAATTTTTGCGCTTGCATCGGTATTGGTTACCTGGTTAATCGCGTTGTCCTCGAAATTCCAGTATGCGGCCATTCCCGAAGGAGCAAAGGTGCCGATGGTGGTGAAATTCCTGCTGGTAGCTGTAAGGAACTGACCTTCGGTTGATTTGAGCCCTGCGCTGAAATTGAGTTTGAATAATGCGCCACTGGCCAATGCTTCGGTAGGTATAATCGTAATTTTGTTGCCAGCGGTTGTAATTGTTATTGCAACATTTGCATTATCATAGTCTCTGATCATTGTAATATTGGCGCTGGTAGCCGTTGCCGGATCAACATCGGTGGTAAATTCGGCTACAATGGTAGGATTGGTTGGAACAGTGGTAGCTGCTGTAGCTCCGTTCAGATCAACACTTCCAGCTTTTAGTGCTACGAGCGAAAGTGCTGTTGGGTCGTCTTTTTTACATCCGTTGTTTCCCAGCAGTAACACACCAGCCAGGAGAATTGTGCTCACATACATTAATTTGTTTTTCATAGTTTGGTTGATTTAAGGGTGAAAATTTAATTAAACTGTAATTTACCAATTTGGATTTTGTTTTAATGAACCTTGTGATATATCAATTTCACTTTGAGGTATTGGCAGGAGTTCATTTTTGCCTGTCACAAAACCTAATGGACCTAAAACTTCAGCAGCTTTATTGGTACGCACCAGGTCCCAGAACCTGTGACCTTCCATTGCCAGTTCGTGGCGCCTCTCGTTGAGAATTGAATTGCGTAATGCATTTTTTTCTGTGGTTGTAATATCGGGCAAAATAGCATTGTTGCCCTGGCGTGCACGTTCCCTTACTTTATTGAGGTATACTAACGCATCGGCCGGTTTATTGTTTTCGTTCAATGCCTCAGCCGCAATCAGCAGCACATCGGCATACCTGATTATCCTCCTGTTATGGCCAAANNTGCGTGGCAACATTATTGCCCGGTGTCCATACTTTGCGGTTGTAGCATTCTGTTTCCAGGATATTGCCGGCATTGTCGCGGGTAATATCCGGCGTAGTACCATCGCCGGCAATAATAACGCCGTCAATTACATCACCCAGGTC
>DDEU01000065.1:0-792 GCA_002336815.1 Chitinophagaceae bacterium UBA1946 | reverse complement strand
CCATGCTCGCCATCTACACTGCTGGCATTTATAAACAGGGGTTCCAATCCATATTGTGTTGAATTGATCACTTCCAGTGCATATTTTTCGGCATTAACAAAATCGCCATCAAACAGATAAACCTTTGCCAACAACGCCTTTGCCGAACCTTTGGTAGCTCTCCCAAGCTCTGCTGTCGGCTGTGCATTTCTTTCGTCCAACCCGCTTATAGCTGACAGCAGGTCTTCTTTTATCTGTTTGTAAATATCGGCTTTGGGTGTCCTTACCAGGTTATTGTCCGGATTAGTGGTGAGTATCAACGGAACATCTCCCCAGGCACGTACCAGGTCGAAATAGAAAAGTGCACGTAAAAATTTGGCTTCAGCAATATACCGGTTGCGCAAAGTGGCATCCATATCAATGGCCGGTACTTTTTCAATCACTACATTGGCTCTTTTAATACCCATGTAGAGCGTTGCCCACCACGATTTAAGTTCATTACCGGTTTTGGTAAAGGTAAAATTATCGTAAGGACCAATTTCGGCCGACTGGTCGGTTGGATTACTTCCCTTGCGCGCATCGTCGGACATGATATCGAGGATAGGAAATGTGCCTGAATGGAAACTTACATCAAGCATGGTTCCGTAAGTTGCATTTACTGCAAGCAAGGCATCGGATGCCGAAGTGGGGAAAGTGGTTTGGGTTAGTGCACCCTGGGGCTCTTTATCCAGGAATGATTCACAACCTGCGAGCACAAACAAAAGCATTACAAATGCTGACAAATATATTTTATGTATGTTTTTCATGGCTGCT
>DDEU01000078.1 GCA_002336815.1 Chitinophagaceae bacterium UBA1946 | reverse complement strand
TTTCATAATCGGCCAAAAAGTTTTCGAGCCAGCTAATGGTTTCCACATCCAGGTTATTGGTAGGTTCATCCAGCAGCAGGATATCCGGGCTGCCGAATAATGCCTGTGCCAACAGCACCCTTACTTTTATATTGGCTGCAATGTCTTTCATCAGTTGCTGGTGCATTTCTTCTTTAACACCCAGCTCATTCAGCAACTGTGCCGCATCGCTTTCTGCAGTATAACCACCCATTTCGCCAAAATCATGTTCCATTTCACCCGCCTTGATACCGTCAGCTTCGGTAAAATCTTCCTTCATGTAGATGGCATCTTTTTCCTGCATGAGTTTCCACATTTTACTGTGGCCCATCATTACGGTGTGCAGTACGCTTACGTCGTCAAATGCAAAGTGGTTCTGGTTCAGGGTAGCCAAACGCTCACCAGGACTGATAGAAACGGTTCCCTTGTTGGGTTCAATTTCGCCACTGAGTATCTTTAAAAAGGTAGACTTACCGGCACCGTTGGCACCGATGACGCCATAGCAATTTCCTTTTGTAAAGTTGATATTTACTTCGTCGAAGAGTACCCTTTTGCCAAAGGCGAGGGTAACATTATTTACACTTATCATAATTTTTAAACGGGCGCAAAGATAAGGCCTGCGGAGGAATTATCAGGGATTCATTTTTGGGACAAACGGGAGCCTGGCAGGCGCTGATAAGCTCATTTGTCAAATAAAGGGAGAAGACAACCCGCTATGACAGGGCGTAGCAATAGATATAAAACAAATCCTGCATGAGTCTAACGCATTGAATGATCATCTCCAGGTTCGAACTCTTTTTCCTGCCACTTCCAGGCGTTGCGTTTTAAACTATTGCTAACAAGGTTACTGTATACATTTCAGTACCTTACCCAACCTTTTGATTCTGCCCTGCAGTTTATACATTAAACAAACATGTATGAAAAAATTAATGCTGCCTCTTTTGCTACTGTTCGTAACAGTTAGTAATGCACAAACAAGATCATTTGCTGTTCACTTCGACCTGGACAAATTCAATTTAACTGCAGATGCCACTGCAAGCCTTGACAGCTTTATCAACGCCCATGGCAAAAACATCAAGGTGAAATTGTACGGCCATACAGATATCATGGCAGGCTATGAATATAATGATGCCCTTTCTTTAAAAAGAACCCATGCTGTAAAAAATTACCTGGTGAGTAAAGGATTTATTGCAACAGATATTGTTGAAGAAAAGGGCTTTGGAAAACGCCGTCCGCTTAACCGCAACCATGGCGAAACAGAAATGTACCTCAACCGCCGGGTAGAAATTTTGGTGGAGGGAGAAGAAGATGTGGCAGCTGACAGCACCATTGAAAAATCTGTTGCCATCACCGGGAAAAGCCTGGAACAGGCGATCGCTGATACGCAGACAAAAGCCGGCACCAACATCGTTTTGAAGAACATGAATTTTTATGGCGGCACGCATGTGATCATTCCCGAATCATTCCCCGTGCTGCTGGAACTTGCCGAAGTGATGAAGAAGAATCCATCGCTTGAGATCGCCGTAGAAGGTCATATCTGTTGCCAGGAAGGCGATGCAGATGGATTTGACATCGGCACCCGAACGGTGAATTTATCAGAGAACAGGGCAAGGGAGATCTGCCTGTATCTTTCGAAAAACGGCATTGCATCTGCAAGGCTGAAGTACAAAGGTTTTGGTCACCAGCAACCGTTAACACCATACCCTGAAAAAACAGAGGAGGAAAGAAAAAACAACCGCAGGGTAGAAATTAAAATTTTGAAGAAATAAAACCAGGTGATGCAGGGCTGAATTACTGATTCATTCCTGCATCTTTTGTTAACCCGGATGACGATAATATTATTGCATCTTCATTTCATGAGTGGACTATACAGCCTGAAGATATTCACCCTGTTACCATTGTAAACCGTTTCTTTATCCTTTATCATCCCAACTTTTAATGCAACTTTTTCTGAGGGAATATTGGTGATGCTGATGATGGATATCAATGAAGTGGCAAAATTATTTTCAAAAGCAAAATCCCTGCATTTAATGGCTGCTTCTGTAGCATAACCTTTATTCCAGTATGCGGGCAATAAAGAATAAGCGATCTCCAATTCTTCTTTTTCATCCACCCTTTGTACAAGCAGACCGCAATGCCCAACCAGGCGACCGCTTTGTTTTTCGATCAATGCATTCATTCCGCCAAGGTTGTTTTGATATCGGCCAAACTGTTTATCATACCATTTACTACAGGCTGTTTCCGGCGTTTCTTTTGGCGATACCCAATGTAAAGCAGTGGATGGATGCTGGTGAAATGGCAGCCATGCAGCATAATCAGTTTCCTGTATCAATCGAAAAAACAAGCGCTCCGTGTGCTGTTGACTGAGTAAATATTTCATGCAGTAATGCTAATCATTTTTCTTTTAACAATCCAACCGGGAATTTTATTGCAGCGTATTGTGTAATCGCTTTTCTTTTTTCATCTATCTCCAAACAAATGAAAATTCATGAAACGATTATCCACTACCATCATCATTTTATTAGCAGGCTCTCTTGGTTTGGCTGCACAGGATACAGCGAGGGCAGATGCAGCATTGTCTGCCGCAACCGTGTACTTTGGTTACGGTGCTGAATTAACCCACAACGCAAAAGTGATTGTCAACAGCAGCACAAAGATCATCGTGATCAACCAGCTCAGCACCAATATCGATGTGAACAGTTTGCAGATAAACCTGCCCGAAAATGCAGCCTTGCTTTCGCAGCAGTTCGCTGTTTACACGCCGCCTGCTCCTGTTGTGATCAATCCATTGATAAAAAAATTGCAGGACAGCATCAAACTCATTCAGAAAGAACAGGCCAGGATCAGCAACATCATAGAAATTGAGACCCAAACGCTGGACAATACCAACAGGCTGATAGAAATTGCAATGAAAGAAAGCAGCAGCAAGGTCATTAGCAGCGATGAAGCCATTAAACTGATCAATGCCGGCAATACCAGGATCGAAAAAGCCAGGGCCACTATTTTTAAACTTGGTGAAGACAATGCAGTACTTACCGAAAAGATCAGCGACCTGCAAACAAGGATCTATGAGGCACAGAACAAACCTGTTAAACCCGCCAAATCCTACGGCCAGCTAACGTTGCAGGTTATCTGCAATAAGAGTGGCGAGTTACCGGTATCCTTCAGCTACTTTACCAACACAGCAGGTTTTACGCCCCTGTATGATGTACGGGTGAATTCAAAAACCAACGAGATCAGGCTGGTGTACAAAGCTTCCATTACCCAGTCAACCGGCATCGACTGGAAACAAACCAAACTTACCTTAAGCACCGCCAACCCAAGCTGGGGTGGCGTAGCACCGCTGTTAACGCCCTGGTACCTGCAACAGTATGTACCCAAATTGCTGGCACAGGCACAAAACAATACCACCAATAATTTTTACCTCTCCAACACCCTGCAGTCTTTTGCATCGGATGATAAATCGCTGAAAGAAGAAATTGTAACTACCGGTTACGCAACTGCAATGCGAAAAGATCGGACAGGGGCAGTGCAAACGGTGGACGCTTCTACCCTGCAGCGCTTTACAACGCTGAGTGAAAGCCAGCTCAATACGAATTTCGAGATTGACCTGCCTTACAATATTGAAAGTGACGGGCAGGTACACAGTGTAACCATCAAAGAAGAAAAGATCAATGCAGCGCTGAAAAATTATTCAGTGCCCAAACTTGACAAGGATGCTTACCTGCTGGCCGAAATAACCGATTGGCAAAAACTTGATTTGTTGCCCGGCGTTGCCAACATCATCATGGACAATACCTATCTCGGCAAATCGATGATAGATCCCAACAGTACCGCAGACACGTTGAATTTATCGCTCGGCAAAGACAGAAGAGTGGCCATTAAGCGGAGCGCTGTTAAAGAATACACCAGCACTAAAACCAGCGGCAGTACTACCCGGCAAACCTTCACGTATGAATTAACAGTGAAGAATAATAAAATAACCGATGTGGACCTGTTACTGAAAGATCAATACCCTATCAGCATTGTAAAAGACATTGAAGTAAAACTGGAAGACAGCAAGGATGCATTGGTAAATGAAGAAACCGGCGTACTCACCTGGAAGCTTTCACTGAAACCGGGAGAAAGCAGGAAGGTTCGATTCACTTACTCCGTAAAATATCCCAAAGAAATAAAGATCGCAAACCTGTAAGGTTGAACGGCATTAAAAGAAAGAGACTGTATCAAAAGCAATCAAATCTGTCACATTGATTTAGCGAAATGTTTACAGATTTGATTGCCATTGATTGTTATATTTCGACAAGCTCAATATGACAACCAATGGTAACTTTTGATACAGCCTCTTTCTTTTTTATTCCGGAGTGAACAATTATTTTTCGATCACTACCTTCTTCACGATCTTTTCTTCCGGCAGAGTGATGTTGAGTACATATACACCTGAGGGCAGGTTGCTTACATCCAGTGAATAAGCGCTGTTATAAGCGTTCACGTTAGTCCAGCTTTTCACCAGTTGCCCCTGTGCATTTACCAGGTTCACGGAAGCCGCCTGTGCGGTGCCGTTGATGTACACATTCATTACAGATCTTGCAGGAACAGGACTAACGGTAACGCTGATACCAGACTTGCTGATGCGTACCTGGCGAACCGGCGACAGCTCTTCCTTACCATCTGCATCTACCTGGCGAAGCCTGTAATAGTAAACCGTATTGGGCTGTACATAATTATCGTTAAAGCTGTAAGAAGCCTGAACACTGTTCAGTTTGCCATTCACCCAGCCAATCTTTTCAAAGCTGGTGCCACTGGTGCTTCTTTCAACAGTAAAGCCTTTATTGTTTAGTTCCTGTGCAGTAGCCCAGTTCAATGATACAGAGTTTTTATTGGCCTTTGCATCAAAACTCAGCAAGCGAACCGGCACCACCGTATTCTGCGATACCAGCATGAATTGAGAGAAACCAGTGAAGTTGCCTGTATAACTGTAATATCCTTTAGCAGAACCGTCAACAAATGTTGGAGTGATCAGTTCAGCATCAGCAGAAGTTATCACACCAAATATATCTACCCCGTCTTTTACTTTCAAAATTTTCAGCGCAGGAATTTCTGTTGCTGTCCAGGTGGGCGATAATTCTGCAGTGGTAAAATACAATGTACCCTGGTAATGAACGCTGTTGTTGGCAACTGCAGGAGTGATCCTGATCACTTTATCGGTTCTGAAATAACTTCCGTTTTGCGTTTGCAGCACTGTTTTGCCCGTGCCAGCATATTGAACGCCCGCAGTAATACAACTAAGATCCTGGTCTGGATTGGCAATGGTAGCGATCAGCCTGCTGCCTGCTGCCGACTGGCTGTAATAATTTACCGTTTGTGCACTGTACTGTGCAAATGCAGTATCGGCATCTGTAGTGGTTGCTACAGAAAAGCTCTTACCGGTAACAGAAATGTCATCAATGGTGAAAGGTGGGTTGGCACCGACAGATTCATCATTGAACCAGTTGAACACGAGGTAAAACCTTTTATTGCTTAATGCGATCGGCAGGTTCAGTGTAGCCGTTCTTGCTGCGGTGGCTGCTGCCAGTCCGCCCAGCGTGGTATCAAAATAGATCACGTTGTTGGCATCAACCGCCTGTCCTTCCGGTATATAACCGATATAACCTTCATCAAATCCGGCTTCTCCCAGGCAACGCCATTTAAAGCTGAGCACAAGGTTCGCCAGGCCGGTAGCATCCAGCAATGGAGTGAACAGGTAGGCATCAGAAAAATTCGTGTTGGCGTAAGTGTTAGGTTTGGTGCCGGTATTTCTTGTAATGTGTGCTGCATTGCCGGTAGTACCTGTTCCGCCATTGGCGCTCACTACCCACTGGTTGGGGGTGTAGCTGCTGCTGCCATCATCATAAACAGAAGTAACCCAGCCCGCAGGAATGCTTGCGGCCGCATTAAAATTTTGAGTTAGCACTGTCGTTAAAGGCGCTGCATCATTCACGGCAATACCCGCTACATCATCATCCACAATGGTTAAAGAAAGCGTTTGTTTATCCGGGCCTGCAATAACACCTGTACCGCTGATGGTATAACCGATCTCGATCGTTTCTGCCGGTTCTGCTATTTGGTCATCATTAATGGTAATGGTGACGGTTTTGGCCGTATTGTCGTTGGCAGTGTAAAGCACTGAAACAGGTGAAATGCTGTAGTCTGTATTAAGCGTAGCAGTTCCTGAAACCCGGCCGAATGTTAAGGTAGCATTCCCTGTAGCTTTATCGGATACATATATTTTGAAACTGTAAGACCTGGTATTGGGGCAGGTTCCGGGAGCGCCGGTTTCCGCCACCGAATATGCCAGTCCTGTTCCAAAACCAATCGAATTTCCCGGCCTTGCCTGGCATGCTTTTGAGGTAATGAGGGTAAACCTGCGTGGACTGTTATCCATAGCGGCCTGGCAACGCAAAGCCTGTTGTGCCGTAAATGTATTTACACAATTGTCGTCTGTATAGTCCATGTAATTTTGAAACATCTTGGGACCCGATGGAGCACAGTTGTTCAAAGTTCCGGCTGCCGGGCAGCCACTAGTTTCCTGGTCTTGCGGTGGTGTATCGCTGCAAAAATCTTCTCCGCAGGCAGCATCACCCCAGATATGGCGCAGGCCAAAAAAGTGACCTGATTCATGTGTCAGCGTGCGACCCAATCCAAATGTAGACTCGTTACCGGGGCTGGCAATACTTCCAATGCAACGCCAGTTGATCACACAACCGGCAGTTCCGGAAGATTCACCGTTATCAAGCCCGTCAAGTGTACTAAAAGAGGGGAAGGTTGAATAGCCGAGCAAGCCACTGTTGTCCATGGCGCCCGTCCACACATTAAAATAGCTGAAGGGATCCCAGATCGTCGCTGGCTTGATGGTAAGATCAAAATAATCCTGCACGTTCACATCATTCATGGTATTGGTGATACTGAATCCCCTGGCAGTTCCACTCACACGGTCAATGCCCGGTTCAGTGAGAGGTTTACCGGTGGTGTCAACAAGCGCCAGGCAAAATCGCAGCCTTACATCTGCCGCTACCCCATAGGTTGAGCCGGAAAGATTTGCGTAGTCAGCATTCAGCTGGTCTATCTGTGCCTGGTATTTGATAGCACTCAAATTAGGCGAAGCGGTGCCAAGTGCATCCCCGGAACGGTAAATTACGTGAAATACAACCGGTATGGTTACCGTACCGGTAAAAGCACCAGGGCCGGCAGCAAGTCTTTGCTGAACAAAGCGCTTCATCTGGCTTTCATACAAATCTTCATTGAATCCTTTTGCCCTTGCCTTTTCCATGTAAGCGGCAAATCCGCATTGCTGCCTTCTGGGTGTACTGCCTCCGGGTCTTGCTGCCGGCGCAACCGGGGCAACGGTTGTAGCCTGTTTGCTGGCGGCAGCCCGGCGTTCTTTCTTAAAGTTTTTGCCGGCCGGTTGCAGTTGCTGGGCATTGGCGGTGCCGATACCCATACATACCAGGATAAGGGCCAGGGTAAAATTGAATTTCATATTGCGCTTGTTTGGAAAAAATTAGCGGCGAATGTACAGGATGGTTTTCAAATTCTGAATTTTTACAGGTCAAATAACATAATATCTGGATAAATGATCCTGGCCAACTAAAGAATATGTAATATATAATACTGCCGGGTGTTTCATTTTGTATTTTAATGCAATCTCAACTGCTACTTTCTTTTCCCCACCCGTTCTTTCGTTTTCATTATTTTTGCCGCATGAGCATTGTTTTCAATATACAGCAAAGTGTTATCAAGAGCCTTACCGCATTGTACAACCACCCGTTCACAGCAAAAGATTTCCAGGTAAACCAAACCAAGCCGGAGTTTGAAGGCGACTACACCATCGTGATGTTTTCATTGGTGAAGACGCTGAAACTTTCACCAGAAGCCATCGGCACAGCACTCGGTGGACACCTGGTGCATAATAACAGCGATCTTTTTACCAGGTACAATATCATCAAGGGATTTTTGAATCTTTCTGTTACGGATCATTACTGGACCACGCTCCTGCAACAGCAACACCAGGATATTTGTTATGGAAAAACAGCCATGAATGGCAAAAAAGTAATGGTAGAATATGCATCTCCCAATACCAATAAACCATTGCACCTGGGCCACCTGAGAAATATTTTTTTAGGATGGAGTACCAGTGAGATACTTAAAGCGAACGGCTATGAAGTGATCAAAACTGCGATCGTGAATGATCGTGGTATACATATTTGCAAAAGCATGATCGCCTGGAAAAAATATGCCAACGGCGCCACCCCGGAGAGTACCGGCACGAAGGGCGATCACCTGGTTGGAGATTATTATGTACGGTTTGAGAACGACCTGAAGGCGCAGTCGGAGCCGGTGATGGAAAAGATCTATGCAGGCGATCTTGCTGAATTCAGCACTGCTGATGCAGAGAAGCTATCTAAACTGTTGGAGGCTTTTCAAAACCTTGATGCCGGAAAGGATGCTGAAAAGATCGGGAAGATAAAAGACGAGATCAAAGAAATTGCGAGGGCCAACACACCGATCATGGCAGAGGCCAAGCAAATGTTGCTGGATTGGGAAGAAGGCAAACCTGAAGTAATGGCACTCTGGCAACAAATGAACGGTTGGGTGTACCAGGGCTTTGATGTTACGTATAACCGCATTGGGGCAGATTTCGACAATACGTATTACGAAAGCGATACTTACCTGCTGGGAAAAGACATTGTACAACAGGGCCTCGAAAAAAATGTATTTTATAAGAAAGAAGATGGCAGCATCTGGATTGATCTTACGGCCGATGGCCTGGATGAAAAACTGGTACAGCGAAAAGATGGTACTTCTGTTTACATTACCCAGGATATTGGCCTGGCACAATTAAAATATGAACAATATAAAATTGACCAGAGCATTTANNGAACAAAACTATCACATGAAAGTGCTGCAGCTCATCTGCAAAAAACTGGGAATGCCCAATGCAGAAAACATCTATCACCTGAGCTATGGCATGGTAGAACTTACCACCGGCAAGATGAAGAGCCGTGAAGGAACCGTGGTAGATGCGGATGATATTGTAGATGAACTGGTTGGTAAAACAGAAGAGGAAACCATCAACCATGGTAAAACAGAAGGCTTTACAGCCGATGAGTTAAAGGAACTTTACAACACACTTGGCCTGGGCGCACTTAAATTTTACCTATTGAGGGTTGACCCTAAAAAAACGATGGTATTCGACCCGAAAGAGAGCATCGATATACAGGGCTTTACCGGTCCGTTTGTGCAATACACCCACGCCAGGATCAAAAGTATTTTAAGAAAGATCGGCGATGTGGATCTGACAGCAACGTCAGCCAAAGAGGAAGAAGAATTATTACCGCTCGAAAAATCGGTACTGGTTTTCCTGGAGCAATATCCTGCGGCAGTTGAACAGGCAGGGGCAGAACACAATCCATCAGTGATCGTGAACTATGTTTTTCAACTGGCTCAAAAATTCAATTCATTTTATACAGAACATTCTGTTGCCAACGCAGAAACTTCCGGCAAAAAATTGTTGCGGATACAACTGGCCACCATGACGGCCAATGTAATTAAAAGTGGCATGCAGTTACTGGGCATTGCGGTACCTGAAAGAATGTAATGATCTTCTAAACAGTTTAATTAGAAACCCGGTCACATATAATTAATGACCGGGTTTTATTTTATGTTCTGATTACCGTGAATCAGCCCAGCATTTTCTTTAATGAATCTTTGAAAGAGGTAGGTTGATAGCCGAGTTCCCTTTTTGCCTTATCGATCACAAAGCCTGTTTTTAATGGTCTCCTAGCTGGCTGCGTAAAAGTATCGGCATTCACTTTTGTCATCAGTGTTTTATCTAACTGCAAATAATCGGCAGTTGCAATGGCCATATCATGAGGACTCATTTCTTCTTCACCGGAAATATGATAAACACCCGTCGCATTTTTTTCCACCACCAGTAAAATACCTTTAGCCAGGTCTTCCACATAAGTAGGCGTACGCAACTGGTCGCTTACTACTTTGATGGCTTTACCGTTCATTAAATTATCCTTCACCCAACTGATCACATTGCTGCGGTTGCCCACCAGTATATTGCCATACACCAGTACCGTTCTCACAATGGCCCATTGCAGGTCGCTTTCCATCACTGATTTTTCCGCTGCCAGTTTACTGCTGCCGTAATAATTTACCGGCCCCGGCTCATCCGTTTCTTTGTACGGACCATTTATACCATCAAAAACAAAATCGGTAGAGATGTAGATAAATCTTGCGTTGATCTTTTCAGCAGCTTCCAGCAAAAACCTGGTGGCCGTTACATTTACATTCCAGCATTCAATGGGGTGCTGTTCGCATTCGTCTGGCTGCGTCATGGCGGCGGCATGTATCACCAGTTCCGGTTCATGCGCCAGCAAAAAATCATTCACCGCTACGCCATCAGTAATGTCGAGCGGAAAATAGTCGTACAGGTCAGACACTTCAAATGGCAAACGGCTGGCACCCCGGCCTGTTGCAACAATGGTATGCCCGGTTGTTTCGATCAATAGCTTGATGATGTGCTGCCCCAGCAAACCATTGCTTCCTGTTATCAGAATTTTCATTGTTTGATGCCCTTATCAGTTATTGATCATTTGAATTCCATGCCAAGATTGTACATCACAAAACTCCAGATATCTGCTGCTTCTTCAATCACTTTGCCGGTGGGTTTTCCTGCTCCATGCCCTGCCTTGCTGTCGATGCGGATGAGCGTTGGATTCTTACCATCATTGGCATCCTGCAGGGCGGCGGCAAATTTAAAACTATGTGCCGGCACTACCCTGTCGTCATGATCGGCCGTGGTAACCAGTGTTGCAGGATAGCTGATTCCTTTTTTCAGATTGTGCAGCGGCGAATACCTGTACAGGTTTTCAAAGTCTTCTTTTTTATCACTTCTTCCATACTCAACCGCCCATGCCCAACCAATGGTGAACTGGTGATACCGTAACATATCGAGTACGCCTACCTGCGGAATGGCCACCTTAAATAGTTCCGGGTGTTGAGTAATGCAGGCACCTACCAGCAGACCGCCATTGCTGCCACCACGCAATGCTATTTTTGATGGATTGGTATATTTATTATCTATCAAAAATTGTACAGCGCCGTACACATCATTGAATACATTTTGTTTGTTCTGTAACATTCCTGCCTTGTGCCAGTCTTCCCCATATTCACTTCCACCACGGAGAGTAACCTGTACGTACACACCACCCTGCTCTAAGAAAAATGCATTGGAGATACTGAAGGTAGGTGTAAGCGGAATGTTGAATCCACCATAGCCGTATATGAGCGTTGGATTATTGCCATCCAGCTTAAGTCCTTTTTTATAGGTAATAAACATGGGTACCGATGCACCATCCTTACTTTTAAAGAAAGACTGCACGGTTACAAAATCATCGGGGTTGATCTTTGTTGCCGGCCTGCGGAAGAGTTCGCTTTTTCCATCCAGGATATTATAATGATAGATTGTTGGCGGTGTGTTGAAAGAGGTGTAAGAATAAAACAATTCCTTATCAGCCGCTTTGCCACCAAATCCGCTGGCGGTGCCTATTCCCGGCAGTTTTATTTCTTTTTCCAGGTTGCCCCTGATATTGCACTGGTACACTTTGCTGGAAGCATCTTCGAGGTAGGTAACAAATAATTTCCCTCCTGCAGTACCAACTGTTTCGAGCAATTTCGTTCTTGTTGGAATGATCTCTACCCAGTTTTCTTTTGCGGGATTGGCAGGATCAATGCTCACCACTTTATAATTGGGCGCATCAATATTTGTTTTCACGAGCAAACGGTCGCCATCATTTTCCACCACGTCTGCTTCGTTCTCAAAACCTTCTATCAGCATGGTAAAATCACTGTTCTTTGCAAGATCTTTTACCCACAGTTCAACCCCACTGGTGCCCTGGCTTTTTGTAATGACCAAAAAACGCTGGTCTTCGGTCAGTCCGGCACCAATCGTCATCTGGGGGTGATCTTTATCCTCGTAGATCAATTCATCTGCAGTTTGCGGGGTACCCAGTTTATGGTAGTACACTTTGTGAAATTCATTTTTTCCTTTTAGTTTATCCTTCTCATCTCCTTCGGGATAACGGCTGTAATAAAAACCTTCGTCTCCCTTCCAGGATATGCCGCTGAATTTGATCCACTGCAGTTTGTCGCTGAGTAATTTTTTTGATTCCACATCCATTACATAAGCTTCCTGCCAGTCGCTGCCGCTTTGCGATAACAGGTAGGCGCAATATTTAGCACTCTTTGTAAATGCAGGCACACCGGGGGCTGCCGTACCATCTTTGCTCATGCTGTTGGGATCAAGGAATACTTCGGGTGCTGCCTCCAGCCCGGCCTGACGGTAAAGCACCGATTGGTTTTGCAGGCCATCGTTCTTGTAGAAATAATAATATTTTCCTTCTTTAAAAGGTGAACTGTATTTGGCATAATTCCACATTTCTTCGAGCCGCTGTTTTATTTTATCCCTGAAAGGAATGGCGTGGAGGTATGCATTGGTAACGGTATTCTGTTCTACCACCCAGGCCTTGGTTGCTTCGCTGTTGTCATCTTCGAGCCAGCGGTAAGGATCTGCTACTTTGGTACCAAAATAATCATCCGACTGGTCCGTCTTTTTTGTTACGGGATATTTTATTTGTGCATCTGCTGCATTGATCAATACACTGCCTGCCATCATAAGTGCTGTTATTTTTATAAACTTTTTCATCAGGAAATTTTAGGAAGTGAAAATTACTTAAAATAAAAGAAAGCCGGTTCAATAAATTGAGATGCCCTTATTCAATACCTCGCAATTTGTACCGTTTGAAAATGATGTATTACAATTAGCATAGCTATGTTTCTTTTATTATATATTTGCCGAAAATCAGCATTCGTCAATATCTTATTTCTAACTGTAAAACCTTCACCACAATGAACCAGTGCTTAGCCTTAATGGTAAGATGTTTCATCTTACTGCTCCTTTGTACTACCACTCCCACTCTAACCAATGCCCAATTCAATCAACACAATTGGCCCATTAACCAGATCGATTACAACAGTTTCCAGTGGGGCGGCAGGGTTCAGTACCTGGCAGCTAAAATAAAATATTCACCCAGGGATTTCCGCACCATCCTTTTTAATACGCTCGACAACAGTGCGCTGCTGCCGATAGAAACAGAAGGTATCTCTCCCACTGTTTATCGTTCTCCCAACTTTTCTTCCAAATCCATTTCGCTGCTGCGTACCAACCTGGCAGGCGTATACAGCTGGATACAGGTATCAGGCGGCGCTACCTGCTATGCAAAAGATTTTGAAACAGACAGCAGTGAAAACTTCTTTATACTGGCCGATAACAACGGCAATAGCTGGGACTCTGCCTTTCACAATCCTCTACTCAGCAACTATACCGACAGCACCCAACTGCTGTTGTTCAAGACGGACAGTGCCGGAAAGATTAAATGGTTCAAATTATACGGCGGCAGCAATTCAGAATATGCAAAGTGCATCAAACGTACCAGGGATGGCAATTTGCTGGTGCTTGCGTCAACACATTCCAACGATGGCAATGTACTCAATTTCCAGGGTGGTGTTGATATCTGGTTGCTCAAGATCAGCGCCGCCGACGGCTCCATCATCTGGCAGAAAACTTACGGCAGTTCCCTTGATGAAATCCCATACGACATGGAGATACTCGCCGATGAAAGCATTCTGCTGGCAGGTGCTGCAGATGCAAGCAGTTTTTTAAGCAGCACCTATACTGGTAAAAATGCGTTTTTAATGAAGCTTGATAAGCTCGGCAATATTACCTGGAAAAAAACATGGGGCGGCAATGGTGATGATATGGTAAGAAATTTCATCCCGGTGAATGATGGTGGTTTTTCCTGTGTTGGCACTACCAATTCTTCCGGCGGTGATATCCCTTCCAATGCCGGCGGCACTGATGTGTTTGTGAGCAAGTTAAAAGCTGATGGCAGCCTGCAATGGATAAAGATGTATGGCAATACCGATAATGACAGGGCCGGCGACATCGTATACACTTCCTGCGATTCAGCCATTTATGTTTCCTACGCCAAACAGTTCAACAACAATACTAACTACCCCGCCTACCCCGGTTTCATCCAGTCCACCGGCGTAGAGATCGGTCTCCACAATAACGGCACACAGTTTCACTACAACGAAAACAATTTTGGTTTCCCGGCTACATCTGGATTGTACAACGAAGGATTTACTGTATCGATGGCATCCAATTCAAGGGGTGGATTTTTGGGCGCCAGCATTACCCACAACAAGTGGCAGGCTTTCCAGGTAGGCAGCGGTTACCTGTACACCAGGAGCTTTGATTTTATTGAATATGGTGAATTGCTCAACCGCAATACTGCCGACACCACGGTTTGCCGGGGCAACAGCGCCTGGGGACATGTGTTTGTAAACGATACCACTTATACAGATACAATACGAAATGCCTGCGGCATCGATACGCTGATCACCAGCCGCACAGTTCACATCAGCACTAACGGCAGCGTATGCCCTGTTCCTGTAAACATTGCATTGTTTTCTGCTACAGCAGTCAACAAACAGGTTGACCTGCACTGGCTGGCAGAAACAGAAATAGGCGTACAGTCCTATACGATCGAGCGCTCCGAAAAACCAGGCAGCGGGTTTACTGAAATCGGCGTTGTATCTGCCCTCAATACCAACAATACTGCACACAATTACAGCTTTCACGATCTTACCGCAAGGCCGGGCATTCTTTATTATTACCGCCTGCTGATAAAAGAAAATACCGGGGCATACAAGTACTCACCTGTGCGTACCGCTGTTATTGGCAGCGATGATCTTTATGTTACCTTGTATCCAAATCCTGCAAAGGAAAGCACTACGCTGCAAATGAATAATTACAAAGGCAATGCGCTGATCAGTTTACTCAATAATATCGGCCAGCCGGTTCAAGAGATCCGGGCCAGCGCTGTCAATGGCAACCGCATCGGGATCGACCTTAGCAAACTGGCTGCCGGCAACTACTGGATCAGCGTGCAGACTGAGCATAAAAAGATTGTAAAGAGAATTACTAAACTATAATACCTCCTGAGCGTTTAAACAGGGTAAATCAATTATTATGAGCCTGTTATTCTCTCCGCTGAAAATAAAAAGCGTCACTTTAAAAAACCGCATCGTGGTGTCGCCGATGTGCCAATACTCCTGTGTTGATGGGTTTGCCAACGACTGGCACCTGGTTCACCTCGGCAGCCGTGCAGTGGGCGGAGCTGCCCTGATCGTACAGGAAGCAACAGCCGTAACAGCAGCGGGACGCATCAGCCATGGCGATATGGGATTGTGGAAAGATGAACAGATAGCGCCATTGCAGCGCATTACTTCCTTCATTCATGCACAGGGTGCAGTAGCGGGTATACAACTGGCACATGCCGGCCGAAAAGCCAGTTGCGAACTGGCCTGGCTGGGTGGCGGGCAGCTTAAAGAAGGCGAACATCACTGGCAAACGGTAGCACCCTCTCCCATTCCTTTTTATGAAACAGACATGGTGCCGCATGCATTGACGGTTGCAGAAATAAAAGATACGATCAATGCCTTTAAAGAAGCGGCTATCCGTGCAGGTAAGGCCGGATTTAAAGTGCTTGAATTACATGCAGCACATGGTTATCTCATCAATGAATTTTTATCACCCCTAAGCAATAGCCGCACCGACGAATACGGTGGTAGTTTTGAGAACAGGATCCGCTTTTTACTGGAAATACTGGAAGCGGTGCAAACTGTTTGGCCGGCCGATCTCCCTTTGTTTGTACGGATAAGCGCTACTGACTGGCAAGAAACGGGCTGGACGATCAATGATTCCATCAGCCTGGCAAAAATATTAAAAGAAAAAGGCGTTGACCTGGTGGATGCTTCATCAGGAGGTGTATCTGCAACAGCGAAGATCAGTGCAGGCCCCGGCTACCAGGTGTCTTTTGCTGCTGCCATAAAAAAAGATGCCGGTATATTAACAGGTGCCGTTGGCATCATCACTAATGCGTCGCAGGCGGAAGCAATTTTACAGCAACAGCAGGCCGATCTGATTTTCATGGCAAGAGAATTTTTACGGGATCCGTACTTTCCATTGCATGCTGCCAAAGAATTGTCGGAAGATATCGAATGGCCGCTGCAATATGCAAGGGCAAAAAGATAAGCTGACTAAGCCTGCTTTTGTGTTTCTGTCAATTGATATGGATGCGCTGTGCAAAACGCAATAAGATTTTCCCGGAATTTATTGACCCTGCGTTGCTCACTACCGCTGCTACCCCAGTTGATAAGCCCCTGCCTGCCTCCACCGGCGATGAACTCAATGGTCATTTTGCCCGACGATGCTTCCGTAGCATCCACCCGAATGCAAACCATCAGGTCATTTTCATTGACGAAACTATAGTCTTCGTACACCCGGATGAATCCGCCGCTGTAAATACTTTCATGTGCCTGCTGGTGGTGCATTTTTACAAAGTCTTCTACCGGCTGCTGCAGCGCTGCCCCGGCAATATGAAAGATCCTGCTGTACATCGGTTCAATATTTTTTTCCCGGCAACAAGTTAATGCAATAAGTGCAAGCATTTTTAACCGTACATTAGTCCTCTTAAAAAAATCCTCATGTACAAAAAACTGATCCTGGTGGCGCTGATATCACCACTCTTTACCATTGCGCAAAACAAACTGACACCTGAAATACTCTGGACGATCGGCAGGGTAAGTGCACTCGGCATCAGCAAAGACGGAAAGCAGGTACTCTATTCCGTAAGCACGCCAAATGTTGAAGCCAATAAAAGCAGCCGCAAAACCTTCAGCATCCCGGTTGAAGGCGGCGTACCCTCAGAAGTGAGCAATCCGGACGAATTGCTGAACGACAGGAATATTTCACCGGATGGCAAATTCGTACTCAGTAATAAAGAAGTCAAGATCAAAAAGATCACCGGCAACGATTACTATCCTGAACTCAGTAAGTCGAACGCCTATATTTTCGACAACCTCAATAACCGCCACTGGGATACCTGGGAAGACGGCAATTTTGATCACGTGTTTGTTGCACCTGTTGGCAAAACAGGTGAAGCCAAAGACATCATGCCAGATGAGCCCTATGATGCTCCCACCAAACCTTTCGGGGGTGATGAAGATTATACCTGGAAGCCTGACAGTAAATCGGTGATCTATGTAACCAAGAAGAAATACGGGAAAGATTATGCCATCAGCACCAACAGCGACCTGTATGAGTACAATCTTGGAACGGGCAAAACGATCAATTTAACCGAAGCCAATAAAGGGTATGATATTAACCCATCCTTCAGCAGCAATGGCACGCTTGCCTGGTTGCAAATGAAAAGAGACGGCTATGAATCCGACAAACAGGATATTGTGGCTTCTACCGGGCTCGGAATCGTAAACCTCACCGGCAACAGGGATGATATTCACGTGGAAAGTTTCCGCTGGAGCAATGATGGCCGGGATGTTTTTTTCAATGCGCCCGTTAATGGCACCCTCCAATTGTTTACCGTGAATTATACCGGTGCTACTATGCAGTTACCCGAAGTAAAACAGGTTACCAGGGGTGATTTTGACATCACAGGCATCATTGGGCAAAGCGGCAATACACTTATAGTTACCAGGACCGATATGAACCATGCTGCAGAAATTTATTCGGTGAATTTGAAAGATGGCAGCATGCAACAGCTTACTCATGTAAACGATGACCTGTACAGCAATATCGCAAGCTGCAAAACAGAACGCCGTTTTGTAACCACCACTGATGGAAAGAAAATGTTGGTATGGGTGATCTATCCACCGGGTTTTGATCCTGCAAAAAAATATCCAACGCTGCTTTATTGCCAGGGCGGACCACAATCACCGCTTACGCAGTTTTATTCTTTCCGATGGAACTTCCAGTTAATGGCATCGCAGGGATACATTGTGGTGGCACCTAACCGGCGTGGTATGCCGGGCCATGGCACCAAATGGAATGAGCAGATCAGTAAGGATCATGGCGGCCAGGCCATTAAAGATTACCTGAGTGCCATTGATGCGGTAAGCAAAGAAAAATATGTTGACAAAAACAGGCTGGGCTGTATTGGTGCAAGCTATGGTGGTTATTCTGTGTACATGCTGGCCGGCATACACAACAATCGTTTCAAAAGTTTTATTGCACACGATGGAATTTTTGATATGCGAAGCATGTACGGCACCACCGAAGAATTATGGTTCCCGGATTGGGATTGGGGTGGCAATTACTGGGATAAGAAAAACCTGGCCGCACAAAAAAATTACAGCCAGTTCAACCCCATCAATTATGTAAGCAAATGGAATACGCCCATATTGGTGATACAGGGCGGCAAAGATTACCGGGTACCGATTGAGCAGGGCTTGCAGGCTTTCCAGGCAGCGCAATTGCTCGGCATTAAAAGTAAGTTGCTCTACCTGCCAGACGAGAACCACTGGGTACTCAATGCCCAAAATGCAATGGTATGGCAGCACGAATTTTATAAATGGCTGGAAGAAACGCTCCCTGCAAAGAAATAATGTGGTAGAGCACCAAGCGCTGCTTCTGCAGGTGAATTTCCCCAGTGGCAGGCATATTTATGAAAGCTGAAATAAAATATGCGCCAGGTACCTGGTTTTGCATGTTGAAGAATCTTTTTTAATTTTAAAGAAACGATTTTACATGGCTAAAGCATCTCCCAAAACAGTAGAAACCGAATTGAGTGTGGCAGGCTTTGTAAAAAAAGTGGATGATGCTCAACGGCAGGCTGACTGCAACCAACTTATTGAGATCATGAAAAAGCAAACCGGGTTTGAACCGAAAATGTGGGGCCCAAGTATCATTGGCTTTGGCAGTTATCATTACAAATATGAAAGCGGCCATGAGGGGGATGCGCCCATGGTTGGCTTCTCCCCAAGAAAAAGCGAATTCTCCTTATACATCCCCAATTTTGAGGGCAAAGAAAAACTCCTGGAAAAATTTGGGAAACACAAAACCGCCAAGGCCTGTGTGTACATTAAAAAATTGGCTGATGTGGATGTGAAAGTGTTGGAAAAACTGGTGACCAGTTCTGTAAAACATTACAAGGAAAAATATAAATAAGCATCCCAATGCTTTGTAAAAACTCAGTTGTCTATAGTGTCTCCTACCAGTTATTCGTCCAATCCGCATTAAAGCTTGACGATCCAAACTGCTGTTGGTTTGACGTCAAGCCGCATTTATAAGTAACAGTTTTGTTGACTGCTGTGACGGCTATGATTTTCGCATGTAGCTGATCTGCTCAAAGCCTCTAAAGTATGTCCGGGAAATCTATTATTAAGAAGTATGGGATCACAGCTTAGATAACGTGAACCTGTAATTATAATTAACAGAAGGAAACATAGTAGTTAATACCAAATTGGTACAATCCCAACTGGTGATTGATGTGGCGTCAATACGATTACCATTGACCGAGGCAAATGTGCTGTGAAAACCAGCATTGGATGCAGCCCAGGTACCATCCCTGCTTCCATCACAGCTACCTGATTCAGAATAGGTGGCGGTGCCGTCACTATTAAAATGATAAATAGCGGAAAGCATGCAACCGGGTAAAGCAGTGGTCATATCCTGGGTAGCCCCTGTGTTGTAAGAAACCGATTCATACTTGATTATTTTATAGTTTCCGGCAATATCAGTCATTGTTGTTCCGCATGACGTAGTTGCAGCTTTTTTACAGGAAACAAAACATATAAAAAACAGGATGCTTAATAAATATACTTTCATGTTATAGGCATTTAATCTCATTTTAGATGACAACCTGGGTAGTGAGAGGGTTGCATACGCCATATCAACCAACAATCGCATTGCTGCTATCTTTTATATATCTTAATTTCTACCTGACCCATAGTGCATTGTCCTGCTCAGCGACAGCCGTTATGCTAACGGTCTTTTACAAGCGTTGATAACCTGTCCTTGCAAATGGTTGCTTTTAAAGGTATATTTGGTTTACAATACACTGTGAAAATGACGATAAGATCACCCCTGAGGCTTTATCTCTTCATTACAGGGTTTATTTATTGCTTCGCCTGCAACGCCCAGCCAGTAACCATTCCCTGGGGTGCCGGTATCAATATGGCGTTTGGAAAGGGGGCATCTAATCCCGGCCCACCACTGCCGCCGGGCAGAACTGAATTTATTTACAGTACAGACTCCTGTATTATCTCCGGGCAATACAGCATTGTAAACAAAGCTACCTGCACGGTACCCAACACATTAAAGGAAGACGCCGGTCATACTTTTTTAGACATTGTGCCCATGGCCGGTGAGTTGGGATATATGATGGTGGTGAATGCGGCGGCATCTCCAGTTCCTAAAATACTGTATGTTGATACTATCAGGAACGTATGTACGAACAAGACCTTCCTCTTTTCCATGGGCATTCACAATTTTGGCACTTCATCGTGCATGTATCCCAACCTCACCATGAGTGTTGAAACGCTCAGCGGCCAGGTATTACAATCTTTTCAAACAGGAAACGCCGGCGGGTCGCCTGATAATTATGCCTGGTACCCGGGTTTTTGGCCGTTTCCGCCACCAGCCATCGTTAAGTTCCCAAAATATTACGGCTTCTATCTAACGCTGCCCCCGGGGCAAACAACGGTGGTGGCAAAAATCAGTGTAAACCCTTCAGGAGCCAATTCAAGTTGCAGTGCCTTGTTTGCAGTTGACAATATCATGTTCACTACCATGGGTCCAAAACTCAGCATTGCGCTTCCCAACAGCGTGGGTGGATGGCTTACGGGCAGTTGTTTCCAGGGCAATACGCCCGTTAAACTGGACGGCAGCACCGGGAGCCAACAATTTTCCTTTGGCGCTGCAACATTCATTTCACCGGATTTTGTGAATCCTGCTTTCCAATGGCAAAGAAGCATTGATGGTGGCTTTAATTGGCAGGACGTACCCGGACAAACCAATACTAACCTTTCCTACCACTTTTCAATATCGGATACCTTTTTTGTAAGGCTGCGTGCATCAGAGGCGGCAGAGATCAACGAGATCGGCTGCAGCGTGGTATCCAATGTGATAAAAGTGCAGGTAGATGGATTACCGACCGACTTCTCTTTCACCAGCAATTCGCCTGTTTGCGAAGATGGCGACCTGAAATTTACATTAGACGGCGGTGCCAGTTATGTGGTAAGAGGACCGAATAACTACTTTGACAATACCCCTTTTCCACATGTGTACAATCCAGCATTGTCGAACACGGGCTGGTATTATGCTGATATCAAATCTTATGGAGGATGCAGTGCAAAAGACAGCACTTATGTGCAGATCGTGGGGCCTGATATCAAGGTGAGCCCAAGCCAGGCCATCTGTTATGGCAAACCGGCGCAGTTATCTGCAAGCGGGGGTGTTACTTACCTCTGGACTCCCTCCACAGGTTTAAACGATGCCAGCATTGCCACCCCACTGGCAAACCCTGTTGTTACAACAAAATACAAAGTGAAGGTTACAGACAATACAGGTTGTGGGGCATTTGGCACCGTTACCATCAGCCTGCGTGACAGCCTGTTGAAGGCCATCGTGAACGGACCTTCCTTTGCATGTCCTACAGATATTGTGTTACTGAAAGATTCCAGTGCAGGTGTCATTACTTCCTGGTACTGGGATTTTGATGATGGACAGATCGCTTCCATAAAAGATCCATCTCCACGTCCTTTTTTAACGCTCAATAATATTTTAAAAGATTACCGGGTTAAATTAATTGTAACAGATACAGCGGGCTGTATCGACACAGCATTAAAAGTAGTTACGGCTGTGCCTAACTGTTATATCGATGTGCCCAATGCATTTACTCCCAATAACGATGGCATTAACGACTACCTGTACCCCATCAATGCTTATAAGGCCAGCAGCCTGCGGTTCAGGGTGTTTAACAGGGGCGGGCAACTCATCTTTGAAACAAGGGACAGGAATTTCAGGTGGGACGGCAGCTTCAGGGGTGAACCCCAATCACCAGGCACCTATATCTGGATGCTGGAATATATAGATTCCATTAACCAGAAAATATCACTAAAAGGAACAGCCGTATTGATCAGGTGATCCGGCTTGTTTAAACGGAGGAAGCCACTGCTGCCTTTTCTACTGCAACGATGCTGTTATCTTTTCCATATAAATTCATCAATACTTTTTCCGGGGTCATCGGCGCATCAAACGCAGGCTTTACGGCAGCATTAAAATTTTTGATGGCATTACGCAATGCAAAAAAAGCCCCGATACCATACATCAATGGCGGCTCTCCTACTGCCTTTGAGCGGAAGATGGCAAGGTTGTTTTTTTCTGTCTGCAAAAAATCGATGCTGATCTCTTTGGGCACTGCATAGATGTCGGGCACTTTGTACGTGGAGAGCGCATTGCTCCGCAGTTTCCCCTGTTGATCGTACACGATCTCTTCCATTGTCATCCAACCGATGCCCTGCACCAGGCCGCCTTCTATCTGGCCACGGTCGATCAGCGGATTCATGCTGCTTCCAAAATCATGCACCAGCTTTACCGAATCAAATTCATAGGTTCCCCGCAGGCAATCTACGGTTACTTCTGTGATGGCAGTTCCATACACATGATAGGCGAACGGGTGTCCTTTTTCTTTGGTCTTGTCAAAATGAATTTCGGGTGTGGAATAATGGCCATGTTCAGATAAACTGATTCGTTTATTGTACGCCGTTAGTACCAGTTTATTCCATTGCAGTTCCGATGCAATGCCGTTTACATACACCAATTCCTCTTTGAGGCTGATGTCGCCTGCTGCCACATTCAACTCTGCAGCCGCTACTTCTTTCAGCCGGTTCAGGATCATGATACAGGCTATATGGGTGGCCTTCCCGTTAAGATCAGCAGTAGCGCTGGCAGCCGTTGGCGAAGTATTGGCGATGCGGTAGGTATTGGTGCTGTTCACTTTTATCCTTGACGGATCAATGGCGAAAGTTTGTGCTACCACCTGCAGCATTTTCGTGTTCACCCCCTGCCCCATTTCCACCGCACCGGTACTAACCACCACGCTGCCGTCGGTGTACACATGCACAAGTGCCCTTGCCTGGTTCATCAGCGTGTTGGTAAAAGAGATACCAAAACAGATGGGCATTACAGCGATGCCTTTTTTGTACAGGCGATTTGCGGAATTAAAATCCTTTACCTTGTTCTGGATCGCCTCCAGGTTGTACAAAGCATCGGCCCTGCTCCAGCATTCGGTTGCTTCACTTTCTACTTTTTGCCCATACGGCAATTCATCGCCGGTATGCAGTAAATTCCTGTGCTGGATCGTCCACGCATCAATACCCAGTTCATCCGCAGCTTTTGCAATCGCCGATTCAATGATGAACATTCCCTGTGGGCCGCCGAATCCCCTGAAGGCTGTATTCGGTGGCAGGTGAGTGCGACAACTATAAGCTGTTGCTGTAACATGCGGAACAAAATAAGTATTGGTACAATGGAACAGGGTGCGTTCCATCACTGCCGGAGAAAGATCAGCGGCAGCACCAGCATTTTGATAAGTAGTTGTTTCAAATGCATGGATCTTCAGGTCTTTGGTGAGGCCTATTTTAAAATCAGAGGAATAAGGATGCCGTTTGCCTGTCATGCGCATGTCTTCCATCCTGCTCAAAGAATATTTCACCGGCCGCCGGGTAATATGGGTGGCCAATGCACACAGTGCGGCCCAGGTATTGGCCTGGTCTTCCTTGCCTCCAAATCCCCCGCCAAGGCGGGTTACATCGATCTCTATGTTGTGCATGGGCAAACCGGTCACTTTACTAACGGCCCGCTGTACCGCCGTTGGCCCCTGGGTAGAAGAGTAGACCCTGATAACGCCGTTCTCCTGTGGTACTGCATAAGCACCCTGTGTTTCGATATACAGGTGTTCCTGCCCGTTATTGTCGCAGGTTCCTTCAAACACATGATCGCATTTTGCAAAGGCTGCAGCGCTGTCACCCATTTTAAAAGTGCGTGGCGGAATGATCAGCTCACCTTTTGCTGCAGCCGCCCGGGGATCGGTGATCACGGGCAGCGGTTCGATCTCCACTTTAATTTTTTTCACCGCATGTCTTGCTGCTTCATCTGTTTCTGCCAGCACCAGGGCCACCGGCATTCCGCAGAAATGAACATGATGATCTGCAAACAAAGGTTCATCCGGGATGATACCGCCGATCTGGTTGATGCCGGTAACATCTTCATGCGTCAATATCTTCACCACACCTTTGTGCTTTGCTGCCTCACTGGTGTCGATGCTTAATAGTTTACCATGCGCCACGGGAGAATCAAAACAGGCTGCAAACAAAGTACCCTGGAGCATGGGGATATCATCAAGGTAAATGGATTCGCCCCGGGTATGTGTATATGAGTCGATATTTTTCATATTGTTTTATTGAAACACTGCCGGTAGCAAAGGCAGTTTTAATGATATGATTTTTGAAACAGTTGCAGCTTAAATGCAATTCGCTATTCCTGTACCTAAGAACTATAAACAGGACTTGTCAGGCTGGCAATAAGTTCATTTTAAGTTCCGGAAACAGTGTGATAAAGTGTGCCCTGATCAATTGCCCCAGCAGAAAACATTTGTAGGCTGCGGTTCCCCTTGCATCACTGATGGGAGAAATTTCAGACCCGGCAATGGCAACTGCTTCCTCAATCACAGCTTCCTCAACAGGCTTATCCAGCAGGAATGCCGATGCTTTCGCAAGATAGGCCGGCACCGGTCCTACCCCCCCGGCAGACAAATGCGCCTTTGTGATTTTTCCATCATGGGTATGCACAGTCAGCGCACTGTTCACACTCGCAATGTCGAGGTGTGTACGCTTGCATACTTTCTCAAAATTAAATTTGGCCGCCTCTGTTGGCAGTTCGAACCAGATCTGCTCAATGTATTCTTCTTTTGTTTTGTCTAACTTTTTATATCCTTTGTAAAACTGCTGCAGGGCTACGGCTCTCTTATTAACGCCATCGCTTAATACCAATCTTGCATCCAGTGCTAAAAAGAAAATGGTAAAATCACCGATGGGCGACGCATTCACGAGGTTGCCGGCAATAGTAGCCATATTGCGTATTTGCGTGGAACTCACCAGCCGGATGTATTTAGTGAGCCCCGGGAAATAGCGGTTAAAAATGGGCGATTCTGCCACATCAGTAACGGTGGTGGCTGCCCCAAGATAACAGGTATTACCAACCTGTGTGATCCCGTTCAGTTCTGACTTATCAAATAGAAAATCAATGTCTTCCTGGTGCATGGTATCATGCTGCTGTACATAAAGATCGGTACCGCCACCCAAAAACTTCGGCAGCAAACCGTTTTCTGCAGTCACTTTAATTACCGGCGCATCCAGGTTCACCAGTCGTTGTTTGATCTCCCTGAAATAAGCAGGCAGGAAATTGTTTGTGACGGCGAATTCGATGGCATCCTCCTGCTTTCTTCCGCCGAGTTTTTTGGAAATTTTAGCGATGGCCCTTTCTATGGATTTATACCCGGTACAGCGACATATATTTCCATTGACTGCATCAATGGCTTCCGGCATTGTTGCTTCTTTCGCACTGAGTGTAAAGCCTGCCAGGGATATCATGAAACCCGGTGTACAAAAACCACATTGCGAAGCCCCCTCGTCTGCAAAAGATTGTTGTATAAAGTTAAGTCCTGTTACATTGGTTCCCTCTACGGTTACGATGTGTTTGCCCCTTGCATTGCCAATGGCCATCAGGCAGGAGGTTGCTGAACGATACTGCAATTCGCCATTCTTTATTTCCCCTACCAATACAGAGCAGGCACCACAGTCACCTTCGCGGCAACCGATCTTTGTTCCGGTAAGCCTTTTGTGATAACGGATAAAATCAAGCAAGGGCGTGCCTTTGGGCAAAGAGGTGGTAACTTCCTGGTCGTTTAAAATAAAATGTACCAAATGCTTTTTGTTTACAATTAAAGATACAATAAAACCAAAATGAAAAAGCAACTGCGATGCAGTTGCCCGGCAATGTAAAATATTTTATTTAAAATACTGGAGTTCTCTTTCTACGATCGTTACAGACACCGCATTCCTGGATACCATTTTTTTGATCCAGTTGTGACGCTTGTCGTAAGTGTATTTGTAAGTGTATTGATCCTGTTGTTCATTTTCTTTGTTGAACCAAACTTCTTCCAGCAAATTACCTTCTGCATCATATTTATACTGCACAGTTTTCACCAATACATTACTGCTGTTGTATTCAATGGATCCAATGAGTTTGTTGCTGAGGTCGTATGTAAAGAAGGAGCGCTTTTCCAGGCTGTCTGCCGAACGGTACAGGTTTTCTTCTGTTATGTTTCCATTCATATCATAACCGTAGGTCGCCTTCACCAGCAAAGTGCTATCCGCATCAAAGGATATCCAGGCCACCTGGTTTCCTTTTTCATCATAGCTATACAATGTTTTTTCGTCCATTACGCCATCGCTGTTAAACCATTTAAAGGCCACCTGCTTTCCCCTGCTGTCATATTCGTACAGGTATTTTGAGATCAATTGTCCATCAGGTTTTTGAAGATCCTGTTCTACCAGGTTGCCACTGCCATTGTAACGGTACCTGAACTTTGACCTCATGCCGCCCCCTGGATTAAAAAGCTGCTGTTCGGATAATTTCCCGGCAGCATTGTACAGGTATACATGACGCATGCGCAGGCTGCCGTTCTGGTTGTAGATATTCTGTTCGGAAAGATCGCCGCTCTTTAAAAAAGTATAGTCTGAGTTGTCGGTGCTGCTTTCGCCCTTTACCGGCTTGCCAAAATTCTCCATGGCAACGTAAGACCTTTCTGCCATTGACCTTACATTTCCTTTCAAACCCAGTTCTGCCAGTTGCTTTTGCGGCTTTTGCGCAATGCTGAACAGAGCTGGAACCAGCAGTGCCAGCAGGAGAAAATATCTTCTTTGTGTTCCTGTCATTAAACTAACTTTTTGTGGTTCATTACTTGAAATTAACACTAAAAAATCAAATGGCATATAACCCCTGCCGAACGGGTTTCAAACTGCAAAAGCTTTACCATTTTCATTTCGGGATATAATCCTAATTTGCCTGTTCAACCAGTAATCTTCCAAAATAATGAAAGCAGCAGTATTGATAAAAACAGGTGATGCTTTCGGGGCGTTTGAAATAAGGGAAGTTCCAAAACCAATACCTCAAAACGATGAGGTACTGATAAAAGTAGCAGCATTCGGATTGAACTTTGCCGATGTGATGGCCCGGAGGGATATGTATAAAGAAGCACCTCCCATCCCTGCCATACTGGGTTACGATGTTGCCGGAATTGTGGAAGCTGCCGGAACAGCGGTGACAAATGTAAAGGCGGGAGACCGGGTTACGGCCATGACAAGGTTTGGTGGGTATGCCGAATATGCTGTTACGAAGGCAAGCGCTGTTGCCGTGATTGAAGACGGGATGGACAATGCGACCGCCACTGCACTTACCACCCAGTACTGCACGGCTTATTTTGCTGCCGCAGAGATGGTGAATTTGCACAAGGGAGATAAGGTATTGATACAATCGGGTGCCGGCGGAGTAGGCACGGCCCTCGTGCAGTTTGCCAAATACCGGGGATGCGAAATTTTTTCCACTGCAGGCAGTGTTGCCAAACTGGATTACTTATCATCGCTGGGAGTGCAGCACCCCATCAACTACAAGGAGCAGGATTTTGAAACGGAGATCAAACGGCTGACCAATGGCAAGGGCGTGGATGTGATCTTTGATGCAGTGGGCGGCGCCTCCGTAAAAAAAGGATTTCGTTCGCTGGCGGCAGGCGGCAGGCTCATTTGTTATGGCGCTGCGGAGATCAGCAATAAAAACATATTTGGAAAAATAACAACGGCACTTGGGTTCGGATTTTATCACCCTTTGATGCTGATGATGCCTTCCAAAGCCATCATTGGCATTAACATGCTGCGGATAGCAGATGAAAAACCGGAAGTACTGCAGCGTTGCCTGGAAGCAGTGATCCGTTTAACCAAAGAGAAAGTATTTGTGCCAACCATCGGCAAGGTTTTTAACATCAATGACATTGCCGCAGCCCACGATTATCTTGAAAAAAGAAAGAGTATGGGAAAGGTGGTGGTACAGTGGTAATGGTTTTGTGGAAAACGGTATTCTTCCAGTCAAATTATCCCATAAGTGAACTTGTACGGGCTATGTAACTCAAACGGGTATTTGCACTGGTCATCTACGCCCAGGCTTTTCCTCTTCAACACTCACCTGCATTTTCTCAGGATCACAGTTTGGCCAGCCCCTCTTACTGTTTTCAGAATTACTGGCATTAAGGCCTTCCGAAATGCCGCCGCCTGAGTTCCCCTTGCAATAGGATCCTTATCCCCTGATAAATCCCCCTTTATCATGCCTCCGCTCCGGGCTTTGGTGTCTTACATCAGCCCATCCGGTTCATTTTTTGGAATAAAAAAAAAGGATATTTTCCAGAATATAGACAATTCCTGGGACTAATAAACGCCCAAACCCTTGCTGGTATTGGTTTTAGCTGTTTGGCACATTCATAGTAATCATTATTTCAACAACAGTAATAAAAAAACCACCCACTATGAAAACCTTCATCACCCTCCTCGCCGCCTTCATCTTCACTTCAGCATCTGCTCAAAATACAGTGGCTTTCGCAAAAGCAAACAATACCGTTACGATCGAAAAAAATGCAAATGGTGCGGCCATCAGCTGGTCAACCATCGCTGAAAGCAATACCAGCCATTTTGAAGTAGAAGTTAGTTATGATAACAAATCATTTGAAACGATCAGAACAGTAGCCGCCAGCGAAACCACTAAATGGGCTACCAGCTACGAAACTAAATTCAAAAGGACTTACTTATCGGCCGGAAAGGTTTACTACCGTGTAAAAACAGTTTTCATTGACGGTTCTGCTGTAGTGAGCGAAGCTGCTACCCTGGAAGTTGCTACTGCAAACGGTACCAGCTACGCCACTATCAATTAATAAAAAAACAAAGTGCCTGCCAATTTGGCCAAACCAAAAAAAGTTCACGCCCGGCACAATAATTTTTAGTTGTTTTTTACGTTATACGCCTGCAATTCCTTTTTTTAAAATCTGGCGTATGATAAAAAAGATCACGTTCCTGGCACTGTTTACCGCAGTGATGTGCTTAAACAGCATTGGTCAAAGTAAGGCCATCAGCTCGGCAATATTGAATTTTGGAAGTGACAACTGCGGCGACCGTAATGCAGTGACTTTCTCACTCATCGGCAATCCACTCACTGCTTCGCCCTATATCATGGCCGGCTGTGCGATCAACCCTCCTTTTCAAAATGTTTTCAGCAAATTCATTGCATATAATCCAAAGGACAATAAGATCTACATCAACGATATTAAAGACAACGACAGCAAGATCTATATTTACGACATGGGCCTGCCGGCAGACTACACCTGCCCCGCAGTAATGCCGCAAACACCCATTTACAACTATCTCTACAACCCCAATAATTTTGAATTCGACATCAATGGAGACGTATGGTCTATCAGGGATCTCCGCGATAGCAGCGCTGTAATAGAAAGAATTGATGAGGCTACCGGCACCATACTCTTTAGTAAAAGGATCAATTTTCCTTCCAATAATATTCCCAATACACTCGGCAGTGGTGATATCGTACTTACTCCAAACGGCAGGATGTTTATTGTAATGGGCGATAATCCCGGAAGATTTTACGAGATACTCAATTATAATTCTGCGATTGGCGCCGCTACCGCACAATTTATACAGGCAATGCCGAGGCCATGCTGGGGCATCCTGTACCTGAATGGTACCATTGAATTAACGGGTACTGATTTTGGCGGAAGTTGCTACCGCTACGTGTACGATCTGCAAACACGTGTAATGAGCGGTGAAATGCCTTTCCAGCTTGGACGCACACCGGTGGATAATTCCAGTATCTCCCCTGCCACAGGCATCACCAAAAGACTGATCGGGGGCAGCCTGGTCGACAGCACTACTTCCAATATTGTATATGAAGTGTATGCAAAAAACATGGGCAATGTAAGGCTCGATAATTTTAACATACTCGACAACCTGGGCGCTGTGTACGGGCCGGGCAATGTATCCAATGTAAGCGTTTCTGTGATTGCGGGAGCCAACCCCTGCAACCTTACATTAAACCCGTTGTATGACGGGGTAACCAATACAAAAATATTAAACGACAACCAGGTGATGAGTAACCTGCAAAACGGTTACATAGGATTGATCATTTCGCTAACGGCAAGCAATCTTGTACAAAACACCATCTACAGGAATACTGCATTTTCCACTGGTGAGATAGGCAAACCGGGCAGCCGCATTTTCGTGATCGATTCTTCCAACAACGGCCCCATAGCCGTAATGGACCTTAACCAGGATGGTGACCCCGGAGATTATACAGAGAACAGGCCTACACCTTACTTTTTTGGAATCATATTGCCGATAAAGTTCATCAGTATGAATGCGCTCAAAACAGGCAATGACCTGCACACCATTAAATGGACGATCGCCCCGCCGCCCACTCCGGTAGTGAAGTTTGAAGTTGAATTCAGCGAAGACCATGCTAACTGGCAGGTAGCGGGCACCGTTAGTGGCGATCCGCTCAAAAATGATTATTATCTCAATCATAAAAATTTCAGCAATCAAAATACCTATTACAGGGTAAGGGCGTATGAAACTACCGGTAAAACCTACCTGAGTGCAGAAGCCGTGATACGCCCGGCACAGGACAAGGAAAATATAAAGGTATCTCCCAACCCCGCTGATGAAGTAGTGAACGTATTTTGTTCTGAAACCGATTTTTCTGATGCAAGAAGGATACAGGTGATAGATGTGGCCGGTAAAAAAGTTATAGACATGCCATACCTTAAACAAACCATTGCTATCAATACCTCGGCATTGACCAACGGTTATTACGTGGTAAACATCATTGACAAAGGAACTGTTTTAAGTACGCAGGTACTTGTTAAGCACAAATAAAATAAAATAAACAGCCATCATGAACTGATCCCCGGTTAGCAGCCGGGGATATTTTTTTGGGTAACTTTCCCCAGGCCCTTTTACAGTGACGGATATGGAGTATGAAAGTCCGGGATTTCCTGGCTAACGGCCCAATCCTTCCTGCAAATCGCTGATGATTTGGCGATCTGTAGTTGTGCAAAGCAACCTTTTCACTCAAATCAATATCTTTACCGCTATAAATAATGTTTTACCCCAAACTAATTAGATGAAAACATTCCTGGTTTCCCTGCTGCTCCTTTTATTCTCTGCAGCAGTTTATTCTCAATCCGCCACCGATACGATATTCAGGGCTGGCGCCAATGCGGCAGAGATCAGCAAGAAAAAAAATCCTTTTGTACTGTATACCGGCAAGATCATCCGAAATATAAGGATAAAAAATGTAGGGTTTGAAGGCGATATCAAAGACACCAATAAAGTGAATACCGGGTTCGGCGTACGGATCGGTAATGCCCTTCATAAAAATACCGTGACAAGGGTTATTCAAAACAATTTATTTTTCAGGGAAGGAGAAGCACTTAATCCCTACCTGCTTACCGATAATGAACGTTACCTGAGAGACCTGGATTATATACAGGATGCGGTGATCATTGCACAAAAAACAAATGACCCCGGAACGGTTGACCTGCTGGTACTGGTAAAAGATGGGTTCTCTATCGTGCCCGGTGCAGGCATTGGCGGAACAAAAAATTACAAGCTGGAATTAAAAGAACAAAACCTTGGAGGATCGGGAAATATGATCGCTGTTAGCTCTCTCTTCGATTTGGATCGCAAGCCGAAATTTGGATTTGGGGGAGACTATACCCAGCGCAATATCAGGGGCAGTTTTATCAACTGGGGATTGGGTTTCAGAACCTACAACAACTCCTTCATCAGCAACCGCAATGAGGAAACAGCCTACTACATGCGCTTTGAAAAACCCCTCGTATCGCAATACCTGCGCTGGTTTGGTGCGATCGACCTCACCTACAACAAAACAAGCAACAACTATATCAGCGATTCGTTGTACAAATCCGATTACCGCTACAGTTACTATAATTTTGATGGTTGGGTGGGGTATAATATCGGTGCAGGCCGTTTGAAATACAAGAATAAAAAGAGCAGTATCCGCAAGCTGATTGCCCTTCGTGGATTGCACCAGCATTTCAGCGATATCCCTGAAAAAGAATCCGCCACTTTCAACGGCATCTATGCCAATACAACCGGGGTACTCGCCAGCTTTAGTGTGTTTCAGCAAAATTTTTACCGTACAAATTTCATCTATGGTTTTGGACGGAACGAAGATGTGCCGCAGGGTTTCAGTCTTTCCTTCATCGGCGGATATGTGAAAAAAGATAGTCTGAAGATCACCTCCAGGACAAGGCCCTATGTTGGTATTGAATTTACCGGCGCCAAATACAGCAAAAAAGAATTTTACAGTTTTTACAATGTGCGTATCGGTGGTTACCGCTTCAACAGCCGTTGGGAAGATTTCAACATCTTACTGAGCGGCGATCATTTCACCAAATTGCAAAAGATCAACGACAGGTGGTTGCGACGCTTTTTCTTCAGCGGATCATTTACCAAACAGGTATCGCCGGTGCTTGATCAATCGCTGCAACTCATCAGCAACTATGGCCTCCCCTATTTTACCATTCCAAAAGATTCAGGTAACCTGCGTCCTTATGGAGACATGCGCATTACAGCAAAATCAGAAATGGTATTTTACAACACAAAAAAATACTGGGGCTTCGGTTTTGCACCATTTGGCTTTGTTGACCTTTGTCTCTTAAAGCCTGTAGGGGCTTCATTGGGCAAAAGTGATTTGTTTTCCGGTGTGGGCACCGGATTCCGCATCCGAAACGAGAACCTTTTGTTCGGTACCATCGAAGCCAGGTTCTCTTATTTTCCACGTGTGATACCGGGCATGCAGCCGGTAAAAGTAAAATTCAATACCAACCTCCGGTATAAATACAACAGCAGTTTGGTAAGACGGCCAGACTTTGTATCACCCAATTAAAAAAAGCACGCCTTTTAAGGGGCGTACTTCTATTTAAAGCAGGAACTATGCAGTTGGTGATGGCGTTATTGGATCATTTGTTACTGATAATGATCTGCTGCACACTGCCTTTTCCGGCAGCAAGCTGCAGCCCAAGCTGGTAAGTGCCACCCGGCAATTGTGAAGGCAGGCTGAGCGTTTGCACACTGCTGCCACCAACATGTGCCAGTGTTTTTTGATACACTACCTGTCCGCCATTGTTGACCAGTCTTACCTGGTAGTTTCCTTCCGGCTGGTTAATAAATTGAAGGTGCATCATCTTTCCCTCTACCGGGTTAGGCGACACCGTTACCACCGGCGCAGCGCTGCTCCTTATCACTCTTACAACCTGGCTGTAAGTACCAGTTGCCTTATGATCCACGGATTGAATGCGATAATAGTTCACTCCGGCTAACGGCGAATGATCAAGCCATTTGTATGCTCCGCTGTTCACTGCCTCCACCGCACCAATTGTAGTAAAATCTTTGCCATTGGCCGAACGCTGCACTTTATAAGACGCAACATTTATTTGATTGGTCATCTTCCATTCCACTGCTATTGCATCCGCCTGTTCGTATGCCTTTATTGAAGTCACGGCTACCGGTAATATTCCTGGTGTTTTAAACACAATGCGAAAGCGATTTTCAGCAACAGAGCCTGCATTGGCGTCTACAGTAAATGTATAGCTGAGCGTATCAGCGGGATTGATAAAAGTTTCGGTGTGAAGATACCCGTCCTGCAGGAATGCCATTGGTGAACCATCTGTCAACGGCTCGCCAAATACCTGCAGTTGGTACGTCATTGTCTTCATACCATACATGGCGAACTGGATGGTATCATTCACTGCCGGTATTGACCTTCTGTCAACAACCAATTCTGTGTTATTATTGAGGATGCTGAAATTTTCACCAAAATTAATCTGCTTACGACTGTCCTGCCCGTCAACGGAACTGCTGTAGCCATTATTAAAGAACAGCATATTACCATCAGCAAGATTTTTTTCTGCACCCACCACCGCATATAAATTAATAAAGAGATTTTTATCTGCGTTAATGCCAGCCGGGCGAAAAACCATGTTGCTTCCGCTGGCCTTGCTGCTTTCATTGATGGTAATAGTACCTCCGCTGCCCGTTGCCTGTACCAAAAAAGCTGCACCTGATTGTATGGTATTGGTAACGCTGCCGCTTGTCCCAAAACTGCCACCACCGGGTGTTACAATATAGTTGCCGCCACTCGGGGTCAATGTTTGAAAGGCACCAAGATTATAAGAGCCCAGCAACTTTGGATCCCATACGTAAAAGGAGGTACCTGTACAACCGCCGCTGGTAGCCACATTCCTCAAATCGATCGCTGATGCAAAAGGATTTCCCACCATGGCGAATTTATCTGCTGAAACATTTACAGCAGGCCTGTTGCCAGTGTATAAACTGCCTTTGGTTCGCAGCGTGGTGGAATTAACAGATGTGATACTGGAAGAAGGCGTAACACTGCGGCCACCCCTGATATAAATAAAATAGCCAGCTTCATTTGAAATAGCGCCTGAAGTGGAAAGCACCGGCAACAGGTCATCGCTGGCTGCATCATAGGAATACAATGAATAATTGGGCGTTTGATAATCGAAACCGTTGGCCGACCAGGAGGCATCTCTTGACGTGATATTGGTGCCATAACCGGCGTTGCCGTTTGAACCGGCAGACTGGTTTTCCTGCCATGCTTCATGGATCGTTTGCCCGTTTGTAGGGCTGGCAAGCAATCGCCATGCCCGGTTGGTATTTTGTGGAATGTACCTTTCCACAGTTACATCTCCGGTTATATATCCACCGCTGGTGCTGCCTGCTGCAATATTGGCTGTAGAAGATGCCGTAGAAGCAATGGTATAATTTCCGGCAGATGCCAGTACGCCTGCTGTAGGTGTATGCGTACCCGTTAGCCGAAGTGCATTGAGCAGTGTAACGGTTTGTCCGGTGCTGTTTACTGTAAAATTATTGATGACATTTGTTGTGCCGGGTGTTGTTTGATCGAAAGAAAGGGAAGGACTAACGGTGCCGTTTACCACCAGGTTGCTGGTACTTCCGGCTGTGATGCCGCCTGCGACCGTGTTGGTGACAAGTCCTTTAAGGGTAAGTGTATTTCCATTGATCGACAACCTGCCTGCTGTAAAAGTCAGCGTGCTGCTCATCACGAGATCATTGCCCATGGTAACAGTTTGCCCGCTGCTGTTGATCTGTAATGTACTCAGCGCATTTGTGGTACCCGGTGTAGTTGGATCCATTGAAAGTACAGGGCTCACACTGCCGTTAAAGACCAGTTTACTACTGCTGCTGCCCCGCAATCCACCGGCAACGGTGTTAACCAGGTTGCCTTTAAGTGTAAGGGTTCTTGCTGCAAGGGATAATTTGCCTGCTGTAAAGCTAAGGTCGTTGTTGATCACCAGGTCGTTGCCCAGTGTTGAGATATTACCGGTGTGGTTGATCGTAAGATTGTTCAATACATTGGTAGTGCCAATGGTTGTTGCATCAAAGAAAAGCGTACGGCTGAACGCCCCGTTGATCACCATATTGCTGGAAGATGATCCACTAAAGTTTCTTGAGCCGGTCAATGAACCGGATATTTGTCCTTCCAGGGTAAGTGTGTTGCTGCCGATGATCAACTTGTTTGGTGTACCTCCAAAACTGATGGTACCTGCAACGGTAATATTCCCGGAAAGGGTTTTAAAAGAATTGTACACATTGAGGTTGCCGTATTTCTGTGAAGAATTCAATACAGCAATATTTTGTGCTGAAGTGCCGCTGTATTCGATGGTGCTGCTCGCTCCTATTACATGCGTGGAAAAATTTGAAGGAAGGGTTCCGCTGCCGGCGATGCGGAGCGTAGCGCCATTGGCCACCGTTAAGGTTCCTCCTGCGCTGTTGCGGTTGGCGGTAAAAGTATTTACGCTGAATATCCCTGCATTCACAGTTAAATCTCTTGAAATACCAATACTGCCATTCACCTCTTTTAATCCTGAACCGGAAATGATCAACGAACCGTAACTCTGTGAAGAATTAAGGGTGGCAACGGTCTGGGCTACCCCATAATATTCTATCGTGCTGGTTGCACCAATTACATGCGTACTAAAATTTGCCGGAATGGTTCCGCCTCCGCCGATCCTGAGCGTACCACCATCCTCTACGGTAAAAGTTCCGGCGATCGTATTGCGGTTAGCGGTGTTTACACCAAGATCAAGCGTTGCGCCGGCATTGATGCTGAGATCTCCCTCAATAGGAAGATTCCTGCCCCCGGTACTGAGTGTTCCTCCATCTACTACGAGGTCGTGAAACTGGAAAAGATTATAAGGCAATGTGAAAGTGCCGGTAAAGATCATGCGGCCTGCATTGGTTTCATAGATACCGCTGTACAAAGGATCAGCCTCTTCAATTACAGCGCAGGTGAGTGAAGCATCTGCATCCATTGAGATGGTTCCGGTGGCGCCATTGATGTCTCCTAATAGTATGGTACCCGTTACCGTTAGTGAAGAAGTACCTGAAAAAGAAAGCGTACCGCTGCCCGATCCGTCGCCCATCCCGATCACCATGGCATTACATGCTTCACCGGTTGAATTTACCTGTACGGTGATACCGTTGGAGATCACCACATCATCAATGGCAGAAGGCACAGCTCCTGCATCCCAGGTGTCGGGATCATTCCACATGCCTGGTTGAACGGCGGTAATGGTTGTTTGACATTGTGCGGCAATACCCATGCCCATCACAAAAAAGATCAGCAGGGCAAGTTTAAAAAGTTGCATTGCGGACTTTGGATGATCATTTGGGTTGCCTGCTTTTCGAAGGGGGTTAAACTGTTTCATAGTTGCTGTTTAAAGACTGTTTGATGGATAAGATTTAGATAACGGGTGGCCTGCGACAGTTGCTGCTTTTGTGATTGCATCAAAATACAATCGCCAGCAATTGCATCGGGGCACCTGCTAAGGGAACGTGGCGCAGCAGGCATTATTACAAATAAAAAAAACGGCATAAAAAAGCAGCATGCCTTGAAACCCTTTACCAGCATTCGTTCTACCGGGCTGCGTAGAATACCATCTACAGGCATTTCGTAAAATGGCCAGCGAACAGGCAACTCTAATCCCGATCAATGCTGAACATCCACGGGGAGTCAATGGATACAGGAACAGCTGGTCAGCAACATTATTGTTAAGAGGCATGGAGAAACAAAACTGGGTACCATTCAACCGCTCCAGTAACTATTTTAAGAGGCCACATCAAAACTCCGTGCAAGATTCCACTTACAAAGTATTGCAGGAGAGCGCAATCAAATCTTTCCCATTCAACTTGTTCAATGTGAAAGGTTTGATTGCTTTTGTTACTGCCTGTTTCTTTTCTGTTACATAATTTCCGTTAAAGTTTGCATATAAGCCATTATTGAATACCGCTGCGGTTCAGGAGTTTAAACAATTTGAAAACGAATGGATTTAAAAGCCTATCTTGAAAGCCTGGTGAGGAATATCCTTCATTAGAACATTCCTCATTTAGAATCCAATGGCTTTTTTAGACGATGTGCTGCAACCACCTTCTTATGGGTGGAGAGATGCTTCAGGTAATTTTAGCAAACCTTCTGCATCAATGATCTTAAAAGAATTTTTCAAAAGACTGAATGTTTTCAACGACAAAAAGAACTGGCTTCCCTTTTTCAGTTGGCTAAAAGTGCTTTGCCTTTTTCCCTTTTTTGTTTTATTTGTTACCAACTATTTCAGCTTTCCTCTGCTGGCAGCCGGATTTGTGTATGGTATGATCCTGATGGGAACCCACGGCACTATCTGGTACCACCGGTATTGCACCCACGGCGCTTATACTTTTAAGAACGCCTGGTGGAAATTCTTCACTAAAAATTTGGTACTTAGTATTATCCCGGAAGAGATCTACGTAGTATCGCATCATGTACACCATGCCAAAAGCGATGAACCGGGCGATCCTTACTTTGCAGAGGGTGGCTTCCTGTATTGCTTTTTGGCCGATGTGAACCACCAGCCTATCGCAAAGGATCTTTCTGAAAAAGATTATCATCACGTAGAAACCTTGATGAAGCATAGCGGTATCAGCGGAAACAATTACAAAGCATATCAAAAATGGGGATCTTATGCATCGCCGGTATCGAGCATTATTAATTGGATCGTGAACTGGAGTTTTTGGATCGGCGTGTTTTATCTTATTGGTGGAATGGGGCTGGTATGTGCGCTATTTGCCGGCTCATTTATCTGGGCTGTGGGCGTACGCACTTTCAACTATGAAGGACATGGAAAAGGAAAAGACCTGAGACAGGATGGAATTGATCATAACCGCAACGACATGTCGATCAACCAGGTATGGCCCGGGTATGTGGCAGGAGAATGGCACAATAACCATCACCTGTACCCGAAAAGTGCCCGTTCTGGTTTTTTACCCTACCAGCTTGATCTTGCCTGGTGTTACGTAAAACTATTACACACCGTTGGGGCCGTCAGCAGTTATCACGACGACAGGAAAGAATTTTACAGGAAGTACCATACGCCCTACCTTGAAGGCACTGAAAAAGGAACAGTTTCAGCAACCCGGGATTGACAAGCATCTAAAATAAAAGACAGGCTCTATAAAACCGTGTTTTCACAGGAGTTATAAAACCTGCCCTTCATTTAAACAACGCTGTTGTTATTTATTCTTTTTAACAGGCGCTTTTTTTACGGGTGCTTTTTTGGCCGGCATCTTTTCTTTTTTAACAGGCATTGGTTTTATTTCCAGGTATTGCCCGTCTTTTAATTTAACGGAGGTGCCATCTTTCTTTTTTACCAATCCATCAGAAGTTACTACCAGGCCGGAAGGGAAGGTAAATTCTTTATCAAGTTTTCTTTCGTCGCCATTTTCAATGATGAACATTTCACCGTCTCTCATCATCACCCTGTCTGATAATTTTTCTGCCTTAGCAGTATCAACAGCCACTGGTTTATTGTTGTTATAACTGCTGTCGGCAACAGGCTGACGATTGCCATTTGATGGATAGGCAGCAGAATCCTGCGTATTCCATTTACGCTGCCCTGCACTGTCATTCATCCCTTGGTGTGCATTCGTCGTATCGCCTTTCCATTTGCCCAGGCTACTATCCTTAGGGATTTCCTGCATCATGGTATCTGTCCTTCTCATGGATGTATCCATCTTGTTGGGTGCCGGTGGAATTGTATCTACCTGCGCCACTGCAATGCCGGTAACAAAGATACTGGTCATTAATCCGATCACTTTTTTCATAGTTTTAAATTTACTTTTTTGAAAATGTTGTTTAAATAATTTCCAGGTGCTGTTAAATGCTTAGCCTGGTTATGTGCCAATAAAAACAAAAAACAAGCCACCGGTTTTTTAAGCAGCCAGCGCTTGTTTTACGGGAAGTTTTTTTCCCAAACAAAGGCGATAAATGGAATTGAAAGGACAGGTATTTAGTTAATGACAGTTAACATATTTTCCATTTGCATTTGCATCGTTCCTATAGCTGAGATTATTTTATAGATTTTGTATACCTTACATATTCACACAGCCGTTCTGAAATTTCAATGCCATACATATATGAAACATTCTTTCTTCGCTATTACTTCCCTGTTCCTCTTTTTTATTCCAATTCAAACAAAGGCTCAATCCAATCACGAATGGCAGCAATTGTTCAATGGGAAAAACCTGGATGGCTGGACGCAACTGAATGGCAAAGCGCATTACGCTGTTAAGAACGGAGAGATCGTTGGTACCACGATCGCTGGTGAACCCAACTCCTTCCTCGCCACCAAAAATGTGTACGGTGATTTCATCCTGGAGTTTGAATTTAAAGTTGACAGTACCATGAATTCCGGTGTGCAGTTTCGCAGTGAAAGCAAGGCGGAATACAAAGATGGAAGGGTGCATGGCTACCAGTACGAAATCGACCCTTCCAAAAGAGGCTGGACGGCGGGTATTTACGATGAAGCAAGAAGGGACTGGCTCTATCCCCTCGATCTGAACCCCGCTGCGAAAACTGCGTTCCGGCAACATCAATGGAACAAGGCAAGAATAGAATGTGTCGGCAACGATATCCGAACATGGATAAACGGCATCCCTGCCGCATACTTAATAGATGATCTTACACCAAAAGGTTTTATAGCATTACAGGTGCATGCCATCAACACGGCAGGCGATGCAGGCAAAGAGATCCGCTGGCGCAATATCCGTATCCAAACAAAAGATCTGAAGCCTGCTCCTCATAATAAACTCTTTGTAGTGAACATGTTGCCCAACCAACTTTCACCCGCTGAAAAAAAGAACGGAGTGTCGTTGTTGTGGGATGGCGCTACCAGTAATGGATGGAGAGGCGCCTATAAAGATAAGTTTCCCGACAAAGGCTGGGAGATAAAGGACGGTGTGCTGAGCGTACTGCCTTCTTCTGGTGCAGAATCTACCAACGGAGGCGATATCATTACCATCAATCAATACAGCGCTTTTATACTGCAGTTTGATTTTAAATTAACGGAAGGCGCCAACAGCGGCGTAAAATATTTTGTAACAGAAAAAGATACAGCAAAAGGTTCTGCGATCGGGTTAGAATATCAACTCCTCGATGATGACAAACATCCCGATGCAAAACTTGGCGTGGTAGGCAACCGCACACTGGCATCACTGTACGATTTGATCCCCTCTCTAAAAGAACCCCGTGCAAGAAGGCCTGTAGGCGAATGGAACCGGGGCATATTGATCGTATATCCTGATAATCGTGTGGAGCATTGGCTCAATGGATGGAAACTGCTTGAATACCAGCGTGGCGCTCCTTACTTTTACGCACTGGTTGCAAGAAGCAAGTATGCAGTGTGGCCAAATTTTGGCATGGCAGAAAAGGGACATATACTACTGCAGGATCATGGCAACGCCGTTTCATTCCGCAGTATTAAAATACAGGAACTTCATTGATCAACACATCATTCTATCAAGATTAAAATTTCAACAATGGCTTCAAGAAGAAAATTTGTAAAGCAGGCTGCTTTTGCAGGTGCCGGTATTATGCTGTCCAAACTTTCCTGGTCTGCCCAGAGTTATAACCGCATCCTGGGAGCCAACGACCGGGTAAGGGTTGGTGTGGTTGGATTCTCTGACCGGCACAAGGCTACTCACCTGCCCTGCTTTATGCAGCATTACAAAGAATTGAATTTTGATGTGGTGGCGGTATCAGATATCTGGAAGCAAAGAAGAGAAGAAGGCGCCGCCGCCTGGAAAGAAAAAATGCAGCATGATATCACCGCCTGCCGCAACAATGAAGAGATGTACAGCAATAAACTGGTGGATGCGGTATTCATTGGCACTGCCGACTTTCAGCATGCGCTGCATTGCATTGAAGCGGTTAATGCAGGCTGTGATGCGTATGTGGAAAAGCCTTTTGCTGAAACAATGGCCGACAATCGTGCTGCATTAAAAGCCGTGAATGCTTCCGGGCGCATTGTACAAATAGGTTCACAAAGAAGAAGCGGCGCCAATTACATGGCTGCCAACGATTATATCAGGTCTGGCAAATTTGGCAACATTACCATGGTAGAATTATCCTGGAATGTAAATCAACCCGGCCGTTGGCGCAGACCGGCGCTGGTAAGCCAGTTAAAAGAAAAAGACACTGACTGGGCAAGGTTTGTCATGAACCGGCCCACCGCTGATTTTGATGCAAGAAAATACATTGAGTTTCGCCTTTTCTGGCCTTATTCCTCTGGCATGCCCGGGCAATGGATGAGTCACCAGATCGATACGGTGCATTGGTTTACCGGCTTGCAGCATCCCCGCAGCGTAGTGGCTAACGGTGGCGTATATGTTTGGAAAGACGGAAGGAAAAACTGGGATACCACAACGGCAGTTTTTGACTATGGCCCGCTGAACGACAATGGTTCGGGCTTCCAGGTAAGTTTTACATCCCGTATGCACAACGGTGATGAGAACCCGGCAGAGATCTATTACTCCAACGGCGGTGAACTGAATTTGAATACGAATAAGATTTCTCCTAAAGGTGGTTTAAACAGGCAATTCGCCGGTGCCATGAACATGGAGCCATTCTTACTACCGGAGATGACATTGTCATCTGCAGAAAAAGTGGTGGCTTCCGCCAATACCGGCGGTGACATACTCACGTCGAACCATATCCGCAACTGGATGGAGTGTGTGAGGAGCCGCACTCAACCAAATGCGCCGGTGCAGGCAGGATACGATCATTCAATTGCTACTATCATGACCAATGCTGCGGTGATCACCGGGCAAAAGATAACTTTTGATGATGCTGCACAGGAAGTGATCGCAGGAGGAAAGCCCTTTATTCCATTTTAATTGAAGCTGATTCAATCTTTAGTCACTACTGGATTTGTCATTAGCGACTAATCTACCACACCGGGTTGAATAAAATACTTTACAGTGTGATTACCATTGATCGTTATATCCTGACGGCTCAATACGGCGATCAATGCGACTTTGATATTTTCTTTGTTAGCCCCACAACTGTCTGTCGCTGCTTATTTCGAAGTAAGCAATCCTACTATGATGCAAATGGCAAGGGAAATCCAGAAAAATATGAATCTGTCATTTTTCATAACCGCTGGTTTATAAAGTTTATTAGTGCGTGTGTGATGTCTATATCGCAAACTTACAATTGCAGGTATAGCAAAAAAAAAACAATATCCCCGAACAGGAATAAAACCTTACCGAAACCGTAATACATTATGCCTGACTGTTAAACACCCACTTCCAATCCACCCCTTATAGCTGAACTGTATGAGACATACTGTGCTGGCCAATTCTGGCACGGATTGTAGTACAATTTCTACAAAATACAAGTCCGTTATGCTATACAGCAAAAGTTTCCTTAAAGTGAACTTTACCACTTCTAAATACCCTGGAGAAAATCATTTGTTTGATCGATATACCTTAAAACCAAGTATTTGATATGAGAAACCGTCAACTGCTTTTAATAAGCATCCTGCAATGTTGCAGCCTGCTTATCAATGCGCAAAGAAGCCGCATCACTTTTGAACACATCGGTTTAAATGAAGGCCTTTCTCAAAGTAATATTCTCAGCATCATCCAGGATAGCCGCGGTTTCATGTGGTTTGGTTCCTGGGATGGACTGAACCGGTATGATGGCTACCAGATCACTGTATATAAGAACAACCCAAAGAATCGATCCTCCATCAGCAACAATTACATAAACCGCATTTCAGAAAGTAAGAACGGCGATCTCTGGCTGGCCACCAATGACGGACTGAATTATTTTGACCGGAAAAAGGAAGTGTTCAACAATTTCCGTCACCAGGCCAATAATAGCAACAGCCTATCCGGCAATACGGTAAATGATGTGAAGGAAGATGCTGCAGGAAATGTTTGGATCGGCACAAGCGCAGGGCTTGACAGGTACAATCCCGCCAGCAAAAAATTCGATCATCTCCAAACCACGATTGGAGCAAACAGGCAAACTGCCATTAAATGCATTTACATCGACAGCAGGCAGCGCATTTGGGTAAATGCCGTTGACGGGGGTATGGTTGTGTATGACCAAACCGGCAATAATATTTTAAGATTCTCACACAACGAAAAAGATAAACATTCTCTCAGCAGCAATAACGTAAACGCTGTGTTTGAAGACAGCAGGCACCGCATCTGGCTGGGCACCAACGGCGGCGGACTGGAGTTGTACAATGAAAAAACGGGCCGCTTTGAACATTTTAAACACGATGACAACAATATCAATTCCATACCCAAAGACGTAGTACTTTCTATTAATGAAGACATTGATAATAACTTATGGGTAGGTACTGAAAATGGCGGACTATCTATTTTCAGTTTAAATAATGCAACCTTTACCACTTACCAGCACGATGAAATAGATCATGAAAGCATCAGCAACAATTCTGTGTACACTATCTACAAAGATCGCAAAGGAAATATGTGGATGGGAAATTTTGCAGGATTTGTAGACATGGCCATGCGAGACAAAATGATGTTCCCGCATTTCAAAAAAATGATGAGCAGCAACAGTCTTTGTCACAACCAGGTATTGAGCATTTCAGAAGATAGCCACCATAAGATATGGATCGGAACTGATGGAGGCGGCCTTAATATCTTTGATCCTGCAACCGGCAACTTCACCCTGTTAAAACACCAACCCAATAACCCCGCCAGTATCTGCGGCGACAACGTGCTGAATATTATGGAAGACAGCAGGGGCAACACCTGGATCGGCACCTGGATCGATGGCATTACCGTATTGGATCCGCAACGAAAAGTATTGAAGACCTTTAAACATGATGCAGCCAATGCCGGCAGTCTTTGCAATAACAATGCATGGAAAATATTCCAGGACAGCCGCCAGCGCATCTGGATCGGCACTTATGGTGGTGGAGTAGACCTGCTGAATGCAGACGGAAAGACCTTTACTCATTTCAGGCATGATGATACAGACAGCACAAGCATTTCAGGCAATAATATTGTAAATATATTTGAAGACAGTGATGGCGATCTATGGTTCTGTTCTGAAAGTAAGGGGTTGAACCTGTTAAAGAAAAACTCCATGACCTTCATTCATTTTCAACATGATGAAAATAACCGCAACAGTATCAGCAATGACAATATCAATTCGATCTGCGAAGACAGCGATCATAATTTATGGGTAGCAACCATGAACGGGCTGAACTGCTACAATAAACAAAAAAGCAATTTTAAATCTTATACTACAGCACAGGGGCTGGCCGGGGATTATGTATTCGGCATCCTGGAAGACCACAAAAAAAATCTCTGGATCAGTACCAACCGTGGCCTCTCCTGTTTTAACAGGGGCACTACCAGTTTTAGAAACTACGGCGTTACAGACGGGCTGCAATCCAGCGAATTCAAGCAGCTCGCTTTTTGCAAAACTGCCTCCGGTATGATGTACTTTGGCGGCATCAATGGTTTTAACCAGTTTATGCCGGACAGCATCAAAAAAATCGCATTTGAACCACCGCTCGTGATCACCAATTTCACCATCTTCAACAAACAGGTACCCATTCAATTAAACGAAGAGCAAGCATCGCCACTAAAACAAAGTATTACGGAAACAAAGAGCATCACGCTTCCCTGGTCGAGTTCCGTTTTTTCTTTTGAATTTGCTACGCTGAACTATACAGACAACGAGAAAAAAAAGTATGCCTACATGCTGGTAGGTTTCGACAAAGAATGGAGCCAGGCAGGCAATACGAGAACTGCCACTTACACACATCTCGATCCAGGCACCTACGTCTTTAAGGTACGTGGGCTAAACAATGAAGGCCGTGGCTCTACCAGCATTTCATCTATAACCATCATCATAGAACCTCCGTTTTGGTTAACCTGGTGGTTCAAGCTGGCGGTACTGGCTACGGTTGCAGGAGGAAGTATCACATTATATGTATCAAGGATCAAATCTATCCAGGCGCAGAAAGCTAAACTGGAACAGCAGGTAGATGAAAAAACTTTCCAGTTACTGCAATCATCTGAGCAGGAAAGAAAAGCAAGGCAGGAAGCAGAGATCGCTCATTCAGATATCAAGATGGTCAACCGGGAACTGGAAGCCTCCGAAAAGCGCTACAGCAGCATGTTTCACGCCAGTCCGCAACCGATGTATGTGTTCGACATCGATACACTGCAATTCTTCCAGGTAAACAAAGCAGCCGTTCAGCATTATGGCTATAGTGAAGCAGAATTTTTGAGCATGAACATCATGGACATCAGGCCGGAAGAAGACCGCATGAAGTTGATGAAGTCGATAGCCGATTTCAGGGAACACCGGGAACGCATTTTTTCGGGGCGCTTCAGGCATTTGAAAAAAAGCGGTGAAGCAATGGAAATGGAGATCTACAGCAATATGATAACGATCAACAATAAAGAGTATATGCTGATCATTGCCATTGATATCACCGAAAAATTGTTGTTTGATAATAAACTTACCAAGGCCATCATCAAAACACAGGAAGATGAACGCTACGAGATCGGTGGAGAGTTGCATGATAATATCTGCCAGTTACTGGCCACCAGTCAACTGAATATTTCCATGCTAAAAAACTCATTGCCGCAAGCATCACAGCCATTTTACGAACAGGGAAAACAGCACATCAAACAGGCGCTGGATGAGATCCGCAACTTGTCTCACCGGCTGGCACCAGCCTTCTTTGACGAAATGACCCTGGAAGAAGCATTCAATTTATTAACGGCCAGTTTTAATGTAGGCAACAGGTTTAATATTTCCCTCTACTTTTACAAATCAGTAAAAGATGTGTGCATTAGCCGTGAAGTGCAACTGAATCTTTACAGGATATTGCAGGAACAGTTAAGGAATATTGTAAAATATTCTAATGCAGAATACATTTCCATCGATCTCCTGCTGAATGAGCAGCAGGAACTGGTGATGCAGATCTCAGATGATGGCATTGGATTTAATAAGAATGGTACCAAATGCGGTATCGGCTTTGCCAACATGAAACGCAGGGCAGAATTGTTTGGCGGAAGGGTAAAGATAGACTCCGCTCCCGGTAACGGATGCAGTCTTACAGTTGTAATGCCGTTGCCGTCAGCCACGCTGGTGAAAGCACAATAAAACTTTTCAGATCATACAACACTACAGCAGGCATTGTTTACATGCTGGCGATACTTTCCTATATACGAAGACCATCACTATTTTAATATTGCCAACCTGGGTATGCTCCCGCCACAGGGAGAATCCACCCCAGTTACTACCTTTTTTCCCCAACAACAGCACTGTTAATACGGGATGAATGTTGGCAGGAAATTTTCCACCTGCAACATTGGGTATTTCCAAAAAACATCAACATTCATCTAAAAGAAATCAAAATGACAAACAAGTTATTCAGGGGCGCTTTGATAGCCTCATCGATTGCAACAGCAACCCTATTGTTCTCATCCTGCGGAGATTCTAAAACGGAAGAACCAAAAAAGGAAGACACTAAAGAAGTAGCAGAAGACAAGAACGACGTAAAGTTCGACAGCAGCGGCAAAGCAAAATGGGATGCTGACTTTTTGGTAGCAGCAGCCGGCATCAACCAGGAAGAGATCGAATTGGGACAATTGGCACAAAAGAACGGAATGATGAAAGAAGTAAAAGACATGGGTAAAATGCTTGAATCTGACCATACCAAAGCATTGGCAGATGAAAAAGCATTGGCAGCAAAAAAGAACATTTCATTGCCGGCTTCAACAACCGATGACGTAAAAGATGCGTACAAAAAATTATCAGAAAAAAAAGGAAAGGACTTTGACAAAGCATATTGTGACATGATGGTGGACGGTCATAAGTCAGCCATAGAAAAATTCGAAAAAGCTTCAACTGACGCAACCGATCCGGACATCAAAGCCTGGGCTGCTTCAATGTTACCTGGCCTCAGAGCACATCTTGATCATGCGACAACCTGCCAGAAGAACTGCGAAAAAATGTAACGACAATATAATAGTGATCACTAACCCTATTTGCAAAACACTTAATTAAAATAAAATGGAAACGATTAAAGAAGACAATTTCACCGGTATCAACCGGGATGATCTGTATCCAAACCTGCCCCTGCGGCATCTTACTGCAACTTCTATCATTGGTGATAAAGTGCACGACATTGAAGATGCTTCAATGGGAAAAGTGGAAGACATTATGCTCGACGTTAATTCCGGCAAGATCGATTACCTGGTGGTTGAACTGGGCGGCTTTCTCGGTATCGGCACCAAATTTTTTGCCCTTCCCTACAACATGTTCAAAGTAGATGCAGAAAGGAAGCTATTTGTTTTTACGGGCACCCGGAAAATGTTGGAATCTGCACCAGGCTTTGATCTCAACCATTGGCCGGATACGAATTTTCATAAAGAAGAAACGTACTGGCATTTCGTTTGATCCTGATCTTTTCAACAAACTACTACAGCGCAGGGATTCACATCCCTGCGTTGTATTTTATGCCAATTGATGGTGGCCTGCTACTTATACTTTTTCATATAGACAAAATTCGCTTTCTTTGTGGCCTCAAAGGCAGGAGCCCGTCAGGGTTTCCTTTCAACATTTCAACAAAACTTTTTCGCTGTCATTTGCGGCTTTGAACAATTTGTTTCAATGATTGTTTTAAGCAGGGAATCGTGTAATTAACTAAAACAACATATATGTCACTCGTAGGAAAAAAAGCACCACATTTTACAGCAGGTGCAGTAATTAATGGCGAAGAGATAGCGGAGCAATTCAGCCTGGATCAGTACGTTGGTAAAAAGAATGTAGTATTCTTTTTTTACCCAAAAGATTTCACTTTTGTATGTCCAACGGAGATACATGCTTTCCAGGAAAAGCTGGCCGAATTTGAGAAAAGAGAAACCGTGGTGGTGGGATGTTCAACCGACACAGAGGAAACTCACCTGGCGTGGCTTACCACTCCAAAAGACAATGGCGGAATCGAAGGCGTTACCTTCCCCATCGTGGCCGATACTGCTAAAGTGATATCCATGAATTATGGAGTACTGGGTGGTGAATACAGTTTTAACAGTGATACAAAGACCTGGTCTTTTGCAGGCGCTCCCATTGCATACCGTGGCACTTTCATCATTGACAAAACCGGTATCGTACGTCACGAATCGATCAACGATTTTCCTTTGGGAAGAAATATTGATGAATACATCAGGCTGATCGATGCACAGCTTCATGTAGAAAAACATGGAGAAGTTTGTCCGGCTAACTGGGAAGAAGGAAAAGCTGCGATGAAAGCAACTACAGAAGGCGTGGCCGAATATTTTTCAACCAACTAAACCGATGATTAATGATAGAATTAGCAGCAGATAATTTAGCGGAGATCGTAGCACAGCATGAAACAGTAGTGGTACAATTCTCTGCCGGCTGGTGCGGCAATTGCCGCCTGATGAAACCAAAATTCAAAAGACTGGCAGGTGAGCAGGACTCAGCAACATTTGTGCTGGTAGACGCAGAAAAATTTCCCGACTCCCGCAAACTGGCCAGCGTAAACAACCTGCCTACTTTTGCAAGTTTTAAGAATGGCGTGCTGTTGGCGCAGGTGCAAACCAATAAAGAAGAACTTTTAAAAGCATTGATCGATGAAGCTACCCGTAATTAGGCAGATACAGCGAACCTGTACTGTTGAAGAAATAGAAACTGCCATCAAAGTGCTGGAACATACTTCAGAGGCTGCCTCATTAAAAAGTGAAGAAGTAGATGTGATCGGTGAGTTGATCTCTAATATGTGCGGCGCACTGGAAGTTCACCAGATGATCACCGATGGTATACCCGAGAAAGATGCGGCCAATACTTTTATGAAAAAAGTGCTGGGCTCAATAGACCGGTAAATAGTAATGCAGGTATTAAAAAGCAGCAGGTGCCAATCGCCTGCTGCTTTTTTTATTGCTTAGCACCGGTGAACAGGCGCCAATATCCTATCAATAAATTTCTATTTGCCTGGCTTCTTTCCAGCCTTCCTCATCTTCTATAATGAAATAGTATTTTCCTTTCGGCAGGTTAGCAGTATTGATTCTTTCATTACAGGAATCGCCATGTTTAAAACTGTATGACGAAATGTGGCCAAGTCCAAAGAAACTTACTTTACAGGTTCCTGCAGCCATTTCCTGCATTTCAAGATGGATATATCCGCCGGTTGATGGGTTAGGAAATACGTTGAGCTGGTGATGATGTGCTCTTTTGCGGGGATGATGCTGTCCCTGTCCGCAATGATGTGGTGCTGGCGGTGTTACTGCAGCAACCGTGTCAAATATCAACCAAAAAGAAATTACTGAATCCTTTGCTGTATTTGCCTGCAGGCTGGTAAAACTATACTTGATGGTGTCTGTGGCAGTGTGCAATACCGTTTTGGCATGTGTCTTCACATCTTCCAGGTATAGTGTGTCAATATTTTTGGTGAAGATCTCCAGTTCATATGCCCGCTGCTGAAGATTCCACAGGGTAATGGGAATGGTATCGTAAGTAGTACGCTGCTCTGCAGCCAGCAACACCTGCTGCCGGAGAATTGCAATATTTTCGGCAGGGTTCGACAATTTCTTTGCATCGGAAAGATCGACTGCATCGCTTTGACCATTGAAAATAACGGCGACACCGTCACGCAATGACCGTTCGTTATTATTTTCTGTAATGTACCCAAAAAGATTAACGGAAACAGCTTTTAAAGACTGGCTGTTGGCGCTGCAGCATATAAGCATAGCAGCGATCAATGAAAGTAAAGATCCCGGCATGATATGAATTGGATTTGTATCACCGGTAAAGAGCGTTGCTCCTTACGGGCGATGGTTTTTCAAAGTGCCTTCATACCAGCAAATATTAAACCAAAAATTAACGGAATTGTACGATTGTGGCTTAGGGGAAATACGTACGGAATTATGAGTTTTGAATTATAAGTTTTGAATTTTGAATTCTGAGTTTTGAGTTTTGAATGTTGATTGGCTTAGAGGTCAATTTCTTTTTTGAAGTAGTATAACATAAATGGACTGTTGGGGCGGCCCTCTTTGTCGCTGGAAACCTGTGTTACTGCAACGAGCATCCAGCCCGCTTCCGACAAAGCTTCCATAACGCTGACGGGCTCACGCAACGCAATGATCTTTTTAATAGAAGCATAGTTTATCAGGCTGTCGGCTTTCGTTGTTTTTTTTGGTTGTACAACATTATCAAGAACGATGTTACCCAGCGCATCTACACTACCCCGAAGCTCTAGGTATGCGGTTAGTTTATTTTGTGAAAAAACTGTCATTCCTGCTAAAAGAAAACCTATTAAAAAAAAGTTTTTCATGAGTTGATAATTAAAATTTTAAAAATACTACAGCTGGCTATTTTTAAGCTTTTTCGAAAATATAAAGACGGCGCTTAGCTGAAGGATGCCGGCCAGCAGGTACATAAAGGGTAAACCTGTTTTGTTCATGTGAAAATAATCATAAGCTATAACGAAAGACAGCAATGCTTCGATACTAAAAAAACAAGTATCAACCAGTGGAAACCGGCGTTTTAACGGGTGATGAAAGATGGCAATGCTCAAAAAAACAATCCCGGCAATTACAAAAAAAATGTAGGTGCCATGACCGCCTTCGTGTTTTTCAAAAGCGTGCAGCAGGATAAGTACACCTGCCAGGATGTGTGAGAATTTTTTAAGTTTTTCCTTTCGTTGTGTTATGCTGTTATTCATTTGAAATCAACTTGATTTTCATCTCCCGGAATAGGAGACAACGCTATTATTTAAACGCCTCCTCTCCCAGCCCTTTATTACCAACATAGGCCCAGGTGATGTATTTGGCATATTGATTCAATACTTCCTGCATCTCACCTGCGGTAACTTTGTTCATCCTTTCTACCAGGTTCTCAGCAAGCTTCCAGTCGCCCATAATTTCGGCTTCTCCCAACTCATCTGCGATATCAGACATGATCTCCTGCCGTTGCATATACGCCAGCAACTGGTGCTTCCTCACTTTATTCATTATCCTGCCGGTATAAGTATTGTCCTTGATATACGAAAGCACAAAGCGCATAGCCTTTACCGTTTCCTTCGGTTGCGTGGTACTGGCATACATGGTTACATAAGCTATTTTACCCTGCGAATAATGGGCAGAAGGCGCATAGGAAAGTTGTTTATTCAACCGGATCACATCAAACATGGCGCTGCTCAGGATACTCACTGCCAGGCGGTAAGCAGGGTAATCATCACTGCTCAGCACCGGCGCATTGAGAATGCCGCCGATATAGTTGGTGGCAATGGGACGGTTGTCGATTTTGTAGGTTTCTTTTGAAAAAAGCCGGTTTTCGATCTTTACTTCATTGTATTCTTTTTCTGGAACGGCTGCAAAAGCTTCCTGTACTTTTTTCTCAATATCCTGCCGGGAAATATTACCTGCCACTACCAGGAACATGCGTTTTTTATTGAGCAATGTATTGTAATAATAATCCTTCACTTTATCCCTTGTGAGGGCCGTTAATCCTGCAACGCTTCCATCCGGGTTGATGGCATAGCTGGTACCTGCAAAAGCGAATTCCCTGGCCAGTTCCTTTAACCTTTCATCGGGGTTGGAGGATACCATTCTAATATCATTGATCTTTTGTTCTTTGAGCAGGTTAAACTTCTGGCTTTCAAAAACCGGTGAAGCGATCGCTGCCGAAAATAATTTCCACGCCTCATTAACGTACTTCGAAATACAACCCAGTTTTACCAATCCATAATCATTGGTTGCCTCACCTGATAAATGAAAACCATATTCATCGGTCTGGTCATTGAAGTCGTTCGCCGGAAAGCTTGCAGTGCCGCATTCGATGATCCCCGACAATGCCAGCGATTCAATACCTGCATTGGCAGCATCATAATTGCTGGTACCTCCTCTAAAGTACATGCCCATTACAATCGTTTCCTTCTGCGTTTGCTTCAGTATTACTTTCAGTCCGTTTACTGTAAATTCCTCTGTTTTATTTTGCGCAAGTGTCGCAGTTGATACCAGGATTAGGAGCAGCAGGTAACAGGTGCTGCCGTATTTTAAAAAATTATTTTTCATGAATGTCATTTTGAGAAATAAAGATTGGGATCAGTGTTAAAACCGGCATCAGCCGGAACGATGAGACCGCCGGCAAAAGGCTTTCCCTTGATGTATTTCCGAACATAATCCTTGATATCCTGCCGGGTGATCTTATTAAGATTGTCCCCGTAAAAAGTGTAGTAATCTACCGATGCACAGGCCCACCAGAATGAGAACAGGTGAACATACCTTTCCACTTCTTCCCTGTCTTCTACCTGGGTAATGGCGAGTATTTTTTTGGCACGTTCTATCTGCTGGTCGTAGATATAACTGTCATCATCCCATTTGGACATTTCCTGCTGCATCACCTGGAAACATTCTTTGATCTTCGCCGGGTTGGGGGACACCGAAAATGTAATGGGACCAACATATTTTTGGGAATAGTAGTTTACCTGGATATCAGTTGCCAGCCCGGTTTCCTGCAATGCCTGTGTCAACTTCGACATGCGCTGGTTTAGGATATACGAAAACACATCTGCTGTGTAAGTTGCCTTGATATCATTTCTCATGTCAGGCCCCTGCCAGCGCAATACCAGCAACGGCGACTCTGCCAGCGGCGATGCAAGCACCACCAGTTTGTTCTCTTTGAGCGGATCCATTTCCGGGATGGGATATTCCTTTGCAGGATCAAAGCCGGATGGTTTCCAGGAGCTAAATACCTTTTCAACTTTTCGAAAGACCTCTTCATGATCCACATCACCACCGATGGTGAGCAGGCAGTTGTTGGGATAATAAAATTTATTTTTGATGGCCTCCATTTTGCCAGGCGTAGCGGAGAGGATCACCTGGTGATTGCCGATGATATTTTTGCGACTGTAGTTGCGGCCCCAGAGCAAATGATTGAGCGTATCGATCAGTACAAAATACGGGCTCGATTCATGGCGCTGGAACTCTGCATCCACCACCGTATTTTCCTTCTCCATATCCTCTTCATTAAACAATGGATACCGGATGGCCGCATTCATAAACTCCAACCCCCTGGAAGTATTCTCTTTGGGAAGGGTAAAATAATAGGTCACATTTTCTTCAAGCGTTTGGCCATTGAAACTCATATCCAGCTTGCCTACTTCCTTCAGAAATTCATCCTGGTCTTTATATTCCTTATTGGCCTTGAAAAACATGTGTTCGTACAGGTGACTAAGTCCATTGTAATTGTCATCTTCTGTAAATGAACCGTTCTTACAGGCAATTTCGATGGTGGAAAAAGGAATGGTATGATCTTCCAGCACCAACACCTCAAGGCCATTGGCAAGTTGCCTGTAAAAAACATGATCGGGAACTTTGGGCTGTGCAAAAGCGCTTAAAGCAAAAATGAAAGCAAGCACAAGCAACAGGGGTTGTTTGTTGGGCATAAGGTTAAATGAAATTTACTGAGGCATAAATGTAAATCAAATACATCTTATGCCTGAAACTTTTTATCCTGGCTTTCCAGGTATGCAGAAGAAGACCGGCAGCTGTTTGCGGTGATGCAGTAAGTTTCTGAAAAAAAATAATTTAACGATTACATTCCGAGGGAGCAAACAGCGGGCAGTGGCACAAAGGCAGAAGCAACGATCCAGCTAACGATCAAAATAAAACCTACCAGTTCTGTTTTGCTCAATTCGATCTCAAAATACTTTTTCATAACAATGATTTTAAAATTATTTCATTGTTAGTATGGATATACCGGGCAGCAGAAAGTTTAACCGGTCCGGCAGCATCACAGGGCTTTAACTTTTTTTCAACAAGCTGATATTATAGGAATGCTCACAGGATGGCCTACCCTAAACGTTGGGCTGGTATCAGCTATATTGACCCTGTGCTTCCCGGAAACCAAATAAAATCTTCAGCGTGTAATATTGCAGGCATCAGTAAAAGAACTGTTCAGAAACGATCTTACCGTCTTTTACTTTGTACACACACAATTCGGTGGAAGTATTTCTTTCCCCTCCTTTCATCTGCAGGTCGGTATCCCAACTGATCGAAAAATAATCTCCGGCAACCAGTGGATCGGAAATGAAATGGCCGTAAAAATTCTCTACGTGTTCAACGAATAAAAGGGCTTTTGCACGGACCGCCTCCATTCCTTTCACTTCTTTTGGAAGTAATCCTTCACGGGGCTCCGTACTTGTTATGTCTGGAGAGAAGAGTGCTTCCTTGGCCTCTTCCACCTGGCCATTCCGGCACATTGTTACCAGCCGGTTGGCAATTGCTGCTGTAGTCATGTTGTTGTGTTGATTTGTACAAACCAAACTAATGATTTATTTTTTTTTTGCAGACAGGATTTTTTTAAATAAACAACAGCATAAAGAAATTACAGTGCAGTAACTTTATAGTGTGAAAATTAAAACCGCAGCGCTATGGAATTTATAGATTATTATAAGGTACTGGGAATTGACAAAACAGCTTCAGAAGAAGATGTAAAAAAAGCATACCGGAAACTGGCAAGAAAACTGCATCCCGACCTTAACCCCAATGATAAAGAAGCCCATAAAAAATTTCAGCAGATCAATGAAGCCAACGAGGTATTGAGCGATCCTGAAAAAAGAAAAAAATACGATCAGTATGGAAAAGACTGGCAGCATGCCGACCAGTTTGAACAACAGCGGCAGGGCCGGCAACAGCAGGGTTCCCCATTTTCGGGTGGTGGATTTTCAGATGGAGATGACGATCATGATTTTTCGGGATTTTTTGAATCGATGTTTGGCAGTGGAAGCCGTGGCAGACAGGCGAAGTTCCGTGGACAGGATTACAATGCACAGCTTACGCTCAATCTTACAGATGCCATGCTTACGCACCAGCAGGTACTCACCGTAAACGGAAAAAATGTACGCATCACTATACCGGCTGGCATTGCAGACGGGCAGGTGATCAAACTAAAAGGCTATGGCGCTCCCGGCGTAAACGGAGGCCCCGCCGGCGATCTGTACATCACCTTCTCCATTAGCCCCCACCCTGTTTTTAAACGGCTGGGGAACGACCTGTATGCTTCGGTAAACATCGACCTTTATACGGCGGTGCTCGGCGGAGATACTACGATTGATACACTCAATGGAAAAGTAAAACTTAAAGTGAATCCCGAAACGCAGCCCGGCACAAAGATCCGGCTTAAAGGAAAAGGTTTCCCGGTATACAAAAAAGAAGCTGAGTTTGGAGATCTTTACATTACCTACAATGTGCAATTGCCCACCAACCTTACCACAGAACAAAAAACATTGTTCACCCAATTGAGTCAACTTAAATAACTTTTGTATGCAAACAGAAGAAATGATACCGGCCAGTGAATTTTGTACCCACCACAATATCCAGCTTTCATTCATCAGCTCCCTGCAGCAATCAGGGCTGATAGAGATCATACAACAAAGCGAAGAAGTCTACGTACCCCTGTATGAATTGCCCAGGCTGGAAAAAATAGTGCGGTTGTATGAAATGGACATCAACCTGGAAGGCATTGAAACCATCAATTATTTACTGCAGCGGATGGATCAACTTCAACAGCAGATCGCAACACTGAATGCAAAACTTGCCGTGTATGAATAAGCACAAAGCTTTTAGCCAACACCCTTACGAAATGTTTTTTTTCTAATTCTTTTTAAGTCATCTTACCGGCATACGGCAGCCTGCCTGTTGCATTTGTATTTTATTCTGGGTACATTAGTAAAAACATAGCAACATGACGGACAATTTTTTCCTGGCACTGGCAGCCATCCTGCTGCTGCCGGTGATCCCTGCTTTCATCATTTATAAATTCCTGCCGGTAGGCAAAGCAAGCGATACAGATATTAGTGGCCCTTATAAAGGCCTTAGCTTAAAATTGAAGGGCGCTTTTGCCGGCTATTTTTTACTCGTGATCGTGGGGCTTGCACTCCAGTACAGTATCATGAACAGTGAGCAGAAAAAAAAGATCAATGAGCTGAGTTTTGAAACATCGCAAAAAGATACCCTGATCAGTAAACTCAACAACCAGCTCAATGCTTCTGCAAACCCCGTGATCGACTGGCATATCAAAGGCCTTATACAACCCGGCGGAAAAGAAGGCACCCGTTTTTTTTATGATGACGGAACAACCGTTAACAATCCCGATGGCAGCTTTGACCTGGTAAAACGTTGTATTGCCACGCAGGGAACGGCTACTCCTCCCAAATGGGTATGTGTGTACAATGCCGCCACCGGGTTTAACGTGATCAGTCTTAACAGGGAACTCAATCATCCGGATATTGCAAGGTTCAATGTATCATTTGATGATGCAGCACACGAAATATTGATCAAAAAAGCGATTGAGATCAACAGCAAAGAAAAAGACAGTACAGTAGCGGTTGCGAATTTCATTGAAGCCCGGCCTGATTTAAAAACCAAAGTGCTGATAACCGACCCAATGCTTTTTAAAAATGCTAACATCATAAAAACAATGAACCTTAGAGATAAGGCGATCATGCCCCGGAAGCCTGCCGGAAGAAAATAGTCGTTGACCGGGTTGCGGATAAAACAGCTGCCGCATCAGGATCAGTAAAGTACGATACTCAACGGCTGGATGATCCGTTGACAATTATCCGGACCAATTACTTTTATTTCATCGAAAATAATGATGGATCCCGGCACACAGCGTTCCATCAGGCTTTTAACCGGTTTCAGGCTGCTGCTGGTTATTACACCTTTCTCTACCGTTTTAAAATTGGTTCCTGTAAAATATACGGTAGCGCCCAATACGCTGAAATGTGCATCGAAATCAAAGTCCTTTACCTCGGCCCTGCAAAAATCCTGTGCTTTAAATACTGCCGCCGGCATCCTTGTGCGGCCATCTTCCGGTTGTGCCGAAAGGGTAAGCACTTTACTGTAACCGTTAGTGAAGGAGTCGTTGCCGTTTGAATGGGAATTGGCGTTGAAGGAGGGTTTGGCCTGCAACAGGCAAACACTTACCAAAGGAACAAGAAGAGCATGTTTCATTGTAAATGATTTTAAGGGGTGAAAAAGATTTTTAAAACTAATTATTCATCCCTTAATAAAATGTTACAACTTACTTACCAATTTTTTGCGGAAAATATTAACAGCTCACAAGCAAGTTTGTAGTTCTCCTGTTAAGGCAATATATCAAATTAGAATCCCTGCAGCATGTTTTGCAATATTTCCGGCATGCCACTAATTTTATTCACAGCGCTCTTTGAAGACATTTTTTTTTATCATTGCAGTTAATATGAAGAATATATTCAGCTTTCTTTTAACCCTTGCTGTTGTAAACGTTCACGCCCAAAGTGTAGGCATTAACACCAGCACTCCAGATTCCTCCGCACAATTAGATGTAAGTTCTGTCACCAAAGGATTTCTTCCTCCCAGGATGACCTACCAGCAACGCAACCAGATCGCAGCGCCGGCCGCAGGCCTCACTGTGTGGTGCACCGATTGCGACACCAGCGGACAAATGCAGGTATTCAACGGCAGTTCATGGACCAATATGATCGGTAGCGCTGCTGCGAAACCTATCCCACCTTTTTTGATCATCTGTGGACAAACCTGGATGAAAAAGAACCTGGATGTATCCCGTTACAGGAATGGCGATATCATTCCCGAAGTGGAAGATGCTGTACAATGGCAAACGCTCACTACGGGTGCCTGGTGCTGGTACAATAATGATTCAGCCAACTACGCTTCGGTGTACGGCAAATTGTATAACTGGTATGCAGTGAATGATCCACGTGGACTGGCTCCACAGGGTTGGCATATCCCTGCCGATTCAGACTTTCACAACCTGGCAAATAGCTGCCTGGGTGGGAACGGCGGTTCATTAAAAGCAGCGGATACTTTGTATTGGAATGGCCCCAACACAGGTGCTACCAACAATTCAGGCTTCAGGGCACTGGGCGCAGGTTATCGTAACTTTGGCGGCGCCTTTGTGAACCTCAAACAGATCGGCATCTGGTGGAGCAGTACTGAAGATCTCAGTGCGCCCGGCACAGCAAGGGATATGGCGCTTAGTTATAGCAGCGCATCCGTATTATTTGGCAACAGCGGAAAAACGCTGGGATTTTCTATACGCTGTATCAAAGACTAAAATCATTACTGCTTCATTTTATAATTTTTTCTCTACCAACTTTTTGGTAGCTGCTGTTAAATAACCACGGCCCTCAACTTTCCACACATTGCATCCTCACGCTCTCGTTGCAACTGTGGGGACAAGAAAATTATGCCGTCTTAAATTTTGCATTTATCTTAGAGCTGCAGCGATGCACCAGCGTCCTCATCCTGTAAAATTCCTGCACCTCTATTACTCCGGGATCTCATCTTCTTTTTTTCAACATTCTATTAAAATGCTTCGTACCGGTATCGTGTATACGCAAGTACACGCTTTGCCGGCATCGCCCGTTTAAAATATTTATCACCTCAAAAAAAACTTGTATGGGAGTAAGAAGAAATGCAAAATTTTTATCTGCAGCCGAAAAAGAGAACTATGTAAAAGCATGTGTACTGATGAAGGCTGATATCGTTAATCCCGGCGACCCTCCTGCCAGCCAGTATAGTTACTGGGATCAGTACGTTGCCATTCATGCCAAGATACAGAACGCTTTTGCACCCGGTGTACCCAATATCAACTTTGGTCACGGTGGTGTGGGTGCTTATGGATTTCTTAGCTGGCACCGGTATTTTCTTTACCAGTTCGAGTTAAAACTGCAAACCTACGTACCCGGCATCACCATACCCTATTGGGATTGGTCAGACCCGGCAACCTTAACAGTGGCATCTTTTATGGGACCCAACGGTGACCTTGCTACCGCCAATATTGTTAACCAGGGATATTTTGCCTACAACAAACCAGGCTCTGCTGCAACGCCTGCGGCTGGTAGCGTTCCGGCCATGCCTGCCAATACAACGCCGCTTCCGGCATGGTGGCCCGCCACGCTCCCGGGATGGAGATTGCCTTCCATGTTTCCATCGGCACAAACCGGCGGACTCAAAAGAAGTTTTCGTTCCCTCGCTGCATTGCCAAGCCCCAACGAGATCAGGCAATGCCTCGCCATGCCCGACTATCCTGCTTTCCAGGCAGCGCTCGAAGCAGGTGAAGGTCTCGTGATGCCGCATACCATCATGCACAATGCCATGCATCCCTGGGTGGGCAATGCAGTGGGCCACATGACGGATGCCAAAGTATCTTCCTTTGATCCGCTCTTTTACCTGCTTCATTGCAATGTAGACAGGCTTTGGGCCATGTGGCAAACAGACGGACACATGAGTGAGTTCCCTACTTCCGGCGGAGATCCCCAGCATCACCGCAACGACATCATGTATCCCTGGATTGGCAGCACACCCGGCTATGGTACAACTTCCACCGTGGCACCAACCATACCAATGCCCGACTTCAGTGGCCTTGGTATTAAACGAAATGTTGATACGCTTGAGTTCAGGGCGCTGGGATACACCTATGATACCATCCCTATCATTGCATTGGCGCTGGACAGAACCGGCAGCATGATGGGCCTCACTCCTGATCCTGATACAGGAGCAGGTGATGTAACCAAATGGGAAGCTGCTACCCGGGGCATTTCCGCTTTTTTACAGGATTGCGAAGCCATCAAAACCAGCGGCCTCATTTACGTGGTGGCCGGTGTAAAAACATTCCGGAGCCTTCCGGCAAATGATTTTGTAAATGTATTTGGAGCGCCGGGTTATGGCTTGATAAAAACAGGAAGCCCTGCCTTCAGCAAAGCCATCTTTGATGCCAATGCAGCCGGCATGTCGCCCCTTGGTGGTACGCCGCTGGCTGATGCGTTGAGCAATGTGCAAACAACATTGGTAGCTGCACCGTTTGGCGGACTGCCTGCAGGTGAACGCCGTTACATGGCTTTTTTAACAGACGGCATTCTTACCACCGGTTCGCCCATGAGCAGTATTCCCAATGGCAGTTTTACCAACACCGGTATTTTCGCTATGGGCTTTGGAACAGGCGCCGATGTTGATTATCCAACACTAACATCCCTGGTTGCAAAGGGTGCAACCCTCTCTACGCCGCAAATTTTTCACGGGGAGAATGCAGGAACGATCGATAAATTCTACTCCAATGCACTGGCAGGTGCCATCGGCTTTACAACCCTGCTGGACCCATTGATCGAATTGTTTGAGGGTGAACATGTACACCTTGATTTTTTTGCTACTTCTGCGGATGATTCTTTTTTGATAACCGTGCAGGGAATGGATTTTAAAGACCAGAACTGGTACTTTATGCTCCATGGCCCGAATGGGGAAATGCTCTATGGAGATGGCGGTGCACATTCACACGACATGATGGGCTGCAATCATTGTTGTCCTTCGCCCGATGTTACGGCCAAGAGGGCCAATGGACGTCTTACCCTCGTGATACAGAGAGGCACTACCGGCAACGACTGCTGGGTAGGAAAATGGGAACTGATGATCGCTTACAAAACACGTTCGGTTGATAAGATGATGATGCCCGACCTGGGTGAACTGATGTTCCCGGTAGCAGCCGGCCCGGTAAGAGGACTTCGGTATTCCCGCCTGCTTATTTCTTCAAAGAGCAGGATCGCTACCCGTAACGTGTATACGCCGGTGCAGCATGGGTTAGATGGAAGGGCGGTAAGCACCAACAGCAGTGACAACCCCGCCTGCAATGTGCTTGTAAATATTTATGGAAAAACAAATCTCAAACTAAACCTGCAATCTGCCAGTCCCTTTGTACAGGCAGGAGAAGAGTTGAAATGGAATGTAGATGCAGACATCAGTCTTGGCAGCATCCAGTATCACCGGACACTGGTTCGTTTTACCACACCAGCCTTCGACATCAGTCAAATATTGCCGGCAGAAAGGGTGCGGCAGATAATAAAAAAACTGGAAGCCTCAAAAAGGTATAGCAGGAACCTGGACGTAGCGCTGTTGCTGGCCCAGTTTGAGAAACAGCATTGTGATACGATCTGGATAAAGGATCAGGAAGGGAATATTGTAAAACATGAGGGCGGGCCGCTGCACCTGCATGAACATGATACCAACATCCCGGGGCTTTACCATTTTGGAGTGTACCTGGAAGGCGTTTATTATCCGTCAGTAACGGCTGCGCCTACCCCACATCATGATCACATGGCAGCGATGACCCACCCGGAACCGGCAGCAGATGCTACTGTTATTACTGCTGCAGGAGAATTGTTTACAAGAATACTCAACATCACGCTGGCGGTGGTATGATAATTGGCTACAGCCTCTTTAATTTCCAATGCGGTTAACGCCTGGAGAATAAGAGGCTGTATTTTTTTTTTGACCTTTACTATCGTTTACCTAAAGCCATGTAAAAGGATCACCGGAAGCAATATGCGAAACGCTGATGCCGGGAATTTTTGGTTGTAACCATTCTGCGAAATATTCCATACCGGGTTCTTCACTTACGGAGTGACCCAATACTACGAGGGCAGTACCGGTTCCCATCCTTGCCGCATCCCGGAAGTATTCAGCCGTTTCCCATTCAACCAGTTCGCCAATGATCAACACATCGGGCTTGTCCTTTTCAACGGCGTCAATATGCGCCTGCACACCGCATGCGCCGGGGTACAATGCGATGCTGCTGCAGGTTTTGCTGGTATTGCCCATGATCCTTAAATGGCTGATGCGAAGGTTTGATTTTAACTGACGAACCAATTGATCCAACCGCAAGGTGGGAATATGCAGCAATGGTTGACCAGGTTTATCATATTGCAGCCAGTTCATCTTTTTCATGAATCCGTGGCTGATCATATCCGGTTGCGTGTCATGGCAATAGTCATGAAAGCGCCATATTACTACCTGGTGTTCCTTTAGCAGTGCCTGCTTTTTTTTCATCAGTTCATTCACTTCCAGCTTTTCTGTTCGGTCGAGCCCTTTAAAAAATGTGGGTTCATGCACGATAATGAAATTAGCTTTTAGCGCTACGGCTTTTTCGATCACTTCCACAGTGGCAAACATAGTGGTCACAATGCCGGTAACCACCTGGCTGGTATCGCCAAACTTTACAGTATCGATGGTATCAGCTATTGGTGGAACATTTACATCTTTTAAAATAAGATCAATAATGTCCTGCACCCTGTAGGTAGGTGGGTGGTCAAACATTCCGCCGGCAAATGCCGCAGCGGGTATACCGCTCAAAGCTGTGCCAGCCGTCAGCAGCAGGCCATTGCCAATAAAACTCCTCCGGCCATGGTGATATTTTTTTTCATTGTTCTGACTCGATTCCATACAATATTTTTAATGAGTGAAAGTACAGAAATGAAAAACAATCGGCCAGTTCCGGGCTGTTTTTATTCCTGCAGATAAAAAGTGAACGACCGGCATCTATGGCTCACAACATACATTGCTTATATTAGAGCATGAAAAAAATAAACCTTTTTGTTACTGCCGCTATCCTGCTTTGCAACTGGCAGGTATCTGCGCAGGTTAACAATGCGGCCACTGCAGGAAAACTCTTTATCATTGGTGGCGGCGACAGGCCCCTGGAGTTGATGCAATCACTGGCAAAAACGGCAGACCTGCGACCCGGTGATTTTGCCGTAGTGCTGCCGATGGCCAGTGCGACACCCGATACTTCCTTTTACTATTTTAAAGAAGACTGGAAAATGGTGAGTGATAAAATGATCTGCAATTTTAATTTTACGCAGGACAAAACCACTGACCACAACTGGCTTGACTCATTAAAAAAAGCCAGGCTGATCTTTATTACCGGTGGCGACCAGGACAGGTTTATGAAGGCGGTTGTTAATACTCCCGTAACTGCTGCTATTGAACAGGCATATAAAAACGGGGCTACCATTGCAGGTACCAGTGCAGGCGCCGCAGTGATGAGTAAATACATGATCACGGGAAATCAATTGACTGATACCGTTTACCGTGCTACTTTTAGAAAATTGGCTGCAGACAATATTGAATTTAAAACAGGATTGGGCTTGCTCAGCAGGGCGATCATCGATCAGCATTTTATTGTACGCAGCCGTTACAACCGCTTGCTGAGTGCATTGGCGCAATACCCGTTGCTAACCTGTATTGGTATTGATGAAGAAACAGCCATCATTGTAAAAGGAAATAAAATTACCGTCGCAGGCGGTGGCCAGGTAGTGGTAATGAGCCATCCGCAGCAATTAAATATTACGGGCAAAAAGCTCGTGAAGTTTAAAGACATCAGGTTCAGCATCTATACGGAGAATGATGTTTTCTCCCTGCCTTTTTGATGCAGCTTTATGGAAGTATTTTCCTGATTGTGGAATAAAAACGACCCTGGCTGTGGTTAGGCCGGGCGTTTAAAACGTAAATAGGGATGGCATTCTGTTTGTGATGATAAAATCAGTCATTCATCAACAACAAAATCTTTATGCAAACACAAAGCAATTTCAGCTACCCAGGTTTCTCCGTAAAAAGTGCAGCAAAAAATAAACCCAGGCTTGTAAAAAAGAGCTCCAAAAGAAGGAACCTGATCAATTATCTTGATTCGGTTTATTTAGCTGCCACTCCGGACCGCTCAACAGTCAATTGCTAAAGTGTAATTGCTCCTGTTGAATCATTCAGCAAAAAATGATTAATGATTAATGAATGTAAAGCAGTCCTCCTGCTGTGCGGCCTCCAATGCCATTGCTGATAGCAGGGAATATACTTTCCTGTTTCATCATTCATTCAACTTACACGTCAACAGGAAATTTTAATACCACAAGCGTACCTGCAGCTTTTCCATCTTCAGCTATTTTATCAATGATGTCCACGCTGAATTTCTTTTTATTGATGGTACTTACCAGCGCCAGGCGCTTTTCAATCAACTCCATCCCCTGCGAAACATGGGCTTTACCAGTTTGCTTTTTTAATTCCTGCGATGCCTGCCTGCCGATGCCGTTATCGTTGATATTGCAGATGAGGTAATCTCCTTTCTTTTCAAAATGAATCAACAGTTTACCATCTTTTTCGAGGTAACACAATCCATGTACAATGGCATTTTCAGCAAAAGGCTGGATCACCATGGGTAATATCTTTGTGTTGAACAAATTGATACCAGGTGCACAGATGATCTCATAGGTGAATTTATTTTCAAAACGCATTTGTTCTAATGTGAGGTAGCTATTCAGGTAGTCGATCTCCTGCTGCAGGTCAATACTGTGAAGCTGGTTATTCTCCAGCGTTTTCCGCATCAGGGAGGCAAATTCTGACAGGTATTTATTGGCTGCCACCACATCATTGTGAACAATGTAATATTGAATTGAATTTAAACAGTTGAATATAAAATGAGGATTCATTTGTGAGCGATACTGCTGCTGCTCCAGCTCCATCCGCTCCAGTTTGGTGGTTAAGCGATGTTGTCTTGTATAAAAGAATGACAGGAGGGCAACCAGTGCCGCTGCAAACAACGCACCGGCGATCAGCCAGTTTTTCCGGGTCATTTTTCTTTCATTGGCAAGCTTTACTTCCAGTTCCTTTTTTTCGTATTGATACTGCAATTTTTTTGTGACCGTTGCCTTCCTGCTTGTTTGATTATCGAGGCTGTCTCTCATCTGGATCTCCAGGCCGTACATAGTAAAAGCTTCCCTGTAATTTGCTTTCTTTACATATATATCCTTCAATATACCTGCAGCGTTTCTTATATCTTTCGGCATGCCCGTTTCCTTACCGAACTGCAGGGAACGCAGCGCATATTTTTCTGCTGAATCCGTCTTCCCTTTTTTAAGCAACACAGTAGCTATATTGGAAAGCGTATAGGAGAGCACTTCTTTTATCTGAAATGCTTCAGCAGTTTTCAGCGCCCTGTTCAAATACGGCAATGCTTTTTCATCTTCGCCCCAGGTAACATACTCATGCCCGATAGCAGCCAGTTCGTAGGTGCTGCTGAATTTATCATCCAGTTCTTCGTACAGTGACAGGCTCCTGTTGTAGTATTCCAGCGCTTTGTCCTTGTCTTTCCTGCCGGTGTAGATGGTGCCGATATTTCCATACGACATGGCCATTCCATTTTTATGACCTGCAGCCTCAAACATCTTCAGGCTCCTGGAATAATAATCCATACCTGCTTTATCATCCTGCTGGTTAAGGAAAACATAGGCAATATTGTTCAATGAGAAAGCAATGCCAACAGTATCCCTTATTTCCTCCTGCAGTTTAAGGTTCCTGTAAAAATATTCAAGGGCGGTAGCAACATCACCCTGGTTATCGTAAATAAAAGCGATATTGTTCAGTTCGTAAGCCGCTGTTTTTTTATCATCGATCTGCTCAAATATATTAAGCGACTCTTTGTAGTTGGCCAATGCCTTTGCCTGGTCGCCGTGTTTGGAATAGTAATACCCGATGTTGTTGATAGCTCCGCCAAGGTTTGACTGGTAAAAAAAAGCAGGCTCCGCATGGGCTGCTATCCCTTTTTCACAAAGGGTTTTACATTGGATAGCATATTTCAGGATATCACTTTTATCGCAGGCTTCTGCCAGTTCCGTCAATGTTTTGATACGGGCGGTATCATGCGTTGCAAGTTTCAGCGCCTGCAATAACGAGTCTTCACTCTGTGCGTATAAACCCGTTGTTCCTGCAACAAAGCACAACAAGAGGCATATACAGCGTTTCAATTTTTTTATAGAATGATCCATGCTGGTATTATTTTGCTAACTAACTGGCCGATGTATAATATTAACTGTAGCAGGCCCGCTTTACAAAATTGTTTTATAACTGAAGCTGCCTGTTTGACAAGCGTAAAATCAAACGCCTTGGCAACTGCCTTCTGCAATGCTTCCTTTACCGGTATGGAGATATTAACAGCCATTTGATAGATGCGAGAGTACCGGGGTGCCATGCCTTTTAGTGCGTTACCGTTAAATTAAATGAAGGTATCACGGTAAGGGTTGCTGACGGGTTTACCGTAAGCGAATAAATGGTAACGTTAGAACCAACGATGACCGTACCACTGTTGATCACCACGTTTGAATGTACCCCCGGCACTTGCTGGCAGCTCCAGTTGGCAGCATTGTCCCAGTTACTGTCACCCGCTGTTCCCGTCCAGTAATTTACAGGGCAGGAACTGTATGGCTGCACCATCACATTGTATTCTTCGGTTTCGCCATTGGCATAGTTGAGACAGGCATTTCCCGGGAAAAAATGAGGATTGAAAACAGTATCAGATGTAGTACGTATACGCATATTGGTTAGTCCCTCCAGCGCATTGGTTGGTACACTTATATTTGCTGAATAAGTGGTGCCACAGTCTCCCCTTCCAACCAGTGTAAATTCTGATCTCTCATACAGGCCATCCTGGTCAAAATCGATCCAGACGCCAATACTCTCCTGCCTGTTACTATTGCAGCCCACCTGTACGCTCAGCGGCACATAGCTGTTCGCCGCAATGCTGGTTTTTTGCAGCCCCTTTGTAAAATCGCCAAAGCCATTGGCAGAACAGCTGGTAGTAGTATCAATGCTGCCAAAGACCACCCTGTTGATGACATCGCCTGTATTACAGCTTGTAGTATGGGTGGGGATGCAGTGTTTTGGGCCGGCAAGATTGATAATATAATCTTCCGTTTCGCCATAGTAAGTGCCGGTATTGCATGCATCCCAGTTGTTTAGATTTGCACTTGATTTAAACCGCACTCTCATCCTTGTTAAACCTCCCTGTGCCACCTGTGGAATATTGATGTTGTTGGTAAGTATAAGACTGCTCCCCGAGCCGATAAAAGTATGCTCATTTGTTTCAAACTCTCCGTTCATATTGTAATCGATCCATACGTTTACGTAGCTTCCTATCCCGCCGGCCGGTACAGTAACGGAAATGGGTACACTCGTACCGGACTGTATCGTTGGCGGCGCCACAATTCCCGAATAATCTGTATAGCCCCCGAATCCACAAAGCGATAAATTGTCGATGGTGCCAAACACGACTCTCCTGATGTAGTCGGAACCACTGCAATTGGTTATTGGAAGTTTACAATAACACTGCAGCATCGGTTTCATATCTACCTTTACTGGTGTTGTATGAATGTACTGGCCGGCACAACCGATCCTTACCCTGTAAAAACGGGCGCTGTTCTGGTACACTACACAGGTGGCATTTTTAAAACCCATGATATCCTGCCATACAATACTATCTGCCGACGATTGCCATTGATAGGAAAAAGTAGTGGCTGCATCATTCACGCCTGAAGTACTCAGCAAAATTGAATCGGATGCACATACAGCAGGCTGGCTGGCAACAGTGATATCATTCTCTGGCGCTGCAGTACAGGCAGCCGCATCTGCAATGTTGATGAGATAATCCTCTATCTCCATACCTGTCCATGCAAAACCTTCGCAGGCATCGGCACCGCCTGTAGCAGGCACGTACCGTACCCTCATCCGTGTAAAACCCGGTTTCGCAGTAGCAGGTACCGTGATAGTACCTATAACGGTAGGGTCAGGACCGATACCTGCAAGGAAATACCGACCCTCATTAAATGTGCCGCTATGGTCAAAATCTATCCATACAGAAACATACTGGTTACTGCTGTTGGTGCCAGCGAGGGTGATACTGATAAACTTGCTGCTGCCGGTGTAGAACAAGGGTGCTTCCACGCTGTCGGAATAATTAACATAACTGCCGGGAGTACAGCCGGAATTATGATCAAGCGAACCCAGTTGTACCCTGCTGATATAACCTCCAAAACAACTTACACTACTGAGCAGCGGTATGCAAACACATTCCCCATAAGGTTTTACATCAATGAATTTTGCTGCTGTAATATCCGAGCCGGAACCGCAATAGATAATGCGCCTGTACCATGCGGCAGTATATTGAGAAATAGTAATAGAATCGTCTGAACTGGATCCAATATTAGTCCAGTTACTGTTGTCTGGTGAGGACTGCCATTGATAAGATGATTGTTGTGAAGTATTATTGCCACCACTCGCCCCTGCTACGGTTAATACAGTATTAACGCCCATGCATACACTATCCGGAGCTGTAACAGTGCCGGCGGCGGGTGGTTCTATACAGGCAGGTAATGCACCTCCCAGCGTAAAACGAACAACCGGTCTTGTATTGGTAATGTCACCCGTACTGTCTCCGGCAGGATACATGATAAAATTTGTGTTGACGGCAGATGCCCATCCATATATTTTCCTGGCAACAGTTGTTCTTTCCCATAACAGCAGGTTGGTGGTGGCGTTTCCGGCTACAGCACTGATATCCCAGTCAACCATCACTTCGAGATTGCCGCCGGTGTAAACGAATGGAGCGTTCAACGGTAGGTTTAAAAAACCGGGTGCAGCGGGAATAGCAGTTTCATTATTGGAATATACCAGGGTAGCTCCATTGATCAGCCTGCTGAAATATTCGAAACTGGCACTGTAAAGCTGCGTGGTTGAATTCTTAAGATAGATCTTCAGTTTGCCACCACCGCTCAGGGTAGTTGCACCGTTGTTCACTTTATTGAAAGCGATACTGCTGATAAGACTGCCGGCAGGAATGGCATTCAGCTCAGCGGCGGTATATAAATATGCATACTGACTAAAATCCATATTGCTGGATGCACCAGGCCTGTAAATCGGGCCGCTTGCATAACTCTCTGCCAGTGGGGCGCCTGCTCTTATGGTAACAGTTGATTGGGAAAAAAGATTGGTACTGATCAATATCAACACAGAAAAAAAACATAAAGACTTACTCATCGGTGTTAGTTTAAAATGGTTGCAATAATAAGTGATTTTCTTCTGCAGGCAATAAGATGACTGCGCTGATAACTTAAACCCAAGAGGTGTAGCTTTGGTATGGGCATAGCCAGCCGCCAATATCGACGCAATACAAAAAACATGTCAGCATAAAAGTAGTTCGGTGAACTTTTTTTCTAAAGATCATTTGACAGGCGAGGCATCCGGGTTGATAACTGATTGCAGGGTTACCGGCATTGTAAGATGGTAAGGGAATGATCTGTACCCGTTACTGAGCGCAGGTATAACCTTCTTTACGTAATTGATAAGCGTTACGGCTTCGCTATTTTGTCTGCAGGAAAAGTTATATGAAGACACCCGTTCAAAACAACGGATAAAAGAATTAGATAACAGCTTTTGAAAATACTCACACAGGTAACACTTAAAAAGTTATTGGATGGTTAGCGAACCTGCGATTACCAAACTTTTACCGGAAGCTACCGTAATAGAAGAACCCGGCTGTGCATGTACTGCGATATCAAGAATACAGTTACCGTTGATCACTACGGTATAACCGGAAGGTAATGTGGACGGTGGTACCAGGCCCCCTGCCCAGTTAGCAGGGTTGCTCCAGTTTCCATTACCGGTAAACGAAAAGCTTGTAACAATAGCAGGAGCTACCAGTTTGAGTGGCTCTGTACTGGGAGAAATAACTGTACTGCTTCCACCAAAGTAAAGTGCATCATTATAAAATGTAAGGGTTTGGTCGGTTGCATTGATCCCTATCAAAGCAGTGGTATTGGTTGCAGTGGCATAGCCAATGGTTGAAGCTACACCGTCGCTTTGCCAGAGATATTGATTGCTGTTAGAGATTATATAAATACGGTTATTCCACACGGCTCCGAACCGGGCCATTTCCGGTGCCATGGCAACCAGTTGTGTGCCGGCAGTGGTTCCATCACTCTTCCACATTTCCCTGTTATAAGAGTTCAATATATACAAAAGACCATTGTATATCACCATCTCATAAGGCACGCCCGGATCTGGGCCGGGCCGCATATCTTTTACCAGTTGAGTACCTCCTGCGGTACCATCTGTCATGAACAATTCCTGGCCATGCGTATCATCTGCCGCGGAAAAATAAATTTTGCTGTTGTATGTGGTTAGTGCCATCGGGCTCCCGCTGTACAAAATACCTCCGACATCTGCACGCATATTGATTACCATCTGTGTTCCTGCTTCAGTGCCATCGGTTACCCAAAGTTCACTGCCATGAATATCATCAAAGCCACTGAAATACATTTTATTATTCAACACTGCATAATTACTGCCCAATACTCCGGGGCTAAAACCTCCGGCTTTTACCAAAATTGTTCCGGCTGCGGTGCCATCGCTTTTCCACAAACCGTAACCATATAGCGGGGCTCCGTCTCCAATAAAATATATCTCGTTGTTCAGCACAGCAAAGTTGTTGAAGCCATTGAATACATTGATACCACGATTTTGAATAATAAAAGTGCCGGCCGGGGTTCCATCAGATACATACAATCTTCTTTCGCCATCTAGCCCATTGCCCATAAAAAACAACTTGCCATTGGCCACCGTAAATGCGGAAGGATAAGAACCTGTAACGCCCGGGTACAGGTCTTTAAACAATAGGGTACCGGCAACTGTGCCATCACTTACCCAAAGTTCCTGCCCGTTCACACCATCACTGCAGGTAAAAAACAATTTGTTGTTATATGCTATCATGCTGTAGACGGTTCCGTTCTGTATTGCCGGAGGGCCTACCAGCAATTGGGTAGTCGCTGCAGTACCTTCCGTAACATACAGGTTGAATTGATTGGCATCATCTTTTGCAACAAAAAATAATTTATTGGCAGCAGCCGTAAAATTATAAGGATTGGAACTACCAAACCCTGTGCTGATCTCCTTTACCAATTCAAGTGTTTGTGAATGCGTGTTGATAAAAAAACCAAGTAAGAGTATTGTTGATGAGATATGTTTTTTCATGCTGCGGGGATTGTTTACTAAAGTTATAGTAGTTAAGAATCAATATTAAATAACTGCATCTTTAGTTATCCTCATTTTGAAATTTGCTGCCTCTTCAATATCAACATGGACTCAAATCATATAATAAAGACCTGTATTCTTATAACAACTCCTGCAATCACATTGATTGTATATCTACATCCATGCTTGTTATGATCAAACAAAAAATTGTTCTGCCACGATCTTACCATCTTTAACTGTGTAAACGCATAGTTCGGCCATCTTTGATCGCCCTTTTCCTTTCATTGTAATGTCCATCTCCATTACCAGGGCGAATGAATTGCCTGCAAACAAAGGTTCTGATACTTCAGTACTATGCAGTTCCTCTACGGTCGACATCCATTTGCCGATCTTTTCACGCACTTCTTTTTTTTCCGGCAGTTTCTTTTTCATAACCGCCCATTGCTTCGGGTTCAATGCTGACAACATCATCCCCATACAATTCATCCTGGGCTTTTTCAAATTCAGCATTGCGGCAATAGTTTGCTAATTTCTGGGCAATTTCTTTTGTTTCCATATCTGTTATTTTGATCATTAAAAGAAAGAAAGCAACAAAGGCTATGCAAATTTTTGCTGCCTTGATTTCGTGGAGCAAGCAAAAGAAATTGAGGAATAGTGCTGATTTTTGTACACAACGGTAAGCCGCTTTGCAGTTTTAATTATGCAGTAGCATTACCATTCCGTAAAGTTCATTTCTAAAGAGAAGTCAGTGTATATTCGATGATAATATGCCTTATCATGAGCGCAGAAGCTGGTGAAGGCAAGGCTGCCCCTATCACATCCACATCGATGGAGTAAAAATTTTCAGAGTTGTCGATTGTTGCATTGTTGATAATTGTGTTGTCTGCCACTGCTCCACCATCTACAGTAACGGCAGAACACATTATATCATCAGAAGTATTACGGCGAAGGTTTATCCGTAAACTGGAAGTACTGGATTGATCAAAATAATGTGTACTCATTTTGGTAACAACCGCACCGTGCGGCAGGTGAATAACCGCATTAAATCCTTTGGGGTCACCGGATTCAATATAAGCTCCCCAACCGATAGTGCTGCTCGTTTCCCGCCGGCCGATGTTAACAGTATTATTGCGACCTACAAAATCCCAATAACCTACCGAATAGTAATAAGTTTTTGGGGTATTAAACCGGTAGGCGGTCGCATTAATATCACCTGCCACATCAAGTTTATGGACGGGAGATATTATGCCAATTCCAACATTCCCATTAGGCAAAAATGCTGTATTAAACGCAAGTGCCGGTGCAATGGTAACCGGCAGGGCGGAAACGGCAGACGAACCCAACTGAATACTGTTACCGGGGTACCAAAGATAGCCGCGGTACCCATCATTTACATCATAAAGACTAAGATAAGGATGATTACCCTCTATCCGAAGTACGTGACTTATATTACTGTTAATGTGCAGCGGGGCCAATGGCTTTTTTGTGCCGATTCCTATACTTCCGCTGCGAAGCATGGTAAACAGAGAATCATTAATAAAAGGTGTGTAATCTGAATTGGTAGAAAAATACAATCCGCTTTCCTGCCTTGCCGATATTAAAAAGTCGGTACCAGTTCCACCAACCCTGTTACTCATAATAAGAAGGCTGGTATCATTAAAGTTAGCAGAACTAACTTTCAAAACAGTACGGCCAGAATCTTTCACTTCAAGTTTCGCCGAAGGAAAGTTGGTACCCACACCTACATTTTGAGCAACTGCAAAACAGGTGCTGGCTAAAATGGCAGGCAACATAATTAAATATTTCATGACACTTATTTGAACACGAAAAAAAACACACTATTAAAAATACTTTAATTTGTACAATTATAAAAATTGGCAGGCAGGTTTTTTTAACGCTTTTACTGTACTTCGGTTCAAAAATAAATGACAGATATCCTTACTGATACTGATGTAAACAAATTGTTTTAAAAGGAGAAAATGTGACTTTCATCCCGGTTGTCGTCATAAATGCAGGGGTTAGGCAGGTTCCATTTTTTGAGCTTACTTCAACAAATTCAGTTTATAACTGATGCCGAATGATCCAATAGAAAATGTGGTATTCTTACTTAAATTGTTAGACAAGTTTGTCGGCAAAGCATACTCCGCTTCAAGCCGGTGCCTGCCCATTCTGATGCCGGCACCAGCACTGAGATTTATCCATCCTGCACTCAAATAGATATAAGAATCGCTGAAATTTTCAGCAAAAGATACCGGGTTTCCGTTCTGTACTCCCGTAGTTGTGCCAGCATAATCTATCATTACCCCCGCTTCCTTTAGCGGAAGATTATATAGTAGGCCTGCCTTTACATAAAAAGTGGTTTTAGAGAGAGGGTTAAGTACGTACATCGCAGCAATCGCTGGTCTAAGGTAAGACCCTTTAATCGTAAATTCTTCATGATAATTGGTATTATAATGCCAGTTAGTACTCACAAAAGTGCTGGCTGTATCAGTTTTTGAAGAAACGCTTTTAAAACTGCTGTACCCAAGGGAAAAGGTAACTCCCAAACGGTTAAACCGCGACGGAAATAGATATGTAAAAGCTAAGCCGATTGACGGAGCGACTGCCGATTTAAGCCGTAACATTTTATCCTTCACATCCTGTACCTGGGATGGGAACAGGTACAATAAGCCACCGGCAAAAACTTCAAGAGAAACAGCTTCCCTGCCACCCGCTTTTTTCGCCGTTGTTTTACCAATGCCATTCAGCAGGTTGATCATTTCTGTTAAACGACCGCTCTCATAAGTAAGATCATTTGCTTTGCTTACAGCCCAACCCGGCAATCCCTGTTGGTTAACCAACAAGATCAGCAGGTTCTTATATTGTTCATCCTCTACAAATTGTGTTTCGGTTTGCTTCCTTCTGTAGACCAATTCCTGTATCTCACCGCCTGGCTGTTGCATAAAAAAATAGAGTCTTTTGGTATTGAGTTCATACAAACTATAAGGACCATCCACCAGTTTTTTTAAAAACACCGTTGTTTCTACAACCTGGTCAGAATATTTGTTAGGCAAAAAACCATCGATTGGGTTGGTATGTATACTCACTGTTTTCTTTACGAAATCACCGGTTCCGGAAATGCCAAATGCTGTCATATCAGTAAAACCCATCTCCTTCTTACCACTTCCCTCCACGATAGTAATTTTTTCCGGGTTGTGATTCCAGTCTTTAAAATAGATCTTACACTTTACCGTGTCGGCAGATAAATTCACATAGTAGCCGTCCAGCAAAGAAGATTGTCCGTAAATTTTTGCGGATAAAAAAATAAGCGTTGCAAGCGATAGTTTTTTCATGTTGGTTTAAGGCTTTATTAAAAAATCGTGTTTACTGTAGTTGCTAAAGCTACCCGTTTTTCTGATAATAAAATAAATAGAAAAGATGATTTTCCTGGTAAATAGTATTAAACAACAGCAGGCACAACTTGTTGTTTTTTGTGATATGCCAACTACAGAGGGAGACGTAGTTTGCATTAATTAAGGGATAGAGATTTTTTTGCATGAAAGAAATTCAGCCACCGGGAATGATTAAATTACACTTTATGAAAAGATCATTCCTTATAGTTTGCGCTACAATGTTGCTGTTCGCCTATGGCCATGCACAAAAAAAAGCGGCCGCTCTTCCAGCACAAAAATTGACAGACCTTGCATATGGCTCTTTTGCCAGCAGCAGGATGGATGTGTTTTTGCCAGCCGGCCGCAACGCACACACGCCCTTTGTGATCATCCTGCATGGAGGTGCCTGGACCCTCGGTCACCGGGATTGGGGCATGCGGACACAGGATAGCCTGGCAGCGCATGGGATAGCTTCTGCAAACATTGATTACCGTTATGCTGATGACAGAACCACTCACTACAAAGACCTGCTGAAAGATATCGACAGTGTGATCATTTACTGCGCAGCGCATGCTGACGAATGGCATACCCGTAAAACCAATTTTATCATGAACGGAGAAAGTGCCGGCGCCCATCTTGCTTTGCTGTATGGCTATACCAGCAGCAACAGCATCAGTGCGATCATTGCTGAATGTGCGCCAACCAATGTGGCAGATACCAACCTCCTGAATTATTTCAGCAAAGATCCCAATGCCATCCGGGTGATCTCGAAAATGGTGGGTGCAACATATATTCCTTCGCAGCTGCCCGGTGCTGCATTTATTGGCGCCAGTCCCGTGTACCATGTAAAAAATATTCCTACCCTTTTCTTTCATGGCACTGATGACCTAACAGTGCCGTATAACCAGGCATTGCAACTCGAAACTGCATTGAAAAGTAAGGGATATACATACAAGTTTGTTCCCATGCCGGGAGCCGGTCATGATGTGGGATTTAATACGCCTGAAGGCCGCAAAAAGATCTATACCGAAATAGTACGGTGGGCAAACAAATATGGAAGTTTATAGATTAATTAATGTAGTCCACCGGCGCAGGTGCCTGAATGAGGCCCTTATTACTTAGCTATACCGGATAGCAGGTTTAAAAGTTATATCCAAAATGCAAGCCTGGTTGCCCGTAAAAAAATCTTGGCCACCTGTCGTCAACCTGTTTAAACGAATCCGGCATTTTTGATTGATAGGGACGATGCGTTATTGCTATCGAAGGCTGAATAAAAAACCTATCCTTGAAAAGTTTAATGTGATAGCCAATGGAATAAGTGTTAAAGATTTGAAAGCCATTACCGATCTTTTTACCGTTATTATTTACAAAAGTTTGCCAGGCAGGCATCACATCAACCTGGGCAAAAAGACCTTTCCATAAAAACCTGTAATAAGCAAGTGAAAACCCGTATTCACGAATATAACCCGGAAACCCTTCTCCTTCCGCTTCATATGATTTTCCGTAAGGAATGCCAATTGGCCAGGCATATTTCCAGGTTTTTAGTTCAAGTGATATTACATCCTTTCCCGTAATACGGTAACCAAAGGTGAGGTAAACCATCTCAGGCTTATTATTATCAGGTATTAAATCAGCCAGCATAAATAAGGTGCTGCCTGCAAAAAACTTTTTGTAAGTGCTGTCCTGCTTGCCATATTGAGCATTCACATGTTGCGTACCTGCCATCATTAAGGATAGGGCGATCCATAAAATTCTCTTTTGCATAATCTATACTACTAATTTTTATATTATACTGCAAAGGTAGATTTGCGGAATGCCATAAGCCGTTCACTTAAGTTAAGAAATAAAGCTTACCCTTTCAGGCCTCCATTTCTGTATAGTAATCGGCCGTTTTTTCCTTTTTTGCCGAAGTTAAATGCAACATTATTTAGAGCCCAATGTGTATAGCAGGCGTTTAGTTATTTCTGTACAGCGATTCATGCAGCAGAAAACATTTTTTCCACTGCACATTTTTTTTAGGTTGTTCGTGTGTGTTTCTATGCTTTTAAGCCATTTGATGGTAAGTACCTTGCGTTGCCTGGGTTGAATTGTATTTACAGTATCTTTTCTTCACACAACATCTCCACCCTATTGTTAGCCGTTTGAGTGATGTTGAAGAACATCCAGCTAAGACGCCTGGAAGCCCTGCATTATTTCTGCAAAGCATTGGTAAGAATGGAGTCTTGCATCCTGGTTATAAATATGCGAAGTTGCCATGATCTCATTTACCTGCGTCGTTTCCAAAAACCGTTGCAGGTTATTTGTAATAGTTTCCCTGCTGCCGATAAAAGAATATGCCAGCATTTGTTTTACCTGAAACGCCTGCTCTTCCGTCCAGATCGTACTCATATCATCAACAGGCGGCTGTAATAATTTTCTTCTGCCACTCACTATACCCAAAAATAATTGCTGCACGGAGGTGGCCAGTTTGGTAGCTTCCGCAGCTGTATCAGCGGCAACCACATTTACGCAGGCCATCACGTAGGGCGCTTTTAATGTTTGAGAAGGGCGGAAATTTTGCCGGTATAAATGAATGGCATTCATAAATTGAGCAGGTGCAAAATGGCTGGCAAAAGCATAGGGCAATCCCATCGCCGCCGCTACCATGGCACTGTCTGTACTGGAACCCAATACCCACAAAGGGATATCCAGCCCTTCGCCTGGAATGGCCCTCACCTTTGCGGTGCTGTTCTCTGCCGAAAAAAAAGCCTGTAGTTTTTGAATGTCTCTCGGAAAATTATGTTCTGCTCCAAAGTTGGCACCTCGTATCTCAAGGGCTGTTAACTGGTCGGTGCCGGGAGCCCTGCCAAGCCCCAGATCAATGCGGCCGGGATAAAGTGATGCCAGGGTACCGAACTGCTCTGCTATAACCAGCGGTGCATGATTGGGCAGCATGATACCTCCCGACCCTACCCGGATGCTGCTGGTGCCGCCTGCAATGTACCCTATCAATACGGCAGTGGCGGAACTTGCTACACCGGGCATATTATGATGCTCGGCAAACCAGTAACGGGTATAGCCCTGGGCCTCAGCCTGCCTTGCCAACCGCAGGCTATTGTGAAAACTGTCGGCCGCAGTATTGCCTTCCAGGACAGTCGCAAGGTCTAACACGGAATACACTATTTTTTTTGAAACTGCATCTATCATAAGTACATTAATATTGTGGACTATAACACATTTGCGTACTGAAAGTTCATTTTAAAAGGCTGGGCAGCAGGAGAGATCAATATTTACGGGGCCTGCGTTTTCCCGGTGACTGGTGGCTGTATGCCAGGTACCGGCATATATATAATTTAGTTAAGTAATAACGACTGGATGCCTGTTGTATCTCAAAACCTGGCAAAAAGGGGTTTGTATCAATATGGCCGGAACTGTTTACTTTATAACGCTAAGACTTGTCACTTATTCCCAAAAACAATGCACTCATTGCTGAAACAATGCAGTTATTAAATTGTTGCCAATCATTAACCATTTATACCAAAAATGTGGTAGTTTTAATACATCATTTTATTTGATGACTTCTTTTATCATCGAAAAATTTTGATCTAAGTACTATTAGTTTCTTTGCCTGTTTTATTCTTGTTATTCCGCCAAAACGTAAAGTCTAAATCATCCTTCTGCAATACCTGCATTCTTTTTTATTCACACTAAAAAAATCAACATGAAAAGAAAATTACTCATGGCAGCATTATCCCTGCTCATGTCAGCAGGCCTTGTTACAAATGCACAACCAAGCCTTCAATGGATTAAAAACTATGGAGGCCTTAATACAGACAAACCATATTCCGTAAAACAATTACCCGACAACGGTTATATTGTTGTGGGCGAATCAAATTCAAACAATGCTGATGTGAACGGCCACCACGGCCCGGTTGATTCTACTGACTATTTGGTGATGAGGCTGGATGCCGCAGGTAATGTGGTTTGGCAAAAAAGCTACGGCGGATCTCACAACGATATTGCCGTTTCTGTCGATCTCACAAACAACGGCGGTTTTATAATTGCTGGTTCTTCTGATTCGCAGGATGGCGATGTAACCGATCATCCAAATGGCGAACTCCAGTTTGATGGTGGTGCCGGGGGCGACGGTGGCCCCGTTGTTATTCCGGCCTATCCGAACGTACTCACCTGGGTAGTAAAAATTGATGCTGCAGGAAATATTAACTGGACCAAAACCCTGCCCTTTTCAATCTTTGGTCCCATCGGTGACGGCGCTATTCACGCAACAGGTTACCCGGTAAATTATCCCGGGAAAATTATCCGGACGAGCGATGGCGGATATTTATTATCACTTAAAAAAGAAGTAGTTCCGGGAGAGCCGAACTATGCTGGTTTTGTAAGCATGTTTGGTTCCGGTTACCCTTTGATCCCATACCTGGTAAAATTAAACAGCAACGGAGATATTGCCTGGGCAAACAATTTCTATCCTGATCTAAAAACGGAAGACGGAGTAATCAAAACATTGATAGAAACTGCAGATGGATATGTTTTTATAAGCAGCCCCATATTCACCGGGGAGGTATTTATTGTAAAAGTTAGTTTGTCGGGTGTATTCCAAAGCGCCCGGCCATTTGGCGGCAGCGGTTTCAACAGGGCTGTAGCAATCACAGCTACAACAGATGGCGGATACATTGTAACCGGAACAACAGATTCTGAAGACGGGGATTTAACCGGTACTACTCATCACGGCGGTAATGATTACTGGGCAATAAAATTCAACAGCACATTGAATGTGCAATGGTCTAAACTATATGGCGGTTCGCAGGATGATACACCTTCCAGCATTATACAACAACCTGATGGACACTATGTGATAGCCGGTAGTTCCAGGTCAGACGACCAGCAGGTAACGGGGCATGCGCCTTCTGCCGCAGGCCAGCCCGCCAATTCAGACATATGGCTTATAAAAATAAATGGCAGCAATGGAGACCTGATATGGTCTGCAAGTTATGGTGGCGATAAAGATGAAACCGGCAACGACCTGGTCAACACAGCAGATGGAGGCTTATTGGTTGCAGGCAATTCATTCAGTAGTTTTGGCAATATCGTTAATAAGGGCGATGCAGATTGGTTGCTGGTTAAATTAAACGGAGCATGCAGCACAACGCCGCCGGCATCTCCGGCAGACCAGCATTTTTGCAGCAATGCCAACCCGACAGTGGCGGATTTAACAGCTACGGGGCAGGGAATTAAATGGTATGATGTGTCAACCGGCAGCAGGCCATTGGCGCTTACAAGAACACTCAATGCAGCAGGCGCCTACTATGCAACGCAAACGGTGGGAGGCTGCGAAAGTGCCCGGCAAAAAGTAAGGGTACGTGTGTTTGCAACACCGGGTAAACCCCTGGCTTCAGCACAGCGCTTTTTATGTCGCAATAATCCAACAGTTTGTGATCTCAGGGCAACCGGCACGGCGCTCAAATGGTACGGCAGCAGCACCTCTGCTACGCCCTTGCCAGCTTCTGCAGCTTTACACACGGGTACCTATTATGTAACGCAGACAGTGGCCGGGCTTTGCGAAAGTGAAAGGCAAGCCGTGTGTGTAACCGTTGTCGGCAGATGCGGCTGTGGAGATACCAGGATGAAGAAAATTGGTGAAGAGGTTGATTTGACAAGCGCCACAGTTTACCCCAATCCCAACAAAGGCACGTTTAAACTTTTGTTGACCACAGCGGGAACTGATGGCAAAGTGACTGTAACTATTACTGACATGTATGGCAAATCAGTATGGCAAAAAGATTGCAGGACTGTTAATGGCGCAGTGCAGGAAACAATTACAGCGGCTAACCTACCTGCAGGTATGTACATGGTGAGATATACCAGTAATGGTGAAACCAAAGCAATCAAAGTAATAGTAGAAAGATAATTGCCGGTTGATAAAAGAGGCTGTCTTCATTTGTAAGATAGCCTCTTTTTCTTTTGGAGCAGGTTGCTGAACGGCGACTTGTTATCACTTAGGTATGCTGGAATTGGTATAACTATGAGTGTGATCAAATGATTGGGGCACGTATAGATTTTGGCAACTAATGGGGTAGCCCTGCTCAATATTGACGAACGCTAATCTTTGCAGGTTAAAAGATTTCGAATAATTATATTTGTAATACTGCTAAATGAATAACCCAAAACATCTCATGAAAAAATTATCGATCCTTGGCATCATTCTATTTTCATCCTTCTCATTGCTTTGCCAGGTAGCCATTAACAGGGATGGAACTCCTGTTACAGACAGCACAGCGATGCTTGAAGTAAAAAAAGGAATCAAATCGAAAGTAAAGATCAGGTCGCTTGATTACAACGACACTGCACAACTGGAATTAAGCAACCGGCGGATTAGCGGCGAAGGAACCGATTTTCTCATCACTGCCAACAGGCAGGAAGGCCTATATTTTTCAGCTATTTCTAACCAGGCTGTTAATAATAATGATTCAATATTGACTTTAAAAACGGATGGCAATATTGGCATTGGCAAAAAGGCCCCCGTTTATAAACTTGATGTAAATGGCGATGTAAACCTCAACAGTTCTTTACGAATAAATGGCAATGCCGGAATCTCCGGCCAGGTGTTAACGGCTACAAGTTCCGGGGCACCTCAATGGAAAGCGAGTTCTTTTAATAATAATACCAGGTTTTTTGTTAAGGGAATGGCACTCGATGCCGTAGGTTTGGATTTTGCTTTCATCAATACCGTTTATAATACCAATGCTGCAGATATTGTAATTGGCAGCAACAGTATCACGGTAAACAAAACTGGTTTATATCATTTTGATGGAAGCCTCAGTGTGTCTGCTGAATATTTTCCTGGTGCCGCTTTTCCTCCCTACAGTATACTGGGTTTTAACTTTACAACCGGGGGTAATGATTATTACATGGGCATAATCGAAGATATACTACCGGCCAAAACAAGTTCAGGCAATTCGCAATGGTATGGCGTTGTGCGTACTTACAGTTTGATCTCTACATTACTGCGGGTTCAGTACTAAAGCCAATGGTATCATCTAACCCCGGAGCAGCTTCACTTAACATCGGGCATTATCTCGATTTTAGAGGTTACCTGATGAGCGAATAGAAAATTTGTACCAACCACCACATGACAACAGCTCCCCGCCTTGTTTCATGAAGAAAAGTTGCTGAGAATCTTTATAATTTACAGAGTGGTTAATTTCGATAGAAGACGTTTCAGTAAATGGAAGATATATTTTATGAAATGACAAAGGCCCGTTATAAACGGAGTTTTGTTTTAATTGGAAATTTTCTTATTCTTGTTTTTTTAACTCATTAAAATAATCAATATGGAAAAGCAGGAATCAGATTATAACATGATTGACTGGTGGAAAAAGGCAGTCTTTCATAATTATGCCAACTTTAGTGGCCGGGCCCGGAGGTCTGAGTATTGGTACTTTGTACTCTTCAATATTATCCTTTTTATTCCCGTATTTATATTATCAATGATAGTTGGTGAAAATGGCAATGACAGCTTCACCGAAATAGGATTAATTATTATAGGGCTGGGTTTCATTGGCTTAATTATTCCCTGGTTGGCTGTAGTTGTAAGGCGCCTGCATGATCTCAACAGAAGCGGATGGTATTACTTTATCAGGCTTATCCCGGTAGTGGGACCAATACTATTATTGGTGTGGCTTTGCACTGATGGCAACCCTTACCCCAATAATTATGGTGCAGACCCGAAAAATCCAGGTATACCTGAATTTGACTTTGATAACAAAGAGTGAGGCACTCCACTATGCTCCGTGGGGACAGGAAACCTGATCTGTAAATTGGCGCATGGTACTTTTATAGCAGCGAACCAAGGCGAAAGATCGTTTAATTTGTCACTGTTAAACTAAACCCTGGTGTTACAGTTATGTTTGCGGAAGGTCCTGCATTGATCCTTTTGCAAATAGCAGCAGAATTAATAATTACGGTACCCGAATTGATGATTACATCCGTATCTGCATCGGGTATCCTTCCGCAACTCCAGTTACCGGGCGTTTCCCAAAGTTGATTCACCACACCCGTCCAGATATTGGCGCCGGAAATTACAGTCGTTCCCTTGTGCAGGTAGAAGGTGGCCGGGGTTCTGCTTTTATACTCTGCAAAATGATCTGACAAATAATTACCGTTGCTGTACTGGTTTAGATAATTGCCTCCGCATGTAGCTGCCGTTGCAGAAACTTCACATAGTTGTTTCGTACGGGTTGCATTTAGCTCGCTCAACTGTATTCCTCCTGTTACCGCCGCCAATGCCTGCAATTCTGTGTCTTTGAAATATATCCTTGTGGTAACCTCGCTGCTTGCCTGGGTTTGAGGTTGCAATGTAATGTTCCTGTCTAAATAATACACAGTGCCAGTTGATCGTACAGTATCATTATTGATAAACAACGAAGCATTGGTTACTCCCAGGTCATTACCATTGGGATACACCTGTGCGATGAGATGACCATTTGTATCTACCAATGTTGCCCAAGTGTATTTGTAGGCAGCGCCAATATCAACCGGCACAGCATTTATACAGGTTCCAGGTGTACCCGTTGCTACAGGAGGCATTACTGAAGTAGCCGTATCAAAAGCACAGATTGCAAATTCTCCTTCATCTGTAAGGCCGTAAGGTGTTACCCTCACCAGGATCACTTCGCCGGGTGTTCTTCCGGTTAAACCGAGTTTGGCATGTAATGCAGATGGAAGCGTGGGTGCCGGATTACCGTCATCATTACAGCCAACAGATGCCAGGCTGCCACAGGAACCTGTATAAGCCTGCACTACGATGTCTGTTACACCCGGGTCTACTGCAGAAGTTTGTATGGTTACACTGCCGGTTGCAGGTATTGTTAGCTGGTACCAAACATCGGTACGTCTTCCCGTGGTTTGGCAGGAAGGTACACCCAGGCCCGCAGTGGTATCGGCAAATGCCAGTGTGCCCAGCAAAGGACTGGCACAATATCCATTGTTAACAGAAAGTGTTACCGGGTTATCACAGTGATCATTAGGCGCACCCGAACCAGTTGTAAAACTGCTGAAATTTGTTTCACATCCTGCAGCGCTGCCATCAGCATTTTTGGGTGTTACATACCAATAATAAGTTGTATTACCTGTGAGCCCAACACGCACAAAAAAAGTATCGGTAATATCTAAAAGGCTGTCTGCTGGTGAAGGAGGATTGCTGGTACCAAGATACAAAGTATAATAAGCTGCACCGGATGTTGCACTCCAGCTAAATGTAACCGGGGATGCAGTAATTACTGATCTGTCGGCTGGCTGAATGTTAACGGTGCAGGATGGGGGTAACAATAACGGAGTTGGTGAAACAGCATTATGGATATCGGAAACATCTACAATATGGGCAATATTTTCCACAGAGCCTTTTGCAAGCCTGTGCTCCGAAACAAAGGATACATCAAAACTTCGTGAAAGGGTTTGGGTGTAGCTTACGCCCGTTACTAAAATTAAAATTGAAGTAATAAAAAATTGTTTGGGTAAACGTTTCTGTTGCATCTGTATTTTGGTTACGATTTAATGTCCGTTGGTGAACATAATTAAAATTCTCTTTGATGTTAGAGATTTGTCGATCGAAAAATCACCGGGTCATCCCGTTTGCAGATTTTTCAGTCGAAAGAAGATGATATTAAACAATTAACAAAAACGATGCCGTCAAAAAAACGCTGTTGACTATTTTAGTCCTTTTATTTGTCAGCAATGTCTGTTTTCTCCCTGCTTTGCGGATAGCTCCGCTAAGGTTCGTAAGGACAGTAACCGCTTCGCTTAAAAAATTTCTTTATGAATTGTGTGGAGATGGTACGAGGGACAAGAGCCAAATCGAGGGAATTAGTTGGCTTAGATATTTTTATAGACAAGAGACGAATGGCAGCAGGTCGGGAGACCTTGCGCCAGCAAGGAGTAGAGTACTTGGCCAAGGTTCGAGCCGATGGAAACCGATTAGCTTAAATAATTTTTTGTGATTGGTGTGGAGATTATTTGTAGGGACAGTAACCAAGGAGAAGGGGCGTCTAATTCAATTTCACACTGGCTCAGGTCTCCCGACCTGTGCCTTCTTGTTACTTATCTATATTGCAAATGCCACATAAAAAAATTTTTAGATCAGCGACGAATGGCAGCAGGTCGGGAGACCTGCGCCAGGTAGGCCTTGCATGTTCCTCCCGCCCTGGTTCGTGGCGCAGGAAGCATTTATATTTCTTTCGCCGATGTTGGTCTTATTGACCAACATCATCAATCGTATTATGTATTTAAAAGCAAAATGGATTACGCTTCGCTTGTTGGTCAACAAAACCAACAACGGCATTCGGGATAGCTTGCCGCCTTTAATGAGATAGCAACAAAGGCAAAAAACTAATTTTTATAATGCCATATTTTTATTAGATCACCATCTTTATATAATTCCTTAGTTACCAGTACACCTTTATCATTCCATTTGTATGTATACCCATTATAAAGCCCATCGCTGTAATATTGAAGTATCATTAACATGCCTTCCTGGTTGAAAGTTTTTGATCCCCCTGATATGCGGCCGTTTTTTCTATAAAACAACCTATAAATCTTAGCTCTTGCAGAATCATAGAAAATAAAGTTTAATCCATCAATTTGATCCTGATGTTCCCACCTGTCTTTTTTTGAAGACTCCACATAAGTTCCTTCTGATTTTACTACGCCATAAATTACTCCCTGGGAGAAAGCTTTGCCCGAAATAAATAATAAAACCAGGAACATGGCATCTATTTTAAATATTGGCCTGATAGCTTTTCGTATTTTTTTTGACTTCAACATTATGTCATTTTGATTTGCTTTTGCATTTTGAATCCCCCTTACCAATAACGTTTTTTTCGCCAATGCTGATCTTATTAACTAACATCTTCAATTGGATTGTGTATTTAAAAAGCAAAATGGCTTACGAACCGGTTGTTGGTCAACAAGACCAACAACGGCATTAGAAATAGCTTGCCGCTTTTAATGACAAACCAACAAAGGTGAAAATAAAAACTCAATAAAGATATGCCGTACAAGTGAGTGACACAACGATGTCGCCACCTGCACTGAAGCTAAGTCAAAAGTTAAAAATGTAAAAATATAAAAGGGAGCTTTCTAATCAAATGCTCCCTTTTTTTGACTTTTGAATTTTTACTTTTTACTTCTTATTCCTCCTCCCCTCCAATATCCGGTAAAACGACCTTGTCCTGATCTCATCCAAACTCAACCCGGTGGCGGTGGCTTCTTCCTCCGTAATCGCACCGCAGTTGATGGCTTTTAAAAAGAAATTGAGCAGGCCCTGGCCAGTGGCGGCATCATCAAAAATATCGCCGGTGAGGGTGCTGATGGCGGCACGTTCTACAAATGTTTTCAAACGAAATACGGCATCGCTGTAGCTGCTTAAAAAGAAATTGTAAGTGGCGGCATAACGCATGGGCAATTGTGCAGGATTGAGATCCCAGCCCTGGTACAATCCATTGATCAATGAATGCGTGGTATGATTGAAACCAATGCGCCAGGCATTGTGTACACTGTCGCGGTTTTCGATGAGTTGTTCTGTGCTGAGGTTATCGCCACGGTGCGGCGCTACAGGCATTACATTGGTGGCGCCATCGCTGAGGAAGATGCCGGTATGTGCCAGCGCAACCTTGGTCATGTGATGGGCAAAGTCGCACACACTGTGCGCCATGGTTTGGTATTTGGCAGTGATGCCGCAACTGGCGGTATAATCATAGGTACCAAAATGTGCGTTGATCAAACGCCCCTCTCCTGCCCTCACGATACGCATCAGCGGATTGCGTCCTTCTTCATCCATGATGATCTGCGTAGCTTCCACCATGGTCTCCATTTTGAGTGTGCCGGCAGCAAGGTTGAACTTTTTTTCGATGATCTCAAAGAACCTAACCATGGCGGTTACCTGCTCCGGGATGGTTACTTTCGGTAACATCACCACGAAATTCGGAGGCAGTTCTCCGTTTGTAGCAGTGAGTAATGTCGTCAGGAATATATCTAAGGTTCTTACGCCTCTTGCTTTCAGGTCTTCCGTAAATGGCTTTACACGGATGCCGATAAAGGGAGAAATGGTTTTATTTTTCATGCCTTCGGCCAGTTCTTTGGCGGCGTTTACAGCAGTGGCATCTTCTTCCTCATTCGGACGGTTTCCAAAACCATCTTCAAAGTCGATCCGAAAATCTTCTACGGCTTCTGCCTGCAGCTTTGTTACCATTTTATTATACACTGAATAGGCCAGCCAGGCCGGTTCTGCCTTGCGTTCTTCCGCCGTCATGTCATCCAGCTTTTTTGTAAGCGCTTCAATATCTTTCTCCAATGTTGGAAAATGTTCGTGGTTCTCCAGCTTTAATACTTTGGCCAGTATGCAGAAGTTGGGTGCATAAGATTTAAGGCTTCTTAATGCAACCTCACCCATTTTCAGCGTGGTGTCGCTTTTGAATAAGTTGGCACCGCCATAAACGGTATGCACCGGCTGGCGGTCGGGTTTGTCACCGGGGTATGTTTTTTGAAATTTCAAATTAGCCACCTGCAATGTGCCGAGTAAGGAGGCGGTTTCCTGTTCGCTGATGCTTAAATTCATTATGTTGAATTTTGTATTTTAAATTTTGAATCAATTGATGAACAAATGCTTGAATGATTGAGAACGAATTCAACATTAAGCATTCAAAATAGCACTTAACTTCCCCTGTAAGTGCTGTATCCAAAGGGATTCAACAACAACGGCACATGATAATGTTCCTTGGTTTTGATCTCGAAAATAATATCTACGGTGGGATAAAACGATTCTACCCCGTGTACTTCAAAATACGATTTGGTATCGAAATTCATTTTATACACGCCATAAGGCAGTATTACATCTTCTTTTAACAGGTTGCTGATGCGCCCATCCTGGTTGGTAATTCCCCTTGCTACTTCCAGCCATTCCATTCCTACTTTTTCAAACATCGTAATGGTTACACCTGCTGCAGGACGTCCCCTGGTAGTGTCTAATATATGTGTGGTTACCTGGCTCATGACAATAATTTTTGTAAACGTAATTGTGTGATCTTGTTTTGCTCATCCATGGCGATCCGGATCTCCTCTTCCCGGTTATTGGGAAGACGGGCTTCCAGCAGGGCCAGCATTTCCGCCGCCGATTTGCCGGTGGCACATACGATAAATATAAAACCAAATTTTTGTTCGTAATCGTTGTTACCCTTTGACAATGCTTCCAATACTTGCTGCGGCGCTTCGGCAACAGCACCCTGCTCACCACTTGCCCACTGTGCAGTGGCTGCAAATTTTTTCTTTAGTGATTCAACATCCCCAATTTTTGGATGGTGTGTAAATGCTTCGAGCCAGTCGGCTTCACTGCATTCGTACCATTGCTCTTCTGCATCATTGATCAGCTCCACCATATCGTCGGCTGGAAAAAAGGGTAACATCTTTTCAACCCAGTTGGTACTGCCGCAGCATTTGAAAAGCTCGGCTTTGAGCTGGTCCTTGGGAAGTATGTTTAGTTCGTGCAGTGTCATTTTTGACTTTTGAGTTTTGAATTTTGCATTTTGAGTTAATGAGAATTGTTGTTTAATTCAAAATTCAACATTCATCATTTATAACAATCCTATCGTTCCCCACAGCCTCATCCTGCTGATGCCACCATCAGGAAAAATGGTCAACCGCACATGCGTAAAATGCTGATCGGTATTTTGCAGTTCCGTTTCAAAATAATGCTCATGATCGGCCTGCAGTTTTGTCTGCGGCAGAATGGTTGACCATTTTATCCCGTCGCTTTGCAGGTCTGCTTTCTTGCCGGCTTCTATATTGCATCCTTCGATCATGCAACTGTCAGGGTAATTGCCCTTGAAATGACAGGTATCGATCAGCGCTTTTTTGATGCTGCCCCTATGCGCCAGTTTCACCATTACCCAATCTTTGTTATTGGGCGTACGGTTGCGTTTTGTTTCCCATCCATCGCCCATATTCACCCCACGGCCGGGCATGATGAGATTGTCCATGTGGGAAAAGAACATGTCGTTACACAACACAGATTTGGCGCCATTGGTAGCCGCCGCCAGGTCGATCAGTTCAGTCGCATCCACTTTGCTCCAGTCTTTGAAAACCTCCCCGTATACCTTTAATCTTGCCACACCACCATCGGGATAAATGTGCAGGCGAAGATGGGTATAAATAGCCCGGTCTTCAATTTCAAAAATGTTTTGCGATCCGGGTTGCAGCGACATTTTGGGCAATATTTCCACCCAGTTCACCGAATCAAAATCAATACCATTTACATCAGCAATATTCGCTGCTTCCAGCGATGCAAAGGGAGGATGATTGCCCAAAAAATGATTGGTATCAATATCTACTTCATGAATGCGGCCGGATGTTGCCAGTTGGATCACACACCAGTCGTGCCCCGGAACCCTTTTGCGGCGGCTCTCCCAGCCATCCATCCATTTACCACGATCAGTATATTTATCAGCGATAAAAATACCACGACCGGGTTTTAACAGGTTTTCTTTTTCTGCGAAGAAATCATCGGTACAAAGCAATGTTTTACCACCGAGGCGTTCGGCAGCCAGGTCAATTAAGTTGTTAAATGTGTTTGCGCTCATATGTTTTTGTCAATCGTTTTATTTTCTATGTAGACCAGTTATTACAGGAAGATAATTTGCGGCTCATTTACTTTGCGCCTTGCGTGAAAGTTTGTAAACCAAATTATGCTTTTTTTTCACGCAAAGGAGCTAAGAAGCAAAGACGCTAAGGAAGTCTGTCTCCACTTAAATTTGCGGCTTATTTACTTTGCGGCTTTGCGTTAAACTTTGTAAATTAAATCACACATTCCTTTTATGTAAATGCCTTACTTTTTTCACGCAAAGGAGCTAAGAAGCAAAGACGCTAAGGAAGTCTGTCTCCACTTAAATTTGCGGCTTATTTACTTTGCGGCTTTGCGTGCAATATCCTTACCTTAAAATTACCTTTCCTTTATTCAATTCAATAAAACGTCCATCAGCAAAAACCTTTTCTCCCCTTAAATAAGTTTGTTCCACTACTCCGCACAAGGTTTCTCCCATATACGGTGATACTTTATGTTTATGATAACAACCCTGTTCATCCACCACAAAAGATGCAGCATCGTTCACTACCACAAGGTCGGCATCAAAACCGATGGCGATCTTACCTTTTTGATGTTGCAGCCCGGCGAGTTTTGCAGGATGCTCACAAAGCCATTTAGCGATATCACTGAAAGAGCAATTCCGTAGCTTCGCTGCTGTCCACAAAACCGGCAAGGCAAACTGGATGGAAGCGATGCCACCCCATGCCTTTATAAAATCACCGCTTTCAATTTCTTTCAAAGATGGCGTTGCCGGCGAGTGATCGGTTGCTACAAGATCGATCAGCCCATCTTTTAATGCCTGCCATAATTTTTCATTATTGGCTTTTTCCCGGATGGGTGGCGCACATTTGAATTGCGTTTGTCCGTCCCTGATATCTTCTGCATTAAAATAGAGATAGTGCTGTCCCGTTTCAACTGTCAGCGGCAAACTTTTTTGCTTTGCAGCAGCGATCTGTTCCAGTGAACCGGCCGAAGACAAATGAACAATGTGCGTGGGGCAATTGAATTCTTCGCAGAGCCGGATCATCATGGCCACAGCATCATCTTCCCAATGTTTGGGACGGCTGTTCAAATAGTTGGTATAAGAACGTTGTTCGTTGATGGCTGACCGCTGTTCATTATCGGTCAATTCACAGTGCACCAGCAATGGCAAATTGTATTTTGCAATGATGGGCATGGCCTTACGCAGATCTTCTTCCGTAGCATTGGAAAAATCATCAATGCCGGAATGCGTAAGAAATGCTTTAAACCCCAGCACACCCTTTTTGATCAATGGTTCAATCTCACTTTCATTGCCCGGCACTACGCCACCCCAAAGACCAACATTCGCATGGAGCTTTGTCAGCGTGCTGAGTTTGTCGAAGCTTGCAGCGATCTTTTCATCGAAGGCTGCGGCACTGGTAGTTACCGGTGATGAATTGAGCGGCATATCTACCAATGTGGTGATGCCGCCTGCAATGGCCGCTTTGGTGGCTGTATCAAAACCTTCCCATTCTGTGCGGCCCGGTTCGTTGATGTGAACATGTGTATCGATTACCCCGGGCATCAGTATCTTATCGCCCAATTCTACCAGTTCAACACCGGCAGTTACGGGTAAGCCGGCATCAATGCTTTTGATCACTCCATCAGCAACCATTACCACTGCTTCTTTGATCCTGTTTGGCAATATAACTCTTGTGCTATGAAAAGCTTTCACTGAAAATTTTTTAGAAACGATAAAAATACAAAACAATATTTTAAATTGTGACCTTCACCAAAACAAAAAATGCAGAATATGGTGCATGTGCTCGTTTATGCCGTTCTCTCATTCATACTGCTGATGCTGGTAATTATGACCTACCAGTTTCATCACCTGGAGAAGGCTTCGCATGATGCAACCGAGGACAATAAAAATCACCTGAACCTTTCGCAGGGCTTCGTGTACACTTCACTGGTATTAGTGATCATTGCCATGATCGCCTACACCTGGTACCTCGTAAAAGGTACGCCTTACGAAGGGCATTTAATGGAATGGCTGAATATCGTGGTGCGACTGATGCACATCACATTTGGCATCGCATGGATCGGGGCTTCTTTCTATTTTGTTTTTTTAGAAAATGCTTTGAACAGAACAGAGGATGTAAGGGATGAACTGGCGGGTAATTTATGGGCCGTACATGGCGGCGGTTTTTATTACCTGGAGAAATATAAAGTCGCCCCCAAAACACTGCCCAAACATCTACACTGGTTTAAATACGAGGCCTATTTCACCTGGGTTTCCGGCTTCAGTTTATTGTTCGTGGTTTATTATTTCAATGCCAAAGCAATGCTCATCGACAGTACGGTAATGAACCTCAGTGCTGCCCAGGCCATCAGCATCGGCGTAGGATCGTTCGTGGTAGCCTGGCTGTTGTACGACCTGCTTTGCAAATCGCCTCTCATAAAGAAACCGCTGGCATTTGCGATCATTGGCTTTGCATTGCTTACCGGCTTTGCCTGGTTCTATGCACATGTTTTTAATGCAAGGGCAGCCTATATTCATTTTGGTGCCATGATCGGGTCGTTGATGGCGGCCAATGTTTTTTTCGTGATCATCCCCGGGCAGAAAGCAATGGTGGCTGCTGCAAAGATCGGCCAGCCGGTGGATCCATCTTACGGCAAAAAAGCCCTGGCAAGATCACTACACAACAACTATTTCACACTGCCCGTTCTATTCGTGATGGTGAGCAATCACTTTCCCAGCACATTTGGCAATGCACAATCCTGGGCAGTGCTGGCAGCCATTTCATTGGGAGCAGCCGGTGTAAAACATTACCTCAACCTAAAAGAAAAAGGACGATACAACGTATTCATTCTTCCCGTATCTGTTGCAGTACTGCTGGCAGTGTGTTTTGTTACTGCGCCGCAAAAAAATACCGATGAGTGCAAGCCCAATGTAAGTTTTGCGGAAGTGAATGCCATCATTCAAAAAAGATGTGTGCAATGTCATTCTGCCAAACCAACGGATGATGTGTACACCGCAGCACCAAATGGTGTGATGTACGATACCCCTGACCAGGTCGTAAAAAAGAAAGATCTTATCATGCAGCGGGTGGTGATCACTAAAACGATGCCGCAGAACAACAAAACCAATATCACTCCTGGAGAAAGAAATACCCTGCGTTGCTGGATAGAGCAGGGAGCAGTGGTGAAATAATTTTTTCACAGGAATCATCTTTCAGGCAACCCTATTGCTACTGCCCGCCAAATGGCAATGCCTCCTATCTTACAGATCATTTCAATACATTGCATTCGGTTCTCTATTACTAACCAATCCGCAGCATGAAAAATAGCGTCCTGTTCCTTTTGTTCCTGCTGGCTTGTATGTCTTCCTACAGCCAGGTACAGGGTTGTACAGATCCGCTGGCAAACAATTACAATGCAACTGCGGAAAGCAATAATGGCTCCTGCACTTACAATACGGTTACTTATACACCGGTTATAAAGGTTGATCCCATCAGCGATTCATTGATCGAAAGCAGTGGCTTAAGAATGGCAGGCGGTTACTTGTGGAGTTTTAACGATCGTGGTGGAAAGGCTTGCTTATACCGAATCGACAGTATCACCAATACCATACAGCAGCGGGTAATATTGAATGGCATTACCAATACGGATTGGGAAGAGATCGATTTTGATGGTAGCTTTTTTTACATAGGTGATTTTGGCAATAACCAAACCGGCGGCAGAACCGACTTGAAAATTTATAAATTTCCTTTCAATGCGATCCGTCTGAACAACGCAGTTGATACCATTGATGCAGCAGCAATCGAAACCATTCAATTCACTTACGCCGATCAGCCGCAACCTGCACAGGCGTCTGGCTACAACAATACAAAATTTGATTGCGAAGCGATGATCGTATTCAATCACCAGGTGCACCTTTTTTCAAAGAACTGGGTTAATAACAGCAGCATACATTATGTGATCGATGGCATTACCGGTGGCACGTACATAGCTGCGCCCGTGGAAACATTGTCTACCGGATTTTTAGTAACAGCTGCTGATAAAGTGCAGGGACAAAACATCATTGCGTTGCTCGGTTATCAAAACAGCGGTGCCGGCAATCATTTCCTGTACATTTTATCCGACTATAAAGCCGACAGTTTTTTCACCGGCAACAAAAGATTGATCAACCTGCCCAATGCCACTGTGATGGGACAAAGTGAAGGTCTTTGTTTCCGGAATGGAAAGTACGGTTATCTCTGTAACGAAAAATTTGTACAAACAATCGGCCCCTTCACCATCAATGTCAATCAGAAATTAAGGGCATTCGATATCAGCAGTTTTACCGGCAGCCATTTTACGGAGTACATCTTTACCGGCAATGGTAACTGGAGCGATGCTGCCAACTGGAAATACCACCTGCCTCCCCCATCCATCATTTACCCGGGCAATAAGATCAGCATTGACCCCGAAGCAGGCGGTACCTGCATCTTAGACATTCCTTACAGTCTGCCCGCCGGTGCCATATTGTTGGTAAATACGGGAAAGAATTTTTTAGTACAGGGTAACCTCAGTATCCAATAGCGTTAATTTTACAGTACTCAATTTCACCAACAAAAATCAACGCATGGATTGGATAACAGTCATCGGCTTTACAGCCGCCTTTTGCACTACAGTTTCTTTTTTACCACAGGCTGTTAAAACCATCCGCACAAAAGACACCACCGGCATTTCTCTTTCGATGTACCTCCTGTTCACCACCGGCACTGTGCTGTGGCTGCTGTTCGGCATCTTCAGTGGCAATACACCGGTAATGGTGGCCAATGCGATCACGTTTGCATTTGCAGCGATCATCCTTTACTACAAACTAAAACACTAATATTTTTATGCATGCAGATAAAAAATTAAGCGGGCAAACAGCCCTTGTAACAGGCGCCAATAGTGGCATTGGAGAAGGAGTGGCCATTGCACTGGGTGCAGCAGGCGCCAGTGTGATCGTTAACTATGTGTCCAGGCCGGAAGCTGCAGATGCCGTGGTGGCGCAGATCAAAGCAGCCGGGGGCGATGCCATTGCCCTGCAGGCAGATGTGAGTAAGGAAGACCAGGTGATCGGCATGTTTGAACAGGCCATCGCCCATTTTGGTACCATCGATATACTCGTGAACAATGCAGGATTACAAAAAGATGCCCGCTTTCATGAGATGACACTTGCACAATGGCAACTGGTGATCGATGTAAACCTCACCGGCCAGTTTTTATGCGCAAGAGAAGCCATCAAAGAATTTTTAAAAAGAGGCGTTGTAGCGGAACGGTCTGCTGCCTGCGGCAAGATCATTTGCATGAGCAGTGTTCACGAAATGATCCCATGGGCGGGCCACGCCAATTACGCCAGTTCAAAAGGCGCTATCAAAATGCTGATGCAAACACTGGCGCAGGAATATGGCGGCAGTAAGATAAGGGTGAACAGCATTTGTCCGGGTGCCATTAAAACTCCCATCAACACAGCCGCCTGGAGCACACCCGAAGCATACAATAGTCTGATGACATTGATACCGTATAACAGGATCGGTGTACCTGACGACATCGGTAAACTGGCCGTATTTTTAGCAAGCGATGACAGCGACTATATTACGGGGGCCAGCATCTTTATTGATGGCGGCATGACTGTTTTTGAAGGATTTGCCACCGGTGGTTGACCGATAATGCATGTTGACAGAAGATAAGCAGCGCTGCAGCAGTTTTTATTTATCTTTAATCTTCAGCGTTGCTTAATGAGAAGTTATTTTACCAGGTATTGTCTTGCTTGTTTTTGTGTTTGCACAGCATTCGTGTGTGATGCACAACTCTCCATCAACAGCATTTTTACAGCAGAGGAACTGGCACAAAAATTAACCGGCACAGGCGTGCAGGTATCCAATGTTCGCTTTACCGGCAATGCACAGATGGCAGGTATCTTCTACAACCAGGGCACTGCTACTAATCTCCACATCGACAGCGGCATTGTACTCACCACAGGTATTGCATCAGGCGTAAGAGGCATTATTGGTTTGGAAGGCGATGAAAGCCGCACTGCCGATTCCATACTGGCAAGCAATCACCTTGGATTGGCCGGCGATATTGACATTGCCGCCGTACTGCATGTTGATACCAATACCCTGCATGATGCCTGCATCCTGGAATTTGACTTTGTTCCCGTTGGCGACAGTGTAAGCTTCAAATATGTTTTTAGTTCAGAAGAATATGCGCCCAGGTATGTATGCAGTTTCAACGATGCATTTGCTTTCTTTATTTCGGGGCCGGGCATTACCGGACTGGAAAATATCGCCCTGGTACCGGGCACGGATATCCCGGTTTCTATAAAGAACGTGAACAATGTAGCCGGTGTTACCTGTAACAACAACACGGGTTATTATACAGACAATACACTCAATACTTTTTTCACGCATGATGGACATACAAAGGTACTGGTAGCCGGCCGCCGCGTCATTAAGTGCCAAACCTATCACCTTAAACTGGTGATCACCGATGCCGTGGATGATGGCGTGGACAGCGGCGTTTTCCTCGAAGCAAAAAGTCTCATTTCCAGGAACATCAGTTTTTCCGGTTCGTTTCCCGCAGATGCAGCCGGTAAACCCTATGTAGTAGAAGGCTGTGCCAGCAGGCGCCTCAGGATCAGCAAGCCCTTTGTAACAACAGATGCAACCCCGGTGACACTTCAGTACAGTGGTACGGCAGGCAATGGAACCGATGTAAGACTATTGCCAACCGCCGTAGTTATCCCGGCCGGGCAGACGGAAGTTTTTCTTGATATCAATCCCATTGTTGATAATATAGATGAAGGCATCGAAACCCTGAAGATAACAGCACTGTATAGTTGCAATACCGACGCACCGGCTTTTAACGACAGCATCGAAATACAGGTTAGAGATTATGAACCGATGAACATCACGCCGGATTCAGCCATTACCTGCCGAAGGCAAAACCTGCAATTGGCGGCACCCGCTGGTTATGCCCTGTACCGCTGGGACAATAACAGCACACTAAACAATACGAATATCCGCAATCCTATAGCTACACCAACTGCAGCCCAAACAACTTACTACTGCACCGCATCCAACGGCACCTGTAAAGCCAGGGACTCTGCTATTGTTTTTCAAAAAAAACTATTCCTGGATGCAACAGAAAAAGTTACCTGCCGCAACAGCAGCAATGGCAGCATCAGCATGAGCGGTGGCGCTGAATGGCAGCGACCCCTTGCCTTTTCATTCAACAATGCACCGTACGGTGGCGACAGCGTTTTTAGCAACCTGGCGAAAGGATTTTATATTTTAAAGATGAAAGATGCTGTGGGATGCGTTGACAGCATTAATTATTTTTTGGACCAGCAGAACACTGATCCCCGTGTTACAAATGTGATCAGCACTGCAGCGAGTTGCAGCGGCCTGCCTGATGGAATTGCACAGATTGTAGTTACAGGAGGCGTAGCGCCTTACCTGTTTTCTATAGACAGCGTTGTTTTTAACAGCGCAGACACATTTAACCTATTTCGTGGCAATTATACCGTATACGTTACAGATAGTAGTGGTTGTACGGCATTGCCAAGGCCGTTCGTGATTCCCTTTTCCAATGTGTTGAGAATAAAAACCATTGCAGATACCTTCACCTGCGAAGGCGTTCCCGTAACGCTTACAACTGCCTCGGGTGGAAATCTTTATTCATGGGAGCCTTCAACGGGACTGAACAACGATGCCCTGCAAAGTCCTCTTGCTGCACCTTCATCAACCACCAGGTACATTGTTACAGGCTCAAAAGGCATTTGCAAAGGCACGGATACTGTGATCATCCATGTAAACAAGGCACCGATCGCAAAAGCAGGCAACGATATCACGATTTGTTACAATAGCAGCGCCACATTGCATGGAGCAGGCGCTGACACTGTATACTGGCAACCGGCAGCACTGTTAAGCAATGATACGGTTGTAAACCCTGTTACGAACAACTTACTTACGAGCACTGATTTTTATTTGATGGTGAAAGACACAAAAGGTTGCTTTTCATTGAGCGCAGATACCGTAACCGTGTTGGTGAGAGCGCCGGCAAAGGTTGATATTGGAGGCGATACCATTATTGCAATTGATCAACCGTTGCAACTGTGGGCAAAAGATGTAAACAACAGCGGTTTCAGCAGTTTTTCCTGGTCGCCTGCTGATGGTCTTTCAAATCCCTTTATTCAAAACCCGTTGGCGATCCTTCACAAAGACAGTGTGACCTACACCGTTAATACCAGCACTCCGGAAGGATGCCCCTCCAGTGATACGATGACGGTGAAAATATTTGCAGGTCCTGCCCTGTACGTGCCTTCTGCATTCACGCCCAACGGCGATGGCAATAACGACCGGCTGCATATCATCGCCGCAGGAGTAAAACAACTAAAGTATTTTAATATTTACAACCGATGGGGACAACTGGTTTTTTCAACCGTTGATACCCGCATTTCCTGGGATGGAAAGTACAAAGGAAAAAATGCCGGCGCAGGCACCTATGTATGGATCGCCGGGGGCATTGGCTACAAGGGAAATACCATTCAGCAAAAGGGAACTATTGTGCTGTTTTATTAGTATCCGGCAGGTTAAGCAGTAAAGAATCAGGCTTCTTTAAGTCAGCATCGATCGTTTTAAAATTCCGCAATATTTCGTCAGAATTGGCTTTTGCCACCGAAGCCTGCTTCTTCAGCAACAGGGTGAGCACCCAAAGCCCCGCCACAGCACAAAGAATGATGAAGTAAATATTTTTTTTCATGCAGTATTGAAAAAGGCTGTTTCAAAAAGCTCCATTCATTGTCATATTGAGCCTTGGCGACATATCACAATGAATGGAAAACAAATCTGTAAACATTTCGCTAAACTCAATGTGACAGGTTTGTTTTCTTTCGAAACAGCCTCTATGTTTTAAAAATAGCTGAGGTTTGTTTTTGGCGTTAGCGTAAGCAACGTATCATACATCAGTTGGATGGTATTCTCCACATCTTTTTTATGCAGCATTTCCACGGTGGTATGCATGTAGCGCAGCGGTATGGAAATAAGTACAGAAGGGCAACCGTCATTGGCGTATGCAAACGAATCAGTATCTGTGCCGGTGCTGCGGCTAACAGCATGTAACTGTACAGGTATCTTGCTTTTTTCTGCAACCGCCTGCACCAGGTCAAGCAGCTTGTTGTGTACGGCCGGGCCAAATGTAAGCGATGGACCTTTGCCACAGGATGTATCTCCCTGTATCACTTTGCTGATCATCGGCGTGCCGGTATCATGCGTTACATCGGTAATGATGGCAATATCGGGCTTGATCCTCCGGGCGATCATTTCTGCACCACGCAAACCGATCTCTTCCTGTACCGCATTTACAATGTAAAGGGCGAAAGGAAGTTTCTTTTTATTTTCCTGCAGCAGCCTGGCCACTTCAGCGATCATAAAACCACCGATTCGGTTGTCGAATGCACGGCCGATCAGGTAATCATACGCCAGTTCATCATACCCATTTTCGTAGGTAACTACGGCGCCTATGTGCACACCGAGGTCTTCCACTTCTTTTTTATTGGAAGCACCGCAATCCAGGAACAGGTTGTCAACCTTTGGCTGTGTTTCTTTTCCATCATTGGCAATACGGGTATGGATGGCAGGCCAGCCAAACACCGCTTTTACCGCTCCTTTCTTTCCGTGTATCAGTACCCTCATGGAAGGTGCTATCTGGTGATCCACTCCCCCATTGCGTTTCAGGTACAGCAGTCCTTCCGGGGAAATATAATTCACAAACCAACTGATCTCATCTGCATGCGCTTCGATCACCACTTTAAAAGATGCAGTTGGGTTGATCACGCCGACTGCTGTGCCATAGGGGTCGGTAAAAAAAGAATCGGTGTAAGGTTTAATATAATCCAGCCACAACTTCTGCCCGCTGCTTTCAAATCCAACAGGAGAAGGATTGTTGATATAGTTTTTTAAGAAAGCATAAGATGCGTCGGTGAGGATACTTTTGGAACTTTTTGCTTTTGCTTTAGGTTTTACTTTTGCCATAAAAAAATTGATTTTACAAATTAACTAAATACTTGCGACAGTTGTAAGCACTGTCATTAAAACCATGCTGCCATCCACCACAAAATAATAGAAGAAATAAGATTGTTTTTTTAGCGAATAGAAATAAATAACGAGGTTAACGAAAGCGGCCAGTTGCAATGCCATTACCTGCCTGCTGCTGATGCCATACTGCCCGAGTGAAAAATTCAACGCAAACAGGAGGATGAAAATAGAATAGATCAGCCACTTTAAACTGGCAGGAGAAAGATGGGTAGCAAGGCTGCTAAGCCCCCTGATCTTGTCAACATTCACATCCCTGTTGTCGAACAAAATGCAAAGCATCAGCATGAATAAAAAACGCTTTGCCATGATCAGCAATCCGGCTGTTGTGAATTGCAACCCATATTGCGCCAGCGGAAGATAAGCCGTTACAAACATCCAGGTAAAGGCCAGCAGTATTGTTTTCACAAGGCCCGCCCTTCTTGTAAAGGCCACTGCCTTAAACGGCAATAACGGAACCGAATAGATGAAGGTGAGCAGGAATGCGAAAGCTGCATTGACAGGATCAATATGTGCATCAAAAAAAAGCAAGATTGCACCGGTAACGCCTGCCAGCAACACCAGCACTGCGGAAAATCGGTTGTAAAATATTTGAAGGCTGATCTTTTGGTCACGGAATGCAGTCCCCAGCAGGTAATGGAAATTATAACTGCAGAGTGTTGCAAAAAAAACGAAGGATACCAGGTGAAAATTTAGCGGCAGCCTCATCAACTGCATGGTTTGAAACACGAGCGACGCTGCACAGATCGCAATCCAGAGTGCATGGGAAAGAACAAAATGTAATAACCGTTGCAGGTTGTTTATTATTTACGGATAATGATGACGTCAGAACTCACGGTATCGCTTTTGTGCTTGGCCTTATCCTGTATCACAAAACGGAAATAGCAGGTATCGTCGATATCCTGGCATTGACGTTGTATGGGTGGATAAGGGCCCGTAGTGCCGTAAGTATAGGAAATGATGATTTCTCCCTCGCTGTTTTTTACTACCGGGAATTCAGGTAATTGCCAATAGGCATTAAACCCACTTTGAGGGCAGAGGGCCGGACTTAAGCCTACTTTCTGGATCAGGATAGAATCCTGCAGATCACCTTCTGCATCAGTATAGCCCAACCTGAACACAATGCTGCCTTCCGGGAAAAGATCCTTTGTATTAACGGATTTATATTCAAGCTTGGGCGTAGTGCTGAATTTGCTTTTGCCGCAGCTCATAATTATCAAACTTATTATGCCAATTAAGATTGTGTTCCGCATCTTTGTATTTTATTGATCAAATGTACAGATAGAAATTGAAAACGCCTGTTAAAGATACTGAGCTGGAGGCTAAAATATTCACCGCCTGTCCCGAAAATTTCAATGCGCTGGCGCTGGAGGTTTTTCGTTTTCAATACAGTAACAATACGCTCTATCGGCTTTTTTGCGACACATTAAAAACAGATGTCAACAGTATCACCGATGTCCGTAAGATACCTTTCCTTCCCATCAGCTTTTTCAAAACACATACCGTTACAAGTACCGATTTTACGCCTGCTGCCATTTTTGAAAGCAGCGGCACCACCCAAACCATCAACAGCCGCCACCTTGTAAAAGACCTTGGTATCTATGAGCAAAGTTTCACCAAAACCTTTGAAGCTTTTTACGGCCCAGCAGCAGGGTATTGCATCATTGCGTTGTTACCATCTTATCTCGAAAGAAAAAACTCCTCACTGGTATTGATGGCGGACAAACTGATCGCCCAAAGCAGCCATCCAAAAAGTGGTTTTTACCTGAATGAGTTGGAGAAACTACAACGCACACTGGCCGGATTGGAACAACAACAACAGCCAACATTATTGATCGGGGTAACCTTTGCCTTGCTCGACCTGGCAGAAAAATTCCCACAGCCACTGCAATACTGCACGATCATGGAAACGGGTGGCATGAAGGGAAGACGGCAGGAAATGACCAGGGCGCAGGTGCATGCTATTTTAAAGCAGGGTTTTAACATGGATGCCATCCATTCTGAATATGGTATGACGGAACTGCTGAGCCAGGGCTATTCAGCAGGCAACGGCATTTTCAATACGCCACCCTGGATGAAAATTTGTATCAGGGAAGAAGATGATCCCTTTGCTGTTCACACTGCTGCTGATAAGGAAGTTTGTTCCGGCGCCATCAACGTGATCGATCTTGCCAATATTTATTCCTGCAGTTTTATTGCCACGGAGGATGCCGGTAAATTGTACAGCGATGAAAGTTTTGAAGTATTGGGCAGGCTTGACCATACTGATATCAGGGGATGCAGTTTGATGGTGGTTCGAGGGGGATGGTGAATGGTGAATCGTGAATGGTCAATAGTGAATAGGATATCAATGTCCCTTGCCGTAAGAAATCTCAATTGAGTTTTGGGCCTGAGAACCGAACACTCTTACCAGTAACTGGATTAGCTACATTTTTTGGTTCGGTCTTGCCAGTGGCAGGATTTAAAAAAATGCGAAGCTGATTTTTTTGAAAGAAGCAAAAACAGTGGCGTCCCAGTTACGCATTCCGATAGCTACCGGAACGGCTGTGGAGGCAAAATCTATATTCCTTAAAACTCAGTATTAAATTTTGGATGAAAAGTTATGCAACTAAAAAAGCTTAAGTAAAAGGCATTGAATTGCCAGTTAGTAATTGTGAAAAACGTATAATTAATAGCATCAACATTTATCCAGCGCCTGCAGGATATCTTCCAGGATATCATCTACATGCTCCAGTCCAACAGAGATGCGGATAAGACCAGGTGTGATGCTGGTAGCCAGCCTTTCCTGCTCTGTAAGTTTTGCATGCGTGGTGCTGGCTGGATGCGATGCAATGCTTCTGGTATCGCCCAAATTAGCAGTGAGCGACAGCATTTTTAAACTGTTCAAAAAAGTACGGCCGCTTTCAATTCCTCCTTTCAAATTAAAACAAACGATGCCGCCACCGTTCTTCATTTGTTTAAGAGCGATCTTGTGTTGCGGGTGAGAAAGCAGGTAGGGATATTTAAGCCATTCGATGGCTGCATGGCCTTCCAGTTTTTTTGCGATGGCAAGTGCATTGGATGCATGGCGCTCCATCCGCACATCCAGCGTTTCCAGGCTTTTACTCAGCACCCAGGCATTGAAGGGCGACATAGCCGGCCCCGTGCTCCTGCAAAATAAATAGATGTCGTTGATCAGTTCTTTTTTTCCAACGATCACACCACCCAATACTCTACCCTGGCCATCGATCCACTTGGTAGCCGAATGAATTACCAGGTCGGCACCCAATGCAACCGGTTGTTGACAAACAGGTGTGGCAAAACAATTATCAACATTCAGCAGTAGCCCATGTTTTTTTGCGATCGCATTAACAAATTCCAGGTCGATCAATGCAAGTCCGGGATTGGTGGGCGTTTCCAAAAATATCATTTTGGTGTTGGGCCTGATGGCAGCTTCCCACTCATCCATTTTATCAGCACTTACATAAGTGTAATCGATACCGTAATTGGGTAAATATTTTTTTATCACCGTTTGGGTGCTTCCGAAGATCGAATCGCATACCAAAAGGTGATCGCCTTTTTTCAGCAATGCCATAAAAGAAGCAAATACAGCGCTCATGCCGGATGCTGTGGCATAGCCCGCTTCAGCGCCTTCCAGGGCTACCATCCTGTCAGTAAATTCCTGCACGGTAGGGTTGCTGAAACGGCTGTAGATATTATCATCCGACTCATCGGCAAAAGCCGCTCTCATATCCTCGGCATTGTCAAAACAAAAACTGCTGGTAAGGAACATCGGGCTGGCATGTTCCATTTCATTGCTTCTGGCAGTTTGAATTCGGATCGCTTCGGTAATGGGATGTTTCATGAAAAAAAAGTAGATGATAAAAAGTGTACCAGTGAACGGGATGTGCAACAGCGTAATCTTATTTAACCCCGTTGCAATTGAGGGATCACTTTTTCAAAACAACTTCCCAGGTAAGATTGGTGCCGCTGCGTTTGAGTGTTTCTGCTACAGAACAATATTTATTCATTGATAACTCACAGGCCCTGTCAGCCTTTTCTTTATCAATATCACCGGTGAGTGTAAACGTGATCTTTACGGTTTGCCACAGAGAGGGTTCTTTACCAGGTTCCCGTTCTCCTGAAATATGCATGGTAAAATCTTTCACATCCTGCCGTTGTTTTTTCAGGATCATCACAATATCGATCGCACTGCAGCCACCGAGGCCCATCAACAGCATCTGCATGGGACGCACGCCAAAATTAACGCCGCCTGTTTCATCACTGGTATCCATCCTCACAATATGACCATTGGCATCGGTGCCTTCAAAACCGAAATCGCCCGCTACCCTTTTTAAATTTACTTCTATCATACATTGAAAATTTTTACAAATATAATTGCTGTATGCCTTTGTACCTTCCGCATCACGAAAATACCTGCTGCCTGCCCCTGCTTCCTGCTGTAAAACTTTTACTGCTGACTTCTATACGTTGAGGAATATCATACGGATGCTTTTTGAATGTTGAATTGCCATTACTTTGCAAAGCATTTATACAGTTTAATGAATTACTTTCATCAGCCCCATCCATTCCAGTTAGAAAACGGCACACTATTGCCGGAGCTAACCATTGCGTACAGCACCTACGGTAAATTAAACGCTCAAAAAAGCAATGTAGTATGGATCTGCCACGCATTAACGGCCAGTTCTGATGTGGCCGACTGGTGGCCGGGTGTGGTGGGCAGCGGGCATGTAATTGACCCTGCAGAATATTTCATTGTGTGTGCCAATATACTCGGCTCCTGCTATGGCACTACTGGTCCGCTCAGTACCGATCCTTCAACCGGAGAACCTTATTACCATCGTTTTCCTTTCATCAGCATCAGGGATATGGTGAATGCACATGTAACGCTGCGTAAACACCTGGCCATTGAAAAAATTCACCTGCTCATTGGCGGCAGCATGGGTGGTTACCAGGCGATGGAATGGTGCCTGGCCGAAAAGGATGTGGTAGAGCACTTGTTTTTGCTGGCCACTTCTGCCTGTGAAAGTGCCTGGGGCATTGCAACACATACCGCACAAAGATTGTGCATTGAAGCAGATGCTACCTGGCAACAGAATTCCTTAAATGCAGGTGCCAAAGGATTAAAGGCGGCCAGGGCCATTGGTATGCTTACCTACCGCAATTACAGTATCATGGTGCAACAGCAGAGCGACCACGATGCCGAAAAAACAGATGGCTTCAAAGCCTCTTCTTATATCAACTACCAGGGCGATAAACTGGTACAGCGCTTTAGTGCCTACAGTTACTGGCTGCTTACCAAAAGTATGGACAGCCACAATATAGCCCGTGCAAGGGGTGGCAATGCTGCTGCTGTACTGGCAACCATCAAACAACCCACGTTCATCATTGGTATCAGCAGCGATATCCTCTGTCCACTGGTAGAACAACAATTTTTAAAAGATCACATCCCCGGTTCCACAATGGCAACCATTGATTCTGATTACGGGCATGATGGGTTTATGGTAGAGCATCAACAACTGAGTGCATTGCTCAAAAACTGGCTGGAATTTTCTTAACCTTTCTTTAACCTTGTTTACCGGATAAGGAATTTTTGCGGTAAATACTATACTGATTAGGCAGACTTTAACCAAAACAGCTTATTTTACGGGCTACTTTTTAGCGCTACATTGCAGCGCTTTGAAAAATAAATTATTTCAATGTTTAAACATTGTTTACTTTTGTTTTAATAAACCTTATTTTAAATGAGTGCAGGTACAAACAAAAAAGGCTGGTTAAAAAAATTGCTGTTGGCAGGAATATTGCTTTTAGTGGTCGGCGGCGGAATTGCCTGGTATATTTTTACAGATAAATTTGAAGACACGGCCGGCACCAAAGCGGCCTATACCGTAAATGCCCTTGACCTTATCAACGAGTTCAAAAAGGATGACAGTGCTTCCAACAAAAAATACGCAGAGCAGATCATCACCGTTAACGGCAGGATCACATCGGTAGAAGCAGCAGATACTACGCTAAACCTGAAGATCACCAATCCGGAGGGATCGTACATCATCTTCGCCTTCCAGCAAAAGGACCTGGCGGGTGTAAAAAAAGTAAAAGAAGGCGACAGTGTTTCCATTAAGGGATCCTGCAGCGGCGGCTCGTACAGCGAGATACTGGAAACAGAATACATCACATTCAAAAGATGCTCATTAAATAAATAAACAATCAATTAAAAAAACAAAAACGTCAACAATGAAAAAAGCAATCCTCATTTTAGCTTTGGCTGCAACAGGCACCGTATTCGCACAGAAAAAAACGACTACATCTGCTACCGTTAGTTTTGATGCTACCACCAAACTGGATGCATTACCGAAAGCAGAGAACAAGACTGTTATTGCATCTTTAGATCCAAAATCAGGCGCTGTGGCTTTTGAAGCCCAGATCAAAGGTTTTCAATTTGGTAACCCGATGATGCAGGAACACTTCAACGGACCAAAATGGCTGGATTCAGAAAAAAATCCAACTTCAACTTTCAAAGGAAAGATCACCAATTTAAGTGATGTGCATTTTGATAAAGATGGTTCTTATGCTGCTGACATTGAAGGTGACCTTGCAATGCACGGTATCGTTAAACCATTGGCAGGTAAAGCTACCATCGTTGTAAAAGGCGGTGCAATAAGCGCAACATCTGATTTTACCATCAAACTGGCAGACTATTCTATCAGCAATGCTGGTGGTAAACTGGCTGATGAACCAAAGATCACTGTAAGTGCAGATTTTAAATAAGCTGCATACTTCAAATAAAAAAAAGCTGCGTCCTCAAAACGCAGCTTTTTCATTTCAGCCATTCGGCTCTGTGATTATTCATTACCCTGCACCACTATCACGATCTCCCCTTTCACCGTTTTACTGTTGAAATGATCATGCACTTCCTGCAGGCTGCCTCTTTTATTTTCTTCAAATTTCTTCGACAATTCACGGCTCACACAGCATGGCCGGTCGGCTCCAAAATACTGGATAAAGTCATTCAGCGTTTTTACCAGCCGCATGGGACTTTCGTAAAACACCATGGTACGTTCTTCTGCTGCCATTTCTTTCAAAAAGGTTTGCCGGCCTTTTTTCAGAGGCAAAAATCCTTCAAAGCAAAAACGATTGATGGGCAATCCGCTGTTTACCAGTGCAGGCACAAAGGCCGTTGCACCGGGCAGGCATTCTACTACAATATCATTCTTTACACATTCCCGTACCAGCAAAAAAGCCGGATCGCTGATACCGGGTGTACCTGCATCTGTAAGCAGGGCCATTTTTTTACCGGCCTGCAATTGTTCTGTAATGTGATGCACAATCTTGTGTTCGTTGTGCTGGTGATAAGGTGTGACTGGTTTTTGAATTTGGTAATGCTGAAGCAGTACCGCCGATGTACGGGTATCTTCTGCCAGTATCAGGTCGACAGATTTTAATATATCAACTGCCCTGTAAGTGATATCGGCCAAATTGCCGATGGGCGAAGGAACAATGTAGAGCATGGTAATTTGAAAGTTGAAAGTTGAATATTAAATGTTGAAAAGCCCTGGAAACAATGATCTTCACCAATCAACATTTCAACCAGTTAACTGATCAACTGTTTATTACAATTTCAAACATTTCCATTACCGGGTTGGCGAGTAGTTTTTGTGCAGCTTCTTCGGCGATCTTCATGGCTTCATCAGCCGAAGGCGCCTCTACCTGCAGGGTAATATTTTTTCCGATCCTTACGTCTTTTACATCACAAAGACCGAGATTGCCCAGTCCCCCCAGCACAGCTTTTCCCTGTGGATCGAGTAACTCTTTATGTGGCATTACTTTTACTTGTGCAGAATATATCATGTAGTAGGTTTGTGTTTAGATGCCAAAGATAAAATAATGTACACAATGAAAACAATCGGTACAGCCAGCCATTTTAAAAAGATGGCTGCCACTATAGCAACACCTGCCAATATTATCTTGGGCATATTGTTCTTAACGCTGTAATCTTTGAACTTTAAAGCCAGGATAGACAGATTGCTTACCATCAGCCAGCTCAATACAACAATAAGGGTGTACAGTATCCATTTGTTCACCAGCAATTCGCTCACATTCACTGCTCCGCTTCCGTAATGCAATATCAGCGGCAGCGAAGCAACCAATAAACCTACGGCGGGTGTGGGAACGCCTTTGAAGCCATAAGACTGGTCGGTGGCAATGTTGAATTTTGCAAGCCGGTAGGCAGCCGCTGCAGTCAATATAAAAGCAGGGAGCAACCAGGCAACGGACACATCCAGCCCGTTTTCTTCTTTCATATAGCTCATGCGGAGCAACTGGTATAAAAAAACACCGGGTGCTACACCAAAACTAACCACGTCTGCCAGCGAATCGAGTTGCTTGCCCATTTCTGAACATACCTTACACATCCTTGCTACAAAACCATCTAAAAAATCAACCAATGCGGCAGCATAAACGCATAAAGCGGCCAATGATAAATTTTCGGGAATATTGAAACTGCTTGCCGCATCTTCGCCAACATAAATGCTGATATTATTGCTTTGCAGCGCCAGTACGATTGCGACACAACCAAAGATGAGATTCAAAAGCGTGAACAGGTTAGGTAAGTTTTTCATTTTATAGAAACGGCCGGCGACTGCTTACAGGCGAAGGAACGTCGTGTTGATTTTTAATGATTAATTTTTTAAGGTTTTATTTAGCTCACCGGTTGTGAGCGCTTTGCTTTTCCTTGCATAAAAAGCGCTTATAGGTTACCGTTACTACTCCCGGTCAATGCTCAGCTTGATCTTTTCATCAATGCTTCAATATCCTCTGCTGTGATCGGGATATTTTTCATCAGGTCTTTATTGCCATTCTTTGTGATCCAGAAATTATTTTCGATCCGTACTCCGATCTTTTCTTCTTCGATATAGATACCGGGTTCTATCGTAAATACCATTCCTGCTTTTACCGGTTCCGTACGGGTACCAAGGTCATGCACATCAATACCAAGATGATGTGAAATGCCATGATAAAGATATTTCCTGTAGGCACGGTTATCCGGGCTCTCATTCTTAACGTCACTCTTACGCAGCAAACCTATCTTCTGGAAAACGATGGTTGCTTCATCACCCACCTTTTCGGTATAGTCCAAAATACTGATGCCCGGTTTTAAAATACTGGCCGCATAATGATGCAGGTGCAAACAGGCATTGTAGATCGTTTTTTGCCTCCTTCCAAACCTGCCGTTCACGGGTACTGTCCTGGTAAGGTCTGCACAATAATTCCCATATTCTGCACCAAAATCCATCAGTATCAGT
>DDEU01000002.1 GCA_002336815.1 Chitinophagaceae bacterium UBA1946 | reverse complement strand
CGGATAAAGAACATCCTGCCAAACTGTGGCTGAATGATTTTGATGGCAATGGAACAGCCGAGCAATTTTTAACAAGAACGATCAATGGTAAAGACATGCCGGTTTTTTTAAAGCGTGAGATCACTGACCAGTTCCCGGGCTTGAAGAAAGAGAATTTAAAACATGCAGACTATGCCCGCAAAACAATACAGGACCTGTTCAGTAAGGAAGTAATAGATCGGTCAAAACAACAATTATTTAACTATTGCCAGTCGGTGGTAGCGATCAATGATGGCAAGGGCCATTTTACGATACAGCCGCTGCCATACATGGTGCAGTTATCAAGTGTGAATGCGATCGCATCAACCGATATTAATAAAGATGGTAAACCTGACCTTATACTGGGCGGCAACCTGTTTGAGTTTCCGCCGCAGTTTGGCCGGTTGGACGGGAGTTACGGAGCAGTACTGCTGAATGATGGCAAGGGTCATTACAGTTGGCAGGAGCCAAGGGTGTCAGGCCTTTCTTTAAGAGGTGCTATCAAAGATATCAGGGAAATAAAAATAAAAGACAGCAGGGCTTTGCTCATCACAGTGAATGATCATACGCCTGCATTGTACCAAATGAAAAAATAACTGAACTTCAGTTTTATTTATGAACCAACCGGCTAAACATATTGTCATCTTTTTTTTGCTGTTGGCAATGGCTTTTTTTGCGGCGTGCACATCGCATGAAAAAGTGCAGAATGCTATGTTTGAAACACTGGACCATAACAGAACAGGCATTGAATTCAGCAACGATCTTTCTTATAACAAAGAATTCAATTTGTTCAAGTACATGTACTTCTACAATGGGAGCGGCGTGGGTGCAGCAGATTTTAACAACGATGGATTAACCGATCTATTCTTTGGTTCCAACCAGCATGATAATAAATTATACCTTAACCTTGGCGGCATCAAATTCAAAGACATTACCAAAGAAGCCGGCATACCGGAAGACGGAGGATGGACAACGGGTATTTCTGTAATTGATATCAACAACGATGGGCTGATGGATATGTATGTTTGCCGTGTTGGAAAGTACGAGATATTAAAAAGCAGGAACCAGTTACTCATCAACCAGGGCGTAAAAAATGGCATTCCAATTTTTGTAGACAAGGCCAAAGAATATGGACTGGATTTTTCTGGCTTCAGCACGCAGGCTGCATTTTTTGATTATGACAATGATGGAGACCTCGATGTTTTTTTATTGAATCATTCGGTACATGAGAATGGTACGTTCAGGCCAAGGCAGGATTTTGCCGGTACATACAATGAGGTTTCCGGTCACCGTATTTTCAGGAACGACGGATCCGTTTTTACCGATGTAACCCGGCAGACAGGCATCAACAGTACGGCGATTGGTTACGGACTGGGTATCGCCATTGCAGATATCAATCTTGATGGCTATCCTGATATTTACATCGGCAATGATTTTCATGAAAACGATTATCTCTACATCAACCAGCACAACGGCACTTTTACAGAAGAAGGCGAAAAACGCATGATGCACACCAGCCAGTTCTCCATGGGGGTAGACGTTGCCGATGTTAACAATGATGCCTACCCTGAAATCATTTCGATGGATATGCTGCCATCTGATCCGTATATTTTAAAAAGATCGCTGGGTGAAGATGCACTGGATATTTTCAATTTTAAAATAGGAGCAGGATATTCTCACCAGTATACCAGGAACAACCTTCAATACAACCGGCGCAATGATATGTTCAGCGAAGTGGGCTTGTATAGTGGTGTAGCTGCTACCGACTGGTCATGGGCGCCGCTATGGGTTGACTTTGACAATGATGGGCTTAAAGACTTATTTATCTCTAACGGTATTCCCAAAAGGATGAATGACATCGACTACATCAACTTTGTAACCAACGGCGATATACAGCAGATGATCAGGCGAAACAGCCTCGAAGAAAAAGACTATGCACTCATCAATAAGTTCCCGCAGATAAAACTGCCCAACAAATTTTATAAGAACAACGGCAACCTTTCTTTTACAGATGAAGAAAATGCGATCGATGGCAACCCGCAAACTTTTTCGAACGGCGCTGTGTATGCTGACCTTGATAATGACGGCGACCTTGATATCGTGGTAAACAATATTGATGCCCCGGCACTGGTGTATGAGAATAAAACCAGCAAGGCGGCAAAAAGATCATCGGTAACAGTGAACCTGAAGGGAGCTGAAAAAAATATCAATGCCATTGGTACAAGGCTCGTCGTGTACACAAAAAATGAGACCAGGACCTATGAAAAATATCCTGTAAAAGGTTTTTTGTCAAGCATGGAAAGTCCGCTGTTGGTGGGCGTTGAAAACACGGTGATCGATTCTGCATTATTGATATGGCCGGATAATTCTTACCAGCATATTAGTTTCCCGGCAGATAAGAATGCGATCAATGTGCAGTATCAAAAAGGATTGCCGCAATTTGATTATAGTAAGCTTACCACCCGTATTAAAAATGCAGGCACTGCAATGGTTGATATTACGCAGGAAACCAATTTTGATTACCTCCATAAAGAAAACCAGTTTGCAGAGTTTGACAGGGAGCCGTTGATACCACACATGGTTTCAACTGAGAGTCCTGCCTTGGCGGTTGCAGATGTAAATCACGATGGGCTGGAAGATGTGTTCATCGGTTCTTCAAGGGATAAAAAGCCCTGCCTGTTCCTGCAGCAGGCTTCAGGAAAATTCATTCGGTCGGCACAACCGGCATTGGACAAAGACAGTATTTATGAAAACACGAGCGCATGTTTTACAGATGTAAACAACGATGGCAATACCGACCTGGTGCTGGCCAGTGGCGGCAATGAATTTTTTGGCGATGAATTTCATAATACGCCAAGGGTTTATCTCAACGATGCCAAAGGCAATTTTGTAAAAGAAGAGAATGCGTTCGGCAACTTGTACCTGACAGCATCTTCGGTAGTGGCAGAAGATGTGAACGGAGATGGTTTTGCAGACCTGTTTATCGGCGGCAGGGTGGTGCCATGGGAATATGGACAGGTGCCGCGGTCTTATTTGTTGTTGAACGACAAGAGCGGACACTTTACAGATGTAACCAGCAGCTATGCACCTGAGCTTGCCCTGGCAGGTTTTGTAACAGAAGCATTGTGGTTCGATATTGATAAAGATGGAGATAAAGACCTGCTGCTTTCTTTGGAGTGGGGGGCTGTGGAGGCTTTTATCAATGACAAAGGGAAATTGACAAAAAAAATCTTGTGTGATCAAAAAGGCTGGTGGAATTTTCTTTTGCCTGTTGACATCGACAATGACGGGGATATGGATTTGATTGCAGGCAACCTGGGATTGAACAGCCGTCTTAAAGCATCTGACAAAGAACCACTGCGGCTTTATTTTAACGATTTTGACGACAATGGAAAAAAGGAACAGGTGCTTACCTATTACCTGGGGGGTAAAGAAATACCATTTGCCAACAAAGCAGAGTTGGAAAAACAAATGCCCATTTTGAAAAAGAAATTTTTATATGCCGGTGATTTTGCCAAAGCAACTTTAAAGGATCTGTTCACTGCTGCGAAGCTTGAAGATGCATCGGTGTTAACCGCCAACTATATGGCCAGTGCAGTTCTCCTTAACAATGGCAGCCTGCAGTTTACAGCTAAAGCCCTGCCTATGGAAGCACAGTTATCTTCCATGAAAGATGCAGTAGTGGTAAATGCCAATGACGATAACCTGCCGGATATTCTGATCATGGGCAATTACTACAATCCAAATATCGAAATGGGCAGGTACGATGCGGATTTTGGAACCATCCTGCTGAATAAAGGCCAGGGGAATTTCGTTGCGGAATCCATCAATGGATTGGTGGTAAAGAACCAGGTGCGTCACATCGCCCCGGTAAATATTGGCAAACAACAGGCATTTGTTATTGCCCGTAACAGCGATAGTGCGATGGTAATAAAATTTGCAGAAAGGGTTAACAGGAAATAGTAACGTTATCGGAGCAATGTGATGTATCCTTTGCTGCTGACAGTTTTTCCAGACAACCCCTGCATCACTATCCAGTAAACAAAAGTGCCGGCATCCAGCGGCTCTCCGTGATAGTAGCCATCCCAGCCAGTTGCAGGATTGTTCGTTTGAAACATCAACTTACCCCATCGGTTGTATACGCTAAAACTCAACAATTTATTTTTATTATCAGGGGCTATCCTGAATACATCGTTGATCCCATCTCCATTCGGACTAAATGCATTTGGCATGTAAAGCGGGTAATCGCATTTTTCAAAAATGATGATGCTGTCTGTCTTGCTGCCACATACATTGTTTACGGTAACATAATAATTGCCCGCCTGGGAAATAGTGTAAGCGTTGCCGTCAGGCAGGCCATTGTTCATCCAGTAATATTTCTCATAACCTTCCGTGGCTTTCAGTACAATGGTAGTATTCACGGTGAGGCAGGTGTCGTTGCCAAGCGCAAGGGCTGTTACATTTTTGTCAATGGCTACCTGGTAAAATTTAATGCTGTCGCAACCCAAACCTGTTCTGGTAGTTGTGTAATAAAGACCTGAGTCCTGTATCACGGTGCTGTCAGGCAGCATATAAGAACTGCCTTCACAGATATTGATCTTGTTTACGTGCAGCCTGTCTACAATATCTGTACAGCAGGCCAGTGTTTGCTGGCATTGAACTGTTTTTAACAAGGGATGTTCATCACCCCGTTTTAATGGATGGGCGAAATCATAATACGGATCCCTGAAACCATAATTCAGATCGGTAAAAACACTGTCGTGACTGTAATTCAACGTTGCAGGGGATGCTGTAATGCCAGCCGCTTCGTTAACGCAATCAATGGTGCCGGTTGCATCAGTTATCAGCAAACTGTATTTTTTTGAGTTGTTATTGCTCCTGAAAATATTGTACCCGCTGTTGCCGGCAGAAAAGCAATTTACCGGGAACTGTCCCTGCTCATCATTGTATCCCTGCTGCCAGTTGATCTGCCCCCCATCATTGATATTGCATAACATTTTTCTGCCTGCATTTTCAAACAGTAAAGTACGTGTGCCATTGCTTTTATCAACGGCTGCTTCATTTATGATGCAGCCACTAAGATCTGCAGGCGCATAAGCGATCACATTTTCTATTACACCCCTGTTGCTGCTGATAATGTTCACTCCTTTTTTTACGAGGTTGCCTGCATTGCCGGTGGGCAGGTATAATGTGGTGATGAAGGAAAGTTTTCCATTGGGCAATTCTTTTACATTTACCATATCCGGCACATAGGCCGTATCAGAAGCCGGCACAGGATATTCATAACTTGACTCCCAGATTAATTTTCCGGTGGTACGATCCAGTTCAAAAAAATGCAGGTTACCTTCTTTGATGGTACCGTTCCAAACTGTTTTGTGCAATACATCCGCAATAATGATATTGCCATTGGTTAATTGTGCCATGGCTCTCTTGCTGTCAACCCCCAGTCCTCCGGCATCAAAAAGATAAGTGAACAAAAAGGTTGACCATCTCACCTCACCGGCAGGGCCTACTTTCAATACATCATTATACGAATGATCGCCGGCACCTCTTTTGGGTCCATTGTCTGTTCCCAGGTAGGCAACCACATCACCGTCGGAAGTTGGGCATAAGTTGGTAACACACATCTCACCCGACTTGGAAAAGGTTTTGGTCCAGCTCACTTTTCCAAACCTGTCAATCTTTGACAGCAGTCCCCATTTTTTTACCGGTGGTGGAAGTCCAAATGGCGACAATACCTGTTCGACATTTCCTGCTACTATTATGCCGCCATCAGGTGTACTGACGATATCAGCAATATTGACCGCTTTAAAAAAAATGAGTTTTATAAAATCAAAAAAATCCAGGTTGTACATGTAAGACCAGAGCGGATTTCCATTTGCCGAATATTTGGCGATATGTGCCGCACTGTTATAGTCGTACAGTTTACCTGCGGAAATAATTTCATTGTTATTGGTAACTGCAGATTTGTAGAATATTTCGTAAGTGCTCGTTTCAAATTTAAGAGCGGTGAATTTATTGATACAGTTTTGGGCATTGCACAGCATCGTAAAAGCAAATAGCGATACGAATAATGAAGTAGAAAATTTTAATGGCGTTGCAATCATTTAAAGTGCATACAGTTGTTAACTGCAGCTTGCTTAAAGTTAGCCAATCTCCCCGAGTAATTATACGAATGTTAACAACGGTAAAGCGCAAACGTTTGAAACCAGCGGCGATTAGTTGTAATACATTACGGGGTAATAGATCCTCGTGGTCCATTTGCTGCTATCGGCTTCCTGCAGCCTGTTGGTAATGAGTTTAAAAAAAGGAATGGCGGGAGCCGTTAAATTATAATCGTGCACATAGTTTTCCATGGTTTGAAAAGCGCTGTCTGTTTGCCGTTGATTGCCCGTTACATCAGCCACTAAAATATTCCCGTGCGGAAGCATCCATTTGTAAAAGATCTTACCGGAGGAAGGGAGTATCTTATTGGTTGGAATGGCCACTTTGGTGAGGTAAGTGATCTTATCTTTTGTATAAATGTTAAGCATTGGCGAATCTGTCGCAATCGCAGCATGGCTGCTGATGTAATTCCTCAGTTCACCGATCATCGCATATATTTTCTGGTAAGAGGGATATCCTGCAGAAGAATCGTAGGTAAAAACCAGTGCAGTATCTGTTACTGATTCCCTCCGGACCTTGAGGCCGTAGAGACGTTCATCATTGGTATAGTAAGCAGGGATCGCATGAAGGATGCTGTTAAAATCATGCTGCAATCCGGAGGCAGCAAAGTAGAGCTGCAATCTTTTTACCGGGTTATAAGAAGTAGGCACCTGTGCCTGCCATTCAAGCCGTAAAGAATCTGCCAGCAGTGGAATAAAAGTGATGGATGAGTGGGTAATAATATTACTGTTCTTTACATCTACATTAATGGAGGAAACTGTGTAATCGGGGATAGTGTAAGTGTTATCATTCAACAATAAGGTGCCGCCAGCATTTTCCTGTTTTCCGGGCCACCATTTGCGCCACTGCTGTTCAGCAGAAAGCGTTCTGAAAAGTGCCTTTTGGTTGGTTTGAAAACTAAGTGATTGATGGATGGAAATTACATTTGGGATCAGTAAATAAATGAGGGCGATCAGGATCAACAGGAATACCAGCAGGCCAACAGTCAGTTTTTTCATTGCAATAATTTTGTGGCAAACAAATTTTCAGCAAATAAAGTTAAAATCACTCACTAAATTGTGTCAAATATTTTTTATGCTACGATTGCTTGTTACCTCCGTATTTGTATTCGTGTTGATCGCTGCCCACGCACAGGATCCATGGAAGATCACCGCCAGCAAAATTGACCCTTCTGCTTACTATGGCATCACGGTTGCCAACGGGCAGGTAGGGATTGTAAGCAGTGCCGAAGCATTTAAAGTAAAAGATGTTGTGCTGGCCGGCGCCTATGACCTGTATGGCAGGGGACGGGTGAGTAATTTTTTAAAGAGTTTTAACCTGCTCAATATGTATGTAGAAATTGATGGCAAACGGCTGGGCAATGCCGATGCTACCAATATGAAACAGGAACTTGACATGCAGCATGCAAGCTTTACCACTTCTTTCGATTATAAAGACATTGCCACCATCTCCTACACTTATTATGCATTGCGCCAGTTGCCTTATTCTGTGTTGATGGATATCAGCATCACCGCCAAAAAATCGTTGAGCCTGGGCGCTGCCAGCCAAATGGATGCACCCGACGCATTAAAAGATGTACAGAACTACTACAACGAGATCGACCGGCCGCATACTACCATCAGCCTGCTTACTTCTACTGCAAAAAGCCCTACCGGTAAATTATTGATGTGTGCCAGCAACGCATTTATTTTTTCTGAAGCACATGGCAGTGAACCAAGGGTGATACATGAAATGTGGGATAACAACATGCACCTGATGAAATTCGCCAAAAAGATGAATGCAGGAGAAACCTACCGGTATTCCATTGTGGGATCTTCCATTACATCGGCGCATCACGATGATCCATTGAATGAAGCGGAACGCCTCACCATTTTTGCCAAACTGCAGGGCAGAGAGCGGCTGGTGGAAATGCACAACAAAGCATGGGACGAATTGTGGAAGAGCGATATCATCATTGAAGGCGATGCACAAAGCCAGCAGGATGTGCACAGCATGATCTATCACCTCTATTCTTTTGTAAGGGAAGGTGGCTCCAACAGCCCGTCGCCAATGGGTTTAAGCGGACTTGGATACAATGGTCACGTTTTTTGGGATACAGAATTGTGGATGTTCCCGGCCCTGCTGCAACTGCATCCAGAAATTGCCAGGAGCATGGTGGAGTATCGGTTTGAAAGACTGGAGGCCGCAAAGCGAAATGCTTTTGGCAAAGGATACAAAGGTGCGATGTATCCCTGGGAAAGTGCCGGAACAGGTGTAGAAGAAACGCCGGTATGGGCACTGAGCGGACCTTTTGAACACCATATCACTGCAGATGTTGCCCTGGCCACCTGGAATTATTATTGTGTTACACAGGATAAAAACTGGTTAAAAGAAAAAGGCTGGCTGGTGTTAAAAGCCACTGCCGATTTTTGGGCGAGCCGGGTGGAACGCAATGGCCCCGGTCAGTATGACATTAAAAATGTAGTAGCTGCAGATGAATGGGCAGAGAATGTAGACAACAACGCTTTTACCAATGCTGCTGCAAAAGCCAATTTAAAATATGCCACTGAGGCTGCTAAATTACTGGGTATTGCACCCGATGCAGACTGGATGAATGTTGCCAACAATATCCCTATTTTAAAAATGGCAGACGGCATTACCAAAGAACATGCAGCTTACAATGGCGAAGGCATTAAGCAGGCAGATGTGAACTTATTGAGTTACCCGTTGAAGGAAGTGACGGATCCCAAACAGGTAAAAAGAGATTTGGATTATTATTCTGTTCGGGTGCCCAATGAGGGTACGCCGGCAATGACGCAGGCCATCTTTGCATTGCTGTATTCAAGAGTGGGCGACAAAGAAAAAGCGTATCACTTTTTTAAAGATGCTTATGTACCGAACCTGTTGCCTCCTTTTAATGTAATTGCGGAAACCAAGGGCGGCACCAATCCATACTTTTCTACCGGCGCCGGCGGTATACTACAGGCCATGCTCAATGGTTTTGGCGGATTGGAGATTACGCCGTCGGGCATTGTGCAGGTAAAATCTGTATTGCCGCAACAGTGGAAAAGCCTGACCTTGAAGGGTATCGGGGTAGAGAGAAAAACATTTATGGTGAAATAAATTTGTTCCGCTAAAGGACTGGTGTACTGTTAACTTTTAGCCGTTACAATAGGCCGATACCTCCGCAACCGTTTGCGGGTGCAGCTTTCAAAAAAAAGTTGCGCCATCACAAAGTCATTAACAAAAAAAACCACTACATTGCATATCACTAACGAATGAGAAAGCTTGTTGCCATATTTATGCTTGCTATTTTTGCCTTTAACGTGGCAGGGTACCAGGTTATATACAACTACATGGCAGCTAAGGCTGATGCTGGTTTAGAACTGGCCCTTGATCAAAATAACTACAGCGACGAAGACCTTGTTACCATCAAGCAGCCAACCAATCTTCCTTATTATACCAACTCAAAAGAGTTTCAGCGCATTGATGGGGAAGTTGAAATGGACGGTGTTAAATACAAATATGTAAAATGCCGTATCTACAATGATTCACTCGAAATGCTTTGCATCCCTAATAAAAGCAAGATGCAGATCGAGCAATCTAAGAACGACTACGCTAAAGTAGCCCACGATTTCCAGCAGGATAATGGCAAAAAGAAATCGGGTTCCGACAATAAATCTTTCCAGAAATCTTTAAGTGAATATGAAGAACAGTCGCTTTTATCAATTGATTGCGGCAGTAAACTTCTTGTAAATAATTATGTTTTGGTAAACTCCGTATTCGAAGAAAACCGTTATTTCACTACAGAAGAACATCCCCCCGATAATTTCCTTTCTTAAGTCCTGATCATTTTTTATGCCTTTTACGGGCAAGTGTTACGCTCAATTAGCACAGTAAAAAATCCAGCGTATTTACATGTAAGTAATCGTTTTTATGGAACCAGCCGTTCCTTAAGCCTGCAATTGCTGTTATGGCAATGAGTTACCTGCATGTGGATATACAACCATTGAATCAATAAATACATAATAAGATGAAAATCATTACTGCTCCTCTGGCTTTACTGCTATTGTTAATTGGCTGTACTAACAAGCCTGTTCCAAAAACGTATTTTGATAATGCGTCTACTTACTGTAAAACGGTGAAAGAACTGAATGAAGTGGTTAAACATGTGGGCTTTGCGCCAATCGTGGCAAGCCGCAATTATGCTTATGCCAATATTGCGGCGTATGAGTGTATTGCCGGTGGCTACCCGGGCGAATACCAATCGATGGCCGGCCAGTTAAATGGCTTAAAGGCTGTGCCAAAGCCGGAGGCTGGTAAAAAGATCGACTTTGAATTTGCTTCCCTGCTGGCATTCAGCAAACTTGGTGAAGCAGTTACTTTCCCTGAAGGCAGCATGAAAGATTATGTAGACAGCCTGAAGAAATATGTTAAAGACCAGGGCATGCCCGATGAAATGTATAATAACAGCGTGGCCTATGCTGATACCGTTGGTAAAGTAATACTTGCCTGGAGCAAAAAAGACAATTATGCCCAAACAAGAAGTTCTTCCCGCTATACCGTAATCGATACACCAGGCCGCTGGGTACCAACACCACCTGCTTATGCAAGTGCGCTGGAACCACACTGGGCCGAGATCAGGACCATGGTGATGGACAGTGCTTCACAATTTAAACCGGAAAGGCCATTTGTTTTTAATATCAAAGACAAAAACAGTGATTATTATAAACAGGTGATCGCTGTAAAAAACGCAGTAGACAGTTTAAACGATGAGCAAAAACACATTGCAGAATTCTGGGATGACCTGGGCGGTAAATTAAATGTAGCAGGACATGTAATGTTTATCACAAAAAAATTCTCACCCCCCGGCCACTGGATGAATATAGTAGGCATTGCTGCTGAAAAATCAAAGGCCAGCTTCAGGAAAACCGTTGCGGCCTACGCCTTAACTTCTGTAGCCATGTTCGATGCATTCATTCAATGCTGGGACGAAAAATTCCGCAGCAATACCGTAAGGCCTGAAACAGTGATCAATAAATATTTTGATCCTGAATGGAGGCCTTATTTACAAACACCACCGTTTCCTGAATACACTTGCGGCCACAGCACCGTATCATCTGCAGCAGCCGAAGCACTTACCAAGTCATTCGGCGACAACTTCGCTTACACTGATACCAGCGAACTGGAATTTGGCATTGCCAACCGCTCCTTTACCTCATTCCGCCAGGCTGCTGAAGAAAATAACTGGGCAAGGTTCTATGGAGGTATTCATTTTCATCCAAGCTGCATTGTAAGCAACAAATGTGGTAAGATGGTAGGAGACCTGGTGGTAGGAAAATTAAAATTGGAAAAACAGTGATCGGTTGATCACATCATTTAATAACAAACAGCGGCCTGTCTCAAAGCAGGCGCTGTTTTAAAAGCAACAACAAAATGAAAAAAATAATTGTATTGTTATCCGCATGCATTGCAATGAACAATGCCGTTCGCTCACAAGGCTGCGTGGCCATTAAAGGAAATGGCGCAAGCTGTATGATGGTACATCCCGAAGAATCCAGCAAAGCCGGCTGGCAATTCAGCACCAGCGGTCGTTACTTTAAATCGTTCCGGCATTTTTCCGGAACAGAGGAAAACAAGCAGCGGCTGATCGATCATTCCGAAGTGATCAACCACACCACTGTAATCGATTTGGCATTAACACGTGTGCTGAACGACCGCTGGTCTTTTATGATAGATGTACCCATTATCAACAATGGCCGTTCTTCATTGTATGAACACGGGCTGGTAAATGGGGCCTACATTAAGAAGGAAAGACATTCTACCCATTCTTTTGGTATTGGTGATGTAAGGGTGGCAGCATACCGCTGGATGCTTGATCCGGCTAAAAGCAAAAAAGGAAATATCCAGTTGGGCGTAGGGATCAAATTGGCCACCGGCGATTATGACTATAAAGACTACTGGTACAATGTTGGTCCAAATGGTACCAAAGAACTGCGTACGGTTGACCAGTCCATACAGCTTGGTGATGGTGGTACCGGTTTTACCATTGAACTGAATACTTTCTATAATTTCAAAAGCAATTTTGGAGTGTATGGTAATTTTTATTACCTGGCCAACCCAAGGGAGCAGAATGGTACAAGAACTTACAGGGAAACATTAACGCCTGCATTGGCCAACGAGGCCATCATGAGTGTACCTGACCAATACATGGTCAGGGCTGGCTTTAACTATTCTTTCAATCACATCAAAGGTTTGTCACTTGCGGCAGGCGCAAGGCTGGAAGGCATTCCTGTGAATGACCTCATCGGTGGCAGCGGCGATTTTCGCAGACCTGGTTATATCTGGTCGCTCGAACCTTCTGTGAATTATGCTATCAAAAATGTAAATCTTTTTGCTTCCGTACCGGTGGCCCTTTACCGTAACCGCACACAAAGCGTAACCGATAAAGAAAATTCTATCAAGAGGGGCGTTTTTGTAAGGGGCGATGCAGCTTTTGCAGACTATGCCATCAATGCAGGTATCAGCTTTAAGTTTTAATTATTTCATTTTAGCCAAGCAACAACAAACTGTATGAGAAAATTTTTAAAACTATTTACAATCATTTTATTACTAACGGTTACGGGCAAGGTATCATCTGCGCAGACGGATATGGATGCCATTATGATGAGCAAAAAGCAACTTTGTATCGGGCCGATGTACAGTTACAGCAGTTGGACAAACTACTGGGAAGACACATTAAAAAGAGATAATGCCAATCTTGGAAAAGTATCTACGCAAATGTATTCACTGATGGCAGCCTATGGCGTTTCAGATAAACTGAATATATTGGTAGGTGCGCCCTATGTTAGCACCAAAGCATCTGCAGGCACACTGCACGGCATGAAAGGTGTGCAGGACCTGAGTGTTTTTGTGAAGTACATGCCCATCGAAACAGAAATTGGCCCTGGAACGTTTTCGGTGTACGGTATCGGCGGTGTATCGATTCCACTTACCAATTATGTAGCTGACTTTCTTCCTTTGTCAATCGGGTTAAGAAGCAAAACTGCTTCGTTGAGGTTGATGCTCGATTACCAGGTAGGTAATTTCTTTGCCACCGCATCTGGTACTTATGTATTTAGGGATAATATTACCATTGACCGCACTTCCTACTATACCGATCATCTCATTATCAGCAATGAAGTTGAAATGCCCGATGCATCCAATTTGAATGTGCGTACCGGCTACCGGAGTGACAAGTTGATCTTTGAAGCCGTGCTGAACCATTGGAACACTATCGGTGGATTTGGTATCACAAGGAATAACATGCCTTTCCCCAGTAATAATATGGATGCAACTACGCTCGGGGCTTCCTTTAAGTACACAGTTACAAAACAACACAACCTGTTTATTGTGGGTGGAGCCAATGCTACAATCAGTGGCCGAAATGTGGGACAGGCTACTTCATTTTACGGTGGATTGTTTTATGTAATTGATTTCAGTAAAAAAGGTAAGGCAACTTCTTCAACCAAAACAGCAGCTCCCAAAAAGTAATTACCATGAAAAAAATATTTTTATTTTCAGCTTTAATCATAGCCGCCGGCGTAATTGTTATCAGTTCCTGTAACAAAGATGTTGTGGGAAGAACCGATGAAACGCCTGCATTAAAACCAGTTAAAACGGATGCCAATGCCGGTACCTGGAAACCTGTACTACTGGCTGCACCAACAGATGTTGCAGTGGCGGCTCCCGGCGCAACCAATACCCCGGATTATATCGCACAGGTAAACGAAATAAAAAGCTTCCAGGCCAACCTTACCGATCATGAAAAAGCGATCGTAAAATACTGGAGCGCAGGCGCCGTATTGAGGTGGAATGAAATATTAAGGGAACTCGTTGCCAAACACAACCTGCCGCCTTACCAGAATGCAGATGGCACGTACCCTTTCCCAAGTGCCAATAACCCGCTGGCATACCCGCAATTTCCATTTGCCAACCCCCCCTATGCTGCAAGGGCATATGCTTACGTAAGTGCAGCCACTTACGATGCACTGGTAAGTGCTTATTATTATAAAACATTGTACAACCGTAAAGCCCCTTACAATGTTGATTCTTCATTAAATGTACTGATCCCTAAAAACGACCTTCCTTCTTATCCGTCTGAGGATGCAGTGGTAGCAGGTGTTTCGGTAGAGATGCTGAAATTGCTGTTTCCCGGGGACCAGGATTATATACAGCAAAAAGCAGAAGAACACAAAAGAGCAAGGATCATTGCCGGTGCCAATGTAAGGAGTGATATAGAGGCTGGAGAAGCGCTTGGCAAAGCAGTAGCACAAAAATTTGTTGCCCGTGCAAGAGGCGACAGGGCCGGCGCAGCCGCCGGCAACCAGGCAGCCTGGACGCAACTGGAAACAGATTGTATGGCAAGAGGGGAAACACCATGGTATAGCCTGGAATTGCCAAAGCGTCCGCCGATGCTCCCTTTGTTTGGAAAAGTAAAAACGTTTTTATTTGATTCTCTAACTGCTATTTCGCTTCGACCGGGTCCTCCACCATTAGTAAAGAGCCAGCAGATGAAAGATGAAACCGACGAAGTGTACCAGCAGATACTTCATCCAACAAGAGAAAAAACCAGGATCGTGCATTTTTGGGCTGATGGTGTTGGCACTTACACGCCACCCGGCCATTGGGATGCGATCGCTGCGGAAGATTTTATAGGAAAAAATTTCAGTGAGGTAAGGTGGGCAAGAAATATGGCCCTGCTGAATATGAGTTTGATGGATGCAGGTATCGTGTGCTGGGATACAAAATATTTTTATTTCAACCCAAGACCAACCCAGTTGAATCCGGCGATCAAAACCATAACAGGTATACCAAATTTCCCGGCATACATCTCAGGTCACTCAACATTTAGTGGTGCTGCGGCCGCCGTACTGAGTTATATCATACCGGAAAGAGCAACTGCTTACGAAGCAATGGCACAGGAAGCCTCTATGTCCCGTTTATATGGTGGTATTCACTTTAAAAGTGATTGTACCGTGGGCCTCACAACCGGTAAAAATGTGGGGAGTTACGCAGTTGCAAGAGCAAGAGGCGATCATGCCGATGATTAAGAATCGTTAAGTTTTATTATAAGCGCTGCAGTTCCCTGCGGGGCACATTTTAAAACTTTTATTATAAAAATTTTTTGAAGTTGATTTTACGTTAAGGTAAACGGTGCTGTAATTCTTTACGGGCACCACTTTTTTACAGTCGTTTAAAAGTGCCGCCAACTAAAAATGTCAGAACATGAAGGGGTTTAAAATAGCAACAGTAAGTATGTTTTGCTGTAGCTGCGTTTTTGCCCAGCAGCAGGATACAGTAAAAAATATAATGCAGGTACTCGACAGCGTTACCCTGCATTCGTACATCTATCTAAATGCGCCCAAACCATTACCAGCATCGCAGGGCACTTATCTTTTTTCGGGAAAGAAAACTGAAGTGATCAACCTGTTACAGATCCCGGCAGATGTAACCAGTAAAACCGGGCGCCAGGTATTTGCAAAGATACCCGGCATATTTGTGTATGATATGGATGGAACAGGCAACCAGGTGAACATTGCTGCCCGTGGTCTTGATCCGCACCGTGGATGGGAGTTCAACATCCGGAAAGACGGTATCATCACCAACTCCGATATGTATGGTTACCCGGCCAGCCACTACAGTATGCCATTTGAAAGTATAGAAAGAATTGAATTGGTAAGAGGAACCGGTTCATTGCAGTATGGCGCCCAGTTTGGAGGTATGTTAAACTACATCAGCAAACAGGGCGACAGCAGCAGGGCGTTTAGTTTTGAAAGTATCAATACAGCCGGTTCTTTTAATTTGCTCAGCAGCTACAATGCCATTGGCGGTAAGATCAATAAGTTCCGGTACTATGCCTATATCCAGAAAAAATCAAGAGATGGTTACCGGGATAATGAACATACTACTTCCGAAGCAGAAGGCATTGTTCTGTCTTATGATTTCAATAAGAATTTTTCTGTACGGGCAGAATGGGCCCGTTCAACATATTTGTACCGTATACCCGGGCCTTTAACAGATAGTATGTTTTATGCTGATCCAAAACAGGCTACCCGTTCCCGTAACTATTTTAGTCCGGATATCCATATTCCGTCTGTTACTATTAACTGGCAATTGGGCAGCAAAACAAAACTGCAGTTTACTTCCTCCGCCGTACTTGGTGCCAGGAGCAGCGTGCAGTTCGACAAGCCTACGAATATCAGGGACAGCATCAATACAACAACCCTGCAATACAATAACCGGCAGGTTGATATTGACAGGTTCAACAGTTACACCAACGAACTTCGCCTGCTGCAGCAGTATGTGTTGGGCAAGCAAACCAGCCAGCTTTCAGCAGGGGTTCAATACATGAACAACGATCTGCACCGCACGCAACTGGGTAAAGGCAGCACCGGAAGCGATTACGATCTTACACTGGTAGCGCCGGGCTGGGGACGTGATGTACATCTTAAAACCACCAACATCGCCCTGTTTGCAGAAAACAAGTTCCAGTTAATGCGAAATTTATCGGTGAATCTTGGCGCCCGGATAGAAATGGGACAAACAGATATGAGTGGCACCATTACTTACTATCCTGGCAATGCCATTCCTGTTTCCATCAAACATCATTTTCCTTTACTGGGTGTCAACTTTTCTTACAAGGCGCCAGGCAATATGGAGTTGTATGGTGGATGGAGCCAGAGCTATCACCCGATGCTGTTCAAAGACCTGATACCGGCTTCGCTGTATGAAAAAGTAGATCCGGCAATCAAAGATGCAAAGGGCTACAATGCAGAGTTCGGATTGAGGGGCAACTGGAAATTTTTACGCTGGGATGTAACCGGTTTTTTACTGCAGTACAAAAACCGTTTTGGTACATTGGCTGAAACAGATAACGAGGGGGCGTTCTATACCTATCGCACCAATATCGGCAATTCACTTACCAGCGGCGCAGAAATTTTCTTGCAAGCCGATTGGATACTGCATAAAGCGATCGGCCTTTCTGTTTTTACATCTACGGCGTTTACACATGCCCGATATACCAGCGGTAATGTAAAAGCCGGCAATGTCAACAGCAATATCAACGGAAACAAAGTAGAAAGTTCGCCCGACTTCATCACCCGGAACGGTGCAACCATTCGTTACAAGATACTCAGCTATTCAGTTTTATATAGTTATACCGGCGCTACGTTTGCGGATGCACTGAATACAGTGGCCCCTTTAAAAACAACCGGCGCTGTGGGGCTCGTGCCAGCTTATGGAATTGTAGACATGAACGTTTCAGTGCGTTTTTCTAAAAGCATCGAACTAAAGGCAAACATCAATAACGTAACCAACAAACAATACTTTACCAAGCGCCCCACATTTTATCCTGGTCCAGGCGTATGGTCAAGCGATGGAAGAAATGTAAGTGTAACGTTGATGCTGCGTATGTAAACAGTAACTACACTAACAGGCACGAATAGGAATTTGACGGAATGTTGATTACAGGAACTTATATCAATTCCGGAAATAAAAGCTGCCAGGCTGCAGCAAAGTGCTTGAAACTTATTGAAAAGGAGAAGCAACTTATATCGGACAGTAAAGTTGTTGGCAGATCAGGCAAATTGTAATTGCAGCAAAAAAACGCCAATGCCTGCCGCAAAACCAAGGAGCGCCAGCCAGCCGATCTTTTTGAGGTACCACATAAAATCAATTTGCTCAATGCCCATTACGGCTACACCTGCAGCAGTGCCAATGATCACAGCGCTGCCTCCTATGCCGGTGGTGAGCGCTAAAAACTCCCAGAATGGATGGTCAGTTGGATAGGTGCTGAGATCGTACATGCCCTGTGATGCAGCCACCAGCGGTACATTGTCTACAATGGCAGAAACCAGGCCCAGTGCAACACCAATAAGGTAATCATTTTTTAAGGTGTTGCTTAAAAAGCCAGCCAGTGTTGTGAGCAGCCCATAAGATTGCAATGCCGATACAGCCAGTAATATCCCCAGGAAAAATAAAATACTTGGTGTGTCAATTCTTTGCAACGCTCTTGCCACAGTAAATTGATCTGCCAGTTCCTGCCCTTTGTTTTTATGAATGAGCGTAGTGATCACCCACATCAATCCCAGCGCAAGCATCATCCCCATAAAGGGAGGTAGATGCGTAACGGTTTTAAAGGCGGGTACAAACAGTAAAAATCCAATGCCAGCAAATAAGATCGTTCTGCCCTCTTTTTTTTCTTCGGGCGTGCAGGACGATGCCGGAATGGCTGCGATCTTCTTTCCCCTGAAACGATGAGCGATGATGAAGGCAGGAATGATACATGCAGCCACGCTGGGTAAAAATAATTGCCTGATGATATTTAGTGCAGTGATCTGTCCGCCGATCCAGAGCATTGTAGTAGTTACATCTCCCAGTGGCGACCATGCACCGCCAGCATTGGCAGCAATTACAATGATGCCGGCAAACCAAAGCCTGTCTTCTTTATCAGTTAATATTTTTGCACACAACGAGGTCATAACGATCGCCGTGGTCAAATTGTCGAGCAAAGATGAAAGAAAAAAAGTAATGGTGGTAATGACCAGCAGCAACCGTTGTTTATTGGTAGTACTGATCTTTTGTGTAATTATGTCGAAGCCATTGTGTGAATCGATGAGTTCTACGATCGTCATAGCTCCCAGCAGGAAAAAAAGAATAGAGGCAATATCTCCCAGGTGATGCAATAGTTCCTCTCCAACAATATCGGGCTGGTTGCTTTGAACTATATAAATGGTCCAGCATAATACACCGGTAATCAATGCTGCTGCTGCTTTGTTTATCCTTAGCGGATGCTCGAAAGCGATGGCTGCATAGCCCAGAACAAAAACACTGATCATTAATATTGATACCATATTGACCGGGAAATGGTTTAGGAGGTAAAGATAAGTGGATTCAACTTTGCACTGTTGCTGACTGTTGAATAGTAATATCAAAAAGGATAACCGATGGCGAGGTTCAGCACCAGGTTTTCTTTTCGCCATTGGCTGTCGCCGAATGAGATCTTATCGATCACCCAGGCCGGTCCGCCGGGCAAATATGGTTTTCGGATGGGAAAAGCAGCATCCACACGAAGTACTAAAAAGCTGAGGTCAAACCTTAAACCAACACCGGTGCCTACAGCAAATTGTTGTAAGAACTGGTTGTTGAATTTAGCTCCCGGTCTTGAAGTATCATCCCTGGTGGTATAGATATTTCCGGCATCAATAAACAATGCGCCTCTTACAATGGAAGCAATTTTAAAACGTAACTCTGTATTCATCTCGAGTTTGATATCACCGGGTTGATCGGGCAGGTAAGTTTTTGTAAGTGAGGCATTGCCGGCATAATAAGTGCCGGGTCCAAGGCTGCGTGCCCTATACGCACGGATGCTGTTGGTACCGCCAATAAAAAATTGTTTAATGAATGGCATACTGTTGCTGTTGCCGTATCCATAACCTGCTCCAACGATCACCCTGCTTACCAATTCATTGGTGCGCTCTCTCCTTGGTCTTCCAAGTGCCAGGTAATGGCGGAACTCTACTTCGCCTCTTACGTACTGCGAAAAAGGGGTGTTAAATATTTTTTTCTCTTTGCCATTGCTCACATCGGCACCGCTGAGCAAACCAATGATATTTCCTGAAAAATCTACATTGGCATTAAAATAATAGTTGTGCCGTTTGTTGTTAGGTTTTGCCTGGCTGGTAAAATTAAAATTGTAGTTGGAGCCGATGATGAACTGCCTTTCGATACTGCGGGCGAGGGTGATGTTGGTATCAAGCGCTAACTGGAACGAAGGTGTAATGCCGGACGGCACTACATAATTAATAGCAATGGGGTTGAACTGGTGTTCTTTTGTAATAGAAGATTTCCATACCCAGCCAAAACTTGTTTTGTAACTGTTCAATGTGTACTGATCACTTCGCCTGAAATATTCATACCCGAGATTGATCCTTGTATTGGGAACAAAATCACTGTTCCTGCCAAATTTCACCGGGCCGATCACTCTTGGTATCAGCAGGTCCAGGTTGCCGCCAAAGCGGATGGTTCCTATATTTTGTTGCCCTGCAATCTGCGTTTCAACACCAAAGAATCCACTGAGACTTAGTTGTTCGGCGCTCTTAAATGCGTTGCGGTTCTTCAGGCTCAACGTAAGATCGGTACCGCTGGCATTGTTTGATTTGGTGAGCGCAGATACCTGCGCTTTGGCAGAATATTTATTATTAGGTGATAAATAATAAAATGCATTTAAGCGGCGGTCGTTCACCGTATCGACTTCTTCAAACCTTGCTTTTACAAATTTGTAAACACCGAGACTCACCAGCCTGCTAAGCGTAAGATTGTGATCATTGCGGTTGTACAGGTCGCCCGGGTGAAAACGGATATTGCGTTTGTACATGCGGGGATTGAATTTTTTCAATGGATCCACCACGTAAAAACTATCATAAAGAATTGCTTTCTCCCTGGAGAAATTGGTATCACTCGCCAGGTTGTAATCAGCGTAAATAATTACATCGCCAATGCGGTAAGGATGTTTTGCCTGTGGAGGTGTTTCTGGCTTTGTTTGCAGATAAATGTTCACAGTGTTACTGCCCGGGGTGCTGTCTACTTTTGCCAGCAGGTAATTCTCGCTGAAGAAGAAATAACCTTTTTGTTTCAACCTCGTATCGATCCTCGTTCTTTCGGCTTTGATCACATCCAGGTCGTAAGGCCTTCCCTTTCTAAGAGAACTTCTTCTTGTAACAGACCTGATGGCGGCACTCAGTTCACTGGAATCTTTAGGAAAATTTACACTGTCGATGATATACCTGGGGCCTGCCATGATGGTAAACAAACCGGTGGTGCGTTTGTCTTTCGTGCTGGTGTCAACAGCGGAACGGCTTTTAAAAAAGCCTCTGTTTTGAAGGCGGTTGACAAGGATGCTGTTGTTTTTTTCAAAATTAACATCACTGGCATACACCGGCGGTTCGCCCAGTTTGTTCCTGATCAGGTAGCGAAGTCCTTTGCCTTTAGGCTTTCCGGCAATATTGTAAAACCAGAGTTTTACCCTTAATCCCAGGATTTTACTGTTGGGTTTTGGTAAAATGATGGCCTGCAGTTCTTCTTTCAACACCGCTTTTTGTGACCCGGAATTCGTATCACTTGCTACGTATTTTATTTTGGAACCAGTGTAAAGGGTTTCTCCTTTTGGAAGGTATCTGGTATTGTTGCACGAACAGAAAACGAACAGGAAGCAGGAGCATACAAAGCCGAACGAAAATAATTTTTCGCTTAGCCGGGTGTTTGTACAATTCAGATCATTCAACTTCATTATCAAAAGATGTTTATAAGTTTAATTGATCACAGGCAGATTTTAAAAACGGTCAACATAAAACCGGTAAAGCGGCGAATTACAATAATAAAAATTTTTGTTATTCCGCTTTCGCTCTATCCGCAGCCTGCTTGTCCTTCTTTTCTTTTTCCTCCTGCGCTTGCTTTTTTTCTTTGGCTGCTTTTTCCAACAGTTTCTGCTCTTCCGTCTTGCGATTGAAGATCTGTTTGAACTCGTTGAAATCAAAGGTGAATATGAAAGCCACTCCTGATTCGATCACCTGTCCTTCTATCACGCCTTCGTAGTGGTTGCGGCGATAGGCCCTCAGACTGTACCGTCCATCTTTACTCAACAGGTAATCAACTGCCACATCGCCTGCGATGTTGCTGGTGCTTTCATTGGTATTGGCCGGCCCTTCCAGTTCAAAATTACTTCCTACGCTTACCCTCAACCGGTCGTTCAGCAATCGCTTACTAACGCCAACGGTTAGGTCGGTTCGGCTGGTACGGGTGCCGCTCGAATAATCATCCTCCGCATTCACACCAAAATTCAGGTCTACGCCTTTTATCAAACTGCCGGCAAGATTGTTCAGTTGTTCAGTCAATATCCTGCTCACACTTGTTTTGGCAGTACTGGCGAGCGAAGTAGCATCGGCCGCATTTTCCAATGGGTTTTCCTGTATGAACCTGTTGAGCAACAGCAACGCAAATACCTGTTTGTTTAGTTCTGCATCATCCCGGCGAACCTGCTCCAACTTGGTTTCCACATCTGTCCATTTCGATTTTTGATCATCCGGTAACTGGATGTCAAAACTGATCTGCGGTTTCAGCAGTTCACCTTTCATCTTCAGCACTACATTAAAAGGAACCTTTGCTTTGTATTTGCCAGCATCCGTTGCCGATAGGTTGGCCAGTTCGCTTTGTAATAAATTTACAGGCTGGGTATTGGCGATATAAATGGCGCTGATGTCAACGGTAGCGCTCATCGGGTCACCCGTCCAGGTGATCACACTTCCCGGTTGTATGATGAATTGTCTTTTTAATAAACTCAGGCTAAGCTGGTACGATCCGTTTTGCAATTCATAGTTACCTGTTAAACTGATCTTGCCACTTTTATCAAAGCCGGCAGCCAGATCGGCCTTGCCTCTTATTTTCAATGCATCACCGCTGCGTTCGTCTATCACCAGCGTAATCTGTGCAGCCGTGTCTGATTCCAATGTGGTAGTCAGATCAAGACCTGCCAATTCAGGGAAACGCCTGGCGGTATCGATCGCCGCTTTAAAGATGCTGTCGGCGCTGCCTCCATATACATCTACAAATTGTACCACACCATCCCTGTTTTCGATTTCAGGGTTAGAACTGGGCAATACAAAAGTGATGTTGGTAGATTTATTGATCTTAAGATCTGCGTTTACAACCGGTGCCGTTAATGAACCTTTCACCGTAATGGCTGCATTCATATTCATGTCACCGTAGTACAATGAATTTTGTTTGGGTGGTGCAGTGAGTACCCGGAAATTGTCAGCGTTCAGGTCAAGGTCGAAACGATAGGTCTTAAAATCTTCTGTAAAAATATTGCCGTCAAGCACGGCCTTATTGCCTGCAGAATCTACCAGTGTGAATTTCTCAAAGCTGATATCCCTTGATGATACCAGGATCGTCTCATTGGTCAACCGCAGTTTTTCACCCGTTAATTTGGGTGTAATGCTGGCGTTCTCAAAATGAACGCTGCCATTCAGATCAGGATCAGTAGTTGTTCCCTTAATGCTCACTTCTCCTTTCAGGCTCCCATCTGCCTGCGACAAATTGCCAAACGTAAAAGGCCTGATGCTTGCCATGTTCAGGTTGTTGATCAGCAGCTTCAGATCCATACGGCTTTCGCCGGTGTAATATTTGCCTGAAAGTTTTACATCATTGTTTTGCCCGGTAATGCTTACATCAGTTGTAAATGCGTTGGCTGTTTCATTATCAACCTTCACAGCTAAATTGCCGATAGTGTCGGTGTTAAAAGTAAGTGTGTCTACCCTTATGTCTGCGGTAAAAACAGGGTTGGTGATGGCATTTTTAACCAATGCCTTTCCGTTGATCACACCATCCAGCAGCAACGAATCCTGCTCTGCCAGGTTGGTAAGTGTTTTAATGTGAAAGTCTTTCAGCACAATATCAATTGGTGCCGACTTGTTTTCGCTGGTTGAATTTACCGATAGTAACTGGCCGCTGTTACTGATATCGAAATGATGTACAATAATGCCGGTGCTGTCGTACAAAATATAATTGCTGTTATCCACCAGCCAGTTTTTATAATTCAGCATCAGGCTATCAGACAACACCGCCCTGATGGACTTGTTTTGTTCCTGTGATATTTTGGTACCCAGCCGGTATTTGTCTTTTCCATCAATGTCTGCAATGTTGAGTGTTGAATACAATTCATTGTTGGCAACGAATCCGTTAAGCGTGGTTTTTTGCAACCGGAAGGCTTTGGTGCCGGCGGTGTTCACAGAAGCAGCATATAACAGTTTATCCGAAGGATTGCCGGCAGTGATGGTCAGGCTGTCCAGCACCTGTTCGCCTACCTGCACTTTGGGTGCATTAACCAGCAGGTTGATCTTTTCTGTGCTGCCGTCAAAATCAGCTTTTAGGTGAATGGTATCGGTGCCCCTCAAAGAAGGCGCAAATACAAACAATAAACTGTCTGGTATAATGGCTGCGTTTAGTTTCCATTGATCTTTTGATACAGCAGAATCTTTGATACCGATGTTATAATATTTGTTGATGAGTTGCAGGGCGCCTGTGCCAATGGTTGCCAGGTTATATCGGCCCTGCAGGGAAGCCCTTGCGATCTGGGAATTGAGTGAAATTGTTTTCCCCGTGTCTGTGCTGGCCGCCGCAATGCTGATGGTATCTGCCTGGTACCGGGTGTCGTCGTTCGATACAACCAACCCGGCTATTTGAACAGTACCCTGTGGTGCATCAAGGGAAGCGACCGGAACATCGGCCATCACGTTTCCGTGTATGCGAAGATCACCAGCGTACAAACCCAGCGGTTTCAGCAACAGGCTATCCAGTTGCAACTGCATTTTTACGGCGGATGCAGAATTGTTCTGCAGTTGTGCCGAACCGTTCAAATGAAACGCAATGCTTTTATCAGCCATACTAGCATCCAGGGTGGTAAAGCCGCGGTGTGCTGTTGCGGTTGCTGTAAGCTGTTGGTAATTGTAGCCTTTTATAACTGCCGACTTAATGGTTGCGGTAGCATTGGTATTTAACCTGTCAGGCGTAAAGCCGCTGCCCTTTGCAGCAAAACTCATGGTAACTCTTCCGAGCAGGGTATCCTGTTTTAATAAATAACCGGCATCCACATTATTGAGTGTGCCTTTTAGATCATAGGTTTCATTGGCGCTGTTCAAAAATCCGTTGAGGGTTCCATTGCCTTTATTTGTTTGCAGCGATACATTGCTGGTAAAACTGGTGGCCGAACCGGTAAAACTGCCATTCAACTGCATCGTTTCCGGTAGGCGGATATTGGATGGAATGGTACCGGCCGGAACAAAGCGTTCTATATCCTGTTTGGTAGTTTTGAAAGAAGCAATGTTAAGATCGTACCTGGTTTTATTTACATCCGGCAAACCTGTAATGTTTCCCGACATGCTTACCATTGTATTACCAATGCCGCTTACTTCAAGTGCTGGTATGGCGAGGTTATTTACAAAACCTTTCACCCTTGCGTTTATGTGCAGCACTGCATTTTCATTGCCTTTTAAATTGGGTTGAAGCTGCGGTGCAAATACCAGGATGTCTTTGGCTGCCAGGTCACTTTTTGCAAAGTTGGCATCCAGGTACAATTTGCCAGGGTCGTTTGTTACAGCTTCAAGCGATGGATAACGAACGCTGATATCATCTCTTATCAATGTTTGATCTGTTTGAGCATAGAGCTGGTGCAGGGCCGCAACAGTGTCGCTGTAACTAAAATCTGTTTTAAATTCTCTAAGGTCAAAACCACTTTTTTCTCTAAAGCCTGCACTGCTGATCGAACCGGTGTAAGCAACAGGCGTGAACACAAAATTATTTCCCTTCAACCGGAGACTGTCAATTTTTAAATGACCGTAATCCATCCCGGCCTGCAGTGTTGGTTGATTGTCATCTTCAAATTGAAGGTTATTATTTTCAAGATCAATGTTGCTGATGGAGATCTTCCATGGATTGTTAACCTGTGCGATCACTTCTTTGTTGATTTCTTTTTTTACCAGCACCGTTTGATCTGATTTGCCGAGAAAGATGCCAGCGGTTGTGCGATGCAGTTTTATATTTTCCAATTGAACATCCAGCTTTGCAAGATCAATGGATTTAACCTTTCCTGACAATTCACCCAGGTTAAGATTGGCCTTCATCACCGAAATATCATTCCTGTAATCGAAGACGATATTTTTAATGCTGATATTGCTAAGGGACAACTGCAGTTTAAAGGGCTCATTGCTTTCAGCTTCTACCAATTCCATTGGTTGTGGCGTAAGCAGGAGTTTGTTTTGATAAAAATGACCGCTCACATTTTCAAGTGCAATATCCGGTAATGAAAAGATCAGTTGGTCCAGGTCAAATTTTTTGAAGGCTGTTTCAAATTTCCCCAGCCTTCCATAAAAATCCATTCCTGTTTGATCGTCCTTGAAAGATGCAGCTACATTGTTTAAAATGATCCTGTCAACATTTATTCTCATCCCTGCGCTGCTGTCTGCTGTTGTAGTGGCAGGTGTGGTAAAAGCGTCAACAATGTATTGGTAATTGAAAATGGTATCCTTGCCGGTTCTGTAAATATTGGCGTAGATATCTTTCAATTCAATGCTGTTGATCTCCACCTTACTGCTGATCAGTTTTAGCAGTGCAATGTCTACCTTAATTTTTTCGCCGGAAAACAGGGTGTCCTTATGTTGATCTTCAAAATAAACATCTTCGAGTACGATGCTTTTTGGGAAAGAAAGTGATAGTTTATTTATCTCGACTTTAGTATGAAGTTTGTCTTCCAGGTAAGCAACAGCTTTTTTTCGGGCAAAATTTTGCACAGCCGGCACCTGGATGAGGATATAAAGTAACAGTATCAACACGAGTATACTCCCGGCAATCCATGCCAGTACCTTACCTGTTTTCTTTATGACCTTTTTTGCTGTCAGTATTTTATCTAATTTAATGAGACAATGCTAATACTGTTCCAAAAACCAGTTCGTTGAGGGTTCGCCGCAAACATATTGCCTGCGGCTTTTTAAATTAACTTATGACCGGCAAACTACTATCATTTTTTGTGTAGATTTAGAGCATGAAAAATTTCTTTCTTGCCTGCCTTTGCTGTATCCCGATTTTGCTAACGGCGCAGGTTAAACTCCCGGCCTCACCGGATAAAATCTACGGACAGCTTTTTATGGATGTTCAGCTGGGGCAGGTATTTCCTGATCAAAAGACTTTTGCAGATTGCACTCCCAAAAGAAAGATCGCCGATATTATGTATGATTACGGAATGATGAAAGGCCCCGGGATGGACCTGCAAAAATTTGTAGCAGGTAATTTTAATTTACCACCGGCACCACCGCAGTTGAATTATATACAGCAGGAAAAAAATGTTTCGGTACACATTAATAACCTGTGGAGTGTTTTAAAAAGGGAAGCTGATGTATCGCCCCGCTGGGAAGGTAAACCCGGCAACGGCAATTCATTACTGGCGCTGCCTTATCCTTACATTGTACCCGGTGGCAGGTTCAGGGAAATACATTATTGGGACAGTTATTTTACCATGCTGGGTTTGCAGGCCTCCAATGAAACGGTGATGATGGAAAATATAGTAAAGGATTTTGATTACCTCATCAATGCTTTTGGTCATGTGCCTGCCGGCAGCCGCACCTATTATCTTAGCCGCAGCGGTCAGCCTTTTTTTTGTATGATGGTAAACCTGCTGGCCTCCATTAAAGGCAAAAATATTTTGAAACAATACCTCCCCTCCATGCTCAAAGAATATGCGTACTGGATGGATGGAGCAGGCAGTGCAAAAAAGGGTGAGCCTGTAAAGTATGTTGTAATGATGCCGGATGGCAGTATCCTTAACCGTTATTGGGATGAGAACAATGGTCCAAGGCCCGAGAACTATAAACAGGATACGGAAATTGCAGAAGCAGCCGCACTTGAACTGGCCATGCGGATCAAAGTAGCATCGCCTGAACAATTAAAGGAAATACTTGACAGGAAAAGGAGTGATACTTACCGGGAGCTCAGGGCCGCCGCCTGCAGCGGCTGGGATGGCAGCAGCCGCTGGTGTGCAGATCCAGGCAAGATGATCAGCATCCAGGCAACCGGCATCATCCCGGTTGATCTTAATTGTTTGTTGTACAATATGGAAACGATTATTGCAACCGCATTAAAAACAAACCGCCAGCCGCAGCTTGCGCTGCAATACAGCAGGAAGGCCGCCAAAAGAAAAACAGCGATCTTAAAATATTGCTGGAATAAAGAGAAAAGTTTTTTCGTGGACTATAACATGATTTCGGCACAGCAGTCAGCCAATATCACTCCCGCAGGTTTGTTTCCTCTTTTTGTAAAGATCGCTGCGCCGCAGCAGGCTGTAGCTGTAGCCAAAGCGTTTTCAGATATGTTGCTGAAAGAAGGGGGAGTTATAAATACTACTAACAATACAGGTGAATTGTGGGATGCGCCCAATGCTGTTGCACCGCTGCAATGGGTTGCCGTTGCGTCATTTAAAAATTATGGTAACCGTCAACTGGCAAAAGACATTGCCCTGCGCTGGCTGGCATTGATAGAAAAAGTGTATTTGGCTACAGGAAGGCTTACAGACAGGTACAATGCAGAAGATATCACAAAAGAACCAACCGGCGGCACTTATCCATTGCAGGATGGTTTTGCCTCTACGAACAGTGTGTACCTGGCATTAAAAAAACTTTTTCCAATACCCTGATCAAGCCATTTAAAAAGCTGTTTACATGTTATTATGCTTTATTTTGCAGGCGGAAAAATTGTATTTTACTTTCTGATCACTCACCGCATTTCAACGCTTCTAAATGCAAAAAAGTACTTTAAAAAAATTATCTCAAACACTTGGTCTAAGTATATCAACAATATCCAGGGCATTAAAAGATCATCCTGATATTTCTCAGGGCACCAAAAATAAAGTGAAAGAACTGGCCGCCGCGATGGAGTACGAACCCAACAGTTATGCGGTGCAGTTGCGTACCAAGCAAAGCAATGTGCTGGGCGTGCTGATCCCTTTTATTGACAATTTTTTTTACGATTCTTTTATTGCCGCGGTGGAAGAGGATGCCCGTAAGCAGGGCTTCTCTGTATTGATCATGCAGTCAAGAGATGAACTTGATATTGAAACGGCCAATCTTTCCATTTTAAGAAAGAATATGGTGATGGGTTTATTTGCTGCCATTTCCATTGCTACGGAAGACATGGCGCCATTTAAAAAAATGGAAGACCTGGAAATACCGGTGGTGTTTTTCGACAGGGTGCCGCAGGAGCCCGGATTTTGTTCTGTATGCCTGGCAGATGAAGACGCTGCAAGGATCGCAGCAGAAGCCATCATTGCCAAAAAGAAAAAAAATGTACTGGCACTTTTTGGTCATCCTCATTTGAGCATCTCCAGGATAAGAGAAGAAGCATTTGTAAAGACGTTTAAGCAACAGGCACCTAAAACAACTATTACTGTTCACCATCCTGAAAGCCCGGAACCTTCCCAAAAAGTTGCGTTGGAAGCGCTTCAATCCGCCATGCCACCGGATGTAATTTTCTGTATGGGCGATCTTATTTTGATCGGTGTAATGAAGGCGATCCACGAACTCAATCTCAATATTCCTGGTGATGTTGCAGTGATCGGTATCAGCAATGGCTTTATTCCCAAAATGTTCAACCCCGCTGTTACCTATGTTGAAACAAGCGGGTACAAACTCGGCAAGCTGGCTTTTAAACAAATGCAGGCCAGGCTAAGCGCACAAAAAGTTTCAGAAATCGTTTGCGTGGAATCAATGTTGGTAAAAGGCGATTCTTTGTAGTGCATCTGTTTGTTTTATAGAATGCTTACCGGTATATTTGATTTCACCATATACTGCTGCTATGCCAAACTTCAGGATCAAACTATCCCTGTATCTCAATTACTTTGTTTTCGCTATTCTTCTAAATAGTGTGGGGATACTTATTCAAAAATCGATCAATACTTATCATGTTGACGAATTAAAAGCAAGTTCGCTGGAAGCATTCAAAGATCTGTCCATCGCTTTTGTTTCTTTTTTGGTTGGCTCTTTCTTGCCAAGACTTGGGTATAAAAAGGGAATGCTGATCGCATTGGCATTGGTGTTTGTTGGATGTATCGGAATGTATTATGGCAATTCGTTTACTTCCGTTCGTATCCTGTTTGCATGTGTGGGTATTTCTTTCGCTGTTATCAAAGTGTCGGTATATTCAATGATCGGGCTTATTACCAATAGTGATAAGGAACACAAAAGTGTACTTACCTCTATTGAAAGTTTTTTTATGATCGGCATTGCTGCCGGCTTTATCATATTCCCTCTTTTTTACAGCGATACGGATCCGGATGCATGGCTAAGGATATACCTTTTACTGGCAGTGTTGATAGCGGTCTCCTTTCTTATTTTATTATTCGCTGATTTTAATATTAAATATGAAATTCCCGGAACAGGTATCGGCGATGATTTCGCAGAGATGATAAAATTACTGGCAAGGCCGCTGGTATTGGTGTTTGCAGTGGCAGCTTTTATGTATGTAATGATGGAACAGGGTATCATGAGCTGGCTGCCCACCTTTAATGAAAAAGTGTTACACCTCCCTGAAAAGACAAGTGTTTATATGGCGATCATCCTCATGTTGTCTATTGCGGCGGGGAGGTATATATCTTCTTTGCTTGTTAAAAGAGTACATTGGCTTGCTATATTGGCCGGTTGCCTGGTAGGTGCCGCACTAATGGTATTATTTGTTTTGCCACAAACACAAAATCTTCAGCCGAAACAAATTAATTCACTCCAGGATGTTCCGGTGATCGCCTATGTGTTTCCATTGATTGGCTTTTTCCTGGCGCCTATTTATCCATTGATCAATTCATTTGTATTAAGCGCTACTGAAAAAATGTTTCATAGCCCGATGGCATCATTGCTGGTTTTTTTCTCTGCCATAGGCGGAACGTTAGGATCAAGGCTGGTAGGTTATTTATTTAAAAATATTGGCGGACAAAAGGCATTCTATTTTTCATTGATACCCATGACAGTGTTGATGATCTGCCTGTTCTTTTTTTACCGCATTCATAAAAAGAGCAATACCAGTATTGAATTTACCGGCGGCGGCCACTAATAATTATATCATGCAAACTCAGCTCAATATTTTTGATTGCCATCCTTTATTTGAGGATGTGCAGATGAACGCCGTTTTCCCGGATGGAAAAACCTTTGTGGATTGTGTACCCAAATCATCACTGGAAAATATCTGCCGCTTATACAGCCAGCAAAAAGAAAGCGCAGGCTTCAACCTCAAAGCATTTGTACTGGATCATTTTGAATTGCCGCATGTATTTGCTGCCAGTTTCAAAACCGATACCAACAAAACAGCCGCGGGGCACATCAACAATTTGTGGGAGGTACTTACCCGTAAGCCCGATGAAGTGTCCGGTTCGCTGATCCCGCTTCCCAATCCCTACGTTGTACCCGGTGGAAGGTTTGGTGAAGTGTATTACTGGGACAGCTATTTTACCATGCTCGGTTTAAAGACCGCCGGGAAAATAGACATGGTAGAAAATATGCTGCACAACTTTGCTCATTTAATAGAGACGGTAGGCTTTATTCCAAATGGTAACCGCACCTATTATTTGGGCCGCTCACAACCTCCTTTTTATTCGTTGATGGTACAGTTGCTGGCCGCTGCGAAAAATAACCAGGTGCTGGTTGAATACTTGCCAACACTCGAAAAGGAATATCAATACTGGATGAAAGGTGCAGATGAATTAAATGATCAAAACGGATCTGTTCATCATGTGGTGAAGATGAAGGATGGCGAAATAATGAACCGCTATTGTGATGCGTTTGATACCGCAAGGCCAGAATCATTCCGGGAAGATGTAGAGTTGGCGGAACATTCGCAACAACAACCTGCCAGGCTGTACACCCACCTCAGGGCAGGTGCTGAGTCGGGCTGGGATTACAGCAGCCGCTGGTTTAAAGATGGCGTTTCGTTTTCCACCATCCATACGGCAGCCATTGTACCGGTTGATCTGAACTGCCTGCTCTATAACCTGGAGCTTACCATTGCAGAGGCATGGCATATTGCCGGAGAAAATGAAAAATACCAGTCCTGGAAATTACTGGCGGAAAATAGAAAACAGGCCATTCAGAAATATTGCTGGAACGAAACCTGCCGCTTTTTTGTCGACTTCGACTTCGAGTCCGGTACACAAAAGCAGGAGCTCACGCTTGCAGGAACGAGTCCTTTGTATTTTAAAATTGCCACGCAGGAACAGGCTGATCTTTCTGCTGAAATATTGCAGGCAGATTTTTTAAAGGCCGGCGGTCTTGTGACTACGCTAAAGCAAACCGGCCAGCAATGGGATGCACCCAACGGCTGGGCACCGTTGCAATGGATCGCTGTTTGCGGTCTTGAACAGTATGGTCATCATTCACTTGCTGCAAACATAGCAAAGCGCTGGTTGCAACTCAATACCGATGTTTACCAGCGCACCGGCAAGTTCATGGAAAAATACAATGTGGTAGATACTCACCTCGAAGCCGGTGGCGGAGAATACGCAGGCCAGGATGGTTTCGGCTGGACGAATGGCGTGTACCTGGCACTGCAGGAAAAATATAATTTGTAACGCATATCTGGAGTAAAAAGCAACAGGTGCAGTTGGGTTGAGATATCCTATCCATGAGCCGTTGTCTTCAATAAATCAATAGGCAACTCCCGGTTTTTATATTAGAAAGCAGTTCGATATCATATTTTCCACCACAAACGGTTGCAGCAAATCTGGTTGGTTGATTTGAGTATATTTGGTTACACAACCTAAACGATTGCTTATGCCCCTCTCCAAGCCAACGCTCAGTTTTTGGCAGATCATCAACATGAATGTTGGTTTTTTTGGAATACAATACAGTTTTGCGTTACAACAAAATGCCGTTAATCCGATCTACAAATTCCTGGGTGCCGAAAATGGCGACCTGCCATTATTGCAAATAGCCGGTCCTGTTACTGGTTTGCTCATCCAGCCCATTATTGGTGCCATGAGCGATAAAACCTGGCATCCACGCTGGGGCAGAAGAAAGCCTTATTTTTTAGTTGGCGCCCTGCTTTGCAGCATCTGTCTTTTTTTATTTCCATTCAGTTCTCAACTCTGGATGGCTGTAGGATTGCTGTGGATATTGGATGCCGCCAACAATACTGCCATGGAGCCTTACCGTGCTTTTGTAGCAGATAAGCTTTCCTCCAAACAGCAACCCACCGGGTTTTTAGCGCAAAGTTTTTTTACAGGGTTTGGTCAAACACTCGGTACACTTTCTCTTTTTCTTTTTCAGTTGATTCCTTTTTTAACGAAAGAAAGCAACAGCAAAATTCCATACTGGGTATATGCATCTTTTTTCTTTGGAGCATTTTGCAGTATTACCAGTGTGCTGTGGAGCAACAGAACAACGCCTGAAATTCCACCTACAGCGGAAGAACTGGCCGAACTCCGGAGTAAAAAAATAAACCTTGCCACACCCTTTATCGAGATCGGGCATGCCATTAAAGATATGCCGGCAAATATGTGGCGGCTTTTTGTAGTGTACCTTTTTCAATGGTTCGCACTCAAGTGTTACTGGGATTATAAAGACCTCACCATCGCTAAAACTATTTTTGGCACCACCGACAGTTCTGTTGCCAACAAAACATACCAGGAAGCAGTGGGCTGGGGTGGTTTGATCAGCGGCTGGACGAATATCATCACTTTTTTGTCTGCCTTTGTGCTGGTATGGTTCGCAAGAAAATATGGAGCAAAGATGGTGCACTCCATTTGTCTTTTACTTGCTGCGATGGCCCTGTTCATCTTTCCGCACATTGCAGATAAGTACCTTGTCTTTATTCCGCTGGTAGGCTTCGGCATTGCATGGGCGAGTATGATGGGAGTTCCCTACCTCTTGATTGTGAATGATATCCCTAAAAGCCGGTACGGAGTTTACATGGGTATTATCAATATGATGATCGTGATCCCCATGCTTATCTATTCACTTTCTTTTGGAAAGATATTCAACAGTGTATTGGGTAAAGAACCCGTGAATGCAATTTATTTTGGCGCAGTTTTTTTATTGATCGCAGCCATCGCCACCTTATTCATTAAGAGCAGCAAAGTGAGTGATGATGCTGTAATAATAACCGGCGGCGGACATTAATGATCTATCAGATACAAATTATATTGAAATGAAATTTCTTTCAAATCTTACTGCAGTTCTTTCATTCCTGGTGCTGATCAACAGCTCCTGCAATCCTGGCAGCACCAAAAGTGAAACGGTTGTTAGCAAAGACTCTTCCGGGAAAAAATGGTGGAAGGAAGCTGTTGTGTACCAACTCTATCCCCGTAGCTTTAAAGACAGTGATGGAGATGGCATTGGTGACATTAAAGGGATCATTTCAAAACTGGATTACATTAAAAGTTTGGGTGTGGATGCAGTGTGGCTAAACCCGATCTACAGTTCGCCCAATGACGACAATGGTTATGATGTAAGTGACTACCGCGGCATCATGAAAGATTTTGGAACAATGGATGATTTTAATGCACTGCTCAAAGGCATGCATGAAAGAAATATCAAACTGATGATGGATATAGTAGTGAACCATAGCAGCGATGAACACGAATGGTTCAAACAAAGCCGCAGTTCCCGTACCAATCCTTACCGGGAGTATTATCACTGGTGGAATGCAGAGCGGGGCAAGCCACCTTACCGATACAGTTTGTTTGACATTAACCACGATGCCTGGAAATACGATTCGCTCACCAATGCGTATTACCTGCATTACTTCTCCAGGAAGCAACCAGATCTTAACTGGGAAAACCCGAAACTGCGGAAAGAGATCTATGACATGATGCAATTTTGGGCAGCAAAAGGCGTGGATGGGTTCCGGTTAGATGCCTTCCAGTTTGCAGCAAAAGATACTTCCTGGCCTGCCATGCCTGCCGACCTGGATGTGAAATTTGAAAAATACTATGGCATGGGCAAAGGGCTTCATGAATATTTGAAAGAGATGAATGAAGCGGTGTTCAGCAAGTATGATGTGATGAGCGTGGCAGAAGGTGCCGGGCAAACCTTTGAAGATGCACACAACCTGGTGGATGCCGATAGAAAAGAACTGGGAATGGCCTACGCATTTGATGGCGTTAATTTGGCAAAGATGCCGGCAACCCCGGGTGGAGAGGCCTATAGTGTTTTAAAATTCAAAGAAGTATTCACCCGCTGGGACAGCGCTTTTGCTGAAAAAGGATGGCTCGCTGTGTTTCTTTCTAACCACGACCAGGCAAGGCTTGTAAGCCGCTTCGGGAATGATGCGCCGGCCTTCCGGGAATCATCTGCTAAAATGCTCAACACTTTTTTATTGACCATGCGGGGAACACCGTATGTGTACAATGGCGATGAACTGGCCATGAGCAACGCAGGGTTTGATAAAATTGAAGACTACAAAGACATGGCTACGCTGAATGAATACCAGTATCAAAAAAACAAAGGCGCAGATATGAACCGGTTTATGGAATCTGTAAAATTCGGTTGCCGTGATAATGGCCGCACAGGCTTTCAATGGGATACTACTGCCAATGCTGGCTTTACCACCGGCATCCCCTGGTTAAAAACAAATCCCAATTATAAAACCATCAATGCAGCAGCGCAGGAGAAAGAAGCCGGCAGCCCGTTGAATTATTTCCGGAAGCTGGTGAAACTGCGGAAAGATAACCAGGTGCTGGTATATGGAAAATATGCATTGCTCGACAAAGATAACCCGGCGGTGTATGCCTACACCCGGGAGATGAACGGTAAAAAATTGCTCGTGCTGCTGAATTTTACTGCTAAAGAAGCAACCGCAAATACAGGTATTGACATCAGCAAAGCGAAAGTGCTTATCAATAATTATGGAGCGGGTTCTGCAACGGCCACACTAAAACCTTATGAAGCAACTGTATTAGAATTATAATCTTAGAAAAAACAGGAATGAATTTAAAACTCAATCATATCCAGCACATTGGTATACCAGTTACAGACCTGACCACCTCGGAAAACTTTTACCACAGGCTTGGCTTTCAGAATGTAATGAGCACCAGCTTTGAGCACAGGGGAGGGAGGGGGTCGGTTGTCATGATGCAACTGCATGCGATGATCATTGAATTATACCAGCTTCCCGAGGCAGAATTGGCAGAGACCCGGAACCGGAGGAATGGGCATATTGATCATGTGGCATTTGATGTGGATGATATTGACGAAACCTTTGGCCTGTTGAAGAATAATGGTTTTAATGTGATAGAAGACTATCCGCAATTCCTTGCTTTCTGGAAGAATGGCTGTAAATATTTTAACATTACCGGCCCGGATGGCGAAAGGCTGGAGTTCAATCAAATCTTATAAAAAATCACATGAACAAAAAAATCATCATCTGGTCAATCGCCGTTGGGCTTGGGGGTTTGTTATTTGGGATGGACGTTGCCGTTATATCCGGCGCCGAAAAAGCCATCCAGCAACTCTGGGGCCTCAGCAACTGGGAGCACGGAACAGCCATTGCCATGGCGTTGTATGGAACAGCCTTTGGGGCAGCTTTCGGAAATATTCCTGCCAACAAAATAGGCCGAAAAAAATCGCTGATCTGGATTGGCATCATCTTTCTTGTTTCATCCATTGGCGCAGCGCTGGCGCAGGATGTATACACATTCATGTTCTTTCGCTTTTTAAGCGGCCTAAGTATCGGGGCGTCTTCTGTTGTAGCGCCGGTATATATTTCAGAGATCGCACCTGCAAAATACCGTGGCCGACTGGTGATCTCTTTCCAGTTGAACGTTGTAAGCGGCATACTCATCGCTTACCTGTCTAATTACTTACTGCAGGGAGTTGGTGGTGCCAACGACTGGCGATGGATGCTGGGCATCGTGGCCATTCCTTCCCTGTTTTTTTCCTTGTTCATGCTCACGGTTCCCGAAACACCCAGGTGGTTGCTCCTTTTCAAGAATGATGAAGCGCATGCACGGGAAGTGTTGTCGATCACCGAGGATGACGTGGATAAAACCATCAACGAAATTAAAGCCGGCACCAAACAAACAAAAGAAGCATTGTTCAATAAGAAATTTTATAAGCCGCTGCTGCTCGCCTTTTTACTGGCTACATTCAACCAGTTATCTGGCATCAATGCCATCATTTATTTTGCACCAAGGGTATTTGAAATGGCCGGAATCGGCAAAGACGCCGCTTTTTTAAGCACGGCTGGTATTGGCGTAGTGAACCTGCTGTTTACCATTGTTGGATGGTCGCTCATTGACAGGTTTGGAAGAAGAACATTGATGTTCATCGGTTCAATCGGTTACATTGTTTCGCTGGCGCTGATCGCCTTTTCGTTCAACAGTGGCAATGGCCAGTTCATTACTTACTATGTGTTTATGTTCATTGCGGCACATGCCATCGGGCAGGGTGCGGTGATATGGGTTTTTATTTCGGAAATATTTCCCAATTCAGTAAGGGCTACGGGTACTTCGTTTGGATGTCTTACACATTGGGCTTGGGCCGCTATCGTTGCACAAACATTTCCATTCTTTGCCGGCAAGGTGGGGGGAGAATACATCTTCGGTTTCTTCGCTGCCATGATGGTGCTGCAATTGATTTTTGTCTGGCGCATGATGCCTGAAACTAAGGGCATGGCATTGGAAGATATGGACAAGGCAACGGTGGTGCTGCATTGAGTTGGGTTCTGAGTACACTAATTAAAACGAATTTAAAACGATCAATAATGGTGTGTGGTAGAAGTGAGTGACACAACGATGTTGAATAAGGCTGCAGAAGCTGGTGAAGTATTTTTATTATACTCATTTCACGAATTACACTAATTAAATCATTTATGTCGATTCGTACAATTCGTGGCAAATAGTATGGTGTAAGCCTTGTAGATAAAATACATTTATCACACTAGTTTTACGAATTACACTAATAAAACCATTCGTGTAGATCCGTGCAATTGGTGGCAAATTTAAAAATATGAGTAAGATACTTTGCATTGGAGAAGCGCTGATCGATATGATCTGCACCGACAAAGGAAAAGCATTAAGCGATGGTGAAAATTTTTTAAAAAAGCCCGGTGGCGCACCAACCAATGTGGCGGCGGCTGTTGCGGCACTTGGCGGCAATGTAGAGCTCGCTGCAAAAGTGGGCGTTGACCCTTTCGGTAAGCACATGATAGATGTAATGAATGATTTTGGTGTCGGCACTAAATACCTGCTGCAGGATGCCGCTTACTTCACCACTTTCGCATTTGTATCACTGATGGAAAACGGCGAACGTGATTTTTATTTTAACCGTGGCGCCGATGGACAGCTCACAGAAGCAGATATTGAAGCGATTGATCTCAGTGATATCTCCATCATTCATTTTGGATCTGCTACCGGCTTTTTGCCAGGGCCGTTGCAGGCAGCTTACAAAAGACTGTTGCAGGAAGCCCGGGTTAAAAATATCTTCGTCAGCTTTGATCCCAATTACAGGCACCTGCTTTTTAGAAACAACACGCAAACCTTTATCGACCAGAGCTGGTATTTTTTAGAACGGTGCAATTTTTTTAAAGTAAGTGATGAGGAAGCCATGCTGCTTACCGGCACATCATCCCTTCAAGCTGCAGCAGAAGCATTGCTCAACAAAACAAAAGCTGTTTTCACCATCACCCTTGGTAAAGACGGCACCATGATAGGAATGGATGGCCAAACAGAGATTATTGAAAGCATTGCTGTAAAGCCTGTGGATACTACCGGTGCCGGCGATGCATTTGTAGGGGCCGTGTTATACCAGTTGGATAAAGTTTTTTCAGGCGGACAGTCTTTTGTAGCGAAAGAGAACTGGCGTAAAATAGTTGGCAATGCCAATAAAGCAGGTGCCCGTACCTGTGAGTACCTGGGTGCAATGGAAGCTTTTAAACATTTAAGCAATAATATTTTTGATGCTCCTTAAATGGGAAAAGCCGCAGCGTTTTGCAGTTGTATACAACAGATAATGTCAATAGTACGAAAGCAACATTTGCAAATCGGTGCAGCCCCTGGCAAAAGGATTTCGTGTGATTCGTGAAATTCGTGGCAAAGACAAGTGGTGGAATCTATAGAATATAAAAACAGCACCTTTGTAAACCTGCGAACCCTCTGGCAACAACAATTCATGTAATTACCATTAGTGGCAACCACCAGTCGTAGAAAAATCAACCAGCAATGTACAATTCTCAAATACACCAACTCATCAACAATTGCCTGCAAAAAAAGCAGGTAGACATAGCAGGAAAAGACAACCTTTTTTACACAAGGTTTGTTGCGAATACAGCAGCCATTCATTACCTGTACAACCAGTTGTATCAACATCACCCGCAGGCAGATCAGTTGTTTGAACAACTCATCCATACCATCACCGATGCATACCTCAACCGGCCCGGAACACTCAAGGAACTGGATGAAGAAAAGGAAATAAAAGGAAATTGGTTTTTGAGCAATGAAATTACCGGTATGAGTTTGTATGTAGACCGTTTCTGCGGCCACCTTAAAAACATGCCCGGCAAACTGGAGTATTTTAAAAAGCTGGGCGTGAATTTTCTGCACCTGATGCCGGTAATGGAAAGCCCGGAAGGAGAAAGCGATGGCGGTTATGCGGTGAGCAATTTTAGAAAAGTTGAGGAACGTTTTGGCACGCTGGAAGATTTTAAAACATTGCAGCAACAGATGCGGCAGGAAGAGATGTACCTGATGATCGACATCGTACTCAATCATACCTCTCACAAACATGAGTGGGCCGAAAAAGCAAAGGCTGGTGATAAAGAATACCAGGATTATTTTTACATGTTTGATGACAGGTACTACCCCGATCAGTACGATGCCGCTATGCCGGAAATATTCCCCGAAAGTTCTCCAGGAAATTTCACCTGGAACGCCGCCTGTAACAAATGGGTGATGACGGTGTTTCACCATTACCAGTGGGACCTGAATTATAAAAATCCTGCAGTACTGGTGGCCATGATAGACAATATTTTTTTCTACGCCAACCTCGGCGTAGATATTTTACGCATTGATGCGCCGGCATTTATCTGGAAGCAACTGGGTACCACCTGCCAAAACTTACCTGAAGCGCATGCACTGCTGCGGTTGATCAAGCAATGTGTACAGGTAGCAACACCGGGCATGGCATTACTGGGCGAAGCGATCGTAGCACCCAAAGAGATCATGAAATATTTCGGTACCGGTTTGTACACTGCGAGGGAATGCGATTTTGCCTACAATGCCACACACATGGCGCTGCAGTGGGATGCACTGGCCACGGGTGATACGCAGGTTATGCTCGCTGCACAACATGAGATACTGCAAAAGCCTTTTGGCACTACCTGGATCACCTATACCCGTTGCCACGATGATATCGGTTTGGGATATGATGATTATATGATCCGCCATGCCGGCTTTGATCCTTACGAACACCGGCGGTACATCAAAGATTATTATTCCGGCGCTGCACCGGGTTCGCCGGCAACAGGTGCCCTGTTTTCCATCAATCCAAAAACACAGGACGCAAGGATCAGTGGTTCACTGGCATCCTTATGCGGATTGGAAAGTTCACTCAATGAACAAAACAATTACCAGGTAGAAATGTCGGTAAGAAAAATATTGCTGATGCAGGCACACAGCTTTTTCATTGGTGGTGTGCCCATGTTGTTTTATGGCGACGAGGCAGGATATACCAACGATTATTCTTATTTAAATGACCCAGGGAAAAGCTATGATAACCGCTGGATGCACCGTCCCATCATTGACTGGAAAAGGAACAAAAGGATTGAAGAAGAAGGAACACTGGAACAGCAAATATTTTCCGGCACACAAAAACTGATCGCACTGCGCAGGCAATTGCCGGTAGTGGCGGATTATAAAAATCTTACCTGGCTGTCACCTTTCAATATTCATGTAGCAGGCTACCTGCGCACCCTGCACGAAACCAAATTGTATTGTGTGTTTAATTTTAGTAAACAGGTATCCTATCTCTCCTGGGCGGTATTCAAGCAACATGGCCCTGCTGCGGCCGAACTATACGATTACTGGCAGGATAAAACTTATGCAGTTGGCTATGATCATGAACACCTGATCATGGAGCCATATAGTTTTTGTTTACTGGAACAGCGATAATTGTATCGGTAGCGATACATTACACAATAAATCTCTTTTACAGTGTTTTTAGAGGTATTGAATTTTTAAATTGAAATGCTCAGCCTCACCGGCTGCAGAGGTGAATATAATACTAATCAGAACCGGGAATAAATTCAAAAAACGATAGTACAGTTTGAGCCAGGCTAAACAACTTTGTGGAACTACAGTGGCGTCGCACTCTTGTGCAATATATTTTTATTGAGCTTTTAGAGAACCATAGAACACTGGTTGATGATTTGCCTCCTTCCGGTATCATTATAAACTCAAATCTTCGTAAATGGTACTGTTGTGTCTCCCGGTCAACAGCCGAAGCTGCAGCCGCCAGAATAATATCCACCAGTGATAATTTTCAAACCCTGATCCCCAGCAATCCATAAAATGTTTTTTCATCAACCTCCCTCACTTCACCCGGCTTCAAATCGCCCAACGTGATATTGCTGATCGATACACGGATCAACCTTAAACAGCGGTGTCTTGCGGCCAGCACCATCTTTCTTACCTGCCTGAATTTGCCTTCCGTTAAAGTGATCAGCAACCAGGTATGTGCATATACTTCCCTTCTGTCACTTGCAAACGGGTACAGTTCTTTCGGGTTGCTGATGATCTTAATAGCTGTTGGTTTGGCAATATAGGTCTCCGCATTTTTGACCTTGATAGGAATGCCATCTTTGAGTTGCAGAAAAGTATTGGGTGTAACTTTATTTTGTACCATCACCAAATAGGTACGCAGGTGGGGGGTGCTGTCGAGGAACAATAACCGGGTAGCTCTTTTATCTGTTGTTAGCAATAACAATCCTTCCGAATCCATATCCAATCGTCCAAGTGCATGTGTGCCTTCCGGGAATTTGAAATCAAGGTCGCCCAGTAAGCCCACATCGTGAGTACTCACAAACTGCGACACGATGCCAGGGGGCTTGTTAACAATAAAATATCGGTGCATGAAATGACTTAAAAAGTTTGCAGTAAGATAAGGCATAAAAAAATCCCGGCTACAAAAGTAACCGGGATGAGTGAACGATTGCTGCATGAGAAAATTGATCAGATCATTTTATCGCAGAGCGGTTTAATTTTTTTCTATTCCAGGCAAAGGCGGCATAGAGTAATGCCGCCGCCCGGAAAATATGTTCTCAATAGGATCAACATGCGCTTTTTGTTTCCAGGTACGGCTTCATGTTATTGAAACACCCTTACATAATCCACGAACATGCGTTGCGGAAATACAGTGGTGGCATCCGGCGGGCCGGGCCAATCGCCGCCTACCGCTACGTTCATGATAAAAAAGTAGGGATGGTTAAATGCATAGGTACCGCTGCTGATGGAAGCGCTGGTGCCCGTAAAATACAATTGGTCATCCACAAAAAACTGGATGCTGTTTTGTATCCAGATGATGCTGAAAACATGAAACTGCTGCGAAAAATCTTCTGTAGCAAGCTGGTAGGCATTGTTGATGGTTCCGTTGGATCCATCAGCCAGTGGCCAGTGCATCGAACCAATTACCTGTTTGGGATTGGTACCGATCAGCTCCATGATATCAATTTCGCCGCATTTTGGCCATGGATTCGTTGCAATATCTGATCCGAGCATCCACAATGCAGGCCACATACCCTTTGCCACGGGCAGCTTTGCCCTGATATCAATGCGGCCATAAGTAAACGTTCTTTTATTATAGGTGGTCATCCTTGCAGAAGTGTAATTATTGCCACCGAGGTCTTCTTTTCTTGCTTCAATGATCAGGTTGCCATTGGATTGAAAAGCGTTCTGCGGCCTGCCGGTATAATTTTCCAGTTCATGGTTGCCCCAGCCGCTGCCGCCTGTTTCAAAATTCCAGTTGGTCTGATCGATCACATTGCCCGAAAACTCATCGCTCCATACCATCGTATAGCCGGGATAGGTAGTAGGGGTTGTATAACCAGTGTTATCAGTAGGAAGATAAGTGCCATCGGCGCTGCTGATGATTCCTTTGAAAGAAGGGCTGCCAATGGTACAGTTAACCGGGTCGCTCAATTGAACCGTAAAAAAGATATCAGCCTGCCGTAAACTGTCTCCCGTAATGGCTACATCAATAAATGCAGATGTTTCATTTGCGGGGATACTGATGGTACCTGCACCGGCTGTAAAATCTCTTGGCGTAGTGGCTGTACCGGCAACAAGGGTGTATTTGGCCGAAACCGCACTTGCACTTGCTTTGCTTAATACAAGGTAAAAGCGCATGGTGCCGGCTGCAGTGGTCCTGGCCCTGGTTACGTCTGCGCCGCTTAATGCGGGTAAAGTAGCAGAAGGTGGAGGAGTGCTACCCCCTCCACTTTTCTTGCATGATACCAAAACGCATATTACCAGTAACCAAACTCCGGTAATTATTTTAATGCCCGATTTCATGGTGCACATTGTTTTTAGTTAGAACGTAATGTAAAGGCCCACCATCCGTTTCCGCCAATGTTCACACCTACTACCAGCAGGTCGAATCCTCCGGGATCATGTGTCATTGCCAAAATATCGTAGGTGATTGCTGTGGCTGGTGCTGATGTTACTTCACCACCATTTCTCACTTTTTGTAAACCAATATGTGCTCCAAGTCCTGTTACAGTTAGCTGGCCAAGACCCCTTACGCCGGCGTTGTCAGTAAACGTGTAGGTAAAGTTGCCTGAACCCCATGGTGCCTGTACAGCAGTATAGTTGCTGTTGGGCTGGCATGATCCTGTGTTGTTACCGAGGTAACCATCACCAAAAAAATCACCTTTGTTATCGTACACAAAAGTTTGACTGGCATAAGAAAAAGTATATTCATCATTGAATTCACAGCTTCTGCCTGTTACATCCCCGGCGCCGCTGGCCCACCAGTTGCCGGCATCCGGAGAAGCGTCTCCTACTTTGTAAGCACCGGCAGCAGGGTTCAATTTCCATGTTTTAGAAGTACAGCCGGCAATGAAACCTTTGTGGTTACGCTGGCAGGCGGTAACATCATCCTGTGCTATTACGATTGGTTTGGTAACAGAATCAATGCCGCCATTATTGGTAACATACAGGGTAACATTGTAAGTGCCCCTGTTGTCGAAACTGGTGGTTGCAGAATCGCCTTTTAATAAGGTGCTGGCAGTGCCGACTCTCCAGTATGGAATGCTGGCAGTGCTTGATTTGTTCACCAATGTGATGTTATTTGGATTGGTGCCTGGAACCGCAACAAAATCCGGTGTAGCCAGGGGGCCGAGCACACCACCTTTTTCTTTTTTACAGGAGGCAAGGCTGAGGCAGGCTATGGAAGCGATGACCGCCAGGCTCAATAGTTTGAAATTATTTTTCATAATCGTTATTGTTGTTTTGATTAATTATATCCTGGGTTTTGAACAAGTTTGGTGTTAGTCATATCACTGAGTGGTACAGGCAGTATTTCATTCTTGCCGGCAACAAAGCCAGGCAATGCTGCAGCAGCTTTTCCTGTGCGTACCAGGTCAAAAAAGCGATGGCCCTCTGTTGCCAGTTCCAGCCTGCGTTCGTTGTAAATAACATCCAGTGTTACAGGAATGGATGGAAGATTAACACGTGCTCTTACTGCATCTACCAGTGCCTGCGCCCTGCTGGTATTTCCTCCCGCTTGTACCAGCGCTTCTGCTTCCATCAGGTAGGTATCTGCCAAACGGATCTCGATATAGTCAAGTTGGTAATTCAATTCAGTTGTTCCCAGTAATGGAGTTTTGTAAGCGATCTTAGGACCATATTTTTCGATAAAGTAGCCGGTGTTATCTGCTCCACCTTCATAACTGCTACCAGTAGCCGCAGTAAGACTGTCCATATTGACACAGGTGTACCTGTAACGTGGATCGGTCTTAATAGCATTTACCAGTGAAGTGGTTAACGGGCAGAAACCCCAGCCTGATGCGTACACCGGACCATTATAACCCCTTGCACCAATCATCTGTACCATTACGTTTCCTTCAAATGCACCCCATGCACCCCAATCCTGCTGAGCTTTGTTGGTGTGTACAATTTCAAAAATTGATTCTGTATTGAACTTGTTGGTTGGTACAAAAATGTCAGGAAAGTTGGCAAGCAGGTGATAGCCAAAAGTACTGGTAGTACCTGGTACACCATTTACATCAGCCAGTTGTGCAGCAGCATCGGCCCATTTTTGTTCGTACAGGTAAACCTTGCCCAACAAGGCTTTTGCAGCGCCCTTGGTAACACGGCCACCTTCGCTTGTTGCCGGTACATTGATAGGCAGGTTTGGCTCAGCAATGGCTTCTGTCAGATCCTTTTCAATTTGTGCATATACCGCTTCTGGTGCAGCCTGGGTAAGGCTGTAGATATCTGAAGCCGGAATGGCTGCTACTATCAGTGGAATGTTTTTAAATAACCTTACCAGGTCAAAATAATAATAGGCACGTAAAAACTTTACTTCGGCTGTGTACCTTGCCTTTACTGCGTCCGGAAGATCCGCAACGCCATCCATTTTTGTAAGCAAAAGGTTAGCCCTGTAGATACCGGTATAGTTTCTGCCCCAAAGATCACCTTGCGGGCCTTGTGCCAGGTTTACGGTAAACTTGTCCCATGCTGTCCAGTTTACCTGGTCAGGACCGGGAGCTGCTCCACCTGCGGCGCAGTCGTCTGAAGCAACATTTAATAAACCGAGTTTGCTGGAGTAGCTGGAGCCGGTTTCAGAACCCAGGGGGTCGTAAACAGCCACCAGGCCTTTGAAAACCTCGGACGCATTTTTATAATACTGTGTTTCCAGTGTGGTTTGGTTACCCGTCGGGTTCACATCAAGAAAGCTCTTTTTGCAGGAGTTTAATACTGGCAGTGCTGCAAAAGCAAGTGCCAGGTATTTAATATTTTTTTTCATATCATGAATATTTTTTTATTAAAAAGTGAGGTTAAGTCCTGCAGTGAATGAACGTGCCTGGGGATAAAAACCACGGTCAATTCCATAGCTTCCACCACCAATTTCAGGGTCGTAACCGGTGTATTTGGTCAGGGTAAGCAGGTTGTTGCCGCTTACGTATACACGCAATTTCTGCAAACGGATTTTGTTCATAATAGAGTTTGGTAAAGTATATCCCAACTGCAATACTTTGATCCTGAAATAATCACCATCTTCAAGATAGAAAGAGGAAGGATTACTGAAGTTTCCATTCACGTCATTATTAGATAAACGTGGGAAGGTATTCGATGTTCCAGGTCCGGTCCAGCGGTTCAATGCCTTGGTGGTGTAATTGGCTGTAGGGATGTCTAACCTGCGCAAACCATTGTAGATCTGGTTTCCACCAGCACCCTGTCCAAATATTACCAAATCAAAACCTCTGTAAGTAAGATTGGCGGTAAAACCATAAGACCAGTCGGGAGTAGGATCGCCAATAAATTTACGGTCTGCAGTAGTGATGGCACCATCGCCGTTCAAATCAGCCCAGCGGAAGTCGCCCGGTTGTGCATTTGGCTGTATTAAACCACCGTTTTTATTGGTATAGCTGTTAACTTCAGCCTGTGTTTGGAAAATCCCCTGTGTTTCATATCCATAGAAAGATCCAATGGCATGTCCAACAGCAGTACGTGATAATTCCAGTGCGCTTGACTGCACGGTAGCACCGGTTAAATATGTTTTATCAACACCTAAGTAAGTGATCGTATTTTTAAGGTGAGATACGTTTGCCTTCAACTCAATTTTTACACCACTGATTGTTTTGCGGTAGCCCAATTCCACTTCATAGCCTGTGTTTTCCATAGTGGCCACATTACCTGTAGGTCCGCCTACGCCAACGTACAAGGGAACGGCTATACCCAGCAACATACCGGTTGTTTTCTTTTTGTACCAATCAAATCCAAGGGTAAAATCCCTGTAGATAACCGCATCAAAACCGATATCGGTTTGGCTTGTTTGTTCCCATTTTAAATCCGGGTTGGCAATTGCTGCGGGACTGTTGCCAAACGTGTAGGTATCTCCAAACGTGTAGTTTCTGCCACCATCCACACGGCTTACATAGTTAAAATCGCCGATGTTATCATTACCGGTAACACCATAAGAACCACGGATCTTAAGGAAGTTCACCACTTTATTTTGTGGCCAGAATTCTTCTTTAGATGCTACCCATCCGATAGAACCTGAAGGGAAGTAACCATATTTATTGTTGCTTCCGAACCTGCTCGAGCCATCCCTGCGAACGATTCCCTGTACCAGGTATTTTTCTCCGAAATCATAGGTCAAACGGGCATATACAGAACTTACTTTGTGTGCGTAAGATTGCCCGGCCCATCCTTTGGATGAATCAGGCAGCACATAATGGGTGGTAGAAGCTTCAGCAAAAGTATTTACAGGGAAATTAAAGTAAGATGTTCCCTGGCCCCTGGCAGAATAATTATCTACATAAGCACCGGTACCAACAAGTGCAGTTACGTGGTGCTGTCCAAAGTTACGGGTGTAAGACGCCGTATTTTCCCAGCTATAGTTAAGTGCCCTGTTACTTTCTGTATAGAAAGAGTTGTTACCGGTATTTTTATTAACGGTATTGTAGTAGTAATATGGGTTAAAACTTTCGCTGCCCCAGAAAGCATATTTAGCGCCAAGGCTGGTGCGGATCTTCAAACCCTTGATTGGTTCAACTTCTGCAAATGCATTGCCCACCAGGTTATCAGACCATCCATAATTACCCAAATGGGTTTTGATATATGCCAGTGGATTCGACATTTCCTGCAGTACATAGCTGGAGATGCCATAAGGGTTACCGTTAGCGTCTCTTACAATACCGATACCTTGGTTGTTGTTGGCATTTGGTAAATAAGGATTGGCATTTGCCTCCGTAGGATCGGTGATCACCGCTTTGGTAATAGGGTCAAGGTTTATAACAGAACTTAAAATACCTCCATATTCAGTATTCAAACCACCAATACCTACTCCTTTGATATGAGAGTATCCAAGATTGCTGCCTACTGTTAACCAGTTGGTGATCTTGTGTGTGCCATTAAACCTGAAATTAAGGCGTTTGTATTTTGAAATATCAGTAGCGATGATGCCTTCCTGTTCAAAATATCCGAAAGAGCTGTAGAAGGTAGATTTGTCGCTACCGCCACTGATGCTCAGCTCATGATCCTGTATTTTGGCACTCTTATTAAATATGAGCGACTGCCAGTCGGTACCTTTTCCAAGGGAAGCCGGATTGTTAAAAATGATCCCGCCACCGCCGGCTAAAGAAGCCTCGTTGCGTAGTGTAGCATACTCGGTCGCATTTAAAAGGTCCAGTTTGTGAGCAGCAGTTTGTGTACCGTAGTAGCCATTGTAAGCCATAATGGTTCTGCCGGCCTTTCCTTTTTTAGTAGATACCAGTATTACACCACTGGCAGACCTTGCACCATAGATGGCTGCAGAAGCTGCATCTTTTAATACTTCAATGGATTCGATATCGCTGGGGTTAAGGTAATCGATGCCGCCGATATCAACAGGAACACCATCAACTACATACAGCGGGTCGCTGTTACCGATAGAGGTGGTTCCCCTGATACGGAGCGTAGAACTTGAACCTGGCTGGCCGGAACTGGCTGCAATGGTCAGCCCGGAAGCACGGCCCTGGAGGAACTGCTCAACCCTTGCAATAGGTTGATTATCAATATCTCCTGCTTTAACGCTGGAAATCGCTCCCGTTACCACGCTTTTCTTTTGCGTACCATAGCCCACCACAATTACTTCGTCCATTTTGGAAGCGTTCTTTGCGAGGGTGATGGAGGATATATTAGCGGTTATGGCCAGTTCCTGGGGTAAATAGCCCAGGCTGGAGATTACAATTGTTTGGGCAGCAGGCGGAACAGGCAGGTTAAATACACCGTTTTCATTAGTGACGGTACCGGTTTTTGTTCCCTTCACTACTACAGAGGCATTTGCGATACCCTTCCCCTGTTCATCAACTACCTTACCGGTAATTGTTTTGGTTTGTGCCATTGCTATTGCCGTAGTGAACAAGGCAAAGCACAGCATTAAAATCTTCTTCATAAGCTTGATCGTTTAATTTGCTTGTGTTGTTTTTGGTTTAATAATGATGGTTGATTAAATAAATAGCAAGGTTCGGTTGCAGAAAAATGGCCTGGAATTTTGCAAAAGCTTGGATGGGCGAAACGGACGGTTAGAATGTTTTGGTAAATTAAAAACGGGACAGTTAACAAAATCAGTTCTCATACAAGCAATTGAAAAGTGCAGGCGTCGATGACTTTTACATCAATAGAAACTGCAGTTGAACGTTTGAAATAAGACCACAAAATTAATTGCAAACGTTTGCTAAGTGGAAAATGCGCTACATCACTACTACTACATCAATAACTAATCAATTGATTTACAATAAAATAAAATTACATCAAGCCTACATCAACGAAATTTTACCCTGAATTTTTTTTGTAATATTTTTACAGCATGAAAGTTTTGTCCCTTTTAGGGTTATTTTGCTGCAGCCAGGTTTTCCTGTTTGCACAGAATACCATCGGCGTTCCACACATAATAAATTACGATAATGTTATTTATAATGGTGGTACTCAAAACTGGGATGTTCAGCAGGATAAAAATGGCTTAATGTACTTTGCCAATAATGAAGGGTTGGTAAGTTTCGATGGTAATCACTGGAAGATATTTCCCATAACCAATAAAACCCTCCTTCGTTCTCTCTACATTGATCCCAATAACAGGATCTATGCCGGCGCACAGGACGAATTTGGATATTACGCTCCCGATGAATCCGGCACCCTTCACTATAATTCCCTGAAACCGCTGATTCCAAAGCCTCAGAATGAATTTGCGGATATATGGGACATCGAACATTATGGCGAATCAGTTTTTTTCAGGGCCACCGACCGCATCTTTGAATTACGCAACAATGCCATACAGGTATATACTACTACTACTGAGTGGCGTTTTCTCAAGCAGGTAGGGTCAAAACTCATTGCACAAAACAAATCCGAAGGCCTGCTTGAGTTCAAAGACAACCGCTGGTATCCGCTAAGCACACCCAACCCTTTCAACGGGCTGCTGGTTACCGGCATGATCGAAACCGGTAAAGACAGTTTTTTGATCAGTACACTTAAAAATGGGCTTTTTGTACTGGAAAATGGCAACGTTCGCCCCAAATTAACAGCCATCGACCAGGAGCTAATGAATCACCAGGTGTATACGATGGCCCGTATCAACGACCACGAATTTGTACTCGGCACCACCTCCGATGGCTGTGTGGTAATGAATTTTAACGGGGAAGTGGTACAAAAGATCACCCATGAAGAAGGGTTGCAGAATAATAATGTGCTCTGCCTTTTCCTTGACAACAATAAAAACCTTTGGGCCGGGCTTAACAACGGCATCAGTTTTACCGCCTATAATTCCGCTATAAAATATGTTCGCCCCGAGAAGGCAAGTGACCTGGCAACTTATTCCACCAGGATATTCAATAACAAACTATACCTGGCCACTTCTGATGGAACTTACTCAGTGCCGGTTACCAGTCAAAATACCGATATCAGTTTTTCAAAAGGTAGTTTTACCCAGATCAAAAATAGTGGCGGCCAGGTTTGGCGGCTGGATGAGGTAAATGAACAATTGCTGATGGGATACAACGATGGTGCTTTTGTAATTAAGAACGACGAGGCGCTGCCCATTCTGCAGGGTACCGGCGCCTGGCTGTTTAATCCCTTATCTGCAGTGTACCCATCAAAATATGTGCTGGCAGGCACTTATATCGGGCTGGAACTTTTTCGTTTTGAGAACGATCATTTTATCGATGAGGGAAAGATCGGCGACATCAGTGAATCGTTTCGCTTCCTGGCCATTGACAACAACAATGATATCTGGACCTCACATCCCTACCGCGGAGTGTATAAGTTTCACCAGCAGGGAGATGGAAAAAACTACCGGCGCCAGTTATATGGCAGTAAAGACGGTTTGCCAACCTCGATGGGTAACTATGTTTTCAGGGTTAAGAACCGAACCGTTTTCGCCACCGAGAAAGGTGTTTACGAGTATGATCTCAATAGGGACAGGTTTTACCCTTCAGTTTTTTTAAAGCCCGTTTTTGACACCATGCCAGTCCGTTATCTAAAGGAAGACGGGGATGGCAATATCTGGTTTTGCAGTGGCAAAAAAGTGGGCGTAGTAAGTTTTACAGCGGGTAAGCAAAGCGATTTCACCATTACTTATTTTCCGGAGCTTACCGGGCAGATACTATCCGGTTTCGAAAATATTTACCCCTATAACAGGGAGAATATTTTTATCGGTTCAGAAAAAGGCGTGGTACACCTCAATTTTAAAAAATACACAGCCAGTAAGTTTAAACTAACTGTATTGCTCGGCCAGGTAAAGGCATTCGACAATGGCAAAACGATCCTGTTTGGCGGCTATTACAATACGGATGAAAAAAAGCGGCTCACCGAATTGCCCGGCAGTTACAAATCTTTTCACTTTGAGTATGGCTCACCGGCTTACGGCTTACAGAATAATATCGAATACAGTTACCAGTTGGTGGGATATGATGAAAACTGGTCTGCATGGTCTGCCAAAACAGAAAAGGATTATACCAACCTGCCGCACGGAAAATATACCTTCCAGGTAAAAGCACGTGATAATTTGGGAAACGAGTCTGTCGTTACCGCTTATAGTTTTTTGGTAAAACCGGCCTGGTATAAAACCGCCTGGGCTTACGGCGTTTATACGATCCTGCTATTACTGCTCTTTTACATGTTATACTGCCTGGAAAAGAAAAAACTGCAGCGTCAAAGAGTAAAGTTTGATGCAGAACAAAAGCGCCTGAAATACATTCACCAGCTAGAACTGGAAAAGAACGAAAAAGAGATCATTAAACTTCAAAATGAAAAATTGGCCAGTGAAGTATTGTTTAAGAACAAAGAGCTTGCGGATGCTACCATGCACCTTGTAGAAAGAAGTGATGCGTTGGCAAAAGTGAAGGATGAACTGCAGAAATTGTATAAGAATACTTCCAATAACCACGATGTAAAAAAAGCGATCCAGTTGCTGAATGATGTAGAAAAGAACAATGATAACTGGGACCAGTTTGCTTCTCATTTTGATGAAGTGAACAACGATTTCCTGAAGAAATTGAAGGCCAAACATCCCAATCTTTCCAATACCGATCTTAAAGTGTGTGCATACCTGCAGTTGAATTTATCTACCAAGGAAATAGCCCAGTTGATCAATATTTCAGTAAGGGGAGTGGAGATCAGCCGCTATCGCCTGCGAAAAAAATTACAGGTACCAACAGAATTGTCCCTGAACGATTTTTTAAATGGTATATAAGTATGCAACATCAATATCATAATGCCGGCACCCGTAAATAATGCAATGCATATTATGAACTATATTGCAGCATCATGTGGCTTCAACGAAAAATAGTTGTTATCAGCGCAGTAATTATTACAGTGATCGTATTTTTCGTAAGCTGTCTTGATACAGCCTCCGGCAATCAGGCAGATATAAGAGGCGGTGCTTATGCCGGGGCCGCTTCCTGTGCCACCTGCCATAAAAGCGAGTACACCAGTTACCAGCATACAGCCCATCACAATACTTCCAGAGCGGCATCTGATTCATCTGTTGCAGGCAGCTTTACTGCACCGGCCAACGAATATTTTTATGCTGATACCATGAAAGTGGTAATGGAAAAAAAAGAGGGCCACTTATACCAAACAGCCTATGTCAACGGGCAAAAAGGAGAGTCGCACCTTTTTGATATCGCCATCGGCTCAGGCAGAAAAGCACAAACCTACCTGTACCACCAGGGAGACGAGATACACCAGTTGCCGGTATCATATTTTGTGCCGGCCGCCAGCTGGGCCAATAGTCCCGGCTTTCCGGCAACACGAATTTCCTTTGACCGGAATATTCCCAGCGCCTGTTTTGGCTGCCACGCTTCTGCGGCCAATGTTCAAACCGTGCAAACCGGCAGTCTTTCTTTGTCCGAAAAATACTTGCCCGGTCAGCAGTTGTTAGGTATCGATTGTGAACGCTGCCATGGTCCTGCAAACGCTCATGTGGAATACCACTCCGCTCACCCGGCAGAAAAGCAGGCAAAGTTTATAACGGCGATCAATACACTCAACCGCCTTCAAAAAATGGATATGTGCGGCCTTTGTCATTCAGGAATAAAAAAGAGCCAGCAATCTGTGTTCAATTTTAAACCAGGCGATTCGCTCGACAATTTTTATTATCCCGATTTTATGAATAAGCCGGCAGATAAGATGGATGTGCACGGTACTCAGGTACAATTTTTAATGGCGAGCAAATGCTACCGGCAAAGTAAGGACCTTACCTGTATCACCTGCCACAATACGCATGTGAACGAAAGGGAAAATATGGCACTGTTCTCACAAAAATGTATGAACTGTCACAACGAAGCCAATCATAATTTTTGCAGCAAAGCGCCGGAACTGGGTGAAAACATTAAAACGAATTGTATCGATTGCCACATGCCGGCCAAACCATCCAAAGTGATTACCTTATTGACCAATGGAAAGGAAAGTGTCCGGCCAGATTATATCAGGACGCATGTAATTGCGGTGTACAACGATGAAACTGAAAAACTGATGCAATATTTTAAAAAAGACTCCCACTAATGGGATAAATCTTATACATATTTTTTGATGATCAAAAACCACTACTACATGAAAGCAATTAAGATCTCCGCCGTGATGATAACCCTGCTGGCCCTTGTTGCCGCAGTAAAGCCTGTTAGTAACCCTGGCGCCGCCAGGCAGTCAAATGGCGATTCATTGAAACTTGTTTGGGCTGATGAATTTGATAAGGATGGGTTGCCCGATTCCACTAAATGGGGCTACGACCTGGGCGCCGGCGGATGGGGTAACAATGAAGCAGAGTATTATACCAGCCGTGAAAAAAATGCTGCCGTAAAAAACGGCCTGCTCAGTATTAATCTTATCAAAGAGCCGTATAACGGCAGTGCATATACGTCTGCAAGATTGCTTACGAAGAATAAATTCTCATTTACTTATGGCAGGGTGGAGGCAAGAGCTAAATTGCCTTTTGGTGGAGGCACCTGGCCTGCCATCTGGATGCTGGGCAATGATCCCAATAATATTGGCTGGCCGGGTATGGGAGAAATAGATATCATGGAACACCTGGGCAATAAACTCAATACTATTTACGGCACATTGCATTACCCGGGAAGGTCTGGTGAACATGCTGATGGTGCTACCAGGGTTATAGAAAATGCTGCAGCACAGTTTCATATTTACCAGCTTGACTGGTCTGCATCTGTCATCAAAATTTCGGTGGATGGGCAATTGATACATACAGTAGCCAACACAGGCAAACTTCCCTTTAATCATGATTTCTTCATTATCCTTAATGTGGCCATGGGGGGCAACTTCGGTGGCAACATCGATCCTGCTGTTTCAAGTGCATCTATGGAAGTGGATTACATAAGGGTGTACCAGTAAATTAACCTGTTTTATCATGCTGAATGTAAAAATGCAATGACCTCAGCAAAAGCAAAAAGCATTGGTGCAAAACAACTCTTCAAAGGAGGGCTCATCCTGTTTGCAGGATTTGAGCTTTTACTGCTGCTGCTTGAGATCCGTGGAGATATGGCCAATGGAATATTGTTTTTTATCGAAGGCCAATTGAACCTGGTCGTACTGATCCTGCTCGTTGTTTTCCTTACCATCATGACGCTTCTTGGCAGGCAGGCGGGCGTAACTATACTTGTAAATAGCAAAAGCTATTATTCGGCCGCCCTATTTTATGGTCTGCTTACCAGCACCATCCTGGTATTAATCGATGCGCTTATCATGCGTTTCTTCAGAAGCTATGACTATTATTTCAGCAATGTTGAAATTGTAAAAAGATCTGCCAGGCACTTTGCTGTATTGCTGCTGCCGGTTTTACTGGTATGGCGCTGGGCCGCTAAAAAGATAAAGGCTAAAGAAAAACGAATCAGTTAAAATGGATTTGCATGACCTGGTAAATCAGTCTTCGCTTTTTCGTTGGGGCTTTGTAAATTTGAGGAACTGCTTATTCCAAAAATTCACTCAATGAATCCAAAACAACGATCATTCCTGGTGGCTTTTGCATTGCTTTTTTCTTATGCCCATGCACAGGTGCCTGCTGGCGCATTTTCATTTCGCTGCATAAAAAGAGATACGCTGAGCAGTTGCAGCCCCGGCTGCATAACACTAACAACGCAAATTCCATACATAGGAGCATCCTCCACCAATTACACCGTCTCAAAAATTAATGGTTCTTCCGGTTGCTTCAATCCGTATGCTTCTCCTGACACGGGCGGCTCGGTAGCATTTATATCTGTTGATGATCGCTATTCTCCACTAATAACCCTGCCATTTAATTTTCCTTTTTATGGGGTCAATTATTCATCTCTCACATTGAGTGGAAATGGTTATGTAAGTTTTGATCCTAATACTGCAAACCTGTTTAGTCATTATGGAATCCTCGATGGCAACGGAACTGGTTTAAGTCAATCTACCGGTGCACCGGCAAACCTGCCCAATGTTTTATACGACCGGTCATTGATAATGGCGCCTTATCATGATATCGATATAACGCTATCATCATCTCCGGGCAGGAAAATAAAAATGGACTTTGTTGGCAGTGCGCCTCACCGGAAATGGATATTCAGTTTTTATAAAATTCCGCTGTATTCCTGCGATGCGTTAATTGAAAATACCAGCCAGTTGGTATTAAATGAAGGTACCGGTATCGTAGAGATTTTTGTATACAGCAACCAGCAATGCACCGCATGGAACCAGGGCCGCTCAATGATCGGCATGCAGAATTATGACCGTAACAAAGGTATTATGGCGCCCGGCCGTGCAGCATCTGATGCACCCTGGGGTACCGTTAATATGAATGAAGCCTGGCGGTTTACTCCTTCAGATGGACCCCCGCTGTTGAAAAAAGCAGAATTGTATACAATGAATGGTCAATTTGTTACCATCGCAGATACCGTAAATGCCGGCAACGGATCATACAATCTTTATTTCAATAATGTTTGCATTGACTCCAGCAGTTCTTTCATTGTAAAATCTACCTATAAAAAGATCGATGACAATAACGCTGAAGTATATGCGACTGATACAATTGAAATAACCCGGCAGCAGGCGGTAGCCCCCACCGCAAGTATTGTAAATGCCTGTGGTGCAAATGGAGGCAGTATTACCATCACCAACCCGGTTGGAGCAGGTTATACGTATAGTTTAAATGATGGCGCTACTTACCAGTCATCCAATATTTTTTCCAATCTTCCTCCTGGCACTTATGGCATTAAGATTAAAGATAATAATGGTTGTACCTACAGTTTGTCTGTGGCGGTAGGCGTATCAACCAGCGCTACTACAACCATAACATATCCTGTTCATGCGGTTTGCCAAACCGATACTGCGAACATTGCCCCCACCGTGAGTGGAGCAACCGGCGGAAGATTTAGCGCAGTACCAGCCGGCCTGGCGATCGACAGTGTTTCAGGCCTGATCAATATTGCGGGTTCCGCCACAGGGTTGTACCAGGTCACCTATCAGGTGCAGAATGCTGAACCCTGCTTTACACCAACCGCAACCACCAGTATCAGGATTGCAGACAGCAGCCAGTTTGTTTGGACGGGTGCAGTAGATGCTGCCTGGGAAAGTGCCGCCAACTGGTCCTGTAATAATTTGCCTGTAAGTTCATCCAACGTAATAATAGAACAGGGCAATGTGATAGTAAGCTCCAACATCACGGTTAATAGTTTATCTGTGATGCCCGGCGCCAATCTCACTGTTGCACCCGGTTTTAATATTACAGTGCTTCATTAATGTATCCCCGCAAAAATTTTATTAATGCCACAGGTGGTTAGCCGCTGCTTTGGAGCCGGTTAAAAACAATCGCCGTCAAAAAACTTTCAGCCGTTACCTTTGCGGCTATGCACTACGGCTCAATAGAAAATATCAGTAAGTCATTCGGGATAAGGGTTCTTTTTAACAACATCAGCTTTCACATAGAAGAAGGGGATAAGATCGCCATGGTGGCAAGGAACGGCAGTGGCAAATCAACCCTGCTAAAGATCATTGCCGGTTTGGATACGGCAGACAGCGGCACTGTATGGATACACAAAGATGTAAAAGTGATCATGCTGCAGCAGGAAACGCCCTTTGATGAAGAAAAAAGTATTTGGGACAATGTACTCCGTTTAGACAATCCTGTTGTAAAAGCGGTAAAGGAATACGAAATGTTTTTGGAAGCCGAAACGGATGACGTTGACCATCTCACAGAATTGATGGGCCGGCTCGATGAATACAATGCATGGAATTTTGAGAATGACCTGCAGCAGATCCTCGGCAAATTGAACCTGCACCACCTGAATGAACCCGTTAAAAATTTGAGTGGCGGGCAGCGTAAAAGAGTAGCCCTTGCACAGGCATTGATCGAAGCCCAACTGCACGAAGGAAAATGCCTGCTGATACTCGATGAACCTACCAATCACCTCGATGTAAGCATGATCGAATGGCTGGAAGATTTTTTAAGTGCACAAAAGATCACGCTCTTACTGGTTACGCATGACCGCTATTTTTTGGATGCCGTTTGCAACGAGATCATAGAAATCGATGAGGGTAAAGTGTTTGAATACTGCGGCGACTATGATTATTTTTTAGAACAGAAAAGCCTGCGGCAGGAAGTGCAGGCAAGCGAACTGCAGAAAGACAAAAATATTTTCCGGAAAGAACTTGAATGGATGCGCAAGCAACCAAAGGCCCGTACCACCAAATCAAAATCACGCCAGGATGCTTTTACGCAGGTGGAAGAAAGGGTGAGCCAGAAAAAAGAAGAACTGGAAGTTAGCCTGCAGGTGAAGATGACAAGGCTGGGAGGCAAGATCCTCGAGATGAAAAAAGTAAACAAGGCTTATGGAGATAAAGTACTGATAAAAGGATTTGATTATACATTTAAGCGGGGCGAACGCATTGGTATTGTTGGAAAAAATGGAGCCGGCAAATCAACTTTTTTAAAGATCGCATTGCAGCAGGAGCCGCCCGATAGTGGCAAGATCAACCATGGAGAAACCGTTGTTTTTGGGAACTTTAACCAGGAAGGCCTGCAATACAAAGAAGACAAAAGAGCGATTGAATATGTAAAGGATTTTGCTGAATTTTTTCCATTGGCCGATGGCAGTAAAATCAGTGCCAGCCAGTTTATGGAAAAGTTTGGTTTTAGTGCCGAGCAGCAATACACACCACTGAGCAAACTGAGTGGCGGTGAAAAACGAAGACTGCATTTATTGAGTGTGCTGTTTGTGAATCCTAACTTTTTAATACTGGATGAACCTACCAATGATCTTGACCTGCAAACCTTAAGAACACTGGAAGAATTTTTACTGGAATATCCCGGCTGTATTTTAATTGTAAGCCACGATCGGTATTTTATGGACCGCCTGGTAGATCATTTGTTCGCCTTTGAAGGAGACGGCGTCATCAGGGATTTCCCGGGCAATTATACCCAGTACCGGGAGCAGTTAAAGAACAATACACTTACCGGTTCTTTTATAAAAAGTGTTGAAGACAAAGAACCGGAATTAAAACAATCGAAAACGCCATCTTCCTCACCTGCGGGCAATCAAAAATTATCTTTTAAAGAGAAGTTTGAGTTTGAAAGCCTCGAAAAAGAATTACCGGCTTTGCAAAAAGAAAAGGAAGATAATGAGGCAGCCATGGCCGGCGGTAACCTTGGTTTTGATGAATTGCAAAAAGCGGCTGCAAGAATTGGCGAACTCATCGAACTGATCGATGTAAAAGAAATGCGCTGGCTCGAACTCAGTGAGCGGCTTTGATCAAAATTCGATCCGCTCTACACCATTGCTGGTTTCAACGATATAGGCTTCTGCCTGTATGTTAAACTGCTGCTGGTAGGCTGCCGTAATATCAGCGATGAATTGATCAACACTATCTTTTTGAACAATATTAATGGTGCAGCCGCCAAATCCTCCACCCATCAGCCTGGAGCCAAGTACGTTGCTACGTGTCAACGTATAGGCAGCTAAAAAATCAAGTTCTTCACAACTCACCCTGTACAGCTTACTAAGGCCTTCATGCGTTGCATTCATCAGTTGCCCAAATGCCGCCAGGTCGTTATTTTCCAATAACTGCACCGCTTTTTTTGTACGGGCAATTTCTTCCATCACATATTTGCAGCAGTCATAACTTTCCGCAGGCATATCATTTTTACAGGCTTCCAGTTTTTCCGCAATGCCATCATCTCTAAAGGATTGAACGCCGGCATTTGCCTGCAATACTTTTAACCCGTCTTCACTCCACTTTCTGCGCAGGTTGTATTCACCATTTACCAGCTCATGATGTACTTTGGAGTTGATGAGGACAATGCTGTGTTGATCCAGTACCAGGGGATAATAGCGGTGTTCAATGGTCTTGCAGTCGAGCAATAACACCTGGTCTTTTTTCCCGTTCAGGTTGGCATACTGGTCCATGATGCCACATTTCATGTTGGGAAAATTATGTTCCGCCCGCTGGCAAAGCAACGCCAGCTCTTTCCTGCTCAAGCCGCAATTGAATATTTCGTTGAGGGCAAATGCAAGACCGCCTTCTACAGCAGCAGAGGAACTCATGCCTGAACCAATGGGAATATTTCCACTAAACGCACAGTTAAAACCGCTGATGTTTTTATTAAGCTGCATGAACTCATTCACCACTCCCAGTACATAATTTTTCCATCCCGCCGATTTTTCAACAGCGGTATATTCAATGCTGATTTTTTCATCAAAATCGATCGCAAAAAAATTGATCTTATTGGTTTCATTGGCCGATACGGCATAGTAAACACCTTTGTTGATGGCGGCCGGCAATACAAAGCCGTCATTGTAATCAACATGTTCGCCAATTAGATTGATGCGGCCGGGAGAAAAATAGAGTTTCGGAATTGTATTGTATTCTGTCTTGAATGTGTTTACAACTGTTTCTGCAATGGGATTCATCCTGTTATTTTAAAGAAGTGATAACGAAAGAGGTGGCAAAATTCGCACTTTCTCCCGGAGCAAGCACAATTAAATTAACGCCATTGTTAAAAGTATCTGGCGGAGCGCTCAGGTTCTCAATGGCAATGCTTTTCCGGTGAGGTGGCGTGTACAATTGCAGGTAAGGATAGTTCTTACCTGGCTTTATTTCTATCAAAACGCCATTGTCTGTATCTTTTAAACTGCACATTGGCTGAACTGCAGCAGGGTCAAGCAAAAAGCAATCGTCGAAAGACCTGCTGCCCAATTTTTCACCATCATAAAAATCCCGGAAAGGGATCATTTCACCCGTAGGAATGATCTCAGCATCAAAATCCACCTGTTCAATGCTGCGGAGGGTAAGCTCCAGTTCATCAATAGGTTTTCCCAATGTAAAATAGGGATGCCATCCATCCTGCACGGGTATATTCACCGTATCCCGGTTTTGGATACTGGTGCTGATCAATAGTTCATTGTTCTTTTTAAGCTGGTAGCTAACAACGCAATCGTATTTGAAAGGATAACCTTTCTCTTCAGCCTGGTAGGCATATTGCAGTACCAGGCTGGCGCTGTTTTCATCTGCTCCTTGTTCCAGGATGCTGAATGGCGCATCATAAATCAGCCCATGAAGGGCATTGCGGCCGAGTAAAAATTTATCGGCCACATAGTGTGCGCCATTGAAGGTATAAACAGAGTCTTTGATCCTGCAGGCAAAAGGTGAAAGTTTGCAGCTTTTGAAGCCGCCGGCAGTTACATTTTTTTCAAAATCTTCCGGCCCGGTAAAACCATCGATCACGTTTAAAAGCTGGCCCCTGAGCAGGATATTAAAAGAGGTTAATATGGCACCGCAGCCGGGTATAATGCTGGCATAAGTGCCGGAAGAAAGGTCTTTAAGCAGGATCGTTGCCCGGGACGCCCGGTTGTCGGTTTCGGTTGCAAACATAACGGGTGGGTTGAAAAATATGACAGGTTAAACGATGTTTTCATGAAATTAATAAAGAAAGGACTTGAAAATGAATTTATTTTCGGTTCCCCGCCCGGTTTTACAAAAGCCGCTGTATGCAGTCAATCATTGACCGCAAAGCCGGTAACATCGCAATTTTTCCTTTATTTTGCACAAATTCAGCCATGTGCTGATTTTCAGCCCCTGCATAGATCTGCAGGGACATGAATCCGAAGCCGGTATCCCGGTACAGGCAATTTTAATACCGTACAGGAAAAAACGATTGCGGCATCAACCCTGTATTAAACGTAAATAATTTTTAAAGCAGTTTTTTAATAACCAGGTCATGAGGAAAATAATCAATGTGGTTCTTCTTTACTTTATTTTCTTTCACTCAATTTCTCTAAAAAGTCAGGGTTTGCTGGGATCCAAAGATCTGAGCTCGGTAAAGGTGGAAACCCTTTCTGACGCTGAGATATCGCAGGTGAAAGCACAACTCGACAACAACAACCTCAGCATCGAACAGGTGGAGCCCATGCTCACTGCAAAAGGCATGAGCCCGGTAGAATTTTCAAAATTAAAGGAGCGACTGGCCTCTCTCAGCGCAGCCCCATCTACCCAGCCTAGCAATAACCGGAATACACAAAACCAGCAGGGTAACCGAACGCAGGAGCCGGTGCAGAATGTGAAGGTAAAAGATACGGCCAATGCCAAAATTTTTGGATCAGAGCTTTTTGATAATCCCGATCTGAACTTTCAGCCCGATCTTAAATTGGCCACCCCACTCAATTATGTACTGGGTCCGGGTGATGAACTGCAGGTAAACTTATACGGGTTGCAGGAATTCAGCGCTTCCATCCCGGTTTCAGAAGAAGGTAAAGTGAACATACAGCATGTGGGCCAGGTATCTGTTTCAGGTATGACCATTGAAGGCGCCACTCAAAAGATCAGGAACGCATTTTCAAGGATCTACGCTTCATTAAGATCGGGCCAGTCCAGGTTGAGCGTTACATTAGACAGGATCAGGACCATCCGGGTAACCATTATCGGAGGCAAACAGCCCGGCAATTATTCCATTTCTTCCCTCGCAACCGTATTCAATGCCTTATACCTGGCAGGAGGACCGGCCAAATTCGGCACCTACAGGAACATTGAACTGATCAGGAATAATAAACTGGTAACCAACATAGACATCTACAAATTCATGGTGAATGGAGATCAGTCGGAGAACGTGGGCTTAAGAGACAATGATGTGATCCGGATACCCGTATATAAAAACAGGATCACGATTGAGGGCGAAGTGAAAAGGCCCGGCATTTTTGAGCTAAAGCCCGGGGAAACCTTTGCTACTGTGCTTGAATATGCATCAGGGTTTACTGATGTCGCTTATACCGCTTCTGTAAACATCATCCAAAAAACAGGCAAAGAATACAAAGTAAAAGATCTTACTGCCAACGAGTTCGGCAATTACCAGCCACAGCAGGGTGATGTGTTTACCGTATCAAAAATATTGAACCGTTACGAGAACAGGGTGCAGATAAAGGGTGCCGTGTACAGGCCCAATTCCTATTCTTTTTACGAAGGTATGCGCATCAGGGATTTATTGCTAAAGGCCGAAGGTTTGCGGGGAGATGCTTATACCAAAAGGGCCATCATTGTAAGGTTAAAGCCAAACCTCACTACAGAGATTGTAAATGTAGCCGTTGACAAGGTGATGGGAGGCGATGACAACGCCAATGTGCTGCTAAACAGGGAAGACCAGGTTACGGTGTTTTCCATTTTGGAATTCAAGGAAAAATATACCCTAACCATTAACGGTGAGATCAAAAATCCCGGCGTATATGATTACCACGATAGTCTTAGTTTGAACGACCTCTTTATCCAGGCGGGCGGCCTGCTCAGCGCTGCTTCCAGTAAAGTAGAAGTGGCCCGGATGATCAAATCCGAAAACATCAATGTAAATGATACCGCCAAAGCGGAGTTGTTTAATATTGAAATTGATGCCAGCAACAATGAACAAACAAAAACCTTTTTCCTGAAGCCTTTTGATGTGATCAATATCCGTAAAATGGCAGTGTATGAAAAACCACAACTGATCACCATCACAGGGCAGGTGCCTTATGCCGGTAAATATGTACTGGCCAATAAGAATGAAAAAGTGTATGATGTGATCAGGCGGGCAGGTGGGTTAACATCGGAGGCGGATGTGATGGGGGTAAAGATAAAACGTCCCATCCTGGCAAGCCAGATAGAAGCCATCACCGAAGTGAATCTTAACCTGGAAAAAAATGACAGCAGCGAAACCAAGCTTACTAAAAAATTAAAGGAAGATGTAAAGTATGCGGTGATACCGATCGAGTGGAATAAGATTGTGGAAGACCCGGAAAACTATTCCAATATCACCCTGCTGCCCGGTGATGAAATAGATGTGGCCAAGCGCAATGAAAATGTAAAGATCACCGGCAACGTACTGCTTACTTCAGAGATACCTTTCATTAAAGGAAGGGGATTAAATTATTACATTGATGCGGTAGGAGGCATTGATAACAAGGGCTGGAAAAAGAAAGCATATATCATTTATCCCAATGGTAAAGCAGCTGTTACCAGCAATTTCCTGTTCTTTAAGTTTTTCCCTAAAGTAACACCGGGGTCGCAGATCGTGATACCGGAAAAGCCGGCTAATAATAAGGTTACTGCAGGAGAAATCACCAGCATTGCAAGTGTACTGGTTGGTATGGCGGGGGTTGTAATTGCGATCATCCGTAAATAATTCCCGGTAAAAAAAAGGTGCTTACAATTGCAGCACTTGCATAATTAGTATCAATGGCAGAAATATCAAATCAAATGAGCGAACAGGTACCAAACAATAAATTCACATTTAAAGATGCTTTTATTAAAGGCAGGGAATGGTTCAACTTCCTGCTTTCAAAATGGCTCATCATCGTGGTGGTAGGTTTGTTGGGTGGTGGATTGGGATTTTTTTATGCCTGGTTACAAAAGCCATCTTATAAGGCCACGCTTACTTTTGCACTCGAAGACCAGCAGCAGGATGGAAGGCTGGGTGGGGCATTGAGCCTGGCCAGCCAGTTTGGTTTCGATTTGGGCAGCAGTGGCGGTGGAATGTTTGCGAGTGCCAACCTGATTGAATTATTCAAATCAAGAACCATCATTCAGCAAACCCTGATGCTGCCGGTGCAGGTAGATAACAAAACCATTTCTTATGCCGAGATGTTTATCCAGGGACAGGAATGGAGAAAAAAATGGGCAGAGAAACCTGCATTAAAAGATCTGCAGTTTTTACCCAATACCAGCCGTGAACAATTCACCCGTACGCAGGACAGCGTGATGGGAGCTATCTACGAGATCATCATTAAAACAAGCCTCAACGTTATTCAAAAAGATAAAAAGGTCGATATCATTACACTGGAAATGAAATCGGGTAACGAAAGTTTTGCCAAGAATTTTACAGAAGCGCTGGCGCAGCAGGTGTCTGATTTCTACATCAGTTCCAAAAATAAAAAGGCGAGGATGAATATGGAGATCATTCAAAAGCAAACGGATTCAATCCGTGGCTTGCTGAATGGTGCCATTACAGATGTGGCCGTTGCCAACGACAATACTTTTGGATTGAATCCTGCATTGAATGTGCAGCGTACCACTTCAACCCGCCGCCAGATCGATGTACAATACAATGTTGCCATCCTTGCAGAACTCATCAAACAAACAGAGCTGGCAAGGGTTACGTTGCGTAAAGAAACACCATTGATACAGGTGATAGACAAGCCCATTCCCCCGCTGCCAAAAGAAAAGCTGGGTAAATTAATGGGCCTTATCATCGGCGGTATTTTAGGTGGCCTGTTGATCGTATTTATTTTAGTGTTCCGCCGGCTTTTTAAACAGTGGATGGCTTAGCCCCATTGTGTAAAAGGTACAGCAGTTCGCTTTTTTATAACAACAAATATTTTTACATACCGGTACAGCAATCACCCTGATCCCTGTAGTTTGAGATCATTTCTTAAAACGAATGTGACTAAGGAGGGCGAAGCCATTGCAGGTAGTGAATAAATCAATAAAAAACAAGCTGATTCATGTTAACTGATATAGCTAAGAAATTTTTAAAAGGCAACGCCGTTGCAGGCACCAACAATTTATCTAACCGCCTGGTATGGCTGGAAGCGGCATTGAAAAAAATACCCGCCGGAAGCCGCATACTTGATGCAGGTGCCGGTGAACTGGATCAGAAAAAATACTGCAGCCACCTTGACTATGTATCACAGGATTTTGGCCAGTACAATGGCGAAGGCGATGGCAAAGGGTTGCAGACAAAAACCTGGGACAATTCAAAGCTGGATATTGTGAGTGATATCACCGCCATTCCGGAACCCGATGCTTCCTTTGATGCCATCATGTGTATAGAAGTATTTGAGCACATTCCCGATCCCATTTCGGCCATCAAAGAATTTTCAAGATTGCTCAAGCCCGGGGGGTACCTGGTGATTACAGCACCATTCTGCAGCTCTACGCATTTTGCACCCTATCATTTTTATACAGGGTTCAACCGGTACTTTTATGAGAAACATCTTGGCGACAACGGCTTTGAAATAACAGAGATCAGTGAGAATGGTAACTTCTTTGAATACGTGGCGCAGGAATTATTGCGGGTGCAGTACTCCGCAGAAAAGTATACCGGCAAAGGGATCTCGCTGTTCAATAAAATGGCCATCATGAAACTGGTATTGTCCCTTAATAAACTTTCAAAAAAAGACAAAGGCTCTAAAGAATTATTAAACTATGGGTTGCATGTGTTTGCAAGAAAATTGCCTGTTCCTGCTAACCGGTAATGTGTATAAAAGAATAGGTTAAAAGCACATCATTATGCGTATCAATAAAACAGATGTGATCTGGAACTATGCTGCAACCATTCTTAGAATTGCATCGTACGCTTTTTTGCTGCCGTTTATTTTGCGGACCATGTCTTCGGAAATGGTAGGTGTATGGTCCGTGTTTATGGCAATTACTGCTTTTGCTGCATTGCTCGACCTTGGTTTCAGCCCTTCTTTTACAAGAAATGTCACCTATATTTTCAGCGGCATCAAAACACTGAAAACTACCGGCTTTCATTCAAATGATTCCGGCGATCAATCCGTTGATTATGGCCTCCTGAAAGGTGTGATCGTAGCAATGAAATGGTTTTATATGCGGATGGCGCTGATCCTGTTCCTGCTGCTTACAACACTGGGTACTTATTACATCTACTCCTTATTAAAAAATTACAAAGGCGATCAAACAGAAATATACATTGCGTGGATCGTGCTGTGTGTGATCTCCACTTATAACATTTACACGCAGTATTTAGATTGCCTGCTGCAGGGTAAAGGACTGGTAAGAAGATCAAAGCAAATTGTTATCATCGGGCAGTCGATCTACCTGGTGATCGCTTCCATATTTATTTTGCTGCATTTTGGTATTTTGGCAATTGTTTCCGCACAGGCCATTTCGGTGATAGTGATAAGATGGTTGGTTAACCATTATTTTTTCACGAAGGAAATAAAAGAAAATTTGCAGGCCGCTGAACCCCGGTCCCGTAAAGAGATCATGGATGCCATTTATCCCAATGCGGTCAAGATAGGCCTTACCTGGATCGGTGCTTTTATTATACAGCGCTCTTCCATCCTCATAGGATCGCTGCATTTGCAACTCGAAGACATCGCATCGTACGGTGTTACCATCCAGCTGGTATCGATGATCGCTAATTTTTCTACGATCTATACGCTTACCTATACGCCTAAGATCGTACAACTGCGGGTTGCCCAAAACAATGAAGCGATCAAGGAAGTTTACTTAAAAGGGCAGATCGTTCTCCTGTTAACTTACCTCGCCGGTGCCACCGTATTGTTATTATTGGGCAAGTGGGGCCTTACGTTGATCGGGAGCAAAACGCAAATTATGCCTACCCTGCTGATACTCGTCGCCATCATCATTTCCTTCCTGGAAAGTAACCATGGCACAGCAGCAGGCGTGTTACTAACCAATAATGAAGTGCCTTTTTTTAAAGCATCCCTTACATCCGCAGCAGTAACAATTTGTTTATTGTTGAGTATGTTTTATTTCTTTCACATGGGTTTGTGGGCAATGGTGCTGGCCCCGGGCATAGCGCAACTCTACAATAACTGGCGATGGCCTCATGAACTATATAAGCAATTGCAGATCTCAAGAGCCGATATCGCAACCGTGGTAAAAAGGATCGGGTTTAAGACGGGCTTATGATATACATACCATTCATTTATTTTCTCAGCCTTTTAATAATCAATTGTTATCGGACAAAGACCTTTAACCTGGGCAGTTTTTTGCTCCTGCTCTATGCTTTTTCTGCCCTGTTGTCTGTTTTCTTATACAGTGTTGATTTTCTTAAATACCACGACATCGAGATCAGGTTGTCATCAGTCATCTTTTACTGTGTAACCCTCACCATATTTTTTCTTCCTTTTATGTCGGGCAGCCAGTCGAAGTGTTACAGGGTATTACTGCCGGATAAAAAATTATTTTATGGCATATCCCTGTTTTTTATTGTAATTAACTGCCTCGCCATTTTGTTACTGCTGAAAGCAATGCTGGTAGTGCTTTCCATCGATCCTAAAACTTTAAGGGAAGCCGGGCTGTACAATGTGTACAGTGTAAATGCACTGGAAGCGATCGGTATGTGGATACTCGGGCATTTTTCAGATTTCTATGTGCTGCTGCTGGTTTTTTTCTTTTATTCCCGTACCTATTTGAAGAACCCGGCCTGGTTCAACATCATGCTATTGGTGGCTTCAATGAGTACCATTGTAAACGGGTTGATGTCGGGCGGCCGCACGCAAACCATTTACTGGATCCTTGTATTTATTTCCTGCTTCTTGTATTTTAAAGGCGATATGCCAAAGCGGGTAAGAAAAAAAGTAGTACTGTTCTCCGTTGCATTATTCTCCATTCTTACCGTTTACCTTGTTTCGGTTACCATGATGCGCTTTTCCGGTTCTTTCAGCGGCGCCACTGATTATGATGAAGCATTCAGCCTGCTGGATTATGCCGGCCAGATATTTTTAAACTTCAACGATTTTTTTGCAAATTTTGAACACAAGGGATATACCCTGGCCAGGATATTTCCTTTTATGTATGACTGGCTTCATGCCACCAATTTCGACCTCGCCGTTTACAAACGCTCCATCCAAATGGATATTGGGGTGTTTTCAACTTTCTTGGGCGATTGGTACATCGACATGGGTATTACCGGCATTGTGCTGTACACAATTTTTTATTCCGCAGCCGCATTTTTTATCCGCCGCAACTCCCTGCAAAACTCATTGAAATTTCAGCAGATACTGTTGTTCTTTCTTATTTTCCAATTGCCGCTCAATGGCCTTTTTTATTACAGCCTGTACAATAAAACCGCAATGATATCTGTGATTGGCACAATTGTGATCGCCGTACTGTTCAGGTTTTCGGAAGAGGATGTCATCGAAGTAGCAGCACGGGAAGCGGCCTGAAAAGAAGTTGATCTTACCTATAAAATCTCAGTCACTACGTTTTGAACAAAGCTTATACCTCCATTATAATTGTTAACTACAACACCCGGGAGCTTACATACAACTGTATACGCTCAGTACAAGATCATTTCACTCCTTTATCATACGAAATAATTGTAGTAGACAATAACTCTTCCGACGGCAGCGTAGCATACCTGCAACAACAGTTCCCTGAAATCACGGTTATTGCCAATGCAACAAACCTGGGTTTTGGTACGGCCAATAATATCGGTGTGGGTAAGGCCACCGGTGAATTTATCTTACTGCTCAACTCCGATACCATCATCATCGGCAATGTGCTGGAAAAATTTGTAACATTTTACAATTTACACCGGCACCTAAAACCGGGTGTGATCGGTTCGCTGCTGTTGTCAGAAGACCATACTGTCGCACATTCTTTTGGTAATTTTCCCTATCCCATCAGCCATGGCCTGCAGCAAACTAAGGTAGCAGATCAAAAGGAAGAGATGGTCCGCAATTATTTCGCAATTGTAGGGATTGTAGTAGGCGCTGGTATGTTTATGGAGAAAGCAGTATTTGATTTTTTCGGCGGTTTTGATACAAATATATTTTTGTATGAAGAAGAACTCGAACTCCAGTACCGGATGAGAAAAAGCGGCTACACGTCAATGATACTGAATGAAAAAAGTATCGTTCACCTCGAAGGGCGATCATCTGAAAGCTTTTTTAAAAGAAGGTGCAGTTTTCTCAGCCTGCGGTATGTTTATAAAAAACACCTGCCAGTTTTCCTGTACCTTTTCTGGCGGGTAAAAATGGTTTTGTATTCCGTGATATTTTTTAAGAACCCCCGTACCAGTTGGCAGGAAAAATTTGCTTACCTCTGGCTGGCCCTAACCGGCAGGTAATTGTTGGTTAAAGATTGAAGAAGACAGCACACCTAAATTTTAGTTGAGTTTTGATTAAAAGAATCCGCCAGTTGATCATACAGAAAACACGCCATTTGCTTTACCTGCTGTGGTCGGGTTTTCCCGCTGCTGCAGTAAAACCAGCTCCTGGTGTGAGCATTGATGTAGTGATCCCTGCAATTGAGAACGATTTGGCGATATTACCGCTCTGTATCGAGGGGCTACGAAAAAATGTAGATCATCCCATCAACAACATATACCTGGTATCGCCCCACAGCCAGGCTATTGTAGATTTCGCAAACCGGTATGATGTGAAGTTTTTAAATGAAGCTACCTTACTGGGATATGCACCATCAGATATTGATTACACGATCACCGCCGGCTCACACAAAGGATTGAACAGGAGCGGATGGATATTTCAGCAGTTGGTAAAACTTTCTGGCCGTATAGGTACAGGCCGTTATTACCTGGCCATAGATGCAGATCACATTTTATTAAAGCCGCACATCTTTATTACCGCAGACCAAAAAAAAGTATTCTATCAATCCAGCGAATACAATGCGCCTTATTATAAGAATATCAAAAAACTGCTTCAGTTTTATCCTGTTTCCTGGTTCTCTTATGTTTCTCACAAAATGATATTTGACAAGGAGGAATTAAAAAACCTGCACCGTGAAATTGAAACCAACAACGGTACCGGTTTGTCCTGGGACAAAGTGATCATCGAAAGTCTTGACAGCGATGATGTATCCGGCTTTTCGGAGTTTGAATTATTTGGCAATTATGTAGCGGCCGAACACAAACAGTTGCTGCCCTGGAAAGAAAAAATGCTTACCAAAAACATGCTTGCAGATTACGAAAGCCTGCAGCGCCGGTACCCCAAATACCTGAGCGTTACTTTTCCTGCGTACCTCAATAAAAAAGAAGTAGTTAGTCAATATGATCATTGTTAAAATATGGGGCGGACTGGGCAACCAGCTTTTTCAGTACAGTTTTGGCAAATACCTGGCGGCGATACTCGGTGCCGAAGTGAAGTATGATATACAGGTTACCAACACACTGAATAGTTTTACACAGAGAGACCTGGCCATCTCTTTTTTCAATGTAGAGATGCCGCTGGCAACACAAGCAGAAGTCAATCAAAAAAAATACTTCAGCAACATATACCTGGCGAGGCTGGAGCGTAAAATTGCCCAGCATTTCCCCGCCCTGCTAAAAACGCATGTCGTTGAACCCAATGAGCCATCCGCTTTTGATCAGGTGCAGGTAAGGGATAACTGCTATTACGAGGGATACTGGCAGGCTTTTAAATATTTACAACCGGTAGATGATTTGATTCGGCGGCACTGCACGCTGGCCCAGCCATCCGGCCAGGCAGTGGCAGATATGCTTGCACAGATCACCACTTCAAATTCAGTTAGCATTCATGTAAGACGGGGCGATTATCTAAATCACAAATACCTGCCTGCCTGCTCAATGAGTTACTATCAAAAAGCGATGCCGGTTTTTACAAAAGCAGTTGACGATACAAAGTTTTTTATTTTTACAGACGACATCGCCTGGTGCAGGGAAAATTTTACAGGACCGCAGTATGTTTTCGTTACGGGCAATCAGCATTTTGAAGATATGTACCTCATGAGCAACTGCCGGCACAATATCATTGCCAACAGTACTTTTAGCTGGTGGGGCGCATGGTTAAACAGCAACCCGGAAAAGATAGTGGTGGCACCGGAACTCTGGCATACAAAGCAAGTTCATAAAACCAGTGATCTTTTGCCGGAAAGCTGGATAAAGATCGGGTAGGAGTTGTTAGTTTTGGGTTGCGTCCGGGTTACCGGGCAAGATTCCAGTCTGATAAACAGAAATTTCACACATTAATGCTCACCATCGGCTTACCGTTTTACAATAGTCAGCGAACGCTGGCGAATGCCATCAGGTCTGTTTTACTGCAATCGTACCAGGATTGGGAACTGATCCTCCTGGATGATGGATCAACGGATAACTCTTATGAGATTGCCCGGGAATTTGCGCAAAACGACAGCCGCATACAGTTGATGAGGGATGCTGTGAACAGGGGCTTGGTTTACCGGCTCAACCAGGTGATCGACCTTGCAAAGGGGGAGTACATAGCCAGGATGGATGCAGATGATATGATGATGCCACTCAAACTGGAAAAGCAGTTGCAGGTGCTCATGAATGACAAAAGCATTGATGTGATCGATACTGCCGCATACACGATTGATGAAAATGACAGGCCAACGGGCAAGCGGGGCATGAGCGATCTTAGTACCTGGGATCGAAAAAAGGCGTTCAAAAGCGTATTGCTGTTTCACCCAACAGTAATTGCAAAAGCCAGCTGGTACCGCAAAAACAGGTATGATGAGGATTACCTGCGGTCGGAGGATTTTGAATTGTGGTGCCGAACCTTTAACAATACCGTTTTTTCCAGGGTTTATGACCCGCTGTTTTTATACCGGGAGGGTAAGGTGAATATCAAAGCCTACACCACCAGTAACCGCACACACCGAAAAATGCTTCGCAAATATGGCCTGGAGGTAATGTCGAAACAGGAGCTCTGGATTGAAATTATTAGATCTCACCTTAAATCCACCCTTTACCGCATGTTTGCACTCCTTCACATGCAGCATTTCCTCTCCGCCAAAAGAAATACCCCGCTGGATGCTGAACAGGTAAAACAGGTTTCCGCCGTAATAGCGGAGATTAGGGCTTTTAAGGCCTCCTGATAAATAAATGCCCCCAGATTTCCTTCTTTAACAATTGTTTTATAAATTGAGCTTTTTAAAGCAAGTGGTTTTCCCTATTGCTTTCAAAAGGGTATTGGCTGCAGAATCTGCCAGCTTTCATTTTTTATTTAAAAAATAAGTGACGGGCCTATGCAAAAAAGAAATTTACCACTTGTTACTGTTGGTTTGTCTTTCTATAATAACGAAAAAACGCTTGCAGAGGCGATCAAGTCCGTATTGCTGCAAACGTATACGAATTTTGAATTTATCCTCATTGATGATGGATCAACAGATGAATCTTACAAAGTAGCGGAAAGGTTTTCAAGGATCGACAACAGGATCAGGCTTATTCACGGGGGCAAAAACACGGGGGTTGGGTACAGGCTGAACCAGATCACAGACCTGGCAAAAGGAGAGTACATAGCCCGTATGGATGCGGACGATATGATGTTGCCTGAGAAGTTGGAAAAACAGATGAGGGTACTCATCAGCAATAGAAACATTGATCTGATCGATTGCCTGGCTTATATTATAGATACTGATGGCGCTCCTATTGGTAAAAGGAAAGTGAATGACCTGTCAAACCTCAATTTGAGGGAAATATTGACACAGAAGACCGTGTTTTTTCATCCAACGATCATTGCAAAAGCAAGTTGGTTCAAAAAAAATAAATACAACGCAGAATTTAAAAGAGGCCAGGATTTTGAACTTTGGTGCAGAACCTGGGGCAAGATGAAATACACCAGGCTGGAGGAGCATTTATTCCTTTACAGGGAGGGAAATGTGAGCATTAATAACTATAAGCTAAGCAGCGAAAGTATCATCAGGTCGCTGAAGATGTATTATAACGGACATCTCAGTTCTTTTGAGTTGAAAAAGGAAGTCGTTATTACACGTATCAAAAAAATGGCTTACCAGGTCTTCGGCCTTTTTAAACTCCAGGCATTCCTATCTTCCACCCGCAATTCGAAACTGAATGCTTTTGAAAAGCAAAAGATTGCAGATCATATTAAATTGGTGAAAGACTATAAGCAGGTCAATGTGCATACCAGTAAAGTGGTTTTTGAAGAAGTTACCATTTATTGATAATTAAAATACAGACCTGTTCAACAAAAGCCGAACCTGCCTCCAACAATAGCTTTGTCGTTTTAGCAATTACCCTGCTTTTCGTCCAATCGCATGATAGTACGGTATGCCATCGCTGATCCGCACATCTGTGAGGCCAGCCTGCTGCATCATAGTTAGTATATCTTCTTTTGAATACCGGTGTTCGAGCCGGGTGCCAAATTTATCGAGAGAGTCGTTCCGGATAATAAAGAATGATTTGTTGTGATATGCGCCCAGGGGCATTTTTAAAGCTGTTTTCTTAAAGCCCAGCAGTATCAGAAAACGAACCCATACGATCAGTGGCAGGTAAACAATCACTGCTATTACATCGCATACAGATGCCTTGGTACGCATGGGCAGGCGGCAAACAACTTTTCGTACCAGTTCGCCCGACCAGAATAGTGCTTTACTGAACCAGTTTTTCGATTCGAGATTGTGGTATAAATAACAGTAGAAATAACCTCCCTTTTTCACTTTTTTTACGCAATCGATCATTGCCTTTGCAGGGTTGGGAGTATGATGCAACACACCAACGCTCATGACAAAATCAAATGTTTCATCATTAAAGGGAATGCTTTCAATGGCCGCCTTGGTAAGCCTAACATTGGGGATGTTTTCAAGAAGGTTATCGGCTGCAAAGATCGAATTGCTGGGGTCTACCGCTTCAATAAAGCCAGCACGGCCGGTAAGGTATTTCGTCCACCTGCCGGTACCACAGCCAATATCAAGCACATAGCTTTGTTTATTTAAAATGTCTTCAGAAACCAGATCAAAATATTCCTCTCCGCACCTTACTATCATCTCATCAGAAAAATGCTGAAATTTAAGCCACTCCTCACCAAATGATTTTACTACCTCACTATCAATGTTTTCCCCCTCTGTTGTGAATACTGCTATCTCCCTGTTTTTTCCTGCTACAGTAGTTAGTGGTTCTTGCTTATATGAAACCATTATTAACTTGTTCAATTTGGACAAAAATAAAGTGATATACTCAAAATGCCATTTTTAATTCATTTAAAAGGTTTTAAAATAAATTTATCTTCGCAACCCACATCATGCAAGCAGACAAAAAAGAAATTTTATTCATGGTCCAGTACCCCGAAAATGTATCTCCGGGTCAGCGTTTCCGGTTTGAATTGTATGAAGGCCTGTTAAAAAAAAATGGCTTTAAAGTCACCACGCATTCATTTATCGACAGCCATGACTATAAATATATATTCAGGTCTGGCTTTGTATTTCAAAAAACCCTGTCCGTACTCAAGGGCTTCTTTCGCAGGTTCTTTTTATTGTTCCGGGTTAAAAAATATGATTTCATATTCCTGCAACTTGGTGCCACGCCGGTGGGTCCGCCGGTATTTGAATGGATACTGGCAAAGCTCCTGAAAAAAAAATTGGTCTATGATTTTGACGGTGCCATCTGGTTGCACCAGGAGTCGGAAAAGAACCATGTGCCCCGTGTACTTCGAAATGTAGATAAAGTGCCGCTGATCTGTAAATGGTCGTATAAAGTGAGTTGTGGTAATGAATTTTTATGCAATTATGCCAGGCAATACAATCAAACGGTAGTGTACAATCCAACCTGTGTGGATACAGAACAGCATCATAATATACTAGCCAACCACGATGTTGATAAGGTAACGATCGGCTGGACAGGCAGTTTCTCCACTTTAAAATACCTCTACATGGTACAGCCCGTACTTAAAAGACTACAGGAGAAATATGATTTCAATATCAAGGTTATCTGTAACCAGCAACCTTTGCTGGGTTTGAAGAATGTGCAATACGTAGAATGGACAGCAGAAAACGAAGTAGCCGAACTGGCCACCTGCCAGGTGGGATTGATGCCATTATCCCAGGATGAATGGAGCGAAGGAAAATGCGGCTTTAAATTAATTCAATACCTGGCGCTGGAGATACCCTCGGTTTCCTCACCTGTTGGCGTAAACAAAAAGATCATTGAGAATAATATCAACGGATATCTGTGCAACTCAGCAGAAGAGTGGTACAACGCCATGGAGAAACTGATCCTGGATAAAGCATTAAGAAAAAGAATGGGTAGGGAAGGGAGAAAAAAAATATCCAGGGAATACAGCCTGCTGTCTAATGCAGATAATTTTATAGCGATGTTTTCATAAAATACAGGTGAATAAAAAATCCCATTAACCACCTGTTAAGCCAAGCAAAACACAATGATCAATGGGAACTGATTTTTTAAGTTCAAGGAAACGGATCCGGTTTATACAACCCTAAGCCGGATGAGAACAATTCATAGTTTATTCTCTTCCATCAAGTAAGTTCCCAAGTCCGCCTAAGATACTTCCTTCTTCTTTTCTGCCGCCAACCGCAGCATATTGCTGCAGCCTGCCAGCCAGCCTGCTGATGGGCAATGATTGTATCCACACTTTACCCGGACCACGCAGTATCGCAAAGAACAACCCTTCTCCCCCAAACATCCAGTTTTTGATACCACGGATAAATTCGATGTCAAAATCAACACCTGCTGTGTAAGCTACCACGCAGCCGGTATCAATTTTCAGGATCTCACCGGGCTGCAATTCTCTTTCGATCACATAACCTCCGGCATGTACAAATGCCATCCCGTCTCCCTCCAGTTTTTCCATAATAAATCCTTCTCCCCCAAATATCCCCGTTCCAAGTCTGCGCTGGAACTCTATCCCAATACTCACACCTTTGGCAGCGCATAAGAAGGCATCCTTTTGTGCAATGATCTTGCCTCCAAGTTTTGAAAGGTCAAGCGGAATGATCTTTCCTGTATAAGGTGCTGCAAAACTTACATGCTTTTTTCCCTGGCCGGTATGGGTAAAAGCTGTCATAAATAAATTTTCACCCACCAGTAACCGTTTGCCGGCGCTCAGCAATTTGCCCAGCAAGCCACCCTGTTGCTGTTGCTGGCTGCCATCCCCAAAAATGGTTTGCATTTGAATATCGTTATCCATCATCATAAAGCCACCCGGCTCTCCGATCACTGTTTCATTCGGATCCAGTTCAATTTCTACAAATTGTAATTCTTCACCGTAAATGCGGTAGTCAATTTCATGGTTTTGTATCATGGCAATTTTTTTGTAAAAATATATATTAGCTGTTATGCGAAACAAAAAAGCCCTGCGATTATTTCACAAGGCTAAAAATATATTTGTGTGGTACCAGGTTAAGGCTGTTTGTTGAATTTCAGTTTGATCACCTCCCCCTTGCTGGTTTGCAGGTTGATATTATACAGGCCTGCCGGCAAACCGGCAGTTTCAATGGAAGAAAGATTGGTGGTATTGCGAACCGCTGCATTACCGATCACTGTTCTGCCACTTGCATCGGCAATTACAGCCTTGCTGATGGTTGTATTAACTGGTACCCAGATAAATAACTGCTGATTCAATTGCGTAGGCAACACTTTTATTTCATTTGCACTGGTCCTGGCATCAAGCAAAGTGATCCTGCTGTAAATGGAATTGCCTTCTGCATCCACGATCCTGATCCTGTAATAATTCCTGCTTTCCAGCACATTCGCATCTGCAATATGATAGCTGTTGTTACTGCCTGCAACAGCAGTGATATAGCTGAAATTTTCTCCGTCAGCACTTTTTTCAAGTTCATAACGGCGGACTTTGATCTGTTCCAGTGCATTCCAACTGATCTCTCCTACATTATTATTGAATGCCGCTTTAAGATTTACATCCGGTGCAACAATACTGTTGTTAACTAAAGAAGCCGCTACCATACCTGCAGCGATCTGTGCATTGGCAGAACCAACGGATGCGATAAATGCGGCGATGTAAATAGCTTTTTTCATAATTCCTGTTTTCATTTTCCGGTACGGTTAAAAACTTGCCTGAGAATTTTTTTAAAATCCTGGCTTTCGATGGATACTGGAAAAATGCTTTTACAGGAATGGGATTAATGAGAAGAAAAGCCCTGAATGTCAGGTAGCTTTAATTGCTGGTGGTTCAGTTTGTTGTTTCTTTTACAAGAAGCTTTTTAACTGCTTTCCGTTGCAAAGTTCAGCTAATTTTTTTAAATCGCTTGTTTTTTTTAAGCTGAATTAACTGTTCTTTTCCACTGCCCATTTCCTGTCTCAGATAAGGGGAGCCTGAATTGTGCCATTTTTTAAATAGTTGATAAACAGTTGATTATCTGCGATATTTACAGCCAGGAATCTATTTAATGGAGCTGTCTTCCTTTTGCCGGAAAATAAAAAAGTGCCGTTTCAAAAACAGATCAGGGGAAACATTCGGACAGAAACCCAGTGTTACCAATCGGTTTGTTTTGAAACGGCACCTCTATGAGAGAGTTGTTTTGTTTTACAACCAGCTTCCAAACCAGCTTTCGCTGGCAGCAGCATCATCTTTTAACCTTCTTCTTCTGCGTTTTACATCTGCTCCGTGGCGGAAATAAGTAACGATCATCAGTGGCATGAAAAGGAAGATCAATGGCGGAATGCCCATAAAGCTGATCCACTTGCCACCAAACATATTCCGCATTGGTCTTTTCAGTCTTTCAGCGATCAGGTACATGGCGGGCACCAATACCAGCGTCATAAAGAACGCAAAGGCCAAACCAAAAATGATCGTCCAGCTCAATGGTTTCCAGAATGCCACGTTATCGCCGCCGAAGAAAATTTTCGGATCAAGTTCAGAGAATAGTGTAACGAAATTGATATTGAAACCAACTGCGATCGGGATAAAGGCCAGTATTGCTGCAAGGGCTGTAAGCAGTACCGGTATGATACGTGTTTTACCCGCCTGTATCACAGCTTCCCTGGTTTTCATACCGCGGCTCCTCAACTCATCTGCAAATTCAATTACCAGGATACCGTTCTTTACTACGATACCGGCCAATCCTACAATACCCAATCCTGTCATCAATACAGATACCTGCATACCCGATATTGAAAAACCCAGTAGTACACCGATCACACTAAAAATGATCTCTGTGAGAATGATGATAGGTTTACTTACGCTATTGAATTGTATCACCAGTACAAACAAAATGATCATCAATGCAATCACAAGGGCAGATAAAAGGAAGGCGCCGGTTTCTGCCTGCTGTTCACCCTCGCCGGTTTGCTTGATGGTAACACCATCGGCTGTATTTTTAAATGCCGCAATGTGGTTGGCGATCACCAGGTTTACCCCGGTAGCATTGTATCCCTTTGTGGTGAGTACATTGGAGCGGAGGGTGATCAACCGTTTTTGATTTTTACGTTTTACACTTCCGAAAGTGCTGGTAGGTTCAATTTTTACCAGTGCACTGATAGGAATATTCTTTGTAGACCCGGTTGCCATATCACGGAAACTCACCCGCATATTGAGCAGGTTACTCAAATCTTTCCGTTGCATCTCATTATTGCGCAACTGAATTTTATATTCATCTTTTCCTTCCTTTATTTTTGAAACTTCCCTTCCAAATAACCCGGTACGGATGGTTTGGCCGATCTGTGCAGAAGATACGCCCTGTATCAATGCTCTTTCCCTGTCAACCGTTAAGGTGATCTCCGGGTTATTGAGGTCTACATCCATTTTTAATTCTTCCACACCCGGCACCTGTATCGAGTCGAGGTAATTTTTAAGATTCACCGCTGTTTTAACCAGCCCGTCAAAATCTTCACTTGCAATTTCGATATTGATGGGAGGATCGGTTGGTGGGCCACTGCTTTCCTGCGCCACACTGATCTCTGCCCCCGGTATGCCCTTCATCTCTGCCCTGATCTGGTCGAGATAAGGCCTGGTAGATACACCATGTCTTTTCTCGTATTCTACAAACGATACCTGCACCCTGCCCAGTTCGCTCCTGGTACTTCTATCACCTGATGCAGGATCGCTGGCCCCGATGGCCACATTGCTGATCACACTTTCTACAACCGGGTTTGTCTTGCCTGTTTCAGGATCAACCCCCAATACCTTATTCACTCTTTTTTCCAGCAGCCTGGTTACAGAGTCGGTATACTCAACGCTTGTTCCTACAGGCAGTTTGAGGTATACGTACAATTGGTTGGGATCACCCTGTGGAAAGAAAACAACCCCCACACGGCCGCTATTCATTGAGATACCAAATATAACTACCGATAATATAAGCACACCAACAATACCGAGTAATAAATGAACAGGTCTCCACCCTTTTAAGGCCCAGCGAAGCAAACTTTCATAATGCCCCATGATCCACGGCAATGCATGATTTTGAAAATAGTGAATGGCATCGTTGATAAAATACCTGTTCAGCAATACCAAAAACATAAAGAAAATAAGCAGGTTCCCCAGGAAGGTGGCGCCTGACAGGTCGAGTAAAATACCGGCAGCGATGGGTATCCAGAAACCAGGTTTTTTAAAGATGGCAGATTTGGGCTCTTTCTTATCCGATTCGGGGTGATTCATAAAGTCAACCGCAAATACCGGGTTCATGATGAATGCAACTACCAATGAAGCTGCCAGGGTAAAAATAAGCATGGTAGGGAGATACACCATAAAACGCCCAATGATGCCCGGCCAGAATAACAGCGGGAAAAAGGGTGCCAGCGTAGTGAGTGTTCCGGCAAGCACCGGCACAAACACTTCCCCTGCCGCCATTTTGGTGGCCGTATTGATGGGGATCTTTCCTTTACCATCTACGAAAATGCGATGGGTATTTTCTATCACCACAATGGCATCATCTACAATAATACCCAGCCCAAACAGCAGGGCAAACAACACAATAAAGTTGAGCGTTACATGCGTACCAACGATGAGGTCGGCACCAGGCAAAAAAACGAAGGCTACAAACATGCTCAGCGGAACAGACAGGGCCACAAAGAAGGCATTGGTTACACCCATAAAAAACATGAGTACGATCAATACCAGTATAAACCCGATCACGATAGAATTCACCAGGTCGGTAAAAGAGCTTTTTGTTTTAATACTCTGGTCGCCGGTGATCACTGTTTTAAGGTTGGTTGGATACAATACACCTTTACCTTCTTCTACCGTTTTTTTAACACCTTCACTTGTTTCTATCAGGTTTTCACCACTGCGTTTGATGATGTTCAGCGTAACAACGTTCTTGCCGTCGAGCCTGGCAAAACTTTCGGCAGCTTTGGTAGTGTCTTTGATTTCTGCAATGTCTTTTAAATAAATGGGAGCGCCGCCGGTATTGCGGACCAGTACTTTTTCAATATCATAAGAAGTGTGAAATTGTCCTTTTAACTGCAGGTTTCGTTTCATTGAACCTACATCCAGCAATCCACCGGAAATATCCATGTTCTCTCTTGCTACTGCATTGGCGATATCATCGAATGTAATGCCCGCTGTCTGCATCCTGTAATTGTCTACATTTATCTGGAACTCTCTTTCCGGTGCACCCACAATATCGATCCTGTTGATCTGCGGAAGATCTTCCAGCTTATCTTTCAGATCATCTGCAAATGTTTTCAGCCGCACCATATCATAATCGCCGCTCAGGTTCACATACATGATGGGCTGGTCGCTCAGGTTTACTTCCAGCGCTGTGGGCTCCTGCGTAAGATCGGTCGGCAAATCCTGCTTGGCCTTGTCGATCGCATCTTTAACTTTTTGCAGCGCAATGTCTGTTTTTACTTTTGTGTCAAATTCAACCACGATCGCTGAATAGTCCTGCTGTGAGGTGCTGGTAAATTTTTTGATCTTGGCACCGGTAATTCCCTTGATCTGCTTTTCTATAGGTCTTGTTACCAGGTTCTCGATATCCTTTGGTGAATTACCAACATAAATGGTTTGCACATATATGGTGGGTATCACAATATCAGGAAACTGCTCCTTGGGCAGGGTCATGAACTGGTAAATACCCGCCAGCGACACAAATAACATCACCAGGTAAATAGAGGTTTTGTTGCTGATGCTCCAGGAGGTTGGTTTAAACTCCTTAAATTTTTCGGTTATGTTTTCTAGTACACTCATACAATAGTTTTATCTGTTTCCGCTCCTTAAAAATGATGCGGAGATGCGGTTAGTTTTATCGCAGGCTTAACAGCCGTGAAAATCATTTTCAGCCAGGCCATTCCTGCCTCTTAAGATTTCTAATGGAGGTTATTTCAATGTAAGGAACTGGCCTTCATACAAACTTGCAAAACCTTCTGTCACCAACACATCACCTGCTTTTAAACCAGATTTGATCTCGAGCACATCGCCGTTGAGTTGGCCGATGGTAACCGGCCGTTTTCTTGCGACCAGCTTGCCATTTTCAGTGCTGGCTACCATTACGAATTTTCCCTTATCATCGTTTTGCAATGTGTTCAGCGGAACAGAAATGGCATTGGCCGCTGCATAATCTTTGATCTTCATCAAAGCGATCTGGTTAGGTTTTAAAGCCGGGTCGCCGGGCAATTTCGATTCAACAACGAAGCCCCTGTTGATGGCATCAATTGATGCGCCTACAAAACTTACCGACACATTGAATGTTTTATTTACGTCTGGTAGCTGTACAATTACAGGACTGCCTTTACTCACTGTTCCCAGGTAATTTTCCGGGATATTCCCTACCACTTTAAGAGCAGTATTGTTTACAATTTTTATTTGTGGCCCGGCGGTTGTTTGTCCTACAAACTGTTCACCTACCCTGATGTTTACGATATCTGCCACACCACTTACATCGCTGTACACATTAGTAGTGTTTAACTGCTCCTGTGCCAGTTTTACCTGTTCTGCTATCGCAGACAACTGGTCTTCCAATGCAGCAGCATTTGTTTTATAAGTAAGTAGCTGCACTTCGGAACCAATGCCCTGTGCCCACAGGTTACTTTGTCGCTGGTAGATACTTTTTGCCAGCGTGAGCTGGGTTTTAACGCCCTCCATCTGCTGGCGGACTGCAGCAACCTGCTGCCTAAGCACTGCATCATCCAGTCTTAACAATAACTGTCCCTTGTTTACATGATCGCCCTGTTTTACCAGAACTGATTTTACCAATCCACCCTGTCCCCTGGGAGCGATGTAAGAAATATTTTCACCATCTATCTTGCCCTGTAATTCTATGTAGTGCGTAAAGTCACCGGCCACCAATGTTTGTACGGCCACCAGTTTAGTTTTGTGTGAGTTGGCGGCGCTGGTGTCAAGTTTTGTTATTTCGGTTTCAAGGGCAGAGACCTGTTTGTTGATATCGTCCTGCTGTTTTTTTAATTTTTCCAGCTTCACTTTTTTATCATTCAAAACGGCGTTGTCATCTTTCTTACTGCTGCCGCAGGATGACAATAATAGTATTGCTGCCAGGCCTGTTGTTAAATATAATTTCATTGTTGTATTGTTAATTGGTTGATAGTAATGTTGATTATAGTTTTCCGGTAGCTTTCAGGTAATCGATCCTGGCTACGATGGCATCATACAGGGCGTTGTAATAATTATTTTGAGCCACTGTTAATTCTGCCTGTGCGGTATAAATTTCCTGGTTGCTGCCGAGTCCCTGTTCATATTTTTTCCTGGTACTGTTATAAACTTCTTCTGCGAGTTTTATATTTTGTTTTTGATTATCCAGCGTAAGTATAGCCGTCTTTATCTTCATCCTGATGGTAGCAGCCTCGTAATCCATGTTTTCTTTTGCCTGCTGCAAATTGTTGTTCGATTTTTCCAGCGTCAGCCTGGCATTTTCAATTTTTGCCCTCCTGGCAAAGCCATCAAAAATGGGCACTGAAATTTTTACTCCCACAAGTGATGTTGTAAACCAATCACCTGCTCCAAAGAAATCAAACTTGTTTCGCTGTGCGTTTTTTGAGTAAGAACCGAAGGCCGCAATGGTTGGGATTCTGCTCAACTGGTAACGCTTCACATTAAAACCATTGAGTTTACTTACAGCAGTCAGCAACTGAATGTCTTTGCGGTCGCCGTAATTATATGAACTATCCAATATGTTTGCCTTTACATCATCATCGGTTAATCCATCCGTTAATGTCAACGTATCTTTCTGCGGCATGTTGATTAGGAATTTCAGTCCTGCATTGCCCGCATTCAACTGGTTGAGTATTTTTTCTTTCTCTGTATTCAGGTTATTTAATTGTACCTGCACTTTATCTACATCCAGTTTTTCTGCGAAACCATTTTTGTAGATCTCTTTTGTGTCGTGCAACAGTTTTTCCAATCGGTCGATGTTGGCCTGGATACTGCCCAGTTGTTTCTGACCTACCACCAGTTGGTAATAAATTTTCTGAATGTTGGCATTGATTTGCTCTGTAGTTACGGCGGCAGTTTTGTTGGCCACATCCATTGCCGTAGTCCTCGCCTGCAGCCCCACGAAAACCTGCCCGTCAAATAATATCTGGGACATATCTAAGCCACCATTTGCTGTCCAGGGTACACCAAACTGTGCTGCTATATTTCCAAAACCACCGGCAGGCGTTGTAATAGGCTGTCCATTGCCATCTTTTACACCCTGATCGATCAGTACCTGGTAAGTGGCCGGACTAATAAAGTTTGGTAGAGTTGTTACGGCGATATTAAAGTAGTGTGTGGCTCCAATGCTGCCGTTCAGTTGCGGGTATGCCGCCGCTGTAATTTCCCGGTTTATTTGCTGCTGAATTTTAACATCCAGCAATGCATTTTTTACCTGCACTGCATTTTTCAGTCCGTAATCCACTGTTTGCTTTAATGAAAAATCATGTTTGCCCTGTGCGGAAGTTTGTTTTGCCGCTATCAGCAATAAAGCCATAGCAGCAGTTAATACGGCATTAGTTTCTTTTCTCATTCGTGTTCTTTTTTATTCGCTCTTGTTGGTATTTTAAGATCAATTTGTGTCCTTTTTGTGATGCAACTCCAAAAAGAAAATGTTCGGTTAATTCCGTTTCCACATGCACCATGTTGTATTTGTTCTGCGGAAATACATGTTGGTTAAATGCAAGCATCATACTTTCGAGCCGCAACCGCACCATTACATCAATGTCAATATCCGGCCTGTAGAGTTCTTCTTTAATACCTCTTTCAAGGTTTTCCTTAAGGATCTTATACAGGAAGGTGGATTTGTGCTGCGTAAAATGGGCATAGGCCCTGGGGTGAAATTTCTCCATGTCGTACAGCACCGCCGGGTTCATATTCTCAAACATGTCCTGCATCATTTCTATCGCCAGGAATACTTCATGAACGGCGTCCCTGGCGCTCGCCCGGTCGTGCATACAGCAATCCTGGTTCACGTTGATTTTGTCTGCAATCACTGCTTCCACCAGTTCATCCTTATCGGCAAAATATTGGTAGATGGTTTTTTTGCTCATGCCCAGGGCGCCGGCAATATCATCCATGCTTACGCTGCGGATGCCATATTGCATCACCAGGTCGTGCGCTTTCAGTTTTATTCTGTCTGTGATTTCCATAACATCAAATATCGGGCACAAAACTACAGAAACTTTTATCGTTGCCAAAGTTTCCATCCATTATTTTTGCCATTCATAACAATCTGTTCATTGTGGTACTGCTGTTCTGAATGAGTTATCTTTGACCGGTAAAAAGAGTAATTATGAAAACCACCTTTAATTACCGCAAGCTGTTTCAGTATTTCCTGCAGGGCATATTGGTACTGGCTCCCATCACCATCACGATATGGGCCATTACAGCTGTCTTTAATTTTATTGACGGCATCCTGCCCAATGCGGTACACAGTATCGTTCCTTCTTTGATGGAAGATGCGGAAGGCCATATCCGGCGCATACCCGGGGTGGGCTTTATCATCGTAATAGCATTTGTATTGCTGATCGGGTATATTTCCTCATCCTATATTTTCAGTAAAGTGGTGGATGTTTTTGAACAGTTGCTGGAAAAAACGCCCGGTATCAAATTCATCTATTCTACCCTGAAAGATTTTTTTGAGGCCTTTGCCGGTGAAAAAAAGAAGTTCACCCAAAATGTACTGGCCAATGTAGATGACAATGATGTGTGGAGGGTTGGATTTATAACACAGGAAAACATGGAAGAGTTCGGTTTAAAAGAGTACATCGCCGTGTATGTTCCTATGGCATACTCTGTGGCTGGCAATGTGTATATCATCCCGAAGTCAAGGGTAAGGCCCATCACCAATATCAGTGCTACACAAACAATGAAATTTGCAGTAAGTGGCGGTGTAACCAATGTGGATGAATCTGATCCCAAAAAGTAGATCCTTCCCTGCTTATTAATGTGTACAATAATTCCAAAATCAGCTTATATGAAATCGATACTCCCATTCTCCATTTTTGCCATGCTGTTTGGTATGCAGGCGTCTGCTCAAAAAGATCCGGCACTTATCTGGCACACCAATGCATACAGTATTTACGCTGACAGCGTAGTGCAGGGTCCTTATACAGCACAGGCATTGTCGGACAAAGAAATTGTTTCGGATTATAAAAGCCCGGCCAACCTTTTACAGAGTACCAGGATTGCATTTAAGTTCAGCCTGAATGGAAAGGACAATGAAATGCTCCCAGGAGTTGATCACCATTTTAATGTAGTGGATGGAGTAGCGGAAACGCCGCTGATAAAGTTTGGCGAGCAGCTTAAGGACAATACCGGTGAAACAAATACTTATTTGAAACCCGATACCAGGCTCAGGATAAAAGTAGATATGAATGCTGTATTGAATGATTTTAAAACGAAGGGGTACTTCACTACGTTTAAAGGCGATAAAATTTATAAAGAAGATTTTAAAGGACTTTTTGTGGCTGGTAACACCTTGCCCATGGATTGGGACTTTGATAACCTCCACAATAAAGAAGGTCTTGAATTAAAAGATGCAGATGGCGATGGTATCTATGAAACAACTTTAACGCTCAACGCCCAGAAAGATGAAAAGCAAACGGATGCCAACTGGAAATTATCAAAAGATATTGCTGCATTTCCGCAATACCATTCCGGCAATAACATGGCCGATGCGGTTTACAATATGAGCGTTGAAGAAATGATCAAAGCAGTAGAACCCGACAGTACCTTCCGTACAGGAAAAGAATGGGCAGGCGTGTGGACGAGGGATATCAGCTACAGCATCATTTTATCAATGGCGCACCTGCAGCCGGAGGTGGCAAAGAAAAGCCTGTTGCGCAAAGTAAATAAGAAGAAAAAGATCATCCAGGATACTGGTACCGGTGGCGCCTACCCCTGTTCAACAGACAGGATGATATGGGCAACTGCAGCCTTTGAAATTTACAAGGCAACCGGTGATAAAGACTGGCTGCAGCAGTCGTATATAATCATAAAAAACTCCGTGGAAGATGACAGGAGCAATGCTTATGATGCAGTTACCGGCCTCGTAAAAGGCGAATCTTCCTTCCTCGACTGGCGTGAACAAACTTATCCTAAATGGATGCAGCCTGCAGATATTTACGAATCAGAAAACCTGGGAACAAATGCAGTGCATTACAATGCCAACAGGGTGCTGGCGCAGATGGCCCAAATTTTAAAAAAGCCTGCCGACGCTGCCCGTTACACTACCGCCGCCAATAAAATAAAAGCCGGTATCAACCGGTATTTATGGATGCCCGGCAAAGGATACTATGCACAATACCTCTATGGAAGAAACTATAAGATAATTTCACCAAGATCAGAAGCATTGGGAGAAGCCCTGTGCATCCTGTTTGGCATTGCCGATGCCAAACAACAATCGGTAATTGCCAAAACACCGGTAACGGATTACGGGATATCCTGCATTTATCCGCAGATACCCAATATACCACCGTATCACAATAATGCGGTATGGCCATTTGTTCAATCTTACTGGGCACTGGCATCAGCCAAAGCTGGTAATGAGCAATCGGTAATGGAATCCATTGCATCTATCTACCGGCCGGCCGCTTTGTTTCTTACCAATAAGGAAAACTATGTGGCAGACAATGGTGATTTTGCCGGTACAGTGATCAATTCCAGCAATATGCTCTGGAGTTTATCGGGCAATCTTGCCATGGTGCAAAAACTGCTCTTTGGAATCGAATTCCAGGTAGATAAATTGCTGCTTCATCCTTTTGTGCCGAAGCCTTTGGCAGGTGTGCGTTCATTAACCAATTTCCGTTACAGGAATGCAGTATTGAATATTTCGATGGAAGGATTTGGTGACCGGGTCAAGTCATTTTTAATAGATGGTAAGCCTGTAATGTCACATGAAGTAACAGCAACTTTGAAAGGTGAGCACAATATTAAAATTGTGTTGTCAAATGAATTTGTTGCTGGCGGTAAAATAAATAAGGTACAAAATGTTACGGCGCCTGCAAATCCTGTAGTCACGCTTTCCGGCAACAAGCTAAACTGGCAGCAGGTTGAAAAGGCTGAACAATATTCAGTGCTGAAAAATGGAAAGGAAATACAAAAGACCAGCGCCACCAGTTTTTCAATTGCAACTGCTGATTGTGCCGAATACCAGGTAATTGCGCTGGATAAAACCGGCGTTCCTTCTTTTGCAAGCGAACCTGTTTTGTTCAGCAAAGCCACCGATATCACCCGGTACGAAATGGAAACAGTAAAGCAGCGTTCTATGCTTGCTTATAAAGGTTTTTCCGGTGAAGGATTTGTAGAGATCAATGCAAAAGAGAAAAGAACAGTGGATATTCCTGTAACATTGAAACAACCCGGTTTATACGCTATCCGTTTCCGTTATGCCAATGGAAACGGTCCCGTAAATACAGAAAACAAATGCGCTATCCGTACATTATCGGTTGACCAGCATTTTGCAGGTACTGTTGTTTTTCCACAAAGAGGCAAAGAGGAATGGAGTAACTGGGGATTGAGTAATGATGTGCAGGCAAAGCTAACCCCTGGTAAACATATCATCACTTTATCATTCAGCAGTGCCAACGACAATATGAATGAAACGATCAATGAAGCGATGCTTGATTACCTGGAACTGGTAAAATTAAATTGATCAGGCATTTTTCCGGGCCATCACCTTTTCTGCCGCAGCCACAATATTGGGTGCATCAAGTCCGTACTTGGTAAGCAATTCCGAAGGTTTACCGCTTTCGCCAAATGTATCATTGGTGCCAATGTATTCAATTGGTATGGGAAGATATTTTGCAGCCACCTGTGCAATGCTGTCGCCCAATCCTCCAATGATGTTATGCTCTTCGCAGGTAACAGCACACTTAGTTTTGCTGATGGAAGCGATCACGGCTTCTGTATCCAGTGGTTTTATTGTATGAATATTGATCACTTCAACGCTGATGCCTTTTTCTTCCAGGATCCGGCCGGCTTCTACAGCTTTCCAAACCAGGTGACCACAGGCAAAAATGCTCACATCTTTTCCATCGGAAAGTTTTTGTGCTTTGCCCAGTATAAAGTCTGTTTCCTTTGTGAATATTGGCCAGACAGGACGACCAAAACGAAGGTACACGGGACCGTTATAATCAGCAATGGCTTTTGTAGCAGCCTTGGTTTGATTGTAATCAGCAGGTACTACCACCGTCATGCCCGGCAACATTTTCATTAACCCGATGTCTTCTAATATCTGGTGGGTAGCGCCGTCTTCACCCAGTGTCAATCCTGCATGGGAAGCACAGATCTTCACATTCTTATTGCTGTAAGCTACCGATTGCCGTATCTGGTCGTACACACGGCCGGTGCTGAAGTTGGCAAATGTGGTGGTGTAAGGAATTTTGCCCCCGATGGTGAGCCCTGCTGCCACACCGATCATGTTGGCCTCTGCGATGCCGCATTGTATAAAACGATTGGGAAATTCTTTAACAAATGTATTCAGCTTCATAGAACCCAACAGGTCGGCGGTAAGGGCCACAATGTTCTCGTTGGTCCTGGCTGCTTCCGCAATGCCATCACCAAAACCGCTACGGGTATCTTTATTGCCTGTTACTTCTATCGCTTTCAGCATAAAATAAATGTTGTTTTGAGAGCGCAAGATAAGGCATGATGAACAGACAGGGAAACGCTTTTTATGCAGCAGGATCTTTTTGTGCCGCCTTCAATTTTAACTCCCATTGCCAGGCGGTATCCATCATATCATCGAGGTTATATTTTGGTATCCAGCCCAGCTCATTTTTGGCTTTTGAGTTATTGGCATAGATGGCGATCACATCACCGCCACGGCGTGGACCAATGGCGTAATTCAATTTTACACCACTCACTTTCTCAAAAGCCCTGATCACTTCAAGTACGGTATAGCCGTCGCCCGTGCCGAGGTTGAACACCTCTGTGCCGGATTCATTTTTTTTATCGATCAGGTAGTTCAGTGCTAACGTATGGGCATGAGCGATATCGCTTACATGAATATAATCTCTCACACAGCTTCCGTCCCGTGTATCATAATCATCGCCAAACACCTGCATAGTGGGCAATTTACCAATGGCGGTCTGCGTGATGGCCGGCACTAAATTGGCCGGTCTTCCCAGGGGAATTTCTCCCAGCAGGATAGAAGGATGTGCACCCACCGGATTAAAATACCGAAGCAGTATAGCCTGCATCCCATTGCTTTTTACTGCATCTCTTACGATCACTTCTCCCATTTGCTTGGTGGCGCCATAGGGCGATTCCGCAGGTTTTTGCGGTGTTTGTTCTGTAACAGGAATACTGTCGGGGTTACCATACACGGTGCAGGAGGAAGAAAATACAAAATGAGGCACCTTAAATTCGGCGGCACATTGTAAGATATTCACCAGCGAAGCAAGATTGTTATGATAATACAGCAGCGGTTGATCCACCGATTCACCAACGGCTTTATAAGCAGCAAAATGAATGATACCCGAAATATCTCCATTTTCTTTAAAAATAGTACGGGTTGCGGCCAGGTCGCAAAGATCGGTCACATAGTTTTTTATTTTTTTACCGGTGATGGTTTCTGCATTGGCAAGGATGTCAGTGGTACTCCTGGAATTATTATCTACAGAAATTACATCAAAGCCGTGCTGTATCAGGTCAACAATGGTGTGAACCCCGATATAGCCACATCCCCCGGTTACAAGTATTTTTTTCATCGTGTGTTATTAGCGACTGGTTTAAAATGCCGGTGCAACTGCAAATTACGGCAAGTACAGCAGCCTGAAATAAAAAATCACCCAACAAACGGTTGAGTGATTTTGAAAACGGTTATTTGAAATGTTTATTTTACAAAAAACGAAGTAATGTAATAAACAATACCAGCCAGTATTGCGCTAACAGGGATGGTAAGCACCCATGCCCATAAAAGATTTACGGTAACTCCCCAGCGAACAGCGCTCAGCCTTTTGGTAGCACCTACACCAATGATGGAACCAGTGATGGTATGCGTAGTACTTACCGGTATGCCCATTTGTTCTGTCATGAACAGGGTAAGAGCGCCGGAAGTTTCGGCCGCAACCCCTTCCAGTGGGGTAACCTTTGTGATCTTTGTACCCATAGTTTTTACGATCTTCCATCCGCCGCTCATGGTACCCAGGCCAATGGCAGTGTAGCAGGCAAGCGGCACCCAGGTAAGTTCTTTTAATGCAGCACCCACATCAGGATATTTAGCTGTGTTATAAGCAACAAATGCGGCGCCAATGATCCCCATTACCTTTTGGGCATCATTTCCACCATGACCAATGCTGAATGCGCCGGAAGAAAGGAGCTGCAGGCGTTTGAACATCTTGGCCGTGCGATAGGCATTAGGAGTTCTTATTTTTTCCGAATAGATATAGGCACAGATAAAGATGAATATCATGCTGAGAATACCATACACGATGATGGAGTTATCTGCTTTTTTAAGATTTTTGGCAAGCACAGTGCTGTCTGCGGTGGCATCTACCTGGGTTTTAATGTTCTCGGCTAATTTATCTGCTCCAAGCCTTTTATAATCAGCCAGCAACGGAGTAGCGGCCGTTACAAAACCAGCTGCCTTTTCATAGGCCGCTTTATCTGCTTCACTCTTATCTGCATTTTTTTTCAGGCTTTCTATTTTGTAATATTTACCCAAATTGTCATGCAGTTTATTTTGCTCAAAATGGGCGAACAGGAACCAGGTAAAAATAGTAGATAAGAGTATCATCCCAACCCTTGCCCATACGTTCCTCATGATGGTGATCACGGTTATAAAAATAGAAATGATCATACCAATGATGGGGGCCAGGAAGATGAAAAGAATGATCTCTGTTATTTTTTTTACTTCAACGATGGCGCCTACCGGCTGAAACCCTTTCGTTAAAAAAGCATGGGTAAGTGCGGCACCGGCAAAACCACCAATAAGCGTATGTGAGGAAGAGGAAGGAATACCATACCACCAGGTGAGGAGATTCCAGAAAATGGCCGCGATCAATCCTGCAAGAATAACCGGGAGGGTAATATAATCTGCATGTACTGTTTTACCAATGGTATTGGCAACTGCATGATCTTTAAAAATAAAATAGGCAACGAAATTGAAAAAGGCGGCCCATATTACAGCCTGGAAGGGGGTGAGTACTTTGGTGGAAACAATCGTGGCGATGGAATTTGCCGCATCATGAAATCCATTGATATAATCGAAAATGAGGGCCAGTACAATGATAACGATAAGCAGTGTCATAAGATTAATTTACCCCTATCCCCCTAAAGGGTATAAGTATAGATTTCAAATATTGGAATAACGCCCCTTTGGAGGATGGGGGACTTAAGCATATTTTACAATGATTGATTCTATCACGTTGGCAGCATCTTCACATTTGTCGGTCACGATCTCCATTACCTGGTAGATCTCTCTTTTTTTGATCACTTCTTTTGCATCGGGTTCGGTGGCAAAAAGGCGTTCAATGCTCATATCAAAAATATCATCGGCCTGGTTCTCTACACTGTTAATGGCAACCAGTGCATCTGTTATCTGGCGCATGTTCTTCATATTGCGTAGCTCGGTAACGGCCTTGTGTACCTGCACACAGCCATTAGCGATAAGATCGGCCATTTTCTGCATACCGGTATCATTAGGGTTTACCCGGTAAAAGTTGATCTTTTTTGCAGATGCGTAAATGTAATCGGCAATATCATCCAGTGCGCTGGCCAGGTAGTGAATATCTTCCCTGTCAAAAGGCGTGATAAAGTTTTTGCCCAATTCCGTAAAAATATTATGGGTAAAATCGTCATTCACATGTTCCATGTCCTCAATTTCCTGGATCAGCTGGGCTCTTTTATCAAAGTCGGGTTCGTTCACTACCTCTTTCAGTTTTTCTCCCATTTTTACTAGTTCCTCTGCAACGTTTTCAAAAAGCTGGAAGAATACCCTGTCTTTAGGTAAAAATATTTTAAGAATTGAATTAAAACCCATAATTGAAATTTTTGCAAAAATAGCCGTATTCACACCGGGAGCAGGGATATTAAAAAGCTTAATAATAAGTTAACACAGCGATCAGGATTTTTAGAAATTTAACCGTAGAAATAAATAAAAGATATCTAATTATTAAGGATTTACATTAAAAATTGTCAATATTTTAAGCGGTAACAACATATTTTTATTTTTTTTCTTGTAAAGCAGCGCATTTTAACATTTCTTTGTCATAGATCACGGATCGCAAGATCTATAGTCGTTCAACATTTTTTGAAAACTAAACTACAATTATGAGAAAAATTGCATTACTGTGTGTTGCATTTATATGCAGCTCCCTCTCTTTGTTGGCTCAAACCCAGGTAAAGGGAAAAGTACTTGATGCCACTAGTGGAGCTCCCGTCGCCGGAGCCACTGTTAAAGTAAAAGGACAAAAAAACATTGCTGTCACCAATGCCGACGGTACTTTTGAAGTAACCGCCCTGGCAGGAAGTGTGATAGAAGTATCTGAAGTAGGTCACCAGACCCAGACCCTGAAATACAGTGGAACTGGCAATATCGAAGTGAGCCTGGCGGTAGATACCAAATCACTTTCTGAAGTGGTGGTAACCGGTGTGGGTGTTGCCACATCTAAAAGGAAAGTTGCTATTGATGTGTCGTCTTTAAACATTAAGGACGCAGGAAAAAGCGCTGTAGCAAGTGTTGAACAGGCTTTGCAGGGTAAGATTGCCGGTGCAAATGTTCAGTTTACAAGTGGTGTTCCAGGTTCGGCAGCACAAATTGTTTTAAGAGGTGTTAACACTCTTGGAGCCAAGGGGCCGTTGATCATGGTGGATGGCGTAGAAATACAGGGGGGGGTAACAGGTCTTGATCTTAGTAGTGTAGAAAAGGTTGAAGTTGTAAAAGGTGCTGCGGGTGGTACGCTTTATGGTGCTCAGGGTGCTAATGGGGTTATTCAGATTTTTACAAAGAAAGGACAACGTGGTAAAAGGCCTGCCATTACCATTCAATCTCAGTTAAGTACAGATCAAATTTTAAGAGGTAAAGAATTACTTGCCAATCACCATCATTTCGTTACAGATGCCAACGGTTATATCACCAATAGTTCCGGCACCCGGCTTTTACCCGATGCGAATAATTCATGGGAAGATCCTTCTTTTGCTGATGCCGGTTTGAGTGGATATGATGCAGCGAACATCAAAAATGATAAGTCTTACAAAGAAACATTGTACGATCACCTTAGCCAGGCTTACCGTAAGGCGATGACATCTAATACCAACCTGAATATTTCAGGTGGTGGTGAAAATTCTGACTATGCTTTTTCACTTGGATACCTTAACCAGGAAAATGTGTTGTACAATGGCTATAAAAGATTGAACCTTGGAAGTAATCTAGGTTTAACATTGGCGAAGGGGCTTACTTTACGTTCTAATACACAGCTTATCTACACAAACGAGGACCTTTTAGCAGGTGGAAGCCGGTTCAACCTTACCAACTCATGGAGATTCGTTGATTTTACCGCAAAAGATACCTTGGGCAATACCGTGGTTAAACCTAAATCTGCAGAAAACCAACTCAATCCTTTAAGTGAAAGAGAATGGCGTACCCGTACTGCCAAAACGTACAGGATTTTGCAAAATGCAAACCTGAACTACAAATTCCCACGTTTCCTGGAGCTTGATTATAAATATGGTATTGAAATAACAAACGATGATGATTTTAACTATTACAAAAATCAGAATAATGTAGCCCAGCCTGAATTATATTGGGGTACCAACCAAACAGGCATAATAACAAATACTTATACTAGAAATATTTATCAAAACTCTTTGGCTTCTGCTTTCTTAAGGTTTGATTTTGCCAAAGATTTTGGACTGAAAATTCCTTTGAATTCAACTACTCAGGTTAGTTATGATTGGAGAAAAGCAGAGAAAAAACAATATTTTTCTACTGGCTCAGACCTGCCTCCTTTTCCACCAGCCAATATCAACCTTGCAGCAAACAAAACAAGTGGCGATTACAGCGATGCATTCGTGACCTACGGCGTTTTAGTTAACCAAACATTTGACTACGGTAATTTATTTGGCATTTCCGGAGGCGTTCGTAGTGATTATTCTTCTGAATTTGGTGAAGGTAAAAATGCTCAAACTTTTTACAGGGGAAGTGCTTATTTCCGCCCTTCAGAATTGTTGAAAAGCAATATTCTTACCGACTGGAAAATAAGGGCTGCTTATGGAAAAGCGGGAAATCAGCCCACAAGGTTTCTGAGACAGGCAACTCTTGATGTAACTACTACTGGTATCGGAGGAACTGGAATTTCACTGCCTTCTGTAAGCAGTAATCCTAAATTAATTCTTGAAACAAGTGCTGAAACAGAAATTGGTACTGATTTAACTTTTAAAACATCTTCTAAAAGTTGGTTTTCCAGAATTAACTTAAGTGCGAGCTATTGGAAAAGAAAATCAAATGACCTTTACCAGGAGGCAGACCAGCCTCTGTCAACTGGATCTGCAAAAAAATGGGATAATTTATCAACGTTATCTTTAAGAGGGTTTGATGTTTCAATTGATGCAGATGTATATCAAAGTCAAAACTTTATATGGAATTTTGGAATTCGCTTCGCACAATTCACCGGTAAAGTTGAGAAAATTGCAAATAGTGCTGCAGTAGTTGCAGGTATATTCACATTGCAGGAAGGTCAGAGTTTAGGTACATTGGCTGCACAGGCTCCTTTAACAAGCCTTGATCAGTTGAAAGCTGATAAAACGCCTTATATAGCTGAAGCAGACAGGGGCAAATATGAATTGGTAAATGGAATGGTGGTTGATACAGCTACAAAGCGTGTAGTAGTAACTTCTGCGGACGATACAAAAATAATTGGTTCGGCATATCCTAAATTCAATGCAAGTTTTATACACAACTTTACCATCTTTAACAATTTTAATATTGGTATACAGTTAGACTGGCGCTATGGCAATAAGATATACAATCTTACCCGCCAATGGTTATACAGGGACAGGTTGTCTGCTGACTATGATAAAGCTGTAACAATCGGGGGCCAGAGCGGCGCTTATGTTCAGTACTATAATAGCCTTTACAATAATGTGAGCCCAATAAGCTGGTTTGCAGAAAGTGGTTCAATGTTGCGTTTAAGAGATGTTTCCCTTTCTTATTCTCTGGATAATAAATGGAGACCGAAATTCCTGAGAGCAGCTTCCTTAACAGTTGCAGCCCGAAACCTGTTTACAGTAACTAAATACAGTGGCCTCGATCCTGAAGCAACCAATACAAGTGATGCACAGGGTAATGCTGCTCCTGCTATCGGTGTAAACAATGGTGTGGATTATTTTGGCGTTCCAAACCTTAAATCTTTTATCATTACATTGAATCTCGGGTTCTAATTTTTAAATAAAAATTACACTAATCATGAAAAAAATATTTATAATCACTTCAGGTTTCTTTTTACTGGCAGGCTCGGGCTGTAAAAAGGAATCCTTGAATATTGTTAATCCCAACTCTCCTACAGTGGCTTCACTTAAAAGCGAAGCGGGCATTACAGATTTTTCGTTGGGCATCATTAATACGCAGTTAGGAAATGTGCTTAATGCCGGAACGGTAAATTTATTTGTTGAGGCACTCACACACCACAGTTGTATGGGAGATGAAGAGTTTCAGCCTTACGGTAATTTTGGCGTAAGATGGTCAAACCAGGTTTATTCAATAACTCCTCCGGGAGCGAGTGCACCGGTCATCAATCCATTTGGAGTAACGCAGTACGAATCGTTGTTAGGCTTTAACAGCCGCCAGGCTGGTGATCGCAATGCCTTTCTGTATGAGTGGTACTGGGCATATAATTATATCGCTGCAAGCAATCAAATACTTTCTTCAATTGAAGATCCTGAATTATCGCTTTCTGGGGACGCTGCCACAAAAAAGGCTTTACTGAAAGCCTGGGCTCTTTGGTGGAAAGGTTATGCTTACAGTAGAATTGGATCAATGTATATTGGTGGTCTTGTAGTTAACGAGGCTGGGTTAACTAATGGCGACTATGTAACACATGATGCAATGATTGTTGAAGCGAACAAAACACTTGAAGCTGCAGCAACCGTGCTTAGTGGTATTAGCGCTAACGCTGACTATGTTGACCTGTTTAAGAAAATCACACCTTCTTACAATGCCCCTGATAACGTGATCGAGCCTGCAATGTGGATCAGGTCAATAAAAACCATGGAGGCAAGAAATCTTTTGGTTAGCAAAAAAGATGCAGATAAAACTGCTGCTGACTGGGCTGCCATTAAAGCCCTTGCAGACCAGGGTATACAGTCAAGTGATTTTGTATTCCAGCAAGGTTCTACCAGCGATGGGTTAAACGATGTTTCAGGTTCTTTTTTCCATCCTTACACACTGCATGGAACTGCACAGGAGTTTGATTTTGTTAGCGAAAGACTGATCCAGGAGTTTAAAACGGGTGATGCACGTTTGGCTGCAAATTTCAATCTTGAGCCATTAAACAATAGGTATCCACCAAATATTCGTAGCCGTGGCTTACAGTTTGGAACCAGGTGGACCGTAATCAATATTGAAGACGGAGGCAAGTTTGCGAGCAACACCAATGAGGGTTTATTGGCTATTGCAGGATCTTACGAAGAAAATGAATTAATGAAAGCCGAAGCATTGATCCATACCGGTTCAATTGACGCAGGTTTGGCAATTGTTGATGCAATCCGTAATTACCAGGGTGCAGGCATTGCCGCCGTTTCAGGTACAGGCTTAACGCTGGCCCAGGCGACCGATGAATTGCGCAGGGAAAGAAGGGTTGCTTTGTATCTCCGTGGTACTGCATTTTATGATGCACGCCGCTGGGGCAGAACAAAACCACTAGCACAGGGTGGTGGACGCCAGGACGGTTCTGTTTACCTGCCGGCTTCTTTGATCGGTGGTGGCGCTACACAGCCTGATGTTAGACCATGTGTAATGGACTACAGCTACATCGATTATTTTGATGTTCCTTTAAATGAACTTGACTTTAATGCACCTTCAGGTATTGCTGCACCGGTGAAGAACTAATATTTAGTTGATTTTTTATAAAGGGCTGCCGAACGGCAGCCCTTTTCTTTTTGAGCATTCCCACATTTAAAATGATTCTGCAATTGTGCATGGTGTTCACAAAAATTTAATGTTCTTTTGCTATCGAAATTACCACGCTTGAGAAAATCAATTTTATGCCTGTTGCTTTTTTGTTGTGCAGCCCTGCATGGCAAAGCCCAGTTTTTGATGGATATGCTGGATACTACTAAAGAGGCAGGCAAGGGATTGTTGAATATCTATAAAAATTTTGATCACCTTCACATTGGCGGTTACATACAACCTCAATTCCAGGTAGCATCTGCGGATGGTGCCAGAAGCTACGAAGGCGGCGATTTTGGAGCCAGGGTGAGCAACCGTTTTATGTTGAGAAGAAGCAGGATCAGGATCGACTATTTGCATATTAACAATGCTAACCAACCAGGCCTGCAGATCGTTTTTCAGTTTGATGCAAACGAACGGGCCATCACCGTAAGGGATGTATGGGGACGTATTTTTGAAAACAAATTCAAATTATTCTCTTTTACAGTGGGTATGTTTGCCCGTCCTTTTAGTTATGAAGTAAATTTGGCGAGCGCCGACAGGGAAACGCCTGAGCGTGGCCGCATGAGCCAGATACTGATGAAAAGCGAACGGGATCTTGGCGCAATGATCTCTTTTGATGTAAGAAAAGATCATCACTTTCTTAAGAACATAAAGATTGATGCTGGTTTCTTTAATGGTCAGGGTATTACAGCCAGTGGTGATTTTGATAACCGAAAGGATTTTATCAGCCGCATTTCTTTAAAACCGATCCATCCTGTAAGTAATGTCACGCTTACGGCTGGTGCATCTCTTCTGTACGGGGGCCTTTTTCAAAATACAAAATATGTTTACAGTACCCGTATAAATGCTGGTTCTAAAGTAGTGCTGGTTGATTCAAATGCTGCTAACATAGGAATGTACTCTCCCAGAACTTATATGGGAGCAGATGTACAGCTCAAGATCAGGAATAAAGTAGGTTTCACAGAAATCAGGGCAGAATATATCACGGGTATTCAAACCGGCACCGCTGCCAGTTCAGAAACACCTACCGCTTTGTTGAATGGCGCTGAGGGTTTTTATAAAAGAAATTTCAATGGTGCATATTTCTATTTTTTACAACACCTGTTTTCACTACAGCACCAGTTTGTAATTAAATACGACTGGTACGACCCTAATACAAAAGTGAATAATAGAGAAATAGGTGCCCCCAATACAAACTTTTCCGCTGCCGATATAAAATACAATACACTTACTATTGGGTATAACTACATACTGTCTCCGCTTGTAAAGCTATGCCTCAGTTATGCGATGGTAAAAAATGAATCAACCCTTCTTGTCCCTTTCACGAAAGATATACCGGACAATGTTTTTACCAGCCGATTGCAGTTCAGGTTTTAGTGGTTGTTAACATTGCGGTAATATTGCGATAACATTTCCGTAATCTCTCATTCACATTGGCTTAACATTGAAGGCTTCTCTTTGCATAAAATTTAATGCATGAGATACTTTCCGTTTACCATTATATTTCTCCTGTTCTCAATTGCTTCATTTGCGCAAAAAGGTAAGATTGAAGGCAAAATTACCGATGCTAAAACAGGATACCCTGTTTCGGGTGTTTCAGTTTTGGTGAAAGAGACAGGAAAAGGGGTTGCTACGGATCTGGAAGGTCGCTTTATATTAAATGCCGAACCCGCAAAAAAATACACACTCGTATTAAGTTCCACAAACTATGAAGGCAAAGAAATCGCTGAAGTTGAGACAGGTGCAGATGGGATTGCTCATATTGATATTGTATTGAATCCGAAATCAAAAACCGGTGATGAGGTGGTAGTGCGTTCAAGTTCTGCTAAAAAGGAAACGGTGAATGCCCTGATCAGTTTCCAGAAAAATACCAATACAGTTGCATCAGTGATTTCTGCTGAAAGTATCAGGAGATCGCCCGATAGGAATACGGGTGAAGTGTTGAAACGTACACCAGGAGCCAGTGTGATTGATGGAAAATTTTTGGTGATACGTGGTTTGGCAGATCGTTACAACCAGGCCATGCTGAATGGCGTATTGCTAACCAGCACTGAGCCAGATCGCAAAACATTTTCTTTTGATATTATACCGGCACCAATGATCGATAATATTATCATCAATAAAGCATTTGTGCCAGAGTTGCCCGGCGAATGGGCTGGAGGCTTGATACAGGTAAATACAAAAGATATCCCTTCTAAAAATTTCTTCACCATCCAGGTTGGTACCGGTTTCAACAGTCAAACAATCGGCAATGATTTTTATAAAGCAAAGGGCGGCAAAACAGATTGGTTAGGCATCGACGATGGCACGAGGGGATTACCCAGTGGTTATACAACTAAATCGGCTTTTAGTCTTGCTACACAGGAAGAAAGAAATGCCATTGGTAAGCAGATGAATAATAACTGGGCCGCTTCTCCAAAGAGCGTTACGCCTAATATTTCTTTGCAGGCAAACGGTGGTTTTACGGGTACATTGTTTGGTAAAAAAATCGGTGGCATACTAGGGATAAACTACAGCAAAACAAACAGGTTGGTTGATATTTTAAACCGTCTTCAAACTTTGGAGAATGGAAATTTTGATCAGCAATTTAGTTATGATGATGACCGATACATACAGGAAGTTACGCTGGGTGGATTGGCAAGTATTTCCGTACAATTAAATACCAACAATAAGATCACCAGCAAAACCATTGTAAACGTAAATACCAATAACTATGTGATCAAACGCAGTGGTTTAAACAATAATACTGGTGATGATGTGCGGGGCGGTGAGCTTGGGTTTAAAGAAAACACCTTCTTTACCACCCAATTAAATGGAGAACACAATGTAAGCAGCAAGATCAAATTCAAATGGTACGGTTCGTTCAATATACTCGATGGCTATTCGCCTGACCAGCGCCGTTATCAATATACCAGGCCCACCGGCACACAGTTACCCTACCAGTTTTTGGTAGGCAGTTCACTGGCACAGGAAAGTGGAAGCCGTGTTTTTCAAACACTCAACGATTACATCTACACAGCAGGTGGAGACGTATCATACTCTTATAATTTATTTGGACAAAAACAGTCTGTAAAAGGTGGCTACATGCTTCAGGTAAAAGACCGTTTGTTTGATGCACAGCTTTTTGCCAGCTATTTGAACTTTGGCTTTGATAATCCTGCATTGAGGCAGTTGCCAATTGATAAGATATTTGCTGCTGAAAACTATGGTAACGGTAATGACGACTTGTTTTCCTTTAACTCCATCAATAACAGAAATTTCAGGTACCTGGCCAATACTATTTTAAATGCGGGTTTTGTTCAGTTCGACAACCAGCTTTCTGATAAATTAAGAGTAGTATGGGGTGTAAGGGTAGAGAATTTTGATCAGTTACTGGGTTCTGTAAAAAAATGGGATCCACGTCACAAGCATACCGAACAAAGAGATTTCCTGCCAGGCATCAATGCAACCTATAAAGTAAATACCAAAACAAATATCCGTTTGTCAGGTTCACAAACTGTTATCCGCCCGGAGCAAAGAGAATTGGCTGCATTAACACTGTATGATTTTGAACTCAATTCTGCCGTGCAGGGCAACCCGGATCTGCAGCGTACAAAAGTTTCCAATCTCGATTTAAGATATGAATTGTATCCACGTTCCGGTGAAGCATTTACACTGGGTGTATTCTACAAATATTTTGACAAGCCAATAGAGCAATACCTGCAGCAGGGTGGTGCCATATTTACTTACTTAAATCCTGACAAGGCAAAAGCGTACGGCATAGAAACAGAGATCCGCAAAAGGCTGGATATGATCAGTGGTTTAAAAAACTTCACTATCCAGGCCAATGCTGCTTATATCTACAGCAATGTAAAGGATGCTGCAAGAAAGATCGACAGGCCGTTACAGGGGCAATCAAACTACCTGTTGAATATCGGGCTGATGTATGACCTGGAGAAAGCAGGATTAAATGCCACGCTTTTATTTAACCAGATAGGCAAGCGCATTTACCTCGTTGGAGAATCCGGCGTTTCTATCAGTGGTGTACCCGATATATGGGAGGCTCCCAGACCTGTACTTGATTTTCAATTAGGTAAAAAGATATTGAAAACCAAAGCGGAAATACGTTTTAGCATCTCAAATATTTTAAACGGAACCCAGTATTTCTACCAGAACAGCGATGATAACAACAGCTTTCAAAAAGCGAAAGATGCCTACCGCTTCACCAGAAAATTTGGCAGCAACTACAGTGTCACATTCAACTATTCATTATAATTTAAAAACGTACAACACAAAAAGATAAATATGAAAAAGTATTTTTTTTACATGGCTGCTATCACTTCTATCAGTATTTCAGCCTGCCGCAAAATTGAAATGGATGGTGAGCCGATCATTGTAAATGTTCCGGGCAACGGTGGTGGTACTGTTGGTAAAACAGTAACACTATCAGGACATGTAACCAAAGACACCACACTGCTGGCAATTGACGACAACTATTTATCTGGTTTGGTATATGTTGATGCAGGTGTAACACTTACTGTTGAAGCCGGTGCTACTGTTAAGGGAGCATACGCCGGTTCAAACACTGCCGCATTGATAGTAAAACGTGGCGCTAAGTTGATGGCTGTCGGTACACAGGAAAAGCCGATCATATTTACATCTGCTTCACCAACACCCACTTCGGGCGACTGGGGTGGCATTGAATTGTTGGGTAAAGCAGCCATTAATTCTGCCAACGGAGGACAACCGGGTTTATATATTCCTGAAGGTGGTTTTAATACCGCTGCCGGTGATGGGTTGGCAGGTTCTGGCGATGCCATTGCACCTGCACCGGTGAATGATGATAACTCAGGCACCTTACAATATGTTCGTATTGAATACGCCGGGTACGCATTTTTACCTAACCAGGAAATCAATGCACTGACAATGGCCTGCGTGGGCAGCGGAACAACCATCGATCACATCCAGGTATCTTACGCAAAAGATGATGCCTTTGAGTGGTTTGGCGGAACGGTTAATTGTAAATACCTGATCGCTTATAAAACACAGGATGATGATTTTGATACAGACAATGGCTTTAGCGGAAGTGTACAGTTTGGATTGATCGTACGTGATTCTTCCATTGCTGATGTATCCAAATCAGAAGCATTTGAAAGTGACAATGATGGATCTGGAAGTGCCTTGCTTCCACAAACAAAAGCAGTGTTCTGCAATGTAAGTGCCTTTGGTCCGCAGGCTACACCTGATAATATCGGTAACAGTAACTACCTGGGAGCAGCAGTACAGATAAGAAGAAATTCTTCCCTGTCTATTTTCAATTCTGCTTTTGTTGGATGGAAAACCGGTATTTTGATTGACGCTGGTCTTGGTAATCCAACCGACTTGAATATTACCAACGGAACATTACAGCTGAGTGGAATTTTGTTGATCAGTTGTAAGAACCAGGTTGGTTATACAGCAAGTACCACTGCGCCAACAGGTGCAACGCAGGCATCGATAGAAGCAGCTTTTTTAGCCAATACAAAGAACAAGGTGATTACGCCGAATGCAGTACAAAATACTTACACCAGGCCTTTTGATTATACATCGCTTGACTTTGCTCCATTTGGAAACTCAGCAGTAGTAATACCTGCTGCGACCAATACTTATTTTGACGACCCAATTTTAACAGCCCGTCCATTTATTACCAAGGTTGATTTTATTGGCGGCATCGCTCCATCAGGGGCCAATGCCAACTGGTTTAAAGGATGGACAAAATTCACTTTTAAATAATTAGTATAGTTTTAATTGAATGGGCTGCTCAAATATTGAGCAGCCTTTTTATTGGCTGTGAGGGTGGTTTGGAAATGAATATGGGGATTAGTAACATTAGGGTAACAGCTGCTTAATATGGCCATAATAGAGCAGCCATATCTTGCCGGTGGAAAGCAAATCAGTATTCATCAGGCAATTAAAACAAGTTCCTTAAGCAAATAGTAATCTCATGCTTGTACCACCCGTTACTCTTATCGGGTGGTTTGCTTTTCCCCCCAACTTTCAAGGCTATTAACAGAGTTTTCAGGGAATAATTTTTAGTGCCTCCTGCTTAACATTAATGCAATAACTGCGACCAGGTATCCTTAGGTAAGGGAAATTTCTAAAAAAGTTATGGATATGTTGCAACTACATAAATAACAGTTTATTTGCTTTGTATGAGCCTTGGCGCATAGATAAATTTAAGATGATTGATGGCCTGCCCGTTTAGTATTCAATCAGAACTTCGTAAGTTTATGCCATGAGAAATGCTGCTGTTTTAATATTGATTGCCTGTTTGCTGTTGACTGCTGGTTGTAAAACTTTGCCAAAGGAATTTCATGAAAAGTTAGTCAGCAGCGACAGTGTAGCCATCAATTATTTTAAAGGAGATGGCAGTATGGATACTGTTGTAGCCGTAAAAATAATAAGAGACAAAGCCTCAATAGAAAAGCTAACGGCTTTGATCACTGCAACTTCAGCAGAAGTAAAGAACAACTGCGGGTATGATGGCTCTGTTCATTATTTTAAAAACAATATGGTGATCCAGGATATTGACTTCAGGATGAATAAAGACAACTGTAATCAATTTATTTTTATGCTGGAGGGTAAAAAAACAGCTACCGGCTTATCTGATGAGGCCCGTGTTTTTCTAACAGCATTGAGCAAATAAACTCATGACACCTGCATTCATTTTAACAGGCAGGCTATTGTGTCAACAGTTTCGTTATTTTGCAGGCGCATGAATGCCATCATCGATCAAATCAACCAACGAAAACTTTTTTTTACAGCCTATGCTGTTTTCCTCGCAGCAGGTTTGGTATTATTGCTTGAAAAAGGAAAGGCAGGCAGTTTCATGGCATTGAACACCTTTCATACTCCCTGGCTGGATAGCTATTTTCAGTGGCATACAAGCCTGGGAGATGGTCTTTTTGCTGTCGGGCTTTCCCTGTTGCTGTTTGTTGTTTATAAAAAGCGAAAGCTGGGTTTTATAATGCTGGTTGCTTATTGCCTTACCGGCATAGTGGCACAGGTGATCAAGCCGGTCGTTCATTCACCACGACCCAAAGCCTTTTTTTATCCCGTGCATTTGCCTTTTTTTATTGATGATATCATTCACGGCGGCAACAGCAGTTTTCCTTCTGGCCATACAGTTACCGCTTTTGCACTGGCTACTGTGCTGGTATTTTTTACTGCAAAAAATTGGCTGCATATAATATGGCTGTTTTTGGCCATTTCAGTAGGTTTTAGCCGGATCTATTTATCACAGCATTTTTTACAGGATGTATTGGCAGGCTCATTCATTGGTGTACTGGGTGCTGTTTTGTGTGTACATTGGTGCACCAGGATCGATGAACAAAAGTTGTTGTTTTGGAAAAGAGGCAGGCCGGTATCATAACTACGCTATTTTAATTTTATTTTTAGCCATTGATTTTATTGCAGCAATTTTTTGGCATGATTTTACTAATCACTAACACTCCAATACATATCATTTGAATTACCGTCGTAATACTTTGTTGCTCATACTTACCGCTACAGTTACCAGGATGCTGGTGGCAGGTACAGTTGAGCTGGGCAATGATGAAGTGTATTACCGGCTATATGCGGATCCCCTTCAGTGGAATTATTTTGATCATCCCCCCATGGTTGGATGGCTCATTCGGCTCAGTACTTTCAACCTGTATTTTGACAATGGATTTACGATACGTCTCGGCGCTATCGGGTGCAGTGCCATTACCACCTGGATGCTGTATCGATGTGGTGAACAGTTGCGCAATAGCTATACCGGTTTTTTAGCAGCACTGTTGTACACGGCTACCATCTATGGCAGTATCGTGGCAGGCACATTCATCCTGCCAGATTCTCCTCAAATGGTTTGCTGGAGCGGCGCCCTGCTCTTACTGATCAATATCACCGAAACAAAATATTTTACAAAAAAAACTACCAGGAATGTGCTTTGGTTTGGTGTGGTTACCGGCATCGGGATGCTCTGTAAAATTCACACTGTTTTTTTATGGTTTGGGTTTGGACTCTATATGCTGCTGTACAACCGGGAATGGCTAAAGCACTGGAGCATTTATGCAGCTGCTGCCATCAGCATCCTGCTTTTTACACCTGTATTGTTGTGGAATGTGCAGCATGATTTTATCACGTTTACCTATCATGGAAAAAGAGTGGATGTTGCGTCAGGCGGATTGAATGTTGAAGACTTTCTTTCGTTTGTTGGCGGACAAATATTTTACTGCAATCCGGTCGTCTTCTTTTTAATAGCAAGGGCGATCTGGCATCGTGACCTTTTTGTGAAGCCTCATCATAAGCGTGTGCTCTTGCTCGTGGGCTTGCCATTGATCATACTGGCAAGTACTGTTTCTTTATTTAAGGAGTTGTTACCTCACTGGACCGGACCTGCCTTTGCTTCCCTGATTTTGCTTACAGCAGCATACTTTTCAGGAAAGCAACGGTCTGCGTTAACGCAACGCCGCATACCTGCAGCTTTTGTTGTTGCAAACGGCCTGATCCTTTTTGTAGCCATTGCCGGTATCGCAGTGGTGAATTTCTTTCCGGGTACATTGGGTAAAAAGGAAACTGAAAAAAGAGGAGATGGAGACTTTACGCTGGATATGTACGGCTGGAAAAAATTCTCCAACACCTTCGACAGTATTTATCACAGCACACATGCAGCCGCTGATAAAGGCGAAACCGTTATTCTTGGTGACGAATGGTTCCCTTCTTCTCATATTGACTTTTATATAGCCAGGCCCTTGCATATCCGTACCATTGTACTCGGACCTATCGAATACATTCACCAGTACCGCTGGCTCAACAAACAGCGTGGGCCGGTAACCGATAGTACTGATATCTATGTGATTTCTCCATCCAACTCTCAGGTACACAAGGAATCGTTTGCTGTTTTGCAGAACAGGCTCCCTTCAAAAACAGATTCGGTGATCCAGTATCGGAATGGCGGCGAGGCAAGGAGGTTTTATGTGTATTACTACAGAAAGGATCATTACAATTTTGATCCGGCAGATTTTTAATCTCTTTTTCCATCAAGTGTAAAGCCGAAAGTAGTGCCTACATCAATGGTGCTGCGAACGTGAATGTTTTGATTGTGGGCTTCGATAATGTGCTTGCAGATAGAGAGCCCCAGCCCGCTGCCACCCACCTTCCTGCTGCGGGCGGCATCGGTACGGTAAAAGCGTTCAAAGATCCTTCCGATATGTTCCTCGGAAATGCCCTGCCCATCATCACTGATTTCGATCAATATCTTTTTCCCTTCAATCTTATAAATACTGGCTTCAATGATGCCATTTTGTTTGCCGTATTTAATGGCGTTGTCAACCAGGTTAATGAATACCTGTCTTATCTTTTCTTTATCGGCATATACAACCAGTGGCAGTTCACAACCCTTTTTAACGGCCATCCTTAGCTGCTTTTCATCTGCCTTTAGCGACAGTGTTTCAAATACATCCTTTACAAGATCCTGTATCACAAAATTCTCTTTGTACAGGAGTTGCTGCCCACTTTCAAGTTTTGATATCTCATCAAGATCATCTACCAAATTTACCAGCCGGTCGATATTACGGGAAGTACTGTTGAGGAATTTCCGGTTAACGTTTACATTTTCCAAAGCACCGCCCAGTAACGTGTGTACATAACCCTGTATGGCAAATATGGGCGTTTTTAATTCATGCGACAGGTTTTGCAAAAACTCTTTCCGGTAAGCTTCGTTTTGCTGCAATACCTCTATTTCTGCTTTTTTCTGTTCTGCCCATTCTTCCACATCTTCTCTTACTTCGTCAATACTTTTTTGAGGCAAAATATTTTTATAGTAAAACTCTTCCCGCTTGCTGGCCTTGGTTTGATAGATGAGTTTATAGATGAGTTTTATTTTACGATAAACAAACTGCTGCACCATAAAGAGGATGAGCCCGTAGGCGCCGGCTGCAATAACGGCGAATGAAACAATGGCTATCCACCATTCCGGTTTAAAAAAATAGATGCCGATGCTGATAGGCAAAGCAATGATAACAGCAGTGCTTGCAGAGAGTTGATTGGGAGAAAGATTTTTTGCTGAGAACATAAGCTGTTAACCACAGATGTTGATCTGAACGCAAAGGTATTTAATTAAACACGCAAACTGCAACGGCAGACTATGTTTACTGGAGATCAAATTTGTATCCTACACCTTTGACGGTGGTGATGCAGTCAAGGTTAAGTTTTTGCCTGATCTTGCGGATATGTACATCAATGGTACGGTCACCCACGATCACCTCGGTGCCCCATACCTGGTTGAGTATTTCGTTGCGTAAAAAAACTTTATTTGGTTTGGAGGCGAGCAGGGCCAGCAATTCAAATTCTTTCCTGGCAAGGATGATGTCGGTTCCCTGGTAAGTAATGATGTATTTTTCCCTGTCAATTACCAGGTCGCCGATTCTGATCATACCCAGCGATTCTTTGCTGCTGGTAACCCTTCTGAAAAGAGAATTTACTTTGCTTACCAGGATCTTTGGACTGATGGGTTTGGTTAAATAATCATCTGCGCCGGTTTCCAACCCCCGAACTTCTGTGCTTTCGTCACTCAGGGCAGAAAGGAAAATGATCAGTGTATCTTTAAAAACAGGTTGCAGGCGCAGGATATTACAAACCTCAATGCCATTTTTGCCAGGCATCATAATATCCAATATGATAAGCCCCGGGTTGTATTTTTTGGCAGCTTCTATTGCCTCATCTCCATTTTTAGCTGTAAAAACTTCGTAGCCTTCGCTTTGCAGGTTAAACTGGATGATCTCCAGGATATCCGGCTCATCATCAGCGATTAGAATTTTTTTAACATTACTCATACATAATTTGCTGAGCAAAAGTAGTCTTTCATATTAATTCAAATAACAGTTGTTACCTGATTACCATATTATGAAATTGTTAACCTGTTTTGTTATCATCAGCGCCTGTAAATACTCATATAGCGGCATTTGAAAGGCTTCGCTTAAATTTGCAGATCGTAACCTCAAAATATTACATGAAGAAAGTTTTTACGTACTTGGTTTTTGTTGTCAGCAGCCTGCATGTATCTGCCCAGTGCGATAAAGTGACGATACCGTTTCAACGGGTTCGATTTCACGACAGGGTAAAAGAAGAATTTACAAAATGTGATAAGGCTGATGGCAAAGCAGACAGCGTGGTAAGAGTGAGTAAGAACGAAGAGATCAACCTGCAGGTAACCGATGCACTCACAAGGCGTATCACCGAAATATGTTGTTTTATAGAATCGAGTGACCGGATACCTTCCAACAACGATAAAATACGCCAGTTGAATTTTGTGGAAGAACTGCTCCGTTCATTCAGGGTTAGCTGGAAAGCGAAACGGTTAAACCCTGCGCTTGCGCCTTTACTGGTAGACAACTTTGAAAAGATATTGAAGTTGAATATCGACAGCCAGAGCATGGCGCCGCTCATTGAGGAAGTGCCTTACGAAGTGGGTGTGGTAAATGCAGAAATATTCAACAGAAATCCCGGTTACCAGGAAAGCCAGAAAATGCTGTACCTGAAATACGTCAGCAAAAATCCCTCTAAAATTCTTACTACCATCCGGCCGTACATCAATGAGCCTTTTGCAGACAGCCTGGTAGTGATCGCCTGTAAGAATGATCCCAAACAACTCTACGATTACGCATCTTCCTCCAGTTCTCCCGAAGGTAAACTGATCCGGAGAAATAACGATCCGATGGTGAAAACGGTGGCAAAACTGGGCCATACTGCCAGCGCATTATTGTATTATCCTTTTTTGGATGATATACTGGCCGGCCGCCAGTTTATAGACAGCATCAAAAAAATTATCGGTGATGGAGAAGGTGGTATGGATACCGTAGCTTATTACAAATTGTTGGTTAAAACTGAGATCGCTTACTACGAACGCCTTGTAAAAAAAGATACCCCCATTGCCATGTTTGGTACCAATGGCTTAAGGGATATGTTGCAACGCAAAGCGTTGCGTCATTTTATTACTCCCATCAATGAACTCCATGATCAGAACAATCTTGCCATACGAATGAAGGCGATCCAGCCTTTAACAGCAGAGGAACTATATTTTATGATCGTGATGGGCGAAAATGATATTTACACTTCCAGCTACAAACATAGTTTTAGCAGGTTGGTACAATTGCTGGGCAACCAGCCCCGTACCGATAAGTTGCTCATGAATGTGAAGATGGATTTTTTTAAGAAGTTCATCAAGATGGCCGCCAACTACAACCAGTTGGACACACTGCTGAAAATGATGCCGCACGACAATGCCACCACATTGATGAAAGCGTTTGTATCAAACCTGGATGAAAAAACCAACCTGGAAGATGCCGTGGATGTGGCGGATAGTTACAGCAGCATCAACAATCCCGAGTTGTTAAAAAACATGCTTGAGAATGTAAGTGCCAATGAACAGCGCAGTATTGAAGACAACAACAACAAAGGCAGAATCATTTATGGATTGCTGAAACAGATATTTCTTTCATTCAATGACAACAGCATTGACCTTACCAGTCAACTGGGAATACCTTCCATTTATTCGCTGGATTACAAATACCTGGCCGATGAAAACGGAAGGGTGATACAGCAGGTATTTTTTTATGGTGATGAAGATGGCAAAAAAATATTTCCGGGCTTTATCAATTCTTTCAGCAGCAAGGAGTGGAAAATCACCAGGCAGAAGGAGTGGGTAGAAATAAAATCCATCAAGGGAAAACCAGTGTGGATCTATGCCAACCTTCCGTTAGACAGTGATCAGAATTTAGATGATACCGCACAGAAACACCTGAATAGTTACCTGAGTAAAATGGAACTTAACCCATCCATCGTTGTACACCGTGGTCATAGTTATTGGTTGCCCGGCACCATTGCCCGTATGCCCGGCGATGCAAAGATCATACTGCTCGGATCCTGCGGTGGATATAAAAACTTAAGTGAGATACTGGACATTAGTCCGGATGCGCACATTGTATCTACCAAAGAGATCGGGAAAGGAGATATCAACCGCCCCATCATCAATTACATCAATCAAACACTGGCTGCAGGAAAACCCATTGTTTGGAAAGATATGTGGGCGAATCTTACCAAATTGTTTTACGGCGATCCCAATAGAAGCATGCGGGAAAGCTGGGATGATTATGTACCACCCTACAAAAATCTTGGCGCTATTTTCATAAAAGCTTACAATAAAAAGCTGGAAAGCGAATAGGCAGATCACTTTGCCCAAAAACCTTTCGTAAAGCAGAAGGTACCAATGGCTGAAGGTAGTTGCTACTGAGCATTTACTGTTTTCTGCTTGCCGATTCCCGTTAACTTTGCCGCATGAGCATGCCGGTAAAGAATAAAAAAATATTCGACTTTTCATTACTTCGCAGGGTTTTTCATTTTGCAGCGCCCTATAAGAACAAATTTTATTACTCCATTTTCCTGGCGGTTTTCCTGGCGGTTATTTCTCCGGTAAGACCCTGGCTGATACAAATGACCATCACCGGCGGATTGCAAAAAAATTCCCCGGATATATGGTTCATGCATGGAGCTGCCGCAGTGATCGTTGGCATCACTGTTATTCAACTTTTATTGCTGCTGTTGGAAACTATTTGCCGCTTTGTATTTACATTCTTTACTGCTTCACTGGGGCAAAATGTGGTAAAAGACCTCCGGGTTACTACCTACAAAAAAGTGATCAACCTAAACCTGGCGCAGTACGATAAAACGCCCATTGGTACCTTAACAACCCGTACCATCAACGATATTGAATCGATCAATGATATCTTCAGCGACGGGCTCATTCCGATTATTGCAGACCTGCTATCGATCGTAGCGGTATTGACATACATGTTTATCGTAGACTGGAAATTAACGCTCATTTGCCTGGCTCCATTCCCGGCACTCATCATCGCCACCTGGTATTTTAAAGAAAGCGTAAACAAATCTTTCATCCGTGTACGCAATGCGGTGGCGCAACTGAACGCATTTGTACAGGAGCATATCACCGGGATGGCCATCGTACAAACCTTTGCTGCAGAAGAAAGAGAATTTAAAAAGTTCAACAACATTAATAAGGAGCACCGCAATGCCAATGTAAAATCCATCTTTGCCTACTCAGTTTTTTTTCCTGCAGTTGAGCTGATCCTTGCCGTTTCAACCGGGCTGCTGGTTTGGCGGGCAGGCGGGCAGGGGAGTGAGCATACGGCCGGCATCATCACTTCTTTTATTCTCTGCCTTAATTTACTGTTCCGCCCACTCCGGATGATCGCTGATAAATTCAATGTGCTGCAAATGGGCATGATCGCCAGCGAACGGGTTTTTAAAGTACTGGATATTGACGACAGCGCAAGTAGCCATGGCGAATATGCGCCTGTTAACCTGAAAGGAGCCATTAGTTTTCAGCACGTATGGTTTGCCTATACAGGTGAAAATTATGTGTTGAAAGATATCTCTTTCAATATACGGCCGGGAGATACCATGGCGATCGTTGGTCATACAGGCAGTGGTAAAACATCGGTGATCAGCCTGCTCAACCGCCTTTATCATATCCAGAAGGGGAGCATCAAAATTGATGATACCGACATTGAATCATTCAGGCTGGATTATTTACGCAGTAAGATCGCAGTGGTACTGCAGGATGTTTTTTTATTCAGTGCTTCAGTGTACGATAATGTTACGCTCCGCAACCCGGATATAAAGCGGGAACAGGTAGTAGAAGCTGCTAAACTTATCGGGATACATGATTTTATTATGCAACTGCCCGGTGGTTATGATTACAATGTGATGGAAAGAGGTGCAACCCTGTCATTGGGCCAACGGCAGTTGTTAAGCTTTGTCCGGGCGATTTTATACGATCCGGCTATCCTGATACTGGATGAGGCCACTTCTTCCGTAGATACAGAAAGCGAGCAACTGATACAGCATGCCATCGAAAAACTGATTGCCGGCAGAACTTCCATTGTAATTGCCCATCGCCTTTCAACTATCCGCAAGGCCAACCAGATACTGGTACTCGAAAAAGGAGAGATCAAAGAAACGGGCAATCATGAGGAATTGATCAAAAAGCAGGGTTTTTACTACCAGTTACACAAAATGCAGTTTGAAAAAGAGGTGGCAACTGGCTAAAATTCCTTTTCATGGCCTTAAGGGAGAAATTAGTGTGGCGTTTTCAAAACAAATGTTGACTGGACTAATTCTTCCAACAAATTCTCTCTACTTCTCTTTAACAATTAGCAGCTAACCCCTATCTTTGCGCCAAATTTCAGACAGACTATGTTTGCAAAAGGCATCAAAACTTTACTGGCAGCGACTTTCAGCATAATATTCCTGTTTTCGTCGTATGTAGTAAAGGCGCAGCACGGGGGGCATCCCGCCCAGGAAGGACATGAGCCCGCAAAAAAGGAAGGCTTTAATGCCAAGGAAGTGATCTTTGGCCATATTATGGATGCACACGAGTTTCATTTTCTTGAATACGAAGGCAGTGATGGTCAAAAGCATCCTGTTTCCATTCCATTGCCTGTAATTTTATACGCTCCACAAAAAGGATTTTCTGTTTTCATGTCATCGAAATTTGAGCATGGACATGCTGAAGTAGATGGATATAAATTAAATGCTGAAGGAAAGGTAGAAGCGGTGGACGGATCAAAAGTGTATGATTTTTCTCTTACCCGTAACGTGGTGCAGATGATACTGGCGCTGGCCCTGCTCGTTTGGATCATGATGAGTGTGGCGAAATCCTACAGCAAGGGACATGGTGTAACATCAGCACCTAAGGGCAAACAAAACCTGGTGGAAGTACTGGTTACTTTTGTACGGGATGAAGTAGCAAAACCTAACCTGGGCCACAAGGTAAATAAATACCTTCCTTACCTGTTAACGGTATTTTTCTTTATCCTCATTAATAATATTTTCGGGCTGATCCCCGGCACGGCCAATGTAACCGGCAATATTGCCTTTACTGCGGTATTGGGTCTTATTTCTTTTGTGGTGATCATGTTTAGTTCCAACAGTCATTACTGGGGGCATATCTTCAATCCGCCGGGTGTGCCATTGGGTGTAAAATTCATCCTGGTTCCGGTGGAATTCCTGAGTGTGTTCATCAAGCCTTTTGCCTTGATCATACGTCTTTTTGCCAATATGGTGGCCGGGCACATCATTATCATCTGCCTTATATCCATGATCTTCATTTTTGCTGAGAAAATGGCGGTAGGTGCAGGCTGGGGTGTTTCTCCCGTATCACTGGCATTTACCATATTTATTTATTTTATCGAGGTGCTGGTGGCTTTTTTACAGGCATTCATCTTTACCATGCTTA
>DDEU01000074.1 GCA_002336815.1 Chitinophagaceae bacterium UBA1946 | reverse complement strand
GGCTTACCAAAAATATTTACGAAACCTGATTTCATTGAATTGATTTTACGCAGCCATGAATAGAGAACCTGGTAAAATCTTAAAAAGAAGAGAAGGTAATCATATTCATCAGCTCAAACTGCCAAGAATAAAAAAGGCTCTTACGAGCCTTTACGTTGTTGCGAAGAGAGGGATCGAACCTCTGACCTTCGGGTTATGAGCCCGACGAGCTACCGCTGCTCTACTTCGCGGTGCAAAAGTAAGGGTTTGCAGTTTTGCTGCCAAATATTATACATTTGTTTTTCAAAATAGTTTTATGAAAAGATTGCACTATCCGCTGATAACCTTGCTGGCAGCAGTCCTTGTACTCAGCGCCTGCTCGAAAAAAATTAAGCAGCAGGAAGATGAAATCTACAGCCGCCACCTGCAGCAGCATATTCAGCTCAGTATCATCAGCACGCCTATGCCGGATGACAAGAGCGACATGAACCTCTTATTACTGAACGATGGCCAGGATATTGAAAAGTTAAAGCTTAAAGAAACCATTACCGACCTGTATAAAAAGAAACTGATACAGCCCCTGGTAGTGGTGGCCATTCATGCCGGCAGCAACCGGCAGGATATTTATGGTGTGGCAGGTTACCCCGACTATCAAAACAGGGGAAGCAAAGCTGGTAAATATGCAGATTTTATTGACAACGAACTATACCCGTTTGTAAAAAAGAAAGCGGGTGTAAGAAAATTCAACACCGTAGTGCTGGCGGGCAGTTCGCTGGGCGGATTGTCTGCTTTTGACATTGCCTGGAACCATGCAGATAAGATCGATAAAGTGGGTGTATTTTCCGGTTCATTCTGGTGGCGGGATAAAGATGCCGCCGCAGCAGACTACTCAGATGCCGGCAACCGCATCATCATCAACAATATTCAATCGTCCCGAAAAAAACCGCACCTCAAATACTGGTTCTATGCAGGTGCTAAAGAAGAAACCAGCGACAGGGATAAGGACGGCATCATTGATGTGGTGGATGATACCAAAGACCTTGTTGCGCTCATCCAGTCAAAAAATGTTTGTCCTCCATCGGATATTGTGTATACCGAAAGTGCAGATGGGAAACATGATCCCGAAAGCTGGAGCAGGGCCATGCCTGACTTTTTGCGCTGGGCGTTTGGGAAGTAGTGGATCATTGGCCGTTGGCCGCAGGTTTACTAAATTATAAATATTACGCTATTTTTATTTTTCTTACCAAAAAAAACGACGTTCAAAAACCTAACGCCTGCGGCCAAAGGCCAACGATTCACCCCCTCCTGGCCACCGTACTTGCACCACTGCTGTGCATGTCTCTTATCACGCAATTGCCTTTGTAAAATACATCGCTGGCACCACTGGCATGAACGTTCAGTTCTTTATTCACGGTGATATTGATATCCGATGCACCGGTTGCTTTGGCAGTACAGTTTTCTGTAACAAGGTCGTACCCTTTTACATCGCTGGCACCGCTGGATTGTATGGTTACATCGGCAGCAGTACCACTGATCTTTGCATCGCTGGCGCCGCTTAATTCAAGGGCGAGCGTGTGCACATTTACAGCTCCCTTAAAATCACTGGCGCCACTCATATCGAGGCTCAGTGCCGGTACAGCAATTGTGCCCGCCACATGTACATCGCTGGCACCACTGGCTTCCAGCCGCTCAAGGTTTTTAAAGGAGATATACGCTTTTAATTTTTTATTGCCTTTGGTCCAGCTCATTTTTGCATCATAGTAAATACGAAGCACTCCATTTTCAATCACTGTTTTAATCTCATCCCGGTATTTTTGTTCCGTTGCACTCACGGCAATGGCTTCTGTTTCTGATTGGGAAATATACAGGTCGATGCCACCTGACACTTTAATGCTGTTGAAACTGCCGCTCAACTGCCTTGCTTCTGCATTATCGTCGTTCACAATCACATTCTGTGCACCGGCTGCATAAGCGAGCAGGAAACAGGTAATGGAAAGAATTATTTTTTTCATATTTGATGGTATATAATGATGATGAATGTAAAAACTGAACTCCGTGCCAGGTTTGATATTTTCAATAACAATCACAATTTATTGCCGCCTGTTTTCATTCTAAAAGATAATGACTATTGAACTGGATTTCTATCAGGATCTTTTTACAGAACCTCCACTGTTCACATTAATGTCTTTCACTACACCCTCGCCTTTATACCTGATGCTGCCGCCACTGTTTGCTTTTGCAGCCAGTTCTTTGTTCACCGTAATGCGAACCTCTGCCCCGCTGCTTGCTTTTGCTTCGCAGTAATTCACCGCAAGATCATAGCCTTTGAATATGGCACCGCTGCTGAGGTCGGTCTTGAGGTTATCCGCCTTCCCGGTGATATTGATCTCACTTCCGCTGTTTTGAGAAGCTTCGAGCCGGGTGACATTCACCTCCCCATTAAATTGAGCGCCGCTTGTAAAGCTCATCTCAAGGTTTTCAACTGCCAGTACACTTTTCATCTTTACATCTGCCCCACTGGAACCTTTCAGCCGGTCTAAATTTTTAAAAGAAACATAGGCTTTCAATTTTCTTTTTTCGTTGCTGTTCCAGATCATGGTCTTGTTGTCGTAATAAATCCTGAGGGTGCCATCCACCACTTCTGTTTTAAAACGCTCCATGTACTTTTCATCTGAGGCGCTTACCGCCACCGTTTCTTCATTGCCCTGCGTAAGTAACAATTCGATTCCATCACTCACCTGGATGGCAGTGAATCCTGCATTGAGGGTTCGCCGTTCTGCATTGGCATCGTTCACTACCACATCCTGTGCAAACAACTGCAGGCTACAAAAGGTAAGGGCAGCAAATAATAATTTTTTCATGGCTATATTTTTATCTTGATACGTTGGTAAAAATCAAATGTTACAAATTTTTAAAAAAAATCCTTTGATCCTCCCTACATTTGTGTCCTGATCGCTCTTTTAACCGTCTGAATTTCCGGGGTGCTTAAGTTGTTATGTTTCGCCAAGCTCAACATGACAACTTTCGCTGAGATCACACCCGCTAACCTGAACAGGATAATACCTGCGTAGGAAGAAATGCCCCTCCTTTAGCAAAAGGAGCAACAATTGCACTTCGTGGGCCCGGTATTCAGCTTAAATTTTACTGCAATGAAACATGTACTAATCAGCTGTTTGCTGTGTACCCCCCTGATCCCTGCGATAGCCCAGGTACCCGGAAAATTCAATGACACGTTCTATCTTAAACCCGTGGAAGTGCTGGCGATAAGAGCGGCAGACAAATCGCCCTTTGCCAAAACCAATATCACCCAAAAGGAAATTGAGCAGCTCAATATTGGGCAGGACATGCCTTTCATTCTCAATCAAACCCCTTCGGTGATCGTTAACTCGGATGCAGGCAATGGCGTAGGTTATACGGGAATAAGGATACGTGGCACAGACGCCACCAGGATCAATGTTACTCTCAATGGCATCCCCTACAACGATGCCGAAAGCCAGGGCACTTACTGGGTAGATCTTCCGGACCTGGCTTCTTCTGCCAACAGCATCCAGGTGCAGCGGGGCATTGGCACCAGCAGCAATGGTGCAGGCGCTTTTGGGGCCAGCATCAATGTTGCTACCAATGAGCTCAATAAAAAATGCTATGCGGAGGTCAATAACAGTTATGGCAGTTACAATACCTGGAAGAACACTTTCAAATTCGGCAGCGGGCTGATCGGCAAACATGTTACCATCGATGGCCGGTTGAGCAAAATCAGCAGTGATGGTTATATTGACAGGGCCACCACCGCATTAAAATCATTTTATGTGAGTACGGCCTGGACAGGAGAAAAAAATTCTTTCCGCTTCAATATTTTTTCCGGTCATGAAAAAACATACCAGGCCTGGGATGGTGTACCGCAGGATTCCTTAAAAACAAACCGCAGGTATAACTCCGCCGGCACGGAAAAAAGCGAGAAGCCTTATGAGAACCAGGTAGATGATTACACACAAACTCATTACCAGTTCTTTTACAATCATGCGTTTAACCCCTACTGGAAAGCCAATGCCGCCATTTTCCTTACAAGGGGCAAAGGCTATTACGAGCAATACAAGGCAGGTGAAGACTTACTGGACTATGGCCTTACAGAATATTACAATGGCGATACCACGATCAGAAACACTGACATCGTTCGCAGGCTTTGGCTCAACAACAAATTTTACGGAACTGTATTTTCTGTTCAACATCAAAAAAACAACACGCAGTTTACTGCCGGTGGAGGCTGGAACAGGTATGACGGTAAACACTATGGCGATATTATCTGGGCCGATGTACAGGCCGCCGTACCGCTCAATTACAGGTGGTACGATCTCACGGCAAATAAGAAAGATTTCTCTTTGTATACCAAGTGGAGCGAACAATGGAGCAACAACTGGCAAAGTTTTTTGGATGTGCAGTACAGAACGGTTCACTACAATATCAATGGGTTCAGGAATAATCCCGGCATCATCATCAACAAATCTTATAGTTTTCTTAATCCGAAGATCGGTATTACTTACACCAAAAGCGACTGGATGGCTTATGCCTCTTATGCCCTTGCCAGCCATGAACCTAACCGGGATGACTTTGAAAGCGTGAACAGTGAGCCCAGGCCGGAGTTATTGCAGGATATTGAACTGGGTGTTGAACGCCGGCGGAAAGGATCTTTTTACAGCGCCAATATTTACTATATGAAGTACCACAACCAACTGGTATTGGTTGGCAACATCAATGACGTGGGCGCATATACGAGAACCAATGTACCGAACAGTTACCGGCTGGGGATTGAACTGCAGGCGAAGGTTGAACTAACGGACTTTGCTAATATCAGCGCCAATTGTACGCTGAGTGAGAATAAGATCAGTAACTACACCGAACTGATAGATGATTTTGATAATGGCGGAACAAAAAATAATTTTTACAAGTCAACAGACATTTCATTTTCACCAGCGATTACGGGCACCGGCAGCATCAATTTTATCCCGGTTAAAAATGCAGGCATCAGCCTTATCAGCAAATACACCGGGCGCCAGTACATGGACAATACTTCTCAAAAGAGCCGGAGCATCAATCCTTATTTTTTAGAAGATGTAAGACTGAGCTATCTCCTGGAGAACAAGCTGTTTAAAGCAACCACTTTTATCGTACAACTCAATAATGTATTCAATAAAAAATACGAAGCCAACGGTTATACTTTTAGTTATGTATATGGCGGAGCAGTGGCAACGGAAAATTTCTATTTCCCGATGGCGCCTTTTAATTTTATGATCGGTGTAAATGTAAGGTTGTAACAATTGCAAATAGGCTGGCCAATGCACCGTAGTTCCTGCGGTGCATTTTTATTTGCTATGGTCATGATGGCTTCGAATAAACAGTTAACTTTAAAAAAACAATCAGCATGATCACCAGATTGATTCTCCCGCTTTTTGCCTGTATGGTATTGTTGAGTCATTGTAAGCCTTCTGAACAAAAAGTAAGTTCGGCAGAAGCCGAACAGTTTGCAAAAGATATGGAACTCGCTGCCACCAGGCACCGGGCTGATTTTATCACGTCTAACCTGCTGGTGCAGGCCCTGAGTGACCGCATCTCAAAAATCAAAGAAGTTAAATACAAAAACGAGATCGAATCCGGGCTCACGAAAGGATTGAAAAATTCCGGTTTTGAAAAAAGCATTTTCGAGATCATGGGTAAGCAGGGCAGTTTTGAAAAAGTAAAACGCTATGAGAAAAATGAAATGCAGCGGGTCATTTTCCGGGCGCAGGGAGATGGTGGTTTTAATTATTTTGACGTGGAACTTACCAAGTTGAAAGACAAAGTAGGGATCGCTGATATACTCATTTATACCTCCGGAGAAAACATCAGTAAGTCGATGGCCGAGATCGTGGATAAACTGATGGGGGAATCAGATGCCAGCGCAGATGCAGCGGGTGAAAGGCTCCAGGCAGTAAAGCGCCTGATGCAAAAAGAAAATTATAAAGCGGCCAAAAAAGAAATGGATGAACTGCCGCCTGCGATACGCAATACAAGGGTGGCGGCAGTATTGAATGTGCAGATCGCCTCTAACCTGGATGATTCAGTGTACATGAGAGAAATAGCCCTCTTCCAGCAAAAATATGCTGCCGAGCCGGGTATACAGATCACCATGATTGACCTGTATATCTTAAGGAAGGAATATGAAAATGCCATGAATGCCATTAACCAGGTAGACTCCGTGATCAATAAAGACCCTTTTTTGGATTATTACCGCGGGCTTATCAGCTACATAAAAGGTGAGAAAGAAGCAGCCCTGAACTATTACCTGAAGGTTACCGCCAGCAAGCCGGCCTTTCCGGGGGCATACACAGAACTTGTATCATTGTATGTTGACAAAGACGATAAGAAAAATGCTCAACTGTATTTTTCAAAATACAAAGCCCTGAGAAATGCCGACGAACAGGTGATCAGCACTTACGAGCAGGCCTACCCTTTTTTAAAAGACTAATTCTTGAAGATATCCTACCTGAATTTTCCTGAGCCCGGGAACCGGTAATGTAACTTCCCGGTTTCTTTTGCAAGTATACCCTACACGCCTGCGATACGTTGTTCCTTAATGGGTTAGATATCATCCCTGATACTGCAGTCAACTCACCCTAACGCATAGCCGCTTAATATCCTTCTGCGGCATTCGTTTCCAAATTCCGGCATTCTCTTCCGGCAAATAGAATTTACGCTCACCAACGCTTTTTCAACTTATTGATTTTCAAATACTTAATTTTTGGCACAGTTTGAGCAAACCCTATAACACAAGCGATGATGCGGAAGGGTAAACAGGAAGGATCGCTTTTAAAACAGCAAATAAAAATATTATATAGGGTTTCTTCAGTGTGTTTTTCAAGTTTAAAAAAGTCGTTTGAAAGGTCTGGATCACCGTTCAAACGACTTTCTTGCTTTTGGATAGTACCAATAGAGTGCCATGATCAATCACAATTTTAAATTCCGGATCCCAAACCTGGTGAGGGCGACATTACAGGCGCTTATTCTACAGCGGCCACGATGCTGGCAGTTATGATTATCAGCGGCATTTTTCGTAACAGCTGTCTTTTTTCAGCATAAAAATCAATTCGGTATTAAATTGATCGGCACAATGAACTCCCAGCGATTGACAGCACCCGGGTTCAGGTAATCGGGATCGAGCAGGCGGCTGTACCGTACGCCAAAACTCAGCGGCAATGCATTCCATAATTTTGTATCAAAATGAAACTCTGTGCCGGCGCTTCTTGTTTTGACCTCTCTCAGGCTGCCATCATTGAATTTGGTAAGTGAACTTCCATAATCAAAAAAAGCATTCATCCGGATGCGCTGAACAAAAATGATATTGCCAAAACCCCAGTCGGGATAACACAATGGCAGGTGATAATTTACACCCAGCTTATACATCCGCCGCTGGTTCAGCTCCTGGTAGCCACGTGCAAAGGAGAATGTGCGGCTAAAGAAATCTACCAGCGTATCTTTCCTTTGATAGGCACCATCAAACACCAGGCTGTGGTTGGTGAATAAGCCGGGAAAATACAATGACCCATGGGCCACAAATTTCCGATTCTCCAGGAAGGTAAGTGCATGGCGGTAAGTCAAAGAAATACTTTGTCCCCATGCAGGGTTGATGAACTGCAAAGGCTTTCGGCTCATGTTGCTGAATAATAAAAAACCATTGTAGTAATTAAAAGCAGTATTCTGCACCTTGTTGTTAAGCAAAGAGTCGGGAATGTACTCTGAATTGTAACCTCCGCCGATATTGAAGTATTTAAATGTGCGCCCCCCGATAAAACTCAACGGAATAGAAAAACCTGCACTTAGTTTTGTAGCATTGTAGTTATACTCATTGCCGGCAGAACTTGTTATGGTATGATTGATGGTTCTTTCAATACCGGCTCTCAGTACAGGATAAAAACCGGCATACACCAGATCGTATGCAGCTGCATGGCTCTGTTCATTGCGGTTATAAGTATATGTGATCTCGTTGTGAAAACTACTCAGGATATTATCGCCGTAAAATACATATCCCACATCAGCACCATCTACAAATGGCCTTGCGCTGTGAAAATTCAGCAGCCGGCTAAATTTCCGGTATTTTGTAATGGCCTGTTTTTCCTCCTTTAGCTGATACAAAGCGCCGGCTCCCTTTTGCTGCAATGCAAAAGCAGCAGGCACTTCATTCAACACCGGCCTTTCGGTGTGTACAAGTTGCCGCGCCGGTAAATCACTGAGATTGAGTTTCGCCAACCTTGATCCCTCACTCGTAACAGCGCTGAACAGCAATTCATTTTTCGAATTAACTGCAGGCTGGTAAACGCCATTGATATTGTCACTGATGCGGTAAAGTTTTTTATCTGCCAATGATACAGCGAAGATTCGGTCTGCGGGCTTGCGTTCTTTGCTGCTGCTATAGTTATCCATCAGGCTGAAATAAACTACCCCATCTTTCACCACCGGGTAACCGAGTACATTAAAACCAAAGGATGTCAGCTCTTCCGTGGTTCCAGTAGTAAGATCAACTTTTACCAACGCCATTTCACCACCTGTGTTTCTTACAGCACTAACTGCTGTGTTATCATCAATGTACTTTGTTTGCGTAAAAAAGTAATTGTTGGGATTGGGAACCTGCAATATCAGTTCACCTGTAACTGTATTCAACCGGTGCAGGTAATTACTCCCGTTTATGTTTACATTAACAGCGATCAGTTCTGTACCGTTTTTTTTGATATCTGGTGAAAAATATCTTGACCGGCTGGTAAGTTGCACCTGCTGACCTGTATAGATATCCAGCAACTGTATCACACTGTAGTTCCGGTTTGCCCAGCGGGGGTCACTTTCATAAGCCGCATATACTACCTTTCCATTGTTATAGGAAAAGTAGTCATCCTGCACAAAATCTTTCACCCTGATCTTTTGCTCTTTCCCGTTTACCAGCAGGTAAAAGGAATTGACCTCTTTGTAAGATCTTTTTGTTACGATCAATGTATCGTCGCTTACAAACTGAGGATAGAGATGATCTACCACGTTGTTCTTTTCTACCGGGGTGATGTAATTAAAATGATCGGCCACGACGGCTGTGCCTAAGGTTTGCTCTTTGTAATATTCCAGTGCGTCTTTGGTAAACTGCTGGTAGCTTTTGCCTGAATACCGTTGCACGGCTTTGTTGAAAGAATAGAATACCCCTTTGAAATCCACGGCATCCGTGGTTACTTTTCTCCAGAAATCTTCCCCATATTTTGCATAACCGTATAACAGTACCGGGTAGCCCAGTTCATAGTGATCGGGAATGAATTTACGGAGCGACCCGTTACGCAGTTGCATCCAGTTATAGTTTTTACCTCCCAGCCACAATGCCTTCATGCCATTGTAAAAAGAAGGCATTCTTCCCCTGCCCTGTTTGCTTACCAGCGTTTCCTGCCATACGGCATCTCCTTCAAAAAAGTAATTGGGTACCGTAATGCCGTTCGCCAGCAATTGTCCTTCCTGGCCCAGTAAAAATGAAAACACTTTTGTAAAGCCATGATTAAAATTGCTGAATTGCTGCATGTGCCGGTTCTCATGAATGATGAGATTGTCATCCCAGCGAATGCTGCCGCTGCCGAAATTATTTTGCGATGGGATCATGTACAGTTCGCTGAGCACCGGCGCCAGGCGTACATAGGCATTGGCCTCCGTAGTTTGATTCAGCAATACGATATTCCATTTCCTGGTTTTATTACCAATGCTGTATAAAGTGGCAGTATCCAGTAGCTGCACCACGTTGCTGATGCGTTGCGCCTGGCTGTCTAATCCCGCCGGGAATATCACCCTTGAAGAATTTGTATTTACCTGTTTCCACTTTTGTGCTGCAGGGTTACCACCAAAGTTCTGCGACTGTGCAAGCAACGGCAATAATAAAACCGCCAACGATATGATAGAGAATGATCGGGTCATGAAATAAAGTTAAGGAAACGGCGCCTGTTTGCGTAAAGTGTTATTGATGCGGTAAACGCAACCAGGGTAATGATAGAAAAGCAGCTGCCTGTTCACCTGACAGCCCTGATAAAATATTTACCGCCGAAGGGCATCCATCCAAGATACTTTTCCAGCGGGATGAGTCTTTTAAAAAATCCTTTAGGTGGAAAAAAGATAAAGTAGATTTTATGGCTGATGCTGAACTGTTGTTTTAACAGCAGGCGGCACAGGTAACCTGCACGAAGCAGTTTGGCGTCTTCATCAAAGATGCAGGTTTTTACCAGGTACCTGGTGAGCGGGTTCAGGGGATTGTGTTCATAGATCACCAGTCTGCCGCCGGGTTTCAATACCCTTTTCATTTCAGCAGCCATGGCTGCATGCAGGTTAAATTCCACGTGGTGCAATACTCCGGCCACGAGTATCATATCAAAACTTTCATCGTCAAAAGGAATATGGATGCCATCATACACGGCAAAGTTTGAATTGGTGAGTTGCAATTGTTTTGCCATTGCGATACTTTCCCTGCTCACATCGATCCCTTCTACCTTCCAGGCAGGAAAATACTGCTGCACAAACATTTCAGCAACTCCATCGCCACAGCCAAGGTCCAGCACTTTTAATGAAGTATTCTGCTCGTAAGCCTGCAACATCTTCACCCGCATCTCAGCAAAATAAAAACTGTCGGCACCGCTTAGTTTTATATTTTGTGTGTGAATGCTGCGATAGTTTTTGGCATACGCATCAAAATCATCAAAAGTTCTGTTATCCATTTTTAATAATACCGTATTTTTAGTTCATGCAATTTTACGCAAATAAAGACAGGCTGCCACTTAAAACCATTTTATTTTTCGCTGTCATACTCTTTATTGCCTTCCTGCCCGTATCGTCTTTCTTATTTTTTTTAAAGAACGATGCTTTTACCGGTTACTTTCCTCCGAAATTTTTTATGAGCGAAAGCATTCATGCCGGCTATCTTCCATTGTGGAACCCTTACATCAATTTTGGCATACCCCAGTATGGCGACATGAGCAGTGGCTACTGGAGCCCTGTTACCTGGCTGATCGCATCAACGGCAGGTTACAATGCGTATACCTTTACGCTGGAAGTGCTGCTGTATATTTTAGCCGGCGGCATCGGCATGTATAAGCTAACAAGTAGCTGGCAACTGGATAAACCTGTTTGTATCATTGCCGGGCTTGCGCTCATGTGCTGTGGTTACAACACCGGGCACCTGCAGCATTTTAACTGGCTGAGCGGCGTTGCCTTTCTGCCATGGTGTTTCTGGAGTTACCAGCTCCTGCTGAACCAGTTTAGTTTTAAAAATGCCATAAGGACGGCATTGCTTTTTTACCTGCTTGTTTCATCCGCACACCCGGGCATCAGCATCAGTGCATTTTATTTTTTTGGAGCTTATCTTATTTTTCATTTCTTCGAAAATAAAAAACAGGTAAGCGTTGCCGGGAGTCTGCAACAACAGGGCCGCAGCCATCTTATTCTTTTGTTCCTGTTCCTGCTGCTCGCCGCAGGTATGATCGCCGGTTATCTTGATATACTGCCGCATTTTGTAAGAAGTGAGAAGATCAGCCTGCAGGATTCATTGCTGCATCCTTCAACGGCACAAAGCTGGATCAGTGTGCTGCTGCCATTTGCCACAACAAAGAATGATGCTTTTTTCAATACAGACATCAGCATGCGGAACAGTTATTTCAGTATTTGCCTGTTATTGTTTTTTATAGTGAGTCTTGCCGGTAAAAAAACGAAGCTGCAGTTTTTTTTGCTGTGCAGCGGGCTGTTATTTGTCCTGCTTTCTTCCGGTGGATTGTTTAAAACCATCGCCTATAAATCCATTCCGCTCATTGGCTATGTAAGATTAAATGGAGAGTTCAGGATATTTGCGATCTTCTCTTTTATACTGGTAGGGGCCATCGAATTAAACAGGCATATCAAGGCTAAAAAAAGTTTCTCCGGTGCAGTCAAATGGATCTATTATGTACTTGAAGTACTTACAATCGTTGCCATTGCGTATGGACTCTACAAGGCTGTGAGTACAAAACAAGGACTGATGTATAGCAACGGCCGTGTGTTTGCCCCGAATGGCTTGCCGGCGAAGCTGAAATCACTGATCGATTTTATCAGTTTTTATGACACGCTCTGGATACAGGGCATCGTGCAGTTGCTATTGCTGTGGGTCATTAAATGGTGCCTGCGTGTCAGCAATTGGAAGTTATTGCAACGCATTGTGGTCGCAGACATGATACTGGCCACCCTGTTTAACCTGCCGTTTACCGGTGTGGGCAAGGCTTCCGTGGCAGAGGTGCAGCAGGTGCTGAATCAATCACCCAAACACATACCGGTACCTTCACTTACTCCCATACAAAATAATGTTGCTGTTCCTGAAGAAGAACAATTGATGGTTGGCGACTGGAGTTTTTACAATAAGCAGCCAGGCGTATTAAAAGAAGCTGCCTATCCCATCGTGTTAAAAAACATGGCGGCCTATTTTGAGCAGGATCGTTTGACGGGTAAAAATATTTATACAAACAGGGCCTTTGTTTTTTGTACTGATAGTTTGGTAACTGCGATGAGCCTGGGTTCTTTTTCACCGCAACAAGTTGACATCAACATCAACAGCAGCCATTCAACTACAGTTGTACTCCAGCAAAATCATTATCCGCACTGGATTTATTCTGATGGAAAAGAGGAAAAGCCAGTGAATGAATATGGGATCAATTTTATGAGTGCACCGGTAAAAAGCGGAAGCAGCAAGATCAGCTTTTTGTTTGACCCGGTTGTTGTAAAATGGTCGATGCTGTTAAGCCTGCTTGCACTATTAAGCTGTTGCTTGTATTTGTTGTTCTTAAGGAGAGAGAAGGGTTAATCAGCTTTTAAGGATTTTTCACGCAAAGAGGTAAAGGAAAATATAATAAAGTTTTTTCACGCAAAGAGGCAAAGATGCGAAGATGCAAAGAAGAATCTGATAGCTATTTTTTCACGCAAAAAAACAAAGAGGCAAAACAAAAGTCACAAATATTTTTCACGCAAAGGGGCAAAGGAGCAAAGAGGCAAAGAAGCAGATAAGCACTACAGCAGCCGTACATCATTCACAAACAATTATACCATCTTCCCTTTCATTGCAACGGCGATCGCCTGGTCCATGATGCGTTCCGCATAGGGGCGTGAGATATTGTTCAGCGCTTCGATCTTTGTATGGATGAGGTCTTTGTCTTCCATCGTAAGCGACAATTGCAATGCCTGCATGGCAGCGGCTGTATTCATCAACTCTTCTCTTGACAGCAGCGAAGCATTTTTACTGATGAATTTTTCCGTGGTTGCCAATAGCTGCTCTCCTTCTGTTCTTGCTTCTACCAACGCTCTCAAAGCGATATCATCTTTTGCATGCGTAATGGAATCCAACAACATTGTTTCCAGTTCGGTATCGGTAAGGCCGTACTGCGGTTTTACTTCGATGTGCTGTTCAACGCCACTGCGCAATTCTTTTGCTCTTACAGAAAGAATGCCATCCGCATTGATGAGAAAACTCACTTCCACTTTTGCTAAACCTGCAGGCATACCGGGAATACCGGTAAGATTGAATTCTGCAAGCCTGCGGTTGTCTTTCACCATATCCCTCTCTCCCTGAAAAACAGAGATACGCATGCTGCCCTGCCCGTCTTTCTGCGTAGTGTATTGCCTTGCTGCCTTGCCGGGAATCTTTGAATTTCTTGGCATCAATACATCCATCAACCCGCCCATCGTTTCAATGCCCAGCGACAACGGCGTGATGTCGAGCAATAGTGTTTCTTTGTTATTACCGGCCAGAATATCCGCCTGTATGGCTGCTCCCAAGGCCACTACTTCATCAGGGTTTACGCTGTCGTTCACCGGCTTTCCAAAAAAATCACTCACTGCTTTTTTTACCAATGGCACCCTGGTACTTCCACCCACCATCACGATCACATCGATCGCTGAAGTTTTAAGTGCCGCATCTTTTAATGCATTGCTGCAACAGGTGATTGTTTTTTGAATCAATGGCTGTATCAATGATTCAAATTGCTGGCGGCTGATGGTCAACTCATCGCCATTGAGCGTAGAGGAAAAATCCCCGCTGGCTGACAAAGCGATCTTTGCTTCTTCCGCCTTCAAACGGATGGCCTGTGCGAATTCTTTATTGCCGGAAAGTTCTTCGCTGGTGAGGCCAGCCTGTTCGAGCCAGTAATGTACAATGGCTTTATCCATATCATCGCCACCAAGATAGGTGTCACCGTTAGTAGACAGTACTTCAAAAACGCCGTCGGCCATTTTTAAGATCGATACGTCGAATGTACCACCACCCAGATCATACACGGCAATGGTTTTTTCTGCGGTTTTATCTGCACCCAGGCCATAAGCCAAACTTGCAGCCGTAGGTTCATTGATGATCCTTAATACATCCAGCCCGGCCAGTTTGCCGGCATCCCGGGTGGCCTGCCGCTGTGCATCATTAAAATAAGCCGGCACGGTGATCACCGCTTTGTTCACGGGCGTTTTTAAAATATGCTCCGCTCTTTGTTTCAGTTCTTTCAATATCAATGAAGAGAGGTCAATAGGAGAATAAAATTTATTGCCCACCTGTACTTTCACCAGGCTTTCGGTATCATCGTCTATTACTTTGTATGAAAAGAAAGAAGCATTCGCTTTGATGTCGTTGTATGATTTACCCATCAGCCGCTTGGCAGAAAAGATGGTGTTTTGAGGCTGGCTGATCAACTGCTTTTTTGCTTCTTCACCCACTACGGTGTTCCCGGTTTCATCAAAATGAATAACAGAAGGCACCAGCGATGAGCTATTGTGTTCTTTCAATGCAATGGGTTGCTTTGTTTCAGGGTGAATGATGGCGACGAGGCTGTTGGTTGTACCAAGGTCGATGCCAACGATCATTTCATCCTGCTGTAAACTTCCGGTTGCTATATTGATTGCAATTTTTGCCATATTTAATTCCTGTTTGCGGAGGCTGCAAAAGTAATAAATAATAAAGGGTGCAGTTGAAGCAATTGAAGGTTGATTTTTCGGGATGCGGAAATACTCAGGTATAAAAAACCGAATGCCGGATACAGGCATCCGGCATTCGGTACAGCGATCAAATAATATTATTTACCCGGGAAATACTTCTTTCCAATGCAGCATACCACCCACCAGGTTTTTGGTATTCTTAAAGCCGGCCATATCCAGTACCTGGCAGGCCTGGCCGCTGCGGTTACCACTGCGGCAATACACGATCAGCTCCTCATCTTTGAGGTTTTCAATATCATCCAGTTGCAGGGTTTGCACCCGGCCGAGTGGCAGTAAAAGCCCGCCGATATTGAACTCCGCATTTTCATGCGGTTCCCTTACATCTACAATATTCAATTTTTCGCCGGCATCTAATCTTGCCTTTAATTCTTCTGCGGTAATGGTTGTCATGTTATTTAATTTTTCTTTTTCGTATTGGTAGAGTCCTGTGGATTGATCATTTCTTTTGATAAAAAGATATCCATCACCATACCTGATTTGATAAACTGTAACTGGTGGTTGTCGTCCAGGTGCGGCGGCCGCTGCTGGTAAATAAAGGCACCCAGGGTATCTTTTACATCCGGCTGGGTTACCAGTGTTACCAGTACGCCCAGGCTATCAAGGTCAGCCTTTATTTCAGCATAGGTCTTGCCTACAAAATCCGGCACTACCCTATTGCTTTCTTCATCCAGCCCGCCACCAACAATGAGGTCGATGGTGCTGCCCCATTGTATCTTGGAACCGGCCGCTATTCTTGCGCCGCGGTACCGCTGTTCAATTACAGAACCTTTCATAAAGTCGGGACGGAAAGTAGTGTCTCCCAGTTGCAGGTGATTGCGCTGCAGGATATCTATTACAAAACTCAGCCCCTTTCCTTCCAGCGATGGCATAGCGATCATTGGTGGCGTGTAACGGTTTACCGTAATAAAGACAGTACGGTTTATTTTTACCGTGGAGTTGGCATCGGGTATTTGTTTGAGTACAGTGCCCCGCTTTGCGGTATCGGTATAAACAGAATCCGTGATGAGCACTTCAAAGCCTTTATCTTCCAGCAGCTTCATGGCTTCGGCAGTGCCTTTTCCTTTTACCACGGGCACTGTGAGGTATTCACCATGTTTGGTGATCCAGCCCAGCAACTGCAGTATCATGAAAATGATAATAAAAGCCAGGGCGGCAGCGGCCAGCAGGTTTACCCAAAATGGTTTATCGGTAATGAATTTAAACATGTATAGAATTATTGAATTACTGTTTTGTTAAATGGCTGAATTGGGATGCTGTTAAATTGACGATCCAAACAATCAATCAACTTCATCATCCAGCGATTGACCGGTTATTGAAAACATTCTTCTATCAGCGCACTGTAAAATTCTTTGAGCGTCCAGCCCATGGCCTTTACCTGCTGCGGTACAATGCTGGCAGCACTCTGCCCCGGCACGGTATTGATCTCCAGCATGTAAGGATGGCCGCTCGTTTCATCATAAATAAAATCGATCCGCACCACGCCACGGCAGTTGAATGTGCTGTACGCTTTTTTTGCAGCCGTCCTTATTTTTTCTGCGATCTCTTCGCCAGCATTGGCCGGCGTTACTTCTTCACTTGCGCCATTGTATTTTGCCTCGTAATCAAAAAAATCATTTTTAGAGATCACTTCTGTCATTGGCAGGGTGATGATCTTTCCTTTGTTCTTAAAAACTCCAATCGTAAACTCCCGGCCTTTGATAAATTCTTCGATCAGTACCTGGTCGTCTTCTTTGAATGCTTTGGTAACTGCTGCACCAAGCTCTTCTGTATGACTGTTCACCTTGCTCATGCCAATGCTGCTTCCACCATTATTGGGTTTTACAAAAACAGGAAAACGCAGATGCCGCACGCTTTCATCAGCACTCTCAAACTGGTTCCTGATCAGCAACACTGAATTGGCCACCTGAATACCGCTGGCACCAGCCACGGCTATGGTAAATCTTTTATTAAAAGTAATGGCAGATGTAGCTGCATCGCAGGAGGTATAAGGAATTTTTAAGCAATCGAAATAGCCCTGCAGTTTGCCATCTTCGCCGGGTGTACCATGCAGTGCGATCAGCACGGCATCGAACAGGATCTTTTCACCTGCTACCGTAATAGAAAAATCATTTTTGTCTACACTGATCTTTTGTGAACCCGGTGCGGTGTAGAACCATCCTTCCGGGTTGATATCAATGGTAAAATACTTCCATTTTTCTGTATCTATATTCTGCTCAATGGTAGCAGCTGTTTTATATGAAATGACAGACTCGCCGGAGTATCCGCCTGTAACGAGGGCTATTGTTTTCATTAAAAGTCAAAAGTTAAAAGTATAAGATCAAAAAGGGGCAACCCTTCAACGCTGCCTGCTTTTTATTTTAGTTTACCGGCGGTAAAAATATACAAAAGATATTATCTTTCATGAAGGCTGCTTTTTAACTGCCGCCTTTTAACTTTTTACCTATTCCACGCCTTCATTGCCGGATTGCAGTACAAATTTCCATTTTCCGTTGGCCTGCTTTTTCCAGATGGTTACATACGAACCATAAATTACGCTGTCTGTTGAGCGGGGCCTTACCGCATATACACCATAGGTATAACCCAAATCGCCGGAAGAAGCGATGATGGCCCGTTTGGGTTCCCATGTCATGGTGAAAGAGGAGTCATTACTCTGTGTGATAAAGTCCATGGCGTTACCGCCTGTTAGTGGTGGCGTGCCGGGCCTCAGTAATACCCCGTCGTTGTCGATGAATTCCATGAAAGCAGTACGCAGGCCTTTTTGCTCGCTGAGTGCCGAGAAAGCCCGGTCGGCATTCAGTATTTCCACCCTCAGGGCCGAGGATTTGTCTTCTGTATTTTCGGGTTTTGTTCGGGAGCGGCACGAAAAAAACAGCAATGCGATAAAGGCTGGCAATAGAATTTTTTTCATAACAGACAATGAAAATAAACAAAGTAGCTTTTAAAAACAAAAAGGCGAAAGTATGTGCAATACCTTCGCCGTGATGCAGGAAATATCACCTGCTTGTAACAGCCTTTTTACAGGCTTCTTAAAAGCGTTTATTAGTGTTGCAAATTAAATATGCAGGGCATTTTTCTTTGCGATCAGCTGGTCAACAGTTTCCTGGTACATTTCATCCGGTACACAGCAATCAACCGGGCAAACTGCAGCACACTGTGGCTCTTCGTGAAAGCCCTGGCATTCTGTGCATTTGTTTGGTGTGATGTAGTAAGTGTCATTGCTTACAGGAGCCTGTCTTGCATCGCTGTCAACAACCGAACCGTCCAGTAAAGTATAGGAGCCTTTTACAGTAGTGCCATCGGCAACTGCCCATTCAACACCTCCTTCATAAATTGCATTGTTAGGGCACTCTGGTTCGCAGGCGCCACAGTTGATACACTCGTCGGTAATCTTAATAGCCATTATAGTTTTGATTTAGAATGATGGAAATACGAAATTTGTTGTACAAAATTAAGCGTATCAGGATGAAATTACAAAATCGGATTATATTATTAAAAGAACTCAAGAATTACCTTACAGAAAACGGTGAAGAGTGGCAGTCCGTCAAAGAAAAAGCATCCAGGGCGAATGGTTGGTTCACCCCTGAATTCATTGATCTTTCTGTTCAAAATATCGTTGACAGGTTCTTGGATGAGGATGCGCTGCAAGCCTGGACAGGGCATTACCATATCGATGATACCATTACCCCGAAAAATGTGGGAATCGTAATGGCCGGCAATATTCCCCTGGTAGGTTTTCATGATTTTTTGGCCGCCTTTGTAACCGGCCACAGGCAAACCATTAAGCTCTCCTCCAAAGATGAAATATTGCTCAAACATCTGGTGCAAAAAATGTGCAGCTGGCAACCTGCGATGGAGCCATTGGTACAGTTTGAGACCATGCTGAAAGGCTGTGATGCCTATATTGCCACCGGCAGTAATAACAGCGCTGTTTATTTCGACTATTATTTTTCCCGTTATCCCAGCATCATCCGCCGCAACCGTACTTCGGCAGCCTTGCTAACAGGCCGTGAAACGACCGAAGAGCTTGAAAAATTGTCAGATGATATCCATGCTTTTTTTGGCCTGGGTTGCAGAAATGTCACAAAGATATTTGTGCCGGAAGAATATGATTTTGTTCCCCTGCTCAAATCGTTTGACCGCTATAAGTACTTCGCTGACCACAACAAATACCGGAATAATTTTGATTATAACCTCAGCCTGCTGATACTGAACAATCGTTTTTACATGACGAACAATACGGCCCTTCTGGTAGAGAACGAATCTCTTTTCTCCGCCATCAGCCAGTTGCACTATAGTTTTTACAAGGATCCGGACGCCGTGATCCATTCTCTTAAAAACAATACAGACCTGCAATGCATCGTTGGAGTAGACGTTCCTTTTGGCCAGGCGCAAAGCCCCGGCCTGATGGATTATGCGGATGGCGTGGACACCGTAGAGTTTTTACTAACTTTATGACCGATCTACGAAAGTCTTACTAATTAATTGTTAAAGGTGACCTTTGGTAAATCTCATTTTGTCAGTGCGACGTTATTTTGTATTGTCAGGCATAGAAATTGACAATTTTTACCCTGTATAAATTTTAGAAAAACTAAAAATTACAACAGATGAAATTAAAGCAAGTATTTTCAACAGTTGCTATCAGTGCCGTAACCGCATTGGGCGTAATGTGGGGTTATGGAAAAATCGTAAAGAACAGCAACACTTTTGCAGGCCAGCAAATTGGCGTAATTCCATCCAACTACAAGCTGGCAGGATTTAATGAGAACAGCAATACGCCTCCCGGTGCCGTAGATTTTACCCAGTCGGCTGCGGCGGCATTGCCCACGGTGGTGCACATCAAAACAAAAACCAACGCCAAGCAGGTAAGCAATAACCTTGGAAAATCGCAGCGGCCTGCCAACCCATTTGGTGATATGTTTGATGATGACCTGTTTAACCAGTTCTTTGGAAGGGGTAACGGGTATGTTCCTGAACAACGGGCTTCCGGGTCCGGCGTCATCATCAGCGATGATGGCTATATCGTAACCAATAACCACGTGGTAGAAAATGCCGATGAGGTTACGGTTACACTCAACAACAAAAAAACTTATACCGCAAAAGTAATTGGAACCGACCCTGCATACGACCTGGCAGTGATCAAGATCGAAGCTTCTTCCCTGCCCTTCTTATTGTATGGCAATTCAGATGAAGCCAAGATCGGCCAGTGGGTACTGGCCATCGGTTACCCATTGAACCTGGAAACCACGGTTACTGCAGGTATCATCAGTGCCAAAGCGAGGAGCCTTGGATTAAACAAGACTACAAAAAACAATTCTGCTGTTGAATCTTTCATACAGACAGACGCGGCGGTTAACCAGGGAAACAGTGGTGGCGCCCTTATTAATACCAACGGACAGTTGATCGGCATCAACTCAGCCATCGCTTCACCAACCGGGTATTATTCAGGTTACTCTTATGCCATACCGGTGAACATTGTGAAAAAAGTAGTGGATGATCTGATCAAATATGGTAATGTTCAAAGAGGCTACCTGGGTGTGTCTACCGCCAATACGTACGACATTCCGCAGGAACAGAAGGAGAAATTAAACCTTAGCTATACCGGCGATGGTCTCGTGATCACCGAGGTGGTAGGCGCCAGTGCTGCTGCAGATGCAGGTCTTAAAAAAGGCGATATCATTAAGAGTGTGAATGGAACCGAAGTAACTGTGCCTTCCGAATTGCAGGAACTGGTTACAAAATTCAAACCCGGTGATAAAATAACGGTAGCTTATTCAAGAGGCGGTAAAGATTTTACTTCTACTGCCACTTTAAAGAACAGGATGGGCAATTTTGAGATCGTAAAAGTTGACAACGCTGCACTGTCGAAACTGGGTGCCGATTTTGTAAACCTCGATCCGAAAAAAGCAAAGGAAATGGGCATCGCAGGTGGTGTTGTGGTTAAGAAAATAAATGATGGTGCATTGAAGGACCAGACAAGAATGAGAGATGGTTTTATCATCATCAAGGTAAATGAAAAAGATGTGAGGAGTAAGGAAGACCTGAGCAAGCTGATCGGCGAATCAAAAACGATCACCGTGAGTGGTTTTTATCCCGGTTATGATGCCTTGTACGATTATCCTATTTCACTGGAAGACGAGTAATCGAAATGAATAAATTTTTAAAATGGCTGTATTTTCTACAGCCATTTTTTATGCGCCGATGTGCAGCATTGTGATCAGATATTTCAACCCAGGAGTGAAATTCAAGAAAAAAGCATATTGCAGGCCGTTAGCAAGGACAAGCGGATTCTTTAAGTCTTTACCAGAGAGGGTATTTTGAATTGTAAAACAGTTTGTAAAAGGGGGTGTTGTAATGACAGAGTTATCGATAGCACAACGCCTGTAAGATCTAAGAAGAAGCTGAAAAATAAAAAAAGGTGCCGCCGGGAAAGCTGCACCTTTGTTGTATTTGGTTAAACACAGGTTCTAATACATAACATTGATGGATTGTACGGTGCCATCGGGTTTGGCGATCTCCAGCAGGTAATTTCCATGCAGTACCAAATGCCCGGTCTTGAACGGTTCCGCAGTAACTGACCCATTGTGTACGATCTTTTTGGCTGCGATCAACTGGCCGCTGCTGCTGAGTAATTTTATTTTGTACTCACCTGATGGCTGGTTAACAAAATAGAGATTCAGGTTGCCATCTGTCACCGGGTTTGGATAGAGGGTGATGTAGGCATCGGTTTTTTCAAACAGCACTTTTACTACCTCCGAAGTTTTGACAGTGCCTTCCTTGCCGATGCTCCGCACCCTGTAATAGTTGATGCCTTTGATCGGGTTGGGATCGATCCAGCGGTATGCCGCAGTACGATCACTATTGAGTACTTTGCTTTCAGTAAAGGCCTTTGCAAAATGTACGCCATCAGCAGACTTTTCCACTTCGTAGTTAGCAATACCTGATTCATGTTCTACCTGCCAGTCGAGGTTGATATAGTTATTATTCCTGTAACCCTTTACTGAAGTGAAACTAACCGGCAGCACGGCCATGTCCTTAAATACGATCCGGAAACGGGATGGGTTCCAAGCGCCCGAATCTGCAGTGATGGCAAAATGATGAACGATGGTACCATTGAGATCAAGCGGCGTAAGCGTATGCAGGTAACTGTCTTCCAGGAAGCCTGTAAGCCCCGGCTTTCCTGCATTGAATGAAGTGATCTGCAACTGATAATTCTTCACTTTTACAAAACGCATTTTGTACTGGATGATATCTCCGTCATGAATGCCGTTTCTTTTTTCTATCTGCAGCCAGTCGTTGTGCGTATCAATTCCAAAATTTTCAGAAGAGAAGTTCAGCAATTTTTTGGCATCCTCTATATCAACGGTGTTGGAATAATCTTCTTTATACAAAGAGAGAGCACCATCTACCAACTGCGGGCCGTCATTGTTTTCTGCAAAGAACAGTGTGCTTATATAGCCAGGCAATGATATTGCAGGCGAATTACCGGAAGGCCTGAACACGAGGCTGGTGCTGCCACCAGTTTTTGCATTTTCGTTAATGGCTACCGTGCCGGCGCCCCCGTTCTGTACCATAAACGCCTGGCCACTTTGTATAGTATTGTTTACGCTTAATGCAGGTCCGTAACTTCCGCCACCCGGACCGCTGTTACCCGGGAACACGAGATAGTCTGACCCCGGTCCGCCGGACCTGGTTAAATATTGATAAGCACCCACCCCGGTAATACCAGTCAACGATGGATCCCACACAACATAGTTCACCCCATTGATTGCGCCGCCTGTTGAAATTTTTCTCAGGTCAATAGCAGATGCGTACGGATTGCCTACCAGCGTGTAAGGACCAACACCGGCCGGCACACTGGTCAACTGGTTATTGGTTTTCAATTGACCGCCTGCTCTTAACACTGTATTGCTGAGCGGGGCTGCTGTATTCAGGTACAAGGCGGTACTGCGGTCTCCTCTTACAAAAACCATGTATCCTGCCGAGTCGGTAACTTTTGCAGACAATGTATTTGGAATGCCAGTCCAGTTAAAGCTAACCGGGTCGTAGTATTTGATCGATGGATTGTTATTCGGTGTTGGATCGAAGCCAAGAACAGGACTTGCCCCGCTGATGTTCATACCAAAGCCGGGATGAGGATCGAGGCGGTTGGCAAAAACAAGATCAGGATTCACCACGCCTTCCTGGAAGGAAGCGTTGAATGTTGGAGCACCGGTAGATTGTATCGGAACAGTCATCAGTCTCCAGGAGCGGCGTTCAGGAATATACCTTTCTACAATTACTTTTCCTGTAAAGCTATTTCCTGAATTAGCTCCACCGTTTGTAATATCTGCAACCCTTGCTGTTTTATTGGCCCTGGATACCAGCGTGATATTATTGCCGGTATTCAGTACGGTGTTGTTTACATTTCCAAAAGCAAGCGAGTCTGTAATATTCAAGGTGTCATTTGCCACACTTGAAACATTCACGCCTGAGGTGTTTGATATGATCAGTCCATTAACGATTCTGCTTACAAATAAGCTGCCACTGATATTTTGCACCCCACTGGTGCCATTCAGTTCGATGGTGCCGGCAGTTGCATTGAACGAACCTGTATTGGTAATTGTTCCTGCGATCTGCAATCTGGCACCACTAACGGTAACGGTAGCAGTATTTTGAATGGTAATATTTTTTACCGAACCTGTTCCTGAATTTAGCAATGGGTAATTGGCAAGGCTTCCGGGCATCAGTACATTGGTGGTATTGGTTGGCACTCCCCCACACCAGTTTGCAGCATTGTACCAATCAGTATTTACTCCCAGCCAGGTACCGGTGGCCCTTACAGCAAGCGTTACGTTGTATGCAAATGATTGCGTACAGCCTGGTGCAGCACTTGTTATGGTAACTCCTGTTACCTGCAAGGTTTGCCCATTGTTAGCTGCTGTAAGGATGCCTGTATTAAAACTTGCATTGCCAGTTCCATTGGCCACCACCCCGGCTACCGGTGTTTGTGCCACGCTGTTAATAGAATAAGCGATGGTATTTGTACTGCCTGCAACGAGACCAGTAAGGTTTACCTGTGCGCCTACTCCTTCACATATTGTTTGGGATTGCGATGCGCCCGATAGGGTTGCGCCGGGATTGATGACAAAAGTTGTGGCAGTGCGACAGCCGGGAACAGAAGCACATTCTGCATAATAAGTGGTGGTGCCCGCTGTGTTTGTATTGGCAAGTCCTGAACCTGCTACCCCTACCGGGTTGAAAGGAGCGTTGTTACCAATTGATGTACCACCTGATGAAACGGTATACCATGTCATCGTGCCGGGAATCGTATAAGTCACTGATATCTGAACATAGTCATACCATGCTGTTCTTGTTGAACCAGAAGTATTATCAACCTTGAGAGTTGCGCCAAAATTTGCTGCATTTACCTGGGCAGGTGTCAGGGCCAATCCCCATAGATCGCTTATTGATCCGTAAGTGGTTGCCGTTTCAGTGGTGGTCCAGAATGAAGCATTGGCATAGTTGTTTCCGGAAGCAACACCGGCAATCAACAGTCTCACCGTGTTATCCCTGACAGCACTATTAACACTTGCCAATCTGCCAGCAGTAACCTGCACGCCAACGATGGTGGCTGTTCCGGGAATTGAAAAGCCAAAATTTGTTGCATTCAGTGATTGCGAGGATGAGCCTGAATTGGGTGCAGAAAATACATTCACATTATCATTAGCTGAAATGCTGCTCAAACTGCCCCAGGATGCACCAGTGCCGCCTGTTGCTCCTGTTCCTGCAAAGTTGGGTCCTGCGGTTGGAGTTGTTGAAGCAGCACATGAAGCAGAAGATGTCATTGAACCTGAACCTCCCACACAAACAGCGACCCCTGTTGTAGCAGGTGATTGGTTATTGGTAAGTATTACATCATCATTTAAAATGGCACACGGTGAATTTGTATTTGTCCACCGCAATGTAGCGCTTGTTCCTGCAGGCACGCCCGTTACGGTTGATGTGGGAGAAGACGCTGTTGTTATGGTGGCGGTTCCACTTACAACACTCCATGAGCCAACACCGTTTGTGATTGTATTTCCTGCAAGGGTAAAGTTGCCATTGTTGCATTGTGCCTGATCGGCACCGGCATTGGGTACTGTGGATGCGGCAACATTTGTTAGTACCACGTCATCAAATGAAGCGGTACAGGGGCTGTTTGAAATTGTCCATCTTAATGTGGCACTGGTACCTGCCGGCACGCCGGTAATACCTGTCGTGGGAGAAGATGCTGTGGTAATGGTGGCGGTTCCGCTTACCAACGTCCAGGTGCCTGTACCTGTTGTTGCCGTATTGGCCGTCATTGTAAAGCTGGCGCTGTTACAATTGTTTTTATCTGCACCTGCATTAGCTATTGTTGGGTTACGGTTAAACGTTACCAGCACATCATCTGTGGATGTACAAGCGCCATTGGTGATCGTCCATCTTAATGTATATGCAGTACCGGCGGTACCATTAAAAGTAGTTGCCGGATTTGATGCTGCTGTAAAACTTCCACCTGCTCCACTCACAATACTCCAGGCCCCTGTGCCGGTAACGGGGCTATTGGCAGCCAGCGTTACAGAAGTTAATCCACAGGTAGCTGCTCCTGTTTGATCAGGCCCTGCGTTGGATGCAGTTGGCGGCACATTAAATGTTATTATCACATCGTCTGTTGATGCAGTACAGGGTGCATTGCTGATTGTCCACCTTACTGTATAGCTGGTACCGGCGGTACCGCTAAACGTGGACGTTGGGCTTGCTGCATTTCCGAAACTTCCTCCTGCCCCGCTCACGATACTCCACGCCCCCGTACCAACTGCCGGCGTATTGGCAGCAAGTGTTACGGTGGTTAACCCGCAGGTTGCAGCGCTGGTTTGATCCGGGCCTGCATTGGCGGCTGTTGGGGTACGGTTGAACGTTATGATCACATCATCGGTTGATGCAATACAGGGAGCATTGGAAATCGTCCATCTTAAAGTATAGGTAGTTCCTGCTGTTCCATTAAATGTTGATGTTGGGCTTGCCGCATTACCAAAACTTCCTCCTGCCCCACTAACAATACTCCATGCGCCGGTGCCGGCCGTTGCAGTATTGGCCGCCAATGTTACCGACGTGAGGCCACAGGTAGATGCACCCGTTTGATCAGGGCCGGCATTGGCTGTTGTAGGATCTGCTTTATTGGTAAGTATAACATCATCTGTTTTAGCAGCACAGGGCGAATTAGAAATTGTCCAGCGCAATGTGGCACTTGTTCCCGCAGGTACACCAGTAACTGCTGATACAGGAGATGAAGGCGTGGTTATAGATGCGGCTCCGCTTACCAAACTCCATGTACCTGTGCCTGTAACAGGTGTATTACCTGCCAATATAAAGTTTCCGTTATTACAGTTGTTTTGATCTGCTCCTGCGTTGGCATTGCTTGGTATTGGCGCAACCGTTACTGCCAATGTACTGGCGGCACTTGTTCCGCAGGCATTACTTGCTGTAACCGTTATATTACCGGATGATGTTCCTGCAGTTGCATTAATGCTGGTGCCTGTGCTTGAGCCAGCCCATGTTGCAGGCAAAGACCAGGTGTATGATACAGCGCCGGAAACAGCAGCTATCGAATAGGTTTGCGCTGATGCTGCACATACCGGCGAACTTCCTGTAATAGAACCGGGTGCGGCAGGTGTTGCACCGCTGATAGTAACAGTGATGGTATTTGTAATAGCCCGACATCCACCCGAAGTTGTGATCCGGCGGTAATAGGTAGTAACCGACAGGGCCGGTGCATCATAAGTAGAGGATGTTGCTCCTGCTATGTTGGTAAAATTTACATTATCTGTTGAAGACTGCCATTGATAACCATAGCTGCCGGTACCGCCTGTGGGTGCAGTTAAAACTGTGAACGCAGCCGGGTTGCCATTGGAACAAAACGACTGGTTGCTGCCAACAGTGCCGGATGTAAGATCTGATGTACCCGTAATAGTAAGGGTGATGTTGTTACTTGTACCCGAACATCCATTATTTGTAATGACAAGGCGGAAAAGATAAGTGCCTGCCACTGATTCAAATGTTGTGTATACCGGGTTGAGTACATATTGAACAGTTGTTGATGTAGGGCCGGGACCATTACTCCAGTTAACACCATTATCAAAACTTACCTGCCATTGATAAGTAGCCGATCCCCCGGGGTCGCCTGACAAAATATCCATATCATTTTGCGCTCCAAATTCAATGATCCCGCAGGCAGATGTAGTGTAGGTAAAAAGAGAGCTTCCCTCCAGGAATGTTACTACCGGGTTGGGAAGTGCGTTTACTGTTACTGATTTAGTGGCAGTACCAATGCAACCTCCACCGGGAACACTGTATGTAATGGTAACCGTGCCGGATGAAACACCTGTTACCAAACCGGAGGCATTAACAGTAGCAACAGCAGTATTACTGCTGCTCCATGTTCCGCCTGCTGTTGCATCTGTCAATGTGATTGCTGAACCTACGCATACGCCTGCAGCGCCGCTGATCGCTGCCACGGCAGGAGCCGGGTTAACAGTGATGGTAACACTTGCAGAAGATGCGGTACAGGGAGAGCTCGATATCGTCCAGGTTAGTACATAAGAGCCCGCCCCACCTGCCGGAGAAAAAGTGGTATTCCTCACCGTTACATTTGCAAACTGTGCGGATGAAGTACTGGGTCCACTGGTAACTGACCAACTACCCGTGCCAATGGCTGGTGCATTGCCATTTAAAGTCGTGCTGGCATTGGAACAGATTGTTGCAGGGCTACCCGCTGTTGCAGCAGTAGGGTTCCTGTTAAATGCCACGATCACATCATCAGTTGAAGTACAAATGGCGTTGGTTATTGTCCATCGCAGCGTGTATGTTGTTCCGGCAGTTCCGTTAAATACGGAGGTTGGACTTGCAGCATTTACAAAGCTTCCGCCTGCGCCACTTACAATACTCCATGCGCCGGTGCCCAGGGCGGGAGTATTGGCAGCAAGGGTAACAGAAGTTAACCCGCAGGTGGCAGCACTATTTTGATCTGGCCCTGCACTGGACGTTGTTGGGGCTATATTAAAGAAAACATTTACATCATCTGTTGAAGCCGTACACGGTGCGTTTGAAATCGTCCATCGCAATGTGTAAGCTGTGCCTGCTGTACCACTAAAGGTAGATGTTGGGCTTGAGGCATTTCCAAAACTTCCGCCTGCGCCACTAATAATACTCCATGCACCGGTACCGGTAGCAGGCGTGTTAGCAGCAAGTGTAACAGTTATTAACCCGCAGGTAGATGCGCCTGTTAGATCAGCCCCTGCATTTGCTATTGTTGGAGCAGCACTTCTTGTTATTACTACATCATCAAAGCTTGCAGTACATGGTGCGTTTGTGTTTGTCCACCTGAATGTATTGGCGCCAACACCAAGACCTGTGATACCGGATGTTGCGCTGGCGGGTGTGGTAATAGCTCCTGCGCCGCTGATAAGTGTCCATGTTCCTGTGCCTGCTGCCGGAGTATTACCGGCAAGTGTAGCCGTTGTTGCACAAACAGCCTGGTCTGCTCCTGCGTTAGCAGCCGGAGCAATATTGAAAAGTATATTTACATCATCTGCCGATACAGTACATGGACCACTTGATACCGTCCACCGCAAAATATACCCCGGTGCACCTGCTGTACCTGTAAACGTTGTATTTCTTACTGAGGCATTTCCAAAACTTCCACCAGCACCAATTACAACACTCCAGCTTCCTGTTCCTGTTGCAGGAGCATTGCCATTCAGCGTTGTAGTCGTTAGCCCGCAGGTACCAACCCCGGTTTGGTCTGAACCTGCGTTGGATACAGAAGGATTCCTGTTAAATGTTATTACGATATCATCTGTTGAAGCTGTGCATGGCGCATTCGTTATTGTCCAGCGTAATGTGTAAGTTGTTCCTGCGGTACCACTGAAAGTTGACGTGGGGCTGGCAGCATTTGCAAAGCTTCCGCCTGCTCCACTGATGATACTCCAGGAACCAGTTCCAACTGATGCTGCATTGGCAGCAAGTGTTACAGTGGTTATCCCACATGTAGCAGCGCCCGTTTGGTCCGGGCCAGCATTGGCAGTTGTTGGGGCAGGGGTAAACGTTATTACAACATCATCTGATGATGCTGTACAGGGTGCATTACTGATCGTCCAGCGTAGTATATATGTAGCACCTGCTACGCCGCTAAATGTTGATGTCGCACTGGATGCATCTCCAAAGCTTCCACCTGCGCCACTTACAATACTCCATGCGCCGGTTCCTGCAACGGGGGCATTGGCCGCAAGGGTTACCGATGTCAATCCGCAGGTAGCCGCTCCTGTTTGGTCAGGACCGGCATTGGCTGCTGAAGGATTTTCATTAAAGGTGATCAGCACATCATCTGATGATGCTGTACAGGGGCTGTTGGAAATCGTCCAGCTTAATATATATGTTGTACCTGCGGTGCCGCTAAAGGAAGAAGCAGGATTGGATGCATCTCCAAAACTTCCACCTGCACCACTTACAATAGTCCATGCGCCGGTTCCCACCGTGGGAGCATTGGCCGCAAGGGTTACCGATGTCAATCCACAGGTAGACGCTCCTGCCTGGTCCGGACCGGCATTGGCGGTTGAAGGATTTTCACTTACACTTAAAGTAACATCAGTTGAAAATGTTTGGGTGCAATTGGGTGTACTGCCGGTATTTGTTAAACCGTTTATTGTAAGCACCTGCCCATTGTTCGCAGCAGTAAGTGCAATTGAGGTAAAAGATGCATTGCCGCTTCCATCTGATGTTATGCCGCCTGCAGTTTGTACCGGACCAGCATCAATTGTGTAGGAGATATCAAAAGTACTGCTTGCCGGTAATCCTGTTAAATTGATCACAGCACCGGCACCCTCACAAACAGTTGCCAACTGGCTGGCACCTGATAATACAGGCAGCTCATTTACAGTTAAGACAACAACATCACTAAAGCCATCACAGGCGTCACTGCCACTAACCACCCTTCTAAAATAATAAGTGCCCGGGGTATTATAATAATCAGCGCTTACCGTCCACTCATCATCATTAATATCGGAAGTAACGGTTGTATAGGGACCTGCCAATGCTGATGCAACCTCCCAGCTATAATTTGGAGTGGTAGAAGGATCATCGCCTTTAATAAATGTACCAGTTGTACCTGCACATATTGATAAAGCATCCAGGTTATTATTTGCATTAAAGCCAATATCATTTTGCGGACAAGACTGTGCAAAAAGATGCGTTGCCTTTACTGAAAAAAGCATCATCACTAAAAACAGTGACAGGTAACGGGTTGTAGAATTTTGCTGCATATAGCCTTTTTAGGATTAATAAATCCGGCTATTGGAAATTTTATTAGATACGGCTTGTTGAAGGATTATGGAGATAAAGCACTGTGGTAAAATCAATTATGGTAGTTGGGGATGTATTCAAGGGATGAGGGACGTGTTATAAAGATGATTGCAATATACAAACAAAAAAGAAAAAACAAACTTTTCTTCTGCATTCATTTAAATCTTTACAAAAGAAAGACAAATTTGAATCGCTTACTCTACTTAATTTATAGTATCCCGACTACCCTGCTTAATTTAGAGAGCCTCAACTATCCTACTTAATTCAAGCACTTAAACTACCCTACTTAATTTGTAGTATATCAAAAATAAAAATTTGGAGAATTACATAAAACTTTTATCTTCGTCATCTACTTAATTCAATACCTCTCTGTTTAATCCGTGATTTTCGGTTCCAATATTCTTTTTTAACCATTAGCAGCATTACCATTTAAGCCATATCATATCTTTTTTAAAGCCCTCATCCAATCATCTTATTAAGGACTTATCTCTGTTTACATTACTCCCCAAGTAAAGATTTTTTTATTAAAATTTATTGCCATTTTACCGGCATGCACCAGTATATGTGTGCTCCGTTAAATCAAGTTAAATAAAAAACCATGAGACATCTTAACCACTCTATTTCAACAGCATTGTGGAAATACATTTTCAAGAAAATTAATTTCCTCATCTTAATGATGCATGGATTTTTAACAAATAAAGAAAAAACAAAAAGGCAATCATCGGTGCTTGTGCCTGCGCTTATTCCTCATTACACCTATCACCCTAACATAAACCTGTTAAACATGAAGCAGCAATTACAAACAACTCTATGCCAGTCTTTGAATAATGTTCAGGTTGGCCCCGTATCTATTTTTAAACCCAGAAAACAACACAGCATATTTTCTTATGCTGCATTGCTTTTTTTAAGCATGTTATTTTTGGGCTTTAGCCAAAATTTATCGGCGCAGGTAACTGGCGATTATCGCTCTGTAACAGGAGGAACTACACTAAATTGGAACTCCTTGTCTTCGTGGGAAAGGTTTAACGGTTCTACGTGGGCAACACCTACTTCAGGGCAAGGTTACCCGGGGCAATTTTCGGGTACGGGAACAGTTACCATACAAAACTCGAGCACTGCAACCGTGAATGTGAATGTTTCCCCGGCGAATGCGATCGGGTCTTTGATTGTTGGTGTAACTGGTGCAAATACCGGTGATCTAGTTTTTAATGGCAGTTCCTTCACTCTTACCGTTGCAGGCAACGTGAGTGTGAATGACGGTACACTTGCTGTCACCAATGCTACAGGCACAAATACTCATAGCCTGGTAATAGGAGGAAATTTATCTGTAACCTCTGGCAATTCATTTACTTCATCCAACTCAAATGATCTTTTAAATGTCACTTTCAATGGAACTGCATTTTCCCTGGGTGGAACAGGAACCATTACATTCAACAATGTTACTTTTTCAAATAACGGCATTGCCACTATAACATCGAACTTCAGTGTTGCCGGAACAATGTCAGTTGGTGTCAACAGTATAGTAAGCCCTGATGCAGCTGTGCGAATTAATAGTGCCGGGGCTGCCGGTACTATTTCCGGCTCTGGAACTATAAGGGTGTCAAGAATTGCTGCTACTGCAGATTATGCCAACCAATATTTATTTACCACGAATACACTTACAAGTCTTACTGTTGAATATTCCGGTGCCGGAACACAGACAGTGAATAGTGGTTTTGGCAATTATGGTTCTCTTGTTTCAAGCGGCAGCGGCACAAAGACTTTGGGCGGGAATGTAACAATCAACAGTTCGTTAACTGTAAGCAGCGGCTCTACATTGAACCTTTCAACTTTTACTGCAAACAGAGGGGGTGCAGGAGGTACATTAACGGTTGCCGGAACATTGCTTTTGGGAGCTACGACCGGGGGACAAACCGGAAGTAATTTCCCTTCTAATTTTTCTGCATTCACAATGACCGGCGGAACTGTAACGTATAACGTTACAGCAGGAGGGCAAACTGTTTTCGCAACGCCAACTTACAATGTGCTTACCCTTGCAAATACCAGTGGTACAAATACTGTAAGCGGTAACCTAAGTACAACCACACTAAACACAACGGCAGGTGGTACATTAAACATGGGCACCAATACATTGTCATTAACTAATGTAATCAACGCAGGCACTATAAGAACACAGAATACAGGTGCTGCTGTGCCAACAGGTAAAACATGGGGTGGTACTTTGATATATGACGGCGCAGGACAAACAGTATCACAGGGTAATTATGCTGCCCTTACATTATCAACCAGCACCAGTACAAAAACATTTGGCGGCCTGGTTGCAGTAAGCGGCCTTCTTACCGTAAATACCGGTGTTATAGTAAACCCCGCTGCATTAACTACACATACTGCAGGCACACTTTCCCTTGGTGGAAATGGTACTGCTGGCTCAAATAGCACATTTGGCAGCACATCTTCCGGTGCCGCAAATCAAAGCAACACATTCTTTACTGCCGGCACCACAGGTTTGATAACAGTGTCAACAAGCAGCTGTAGTACTACCAGTATTACGCTGGGCAGCGTTGCAGCTGTTTGTCAAACAGCAACTTCTTTTTCAATTCCCTACTCGTCTCCTTCAGGAAGTCCTGACCTCTACAGTATATCAGGTACGGGTATCACAACAGTTAGCGATGCTGCATTACCGGCTTCACCCATTGCTGCCAACTTTACATCAACAGGTGTGCCCCCTTCAATGCCATTTATTATAACAGTGAGAAACAGTACCACGGGTTGTGTTTCTTCTAACATCAATGGATCAGTTACTGTTAGTGCCTCGCCAACAACGGCTGCTGCAGGGCCAGACCAGACAGGTGCAGCTACCTGCGGATTAACAACCGTAACGCTGGCAGCCAATACCGCTTCGGCTGGCACCGGAGCGTGGAGTATCGTTAGCGGAGCCGGTGGAAGCTTTACAAATGCTGCAAGCCCAACATCAAACTTTACCGGAACCGCCGGAACAGCTTATAATTTAAGATGGACCATTTCAAGTGCACCTTGTGCTGCAACAACAGACGATGTACTGATTACATTAAACGGGAATCCAACTGCTGCTGCAGGTGCTGATCAAACATTGTGCAACACAGCCAGCTTTACCATGAATGCAACGGCTCCCGCTTTTGGTACAGGTTCATGGAGTTTGGTAAGTGGTACTGCTTCCATCACTAATTCTTTATTAAGAACAACAACAGTAACCGGCGTTCCTGTTGGAACAAGTGCTACTTTAAGATGGACAGTTACCAACAGTCCATGTACAGCCGCAAGTGATGACGTGGTACTTACTAACAGTGCAGTACCAACAACAGCTGCTGCAGGCCCGGATCAAACAGATATTGCTACCTGCGGATTAACAACGGTAACGCTGGCAGCCAATACGCCATCGGTTGGTACCGGAGCATGGAGTATTGTTACTGGTGGTACCGGAAGTTTTGGTTCAGCATCAAACCCGGCTTCTACTTTCTCAGGAACGGCCGGTAGCGCATACACTTTAAGGTGGACCATTACCAATGGCGCATGTACATCAACCGATGATGTGCTCGTAACGTTTAACCGTAACCCAAGCACTGCCAATGCGGGTGCTGATATCACCAACTGTAACCAAACAACCTTTACCATGAATGCCAATGCACCAGCCGTTGGTACAGGGGCATGGAGTTTGGTGGCGGGAAGTGCAGGTATCACGTCTCCTGGTTCCCGTACTTCAGGTATTACCGCTGTTACAGCCGGTACGAGTGCTACATTAAGATGGACCATTTCAAATGCACCTTGTGCTGCATCAACTGATGACATCGTGCTCACCAACGTGCCTGCTTCTACAGTACCTAATGCAGGTGCTGACCAGACACATTGTAATGATGCCAGCTTCACATTGGCAGGCAATACCATCACACAGGGTACAGGCTCCTGGAGCCTTATAAGCGGATCAGCCTTTATCATTACCCCTTCATCACCAACATCTGCGGTGGCAGGCATACCTGCAGGTACATCTGCTACATTGAGGTGGACCAATACCAATGCACCATGTGCTGTATTGAGCGATGATGTTGTATTAACCAATAACGACCAGCCAATTACTACCAGTGCAGAAATATGCCAGGGTGCAGCAGGCTCATTAACATCCTCTACAAGCTGCCCTTCTGGTGGAACCTTTAACCCAAGCGCATTTACCGGAACAGGTGCCAATGTAACAGGTATTGGAACACTGGCCTGGACAAGCCCGGGTAGTATCCTTAGTGATAATGGTACCAATGCAAGTGTTTCTGTTTCAAGCGGGGGCACAGTAGCTGCAACTTCCAACTATTTACAGGGTACCAATTTTGGATTTGCGATTCCTCCAACTGCTGTGATCGATGGGATTCGTGTAACGATCAACCGCTCCAGTTCACTCAGTAACGGCACCAACAACATACAGGACGACCAGGTTAGGCTGGTTAAAGCCGGTGCAGTTACCGGCAACAATAATGCGGTTGTAGGCAACTGGTCAACTACCACATCAACAACCCAGGTGTATGGCACCATTTCTGATCTGTGGGGTACTACCTGGACGCCGGCTCAAATTAATGCTTCCAACTTTGGTGTAGCCCTGTCGGTGGATATTAACAGGACCTCCGGCAATACAGTGACCGCATCTGTTGATTATATCTCAGTAACAGTCACGTATACGATACCAGGTATCCTTAACTGGTTTACCGTTTCTTCGGGCGGTACCGCCATCGGGTCAGGAACTTCGTTCAACCCCGTTGGAGTGCTGAATTCCGGTTTGGCAAACACGAATACTGCAGGCGTTACAAATTATTGGGCTGAGTGTTCAACTGTACCGGGTTGCCGCACACAGACTGATTTTATCATCAATGAAGTACCCACTATTACATTGGGTGCCAACCCTTCTGTATCAAGAAGCACTACAACTGCAAATATTACTTACAGTGCTGTAAGCGGTTCACCGGATGAATACAGCATCGACTTTAATGCGGCTGCAGAAGCACAGGGATTTGTAGACGTGGTGAATGCAGCCCTGCCTGCTTCTCCTATCGTTATCACCGTGCCTGCAACAGCTAATGCAGCTACCTACAATGCTACATTGACAGTAAGGAACAGTATCATACCAGCTTGTCCGGGTGCAGGTAGTGCAATCACAGTTACTATTGCCCCGGTTGCCTTAAGCATCACCGGCATTACTGCAGATGACAAGCCTTACGACGGCAATAATACAGCCACCTTAAGTGGTACCGCCGCTTATGCCGGTTTGGTAAACGGTGAAACCCCTGCAGTGACAGGAACTCCGGCTGCAACATTCAACAATAAGAATGTTGGTACAGGTAAGCCTGTAACCGTAACAGGTTATACAGCTCCCAATGCCAACTATACCTTACCTGCCCAGCCAACAGGCTTAAGTGCAGATATCAATTCAATTGCACTGACCGCATCTTTGACCGGTACTGTAAGCAAACCTTATGATGGCAATACAACTGCCACTTTAAGCAGCGCCAACTATAACCTTGCAGGTGTAATTGGACTGGATGATGTGACAGTAAGCAATACCAGCGGCAGCTACGACAATAAAAACGTTGCCGGAAGCCCAACTAAAACAGTAACGGTTACCAGCCTGGTGTTAGGTGGTGCAGATGCAGGCAACTATACTGTAAGCAATGCAGCTTCAGTAAGCGGCAATGTGGGCACTATCACAGCACTCGGCATAACAGTTACCCCGGATGCAGGCCAATTCAAAATATTTGGAAATGCCAACCCAACTTACACTTATACATTTGCTCCGGCATTGATCAGTCCTGATGTGATTACAGGTGCCCTGAGCAGGGTTTCAGGTGAATCCATCGGAACCTATGCTTATACTGTAGGTTCTCTTACTGCAGGCAGCAACTATAGCCTAAGCCTCGGTGGCAGCAATACTTTTGAAATACAAGCCATCAGCCAAAGCAATGCTGACTTCCGCAGTAAGGCAAACGGAAATTTCTCCGCAGCAGGCACATGGGAATATGATTTAGGTGGCGGTAACTGGCAGAATGCTACACAGCCTCCAACCAGTGCCAACAATGTAAGCATCACACATGATGTAACACTGGATCAAAATTATACCGTAGGTGCATCCAAAACATTTGCACTGGGTACAGGGGCCATATTTACTGTTGACCCGGCAAGAACCTTTACAATAGCAGGAAATGCTGATTTCACCGGCAAACCAGTAACAATCAAATCTGATATTACAGGAACAGGTTCACTGGGCCAGGTAACCGGTACATTAACCGGCGCTACCAATGTAACAGTAG
>DDEU01000082.1:5751-12648 GCA_002336815.1 Chitinophagaceae bacterium UBA1946 | reverse complement strand
CAACCCCTCCAAAGGAGGGGCTTAAAGAGACGCTAATTATTTAACAAGCTTGCTGATTAGTTAGAGTAGTGCTTTTTGAATTTTATACTGCTTGCTATTTTAAAATGGGTTAAACACGCTGACACCAAAACTATAAAATGAGTAGCTCAAGCCATGCAACTTCTGGTTTTAAGAACCCTCCATTGGAGGGCAGGGAGGCTTCTTCACTCATCAACGCAGACCTTGCACCGGTTCCCGAATCCCGCCGCAAATGGGGTACCTGGAATTTTGCAGCACNNACTGGTGGCAGGCAATACTCACCATCTTTTTAGGCAACTGCATTGTACTGATCCCAATGGTATTGAACGGCCATGCAGGCGCTAAATATGGCATTCCTTTTCCCGTTTTTGTAAGGGCAAGTTTTGGTACCAAAGGCGCTAATATTCCGGCCATGTTAAGGGCCATTGTTGCCTGTGGCTGGTTTGGCATTCAAACATGGATCGGTGGCGCATCACTGTATAATATTTTAAGAGCATGGAAACCATCGTTGGCTGAAATTGACAGCAGTTCATTGTTTCCGCAGGCATTGCCCATGGGCTGCTTTTTTATTTTCTGGGCATTGAACATGTTCATTATTTACCTGGGTGTTGACAGTATCCGGAAATTATTAGTGTTCAAGGCTTTCTTTTTACCGGTTGCTGCCCTCGCTTTACTGGCATGGGCAATTGTTGCGGCAAATGGTTTGGGGCCAATACTGGAACAACCTTCTAAGTTTGCAACAAGTGGCGAATTCTGGAATTATTTTTTTCCTGCCCTCACCGGCATGGTTGGTTTTTGGGCAACGCTTTCTTTAAACATTCCTGACTTTACCCGATATGCAAAATCGCAGAAAGCACAGGTGAACGGACAGGTCATCGGTCTTCCCCCGGCCATGACCTTTTTTGCATTTGTTGGCGTGATCGTTACTTCATCTACGGCCATTATTTACGGACAAACAGAATGGGACATTGTAAAACTGGCGGGTAAGTTTGATAGTAAACTGATGGTGACCTTTGCAATGATTGGCATCATCATTTCAACACTGGCTACCAACATTGCAGCGAACATAGTAAGCCCGGCAAATGATTTTGCACACCTGGCGCCAAAGAGGATCAATTTCAGGACTGGAGGATACATTACCGGTATCATCGGCATCCTGATCTTTCCATGGAAATTAATTGCCGATCCCAATGGTTATATTTTTACCTGGCTCATCGCTTATTCAAGTCTGCTGGGGCCGGTGGGTGGCATCATGATCGTTGATTATTATTTTATCAGGAAGAAAGAATTGAATGCGGTAGATTTATACAAAGAAGAAGGAGAGTACACTTATTCCAATGGATTCAATTCAACAGCGATCATTGCATTGCTGGTGGGTATTATTCCGAATGTGCCAGGCTTTTTGTTGCAGATCAAAGTGATTGCTGCAACGGCATTTCCAGCATGGGTCAATCACTTGTATAATTATGCCTGGTTTGTTGGTTTTGGAGTGAGTGGGATAGTGTATCATATTTTAATGAAGAAAACCAGTAGCGTAACACCGGTCGGCACCGAAGGTCAGACCGGCTTGAAATAAAGAAAATGGTTAAGGTAACACTGGTCGGCACCGAAGGTATGACCGGCTTGAAATGAAGAAAGTAAGTTAAGCTAACACCGGTCGGCACCGAAGGTCAGACCGGCTTAAACTAACATAACCAGGGGTGCAAAATGAATCCCTAAAAAATAAATCTTATGTCTGTATTAATACAAAACGGCCGCATCATCACCGCAGATGCAGATTACATTGCTGATATATTTATCGAAGGAGAAACCATTAAAACCATCGGTAAAAACCTCGACGTTAAAGCTGATACAATCATTGATGCTTCCGGGAAACTCGTAATGCCCGGTGGCATTGATCCGCACGTGCATTTAGACATGCCTTTTATGGGCACCTATAGCAGCGATAACTACGAAACCGGTACCCGTGCTGCTTTATACGGCGGCACTACCATGGTGATAGATTTTGTATTGCAAACACAGGGCAAAAGTTTGCGCCACGCACTCGATGCCTGGAAGGGTCGCAGCGATAACAATTGCGTGGGTGATTACAGTTTTCACATGGCCGTCACCGATTTTAACGAAGAAACGAAAAGGGAGATACAGGAATTTATTGAGGTGGAAGGTATTACTTCTTTCAAAACCTTTATGGCGTACAAAGGTGCACTGATGATCGATGACAGGCAGATGATCGGCCTCATGGAAGAAGTAAAAAAACACGGTGGATTAATTAATGTACATGCTACCAATGGCGATATGATCGACTACCTTGTCCAGAAGCACCGAAGCGAAGGAAAATTATCACCGCTGTATCATTATTTATCTCAACCGGAAATTACGGAGGCAGAAGCCAGCGAACGTTTTGTTGACATGGCAAGCTATACGGGTTGCCCTGGTTACATTGTTCATTTAACCTGCGAAGGTGCACTCAATGCAGTACGCAACGCAACGAGGCGTAATCAAAAAATGTTTGTGGAAACCTGCATCCAGTACCTCATCATTGATGCTTCTTTGTACGAGCAGGAAGATGGTGCCAAGTGGGTGATGAGTCCGCCGTTGAGAGAGAAGAAAGACCAGGCAACCTTGTGGGCCGGTATCAACCAGGGTTTGGTGCAGGTGGTGGCTACAGATCATTGCCCTTTTATGTGGGAGCAAAAACTAATGGGCAAGGATGATTTTAGTAAGATACCCAATGGTCATCCTGCAATAGAAAACAGGATGGAATTATTATTCAGCGAAGGCGTAAATAAAGGAAAGATCACTTTGAATAAATATGTGGAAGTATCTTCTACAAATGCGGCGAAAATATTTGGCATGTTCCCCCGCAAGGGAACGATCGCTGTTGGCAGCGATGCAGATATTATCCTGATCGATCCAAACGAAAAACATACCGTGTCTGCTGCCACCCATCACATGAATGTAGACTACAGCGGATATGAAGGGTGGGAATTAACCGGTAAAGTAAAAACAGTATTGTTAAGAGGCGAGGTAGCCATCGACAACAATGATTGCAAAGTGCAGAAAGGGTATGGTAAATTTATTAAGCGGAGTAAAGTGAAGCAGATTATTTGATTGCTGAATAAAGAACCCGCAGTACAAGTGAGTAACACAACGATGTTAAATAGTAGTACAATAGCTAAGTAAAAAAATATTTATTACACTAATTATACGAATTACACTAATTAAGAAAATTCGTGTTCATTCGTGCAATTAGTGGCAAAACAATTACAATGGCAAGAAAAATTAAATCAGGCCTCATTCAATTATCGTTGCCCAAAACCGAAGGCGAAGGAACCATTGAAGAGATCATGGAAGCAATGTTTCAAAAGCACATTCCATACATTGAAGAGGCGGGTAAGCAGGGCGTACAGATCTTGTGCTTCCAGGAAATTTTTAACACGCCGTACTTCTGTCCCGGCCAGGATGCCAAATGGTATGCTTCTGCTGAAACTGTCCCCGGGCCTACAACTGATCGCCTGGCGGAATATGCAAAAAAATACAGCATGGTGATCATTGTACCGGTGTATGAAAAAGAACAATCCGGTGTGTTGTACAATACGGCTGCTGTGATTGATGCGGATGGAACTTACCTTGGTAAATACCGAAAAAATCATATTCCGCATACCGGTGGTTTTTGGGAAAAATTTTTCTTCAAACCCGGCAATCTTGGCTACCCGGTATTTCAAACAAAGTATGCCAAAGTGGGCGTGTACATATGTTACGACCGTCACTTCCCTGACGGCGCAAGATGTTTGGGACTGAATGGTGCTGAGATCGTTTACAATCCTTCTGCCACTACAGTCGGTCAATCACAATACCTGTGGAAGCTGGAGCAGCCGGCACATGCAGTAGCCAATGGTTATTTCATGGGCTGCATCAACCGGGTAGGCACAGAAGCACCCTGGAACCTGGGTAAATTCTATGGTACCAGTTATTTTGTTGATCCACGTGGACAAATTTTTGCCACCGCATCTGAAGACAAAGATGAATTGCTGGTTGCTGAGTTTGACCTCGACCTGATTGATGAAGTAAGAAGCAAATGGCAATTTTTCCGGGACAGAAGACCGGAAACCTATGGTAAGATAACGGAACTGTAGCGCTGTGTTTTTTGATACCTGCAATGGTTTTTCATGGCATCATCGTTGCGTCGCAATCCTTTCAACAGTTGATTTTATTATTAAACTTTTTGATTCTACTAAATAAATATTCATGTCAATTTCAAGTAGTCGTTTAACAGCAGCCGAATACGAAAAAAACTTCAGTGATATTCACCCTCCGTTTGAAACTGCCGATGCTGCATTGGTTGAAGCAAACCGTTGTTTGTTTTGCTATGACGCTCCCTGTATGAAAAGCTGCCCCACCAGTATTGATGTGCCCAAGTTCATCAAACAAATTTCAACGGGCAACATCAAAGGCTCTGCACATACTATTTTCAGCAGCAATATCATGGGTGCAGGCTGCAGTAAAGTTTGTCCCGTAGAAAAATTATGCGAAGGCGCCTGCGTATACAACCTCATGCATGAAGAAGCCATTCCAATTGCAAAGCTCCAGCGTTACTCCACAGAAATTGCCATGCAAAAGCAATGGCAGCTTTTTCCACGCAAAGCTTCCACAGGTAAAAAAGTGGCAATTGTCGGTGCTGGTCCTGCTGGCTTAAGCTGTGCACATATGCTTAGCCGTGAGGGTGTTGATGTAACCATCTTTGAAAAAGAAAGTAAGGGTGGCGGTTTAATGACCTATGGCATTGCAGCTTATAAAGTAACACCGCAGTTTTGTGAAGATGAAGTGAACTATATCACCGGTATTGGCGGTATTGAAATAAAATATAACCAGGAACTAGGGAAAGACATTTCATTGGAAGAACTACAAAAAAATTACAATGCGGTGTATCTCGGTATTGGCGTTGGGCTGGCGAGACAATTAGAAATTCCCGGGGAGGACCTGGAAGGCGTTGAAGATGCGATCAGCTTCATTTATAATTTAAGAGAAAAAGGTTATCCTGCCATTCCGGTTGGGGATAAGGTTGCGGTGATAGGCATGGGTATGACGGCGATCGACGCTGCCACACAGGCCAAACGCCTCGGTGCAAAAGAAGTGACGATGGTGTACCGCAGAACAGAAAATGAAAAGCCCTGCACACAGGTTGAACTCGATATTGCCAAACTGGATGGATGTGAGATCATTTGGCTGGCAGCACCTAAGGAGATAAAAGGCAATGGCAAAGTAGAACAACTCGTTTGCAGCGTGATGGAATTGGGAGAGCCTGATGGCAGTGGTCGTCGTTCTCCTGTTGACACCGGTAAAACTTTTACACTTGAAGTAGATATGATCATTAAAGCCGCGGGCCAAATGCCATTTGCTGAGCTGGTGAATAATAATAAACTTGAAAACAACAACGGTAAGATTGTCGTGAAAGATAAAGCGGCTACAAATATTCCTGGTGTGTTTGCGGGCGGTGACGCAGTGAACGGAGGCAAAGAAGTAGTAGATGCTGTGCAGGCAGGTAAGGATGGTGCCGCAGCGATTCTGAAATTTATTGGACTCTGATATTATTTTAAATTTTGAATGATAAATTTTGAATGAAGACAGAAAATAAAATACTTGAGTTGTCATTTAATTTTTCATTGTCTATAATTCAACTTTATAAAGTTTTGGCAGAAAGTAAAGAGTTTGTTCTTTCAAAGCAGTTATTAAGAAGTGGAACCAGCATTGGAGCAAATATTGAGGAAGCAACAGCTGCCCAATCAAGAAAAGATTTTATATCGAAGATGGCAATAGCATCTAAGGAAGCCAGGGAAACAAAGTATTGGCTAAGGCTATTAGAAAAAAGCAAATTGGTAGAGATCGATTATACCGTTTACCTGGTACAAATCGAACACATGATCAATATTCTTACAAAAATTGTGAAAACATCACAGGAAACACCTGATAAAGCAAATCACTACTTCAACATTTAAAATACAACATTCAAAATAACATCCCATGGCAGATATATCCTGTAATTTTCTCGGCATCAAATCTCCCAATCCTTTCTGGCTGGCGAGTGCACCACCAACAGATAAAAAAATAAATGTGCTCCGTGCTTTTGAAGCAGGCTGGGGTGGCGTGGTTTGGAAAACCCTGGGCAGCCAGGTGAAAAATGTTTCTTCCCGTTACTCAGCCGTAAACTACGGCGGTCACCGGGTGATGGGTTTCAATAACATCGAACTCATCAGCGACCGGCCATTGGAACTCAACCTGAGAGAAATAGAAGAATGCATCAAACTATTCCCCGACAGGGCCATGATCATTTCCCTGATGGCAGACAATGACCGGGAAAGCTGGCATGAAATGATAAAGAAATGCGAAGATACCGGCGCCCACGGTTTTGAACTGAACTTTGGTTGTCNNTGGTGGAATGGGTAATGGAAAAAGCTACCATTCCTGTTATCACCAAACTTACACCCAATGTGCATTCTGTGGTACCAACCGGTAAGGCGGTGGTGGAAGCCGGCACCAACGCCCTCTCACTTATCAATACCATCCAGTCGGTAACCGGGGTTGACCTTGATACACTGGTGCCCAATCCTTATGTGGCCGGCAAGAGTGTGTATGGTGGTTATTGCGGACCTGCGGTAAAGCCTATCGCATTGAAGATGCTGACCTCGATTGCACAAAACCCCATCACCAGTAAAGTCCCCATCTCCGGCATCGGCGGTGTAAGCACCTGGCGGGATGCAGTGGAATTTATGTTGCTTGGTTCTACCAGTGTACAGGTATGCACTGCTGCTATGAAGCATGGTTTCCGCATTGTTGAAGACATGTGCGAAGGCCTCAATAACTGGATGGATGAAAAAGGAT
>DDEU01000082.1:0-5729 GCA_002336815.1 Chitinophagaceae bacterium UBA1946 | reverse complement strand
CCAAGTGGGAAGAACTCGATATCAATTACCACCACATCGCAAAGATCAACCAGGATAAATGTATCCACTGCGGTTTGTGTTACATCGCCTGCGAAGACACTTCACATCAGTCCATCAATTTAGAATATGGAAAACCTTACAACACTTATACCATCAAAGAAGAAGAATGTGTAGGATGCAATCTTTGCCAGTTAATGTGCCCGGTTACAGGTTGCATTACCATGGAAGAACATAGGGTAGCACCAGAGTATGTGAACTGGAAGATGTGGCAGGAAGAAGGAAGGCCGCTGAACGATCATTAGTTATTTTGAACTTATTTAAAATTCAAAACTCAAAATTCAAAACAACAGCAATGCATATCAACGCATCAAGACTACAGCAACATTTTGAAGCCATGAGTCTCATTGGCAAGATCGGTGAAACAGGAACCAACAGGCCGGCACATTCGCAGGATGAAAAAAAAGCATTTGAAACTGCCGCATCCTGGATGCAGGAAGCAGGTATGAAAACCCATATTGACAGTTTTGGAAATCTTATCGGAACACTCACAGGAAAAGACCCTTCTTTACCGGTGCTGATGATGGGATCGCATTTGGATAGCCAGCCCTACGGCGGCCGCTTTGATGGCGTGGCGGGTGTACTCTGTGCCATTGAAGTGGTGAGAGCACTTACTGAAAACAACATTGAACATCAACGCACCATCCAGGTAATTTCTTTTGCTGATGAAGAAGGCTGGCGTTTTAATAAAGGATTGTACGGCTCCAAAGGTATTTTGGGAAGATTAGATCCGGATGATATTGAAAGAAAAGATAAGGACGGCATCAGCAGGAGGCAGGCACTCATCGATTTTGGCTGCGATCCTTCAAGGTCAAAAGAAGATGAATACAAACCCGGCAGCATTTTTTGTTTTTTAGAACTGCACATTGAACAGGGGCCGGTACTCGACATGGGCAATAAACCGATCGGTGTGGTATCCGGCATTTCCGGCCCCATCTGGTGGACGGTCAAATTAAAAGGAATGGCAGGTCATGCAGGTTCTGTACCAATGCCATTGCGGAAAGATGCCTTGCTTGGCGCAGCAGAAATAACCCTGGCATTAAATGAGATCGCCACCCAGCAACCCGGCGCTCCAACAGTTGCAACCGTTGGTACCATGAATGTTTTCCCGGCAAGCCGTAACATCATTGCCGAAGAAGTAAGCTTTACCATCGACTTGCGTGATATCGATATTGACCGGCGTAACCGGTACGAAAGACAATTGCGGGAGAAGATCGAATCCATTGCAAAAAAACACTCCCTCGAATACAGCATCTCCGAGGATTTTGTAAGCGAACCACGGTATTGTGCAGACTGGATCAAAGCCATCATTCATGGGCAGTGCAAGGCTCTAAACCTTGATGCGCCTGAACTGATGAGCGGTCCCTTTCACGATGCCATGGCCCTGTCTTATGCCTGCGATTACGGAATGATCTTTATCCGTTGCAAAGATGGTATCAGCCACAATCCACTCGAATATTCTTCATACGAAGACCTGGCCACCGGGGCCGAAGTACTTTATGGCACTGTTTTACAAGTGTTGAAGAAGTAAGTGGCGTGGCGCTTTGTGTAACCAGGGCGGCTTGTAAATGGTTTAATTTGCCCATCTTTTCTATGGACTGTTCAAAAATCAGTTTTATTTTTCTGCTGTAGTTCATTAACTTCATAGCCAAGGGCGGAAGCGATTCCCGCTGCCATATTCTTCACCAACCAAAAATCTTGCTTATGAAAGTTTCGGACATTTTACAAAAGAAAGGCGCTGTTATTTTTTCTGTTACCGGTGATACCACGGTATACGATGCATTAAAAATACTGGGGGAGAAAAACATTGGCGCATTGCCCGTGATTGAAGAAGGGAAATTGCTGGGTATACTTTCTGAAAGAGATTATGCCCGTAAGATCATCCTTAAAGGAAAAACTTCTCATGATACGCCCGTTAATGAGATCATGACGGAAAATCCTTTCACCGTTGAACCGGATGATAAGATTGAAGCCTGTATGACGCTCATGAGCGATAAACACATTCGCCATCTGCCGGTAATAAAAGACGGAACAGTATTGGGCATGATCTCCATCGGCGATGTGGTTACCGCTATCATCCAGTCGCAAAAAGAAACCATCGATCATCTACAGAATTATATCTCTCAATAAAATTGCTGCAAACAAAAAATGCCCGTTTAAAATTTTAAACGGGCATTTTTTATTGAACTGTTTGAATCAATACAGCATTCTTACCTTAATGGTTTCTTTTACTTTCTTCAGCAGCTCCAGCGCATTTTTACTAAGGCTCTTGTCAATGTCCAGCACCACGTAACCAATATGCTCATTGGTAGTTAGGTACTGGGCCAATATGTTGATCTTGTTTTTCGACAACTGGGTGTTGATCTCACTCAATACACCCGGCACGTTGTTGTGTATGTGTAATATGCGGTGCGTATTTTCCTGCGGCGGCAAACTCAGCGCAGGTACAGTATGTGAACCAAAGCTCACGCCCTTTTCCAGGTAATTAAAAAGTTTGGCACTCACATCCACACCAATATTGGCTTGTGCTTCCTGTGTACTTCCACCAATATGCGGCGTCAATATCACATTGCTCAGTCCCTGTAGTGGCGTAGTAAAAATGTCGCCGTTCTTTTCGGGTTCCCATGGAAATACATCGATGGCGGCGCCACTCAATTGTCCTTCAGTTAATGCCTTTGCCAGCGCATCCAGTTCCACCACCTCACCACGGGCATAGTTGATGAGGATGCTGCCTTTTTTAAAAAACTTCAAATTGGTTTTGTTGATGAGATTTTTAGTAGTTGGCAATTCCGGTATGTGCAGCGATACAATATCGGCCTTGGCCAATACTTCCTTTAATGTTTTGAAAGAGGTAGCATTGCCCAGCGGCAATTTTGTTTCGGTATCATAAAAGATCACTTTCATGCCGAGGCTTTCGGCCAGTACGCTCAACTGGCTGCCAATATTTCCATACCCGATGATGCCGAGCGTTTTACCACGCAGTTCGTAACTGCCGGTAGCATCTTTCATCCACACACCTTTGTGCGCCGCTGCGTTTTTATCTACGATCTTTCTTATCAGCATGATGGATGAGCCGATCACCAGTTCCGCCACGCTTCTTGTATTGCTGTATGGGGCGTTAAACACAGCTACCCCTTTTTGGGTAGCCGCTTCAAGGTTCACCTGGTTTACTCCAATGCAGAAGCAACCGATGGCCTGCAGTTTTTCTGCCGCATCCAGCACTTTCTGCGTCACTTTCGTTTTACTTCTGATACCAAGCAGGTGAACATTCTTGATTTCTTTTATTAACTGCTCCTCACTTAAAGCACCGCTTATTTTTTTAACATTGCTGTAACCTGAACTTTTAAAATGTTCAACGGCTACATCACTGATATTTTCGAGAAAAAGGATATTGATCTTTTCTTTGGGATAGCTGGTTCTTTTTTTATCTGACATTCTCTTTATTTTGCACAAATATATTTCATAGTTTTAATTATATCATGATAAAGAAAGAAGGCCGATTTTTCAGCAACAGCAGGTTTACTGATCACTTTACAAAAGAATGGCAGCCGGGGTATTTGTGGAACAGCCTGTTACTGGTGCCGGCCATACTGGCCACAGCGCTGCTTTTCTCCTGCAGCGGGGCTGGTGGAAAAAACAATAAAAACACTTCCGATACGGCCCTCATCTCAATGCCTGCTTCCGTTGCTATACCGGCAGCCGACCTTACCCGGTACAGGGCTGCCTGCGAACTCTGGTACGATACCATGTTGAAGAGAACAGGGTTTAATGGTGGCATAATCGTGGCTAAAAAAGGCAATATTGTTTTTGAGACTTATTCCGGTACCGGGCATTTTCATTCAACCGACACCATTACCGCAGCTACGCCCTTCCACATTGCCTCTGTTTCAAAAACATTTACTGCCATGGCGGTGCTTAAAATGATGCAGGATGGCAAGATCAACATCGATGATGAATACGTAAAATATTTCCCCACTTTCAATTATCCCGGCATTACTATCCGCACTTTACTCAATCACCGGAGCGGACTTCCGAACTATGTTCACTTCATGGAAAAGCTGGGCTGGGATAAAAAGAAATACGTCGCCAACCAGGATGTGTTTGATTACCTCGTTAACCTGAAGGGGCAGTTAACTGATATCGGCAGACCCAATACCCGTTTCACGTATTGCAACAGCAACTATGCCTTACTGGCCCTGCTGATAGAAAAGGTTAGTGGCAAAAAGTATCCGCAATTCATGCAGGAAACTTTTTTTAAGCCATTGCAGATGAACCATACCTTTGTTTTTGACACTTCTATGGTCAACACTGTTAATCCAAGCTACGACTGGCGGGGCGAAATAATACCTTTTGGTTTTTTAGATGCTGTATATGGTGATAAGAACATTTATTCCACCCCGCAGGACCTTCTTACCTGGGACAAAATGTTATACAGCGGCAAAGTATTCACCGACTCCACTTTAACGGAAGCCTTTGCACCTTACAGCAATGAAAAGCCGGGCATCCGCAACTATGGCCTGGGCTGGCGCATGAACATTTATCCCAATAACAAAAAGATGATCTATCACAATGGCTGGTGGCATGGCAACAATGCATCTTTTATCAGGCTGGTGGAAGATTCTGCAACCATCATTGTAGTGGGCAATAAATTTAACCGCAACATTTATCATGCTAAAGATATGGCTGCATTGTTCGGAGATTATGGCAACGGTATGGAAGAAGAGGAAGAGCCTGCGGCTGATACAAGAAGGGCTGCGGCAAAGGAAAGTAAAAACAAAAAGAAAACCGAACCTGCAAAAACCGCCACAAAAAAAGAAGCCCCTGGAAAGAAAAAATTGCAGCGTAAAAAGTAGCGGCCTATCCAAAAAATAAATACGCCAAACCAATTGATGTAAGCACACCCACGAGGTCTGCCAGCAACATGGCCCCAATTGAATAACGAACATTTTTTATGTTGACTGCACCAAAGTAAACAGCCACTACATAAAAAGTAGTGTCTGATGAACCCTGCATAATACTGCTCAGTTTGCCGGCGAAAGAATCTGCCCCAAATGTTTTCATGGTATCAACCATCATGCCTCTTGCACCTGCTCCACTTAATGGCCGTATAATGGCCGTGGGCAAGGCATCCACAAAACGGGTGTCGGCACCCATCCATGCAAATGAATTTTTAATGCCATCAATAATCACATCAAAGATGCCGCTGTTACGCAACATACTGATCGCTACCAGCATGCCAACCAGGTAAGGAATGATCTTGATCGCAGTTTCGAACCCACCTTTGGCTCCTTCAATAAACGCATCGAATACATTTATTTTTTTCAACCATCCCCCGGCAACGATCAATAAAAAGATCAGCAATAAAAAGGCATTGCTGAAGATCCCGGAAAACTGTTCCATTCCTTCCCGGTTAAGTGTGGTGAGGTACCATACCAATGCAGCGATGATAGCAGATAAACCACCTATCCATGCCAGTATGGTGGGTTGCAGTAAATTGATTTTTTGTTTGAAAGATACAATGAACAGCGCTGCCATGGTGGCCATAAAAGTTGCGATCATGCAGGGTAAAAAAATATCTGTTGGCACGCTTGCTTTGTTAGCGGCCCTTATAGCGATCACGCTTACCGGTATCAACGAAAGCCCGGAAGCATGCAGGCAAAGGAACATGATTT
>DDEU01000014.1 GCA_002336815.1 Chitinophagaceae bacterium UBA1946 | reverse complement strand
ACTTCCACATCGTAATGGGTGTAGCTTCCTTCTTTGGGATGTTTGCGGGTGTTTACCACTGGTTCCCTAAAATGTACGGCCGTTATCTCAACAATACCATGGGCTATATCCATTTTTGGGTTACCATTATTGGTGCATATTTGATCTTCTGGCCAATGCATTACGAAGGTCTTGCAGGTATGCCCCGCCGTTACTATGATTTTTCACAATGGGAATCATTTAAGATGTTTGGCGGATTGAATGAGTTTATCAGCTTTGTGTCAATGATCGTATTCGCTGTTCAGTTGTTATTTGTGTTCAATTTCTTCTATAGCATTTTCAAAGGAAGAAAGGTTACAAGTACCAATCCATGGGGTGCCAATACATTGGAATGGACAACACCAATACGTCCCGGGCATGGCAACTGGCCTGGTGAAATTCCTGAAGTACACCGTGGTGCTTATGATTACGGTAAAGATGGAAGAGAGTTCATTTCGCAGATTGAGCCAATTGGTGAGAACGAAAGTCATCATTAATTCATAATTTTTTCCCGACAGTTGGCGGGACATAACCAGATAATGTGAGGATGGATTTATGCCGGATAACAATACTACCATAGCTGATTCAACATCGTTTGCGTTGGCAACCAAAGTGAAAGATTATTTTCAGCTTATCAAGTTCACGTTGAGTTTTATGGTAGTGTTTAGTACCGTGGTAAGTTTTTTGATAGCTCCCAACGAATTGTACTACGATCGAAATAAGCTGTTATCAGTTCTTTTACTTTTTGTTGGTGGAATGCTGGTCACAGGTTCTGCAAATGCCATTAACCAGGTAGCAGAAAAAGACACAGATGCCGTGATGAAGCGTACTGCAAAACGTCCGGTTGCAAGCGGAAGAATGAGTGTGTTTGAAGCAACTGTTTTTGCCGTGATCGCCGGAATAGCTGGAGTTTTCATCTTATGGTACTGGTTCAATTACCAGGCTGCGTTAACAGGATTGTTCAGCTTGTTTTTATACGGGTTCATCTATACACCGTTAAAAAAAGTGAACTCCATCGCGGTATTGGTAGGTGCCATACCGGGTGCAATCCCCTGCCTCATTGGCTGGGTTGCTGCTACCGGTAGTTTTAGTGCCGGCGGTTGGATCTTGTTTGGAATACAGTTTTTATGGCAGTTTCCGCATTTCTGGGCAATCGCCTGGATCGCACACCACGATTATAGTGCGGCTGGTTTTAAACTGTTGCCAGGAGATAAGGGACCTACCAAATTCACTGCATTGCAAACGGTTATTTACAGTGCGTTGATGATCCCATTCGGGTTGCTGCCTTATTACATGGACATTGCCGGTGTCACCAGCGCCTGGATACTGACAGCCTGTAATTTGTGGATGGTTTTTGTAAGCATCCGGTTATTTTTAAAAATGGACGGCAAGAGTGCAAGAGGGGTAATGTTCAGTTCTTATTTTTACCTGATGATAGTGCTGCTGGCATTGTTTGCAGACAGGAATACTGATCACCAGCGAAAACAAGTAAGCGAATTTCATTTAACACAGGCTTTAAGAAGCTTGTAATTCAACATAAAAATGCCCTGTAAAGGGAGGTGGAATATGAGTACGGTGGTAATGGAACAACGAAAGAAAATACATCCGCATAAGTTTACCCTTTGGGTGGCTATTGCGAGTATATTAATGATGTTTGCCGGCCTGACAAGCGCCTACATCGTAAAGCGAAACCAGGCGAACTGGTTATCATTTGAATTACCGGTGGCATTCTGGTACAGTACAGCAGCGATGTTTGCAAGCAGTATTACTATGTGGCTTGCGCAGAAGCGGTTTAAGAACAGGGAGATACCGGCATACCGAACGTTGATAACTGTTACGTTTGTGCTGGGCCTGTTGTTTGTACTGTTGCAGGTAGTGGGTTTTGTAACCCTTGCGAAAGGCGGATTGCCGATGCAGAAAAATGTGGCAGTTTCGTTTTTGTATGTAATTGTTGCCCTGCATGGCGCCCATGTGATCGGGGGCCTGGTAGCCTTGCTGGTGATGTTTGTAAAGGCATTCAGTAAATCTGTAAGAACCTATAACTCGGTTCCTGTAGAAGTGATGGCTACTTACTGGCATTTTGTAGATTTTTTATGGGTGTATTTACTGATTTTTTTACTGGCGATAAGATAGAGGATGCAGGCTTTAAATAACAAATTGTAAATACTTATTACTTAGAACTAAATACTTAGAACTTAACAATATATGTCTACAGCAGCAATACAAAAGGAAACAAAGTGGTGGAGCGGTGGAAGAAGTCCATTCAATGCCAGTTATGGCAAAGTAATGATGTGGTATTTTTTGATGAGTGATGCCTTCACATTTGGCGCCTTCCTCATCAGTTATGGAACCATTCGTTTCAGCCAGAATTTTTGGGCCGATCCCAACCATGTGTTCAATGCATTTCCGCTCGCCGGACATATGAACCTGCCCCTGACGTTTGTAAGTTTAATGACCTTTATTCTTATTGCCAGCTCTGTTACCATGGTATTGGCAGTACATGAAGGCCATAACATGAATCGCAAAGGTGTTGAAAAGTACATGATCATGACCATTATCGGCGGTATCGCTTTCTTAAGCTGCCAGGCCTGGGAATGGACGCATCTTATAACAGGAGATCATGCAGTGTTGGTGAACGGGCAGATCGAACATTGGGGTACAACTGTAAGCCACAATCCATGGGGACCAGAAGTAATGTTCAATGGCAGTGAAGTAGCCACACCGGGTCCAATTGCCTTTGGCGGTTATTTTTTTGGTATCACAGGTTTTCACGGTTTTCACGTATTCTCCGGTGTAGTGATAAATATTATCATGTATATTAAAACCAGGATGGGGCATTTTGATGATCGTGGACACTATGAAATGATCGAAAAAGCTGGTTTATACTGGCACTTTGTAGATCTTGTTTGGGTATTTGTATTCTTGTGTTTCTACCTTATCTAACCGTATTCAATTAAAAGAAAGAACATTTCAATAAAAAAAGAATTATGTCAGCACACGTTTCATCTCCGGAAATAACTTTTCATCCTGAGCATTCGGGGAGTACAAAAAGAATATGGAGAACATTTTGGGTTTTGTCAATCCTTACCATTTTTGAACTGGCCTTGGGGATTGGAATCTATACCATTCACAAGGGTGAGCATCCCAGTGCTTCTATGGTGTTACTTTTAAAAGGCGTCGTTTGCATTCTTACACTGGCAAAAGCCTATTATATTGTTTCTATTTTTATGCATTTGGGAGACGAGATTCGCAACATGATCATGACCATCGTTGTTCCGCTTTGCCTGTTCATCTGGTTCATCATTGCATTTTTATGGGATGGCACCAGTTGGCTGAATCTTCGCAACAGGTACAATGGGAAACCGGTGCAAACAGAGCAGCACCAGCCTGCAGCAACAGAAAAAGGGGCGAAAGACTAATTTAAATAACACGATATACAAAACATTTAAACCATCGTCCTGTTAAAAGGTGCGGTGGTTTTTTATTGAATACTTTTGATAAAGCGTACATGAATAAGCGGGCATTATTAGGGATCTTATTGGCAACAGTACTGCCACTGGCAGGCTACCTGGCCGTAAAGTATTACAGTGAAGATGCGGTACACATGCCGCAAAGATATTTTTACGACAGTGTAGACACCCTCAAAAAAGATGGAAGGGTAAGCATTGACACTTCCTGGCATCATGTAAAGAATATCCGGTTCACCAACCAACTGGGCAAAACGGTTGATCTTGATTCGCTGAAAGGTAAGATCATTGTTGTGGATTTTTTCTTTACCCGTTGCCCGGGCATTTGCCCCGGTCTTGCCAAAAGCATGAAAAAACTACAGGATTCTTATACCAACAGCCGGGATAGCATCGTACAATTTATTTCCATCAGTGTAGATCCGGAACACGATTCAGTACCACAACTAAGAAAATTTGCAGACCGCTTTACCAGCAACCATGATAGCTGGTGGTTTGTTACCGGTAACAAAAAGGAAACCTACGATTTTGCCTTCCAGGAACTGAAAGCGAGTATTGCAGATACAGAAGTGGATACAGCTTTTATCCATACGGAGAACTTTTTTCTGCTCGACCGGGACAGGGTAGTCAGGGGATGGTACAATGGCTTTGATTCAACAAAAATGCAGCAGTTGGTAAAAGACATTCCTTTGCTGATGCTGGAGAAAAATAAGAAGAGAAGTTTTTCTGAATTTTTGAAAGACCTCTTTGGCCGTGGATGACCCTGCTGCCGGCGGAATAATCAACCAGGTAAATCAATCAGAATTATCAACTTATCAATTTAAAAATGCTTACACCTTCTTTACAAAAAAATGATGCGAAAGCAAAGTGGCTGATCGGTATCTTTTCCGTGATCGTTTTTGGCGTAGTAACGATCCTCGGCAGGTATAACCTTGCCGGAAAAGTCAACCTTCAATTTGACGTACACATCTTTGCAAAAACCAATGCCATTATTAATGCTACGGTAGCTGTATTATTGCTGGCAGGTTTATATTTCGCCAAGCAGAAAAACTTTGAGCTGCACAAAAAGCTGATGTTGTTCGCAATGATCTTATCTGTGTTGTTCCTGGTTTCGTACATCTGTCACCATTTGCTTGCCGGCGAAACCATGTATGGCGAAACAGATGGCGTAGCAGGGTTGAGCGATGCGGAAAAAGCGGCAGCAGGCGGCAGAACCGTTTATTTGCTTATTTTACTTACACATATTCCACTGGCAGGGCTTGCGCTGCCCTTTATTTTGTTTGCAGCGTACCGGGCTTTAACAGGAGAGTACGAAAAACACAAGCGACTGGTGAGGATCGTTTGGCCGGTATGGTTTTATGTGGCAGTAACCGGCGTGATTGTTTACCTGATGATCAGTCCATATTACCACTAATCTTTTTATATGAGTGAGCAGTCGGGAAACACATTAAGAGGACTTCAGATCATTCACAAAGCCATGTTGCTTGGGCAGCTAGCTTTTGCCGCAGTTGCATTTTTCCTGAAATACAGCGGTAGTTTTCCTTCAGGATACAATGAGCTCGATAAAACCCTGCAGGTAGTTGCCCTTGTTTTATCCATTGGCGGTTTTTTTACCGGCGCCTCACTTTTTAAAAGAAAGCTGCAGGGAGCGATGACTGCGTTTCCTGATGTTAAAACCAAAGCGGCAGTGTATCGCAATGCATGTATTGTACAATGGGCCTTCCTTGAAGGGCCTTCTTTATTTTGTATTGTTTGTTTTTTGCTGGTGGGCAACTACGCTTTTTTAGCGTTGTCTGCAGCACTGATGCTGGTTTTTGCCTTAACGGCACCGGTTAAATTAAAGATCATGCTGCAGTTGCAGCTAAGTGAAGAAGAGATGGATCAGTTTTAGCGCCCTCTCAGTCAATTTTTTCCACCACAATTTTTACCGGGCTTATATAAGTGATCATCACTTTAATGATAGCGCCCGGTTGCAGCGCCGCCGCTGTTATCGGGGGCTTACTTTTTTGTACCGGGATCTTTGCCTGTATTTTGCCATTGAAACAATTGATAAAAATCCCGTAAGGCGTGAGTTTATACACCGTAGCTTCTACAGGTGTTTTATTTTTAAAATATTTTACTGCCTGCTGGTACTCCGGTATATATTCACTTTTAAAAAAAGAAGCGGTAACATGATCCGGCTTTTCCAGGTTGTCCAGCTTAAAAAAAACCGGATCGTTCAGCCTGCTTTCGTGCGGTGGTATTTCCCAGGGAGAAAGGATAAGTGGAAATAAAATATAGCTGCCGGTTTCTTTTACAAAGTATGCTTCACCCGCTTTTTTAAGATACCCAACAAACCGGTTTTCTTCGGCGGCCTTGTTTAGGAGATTGGTATAAGCGTTGTTGAAACGAAATTCAATACAATCGGCGATCATTTTATCACCTTTTGGAGAAGGCACCAACAGGAAACTCACCTCGTCGCCTATGCGAAAAAAATGCGTTTTTTTTATCAGCTTTCTCTCTTTAAGTTTTGATTGCTCCTTTTCGCTTACGTTCCCGTTGATCGTTTTGCTTTTTCCATTGTGCAGGTACTCAATAGTAGCATAATTTTTTTCGTGATGGATAAAGGTGATCGTACCCATTAGTGTTTGTTGATCCATAAAAGCCGCTTGATGCGTGGGTGAAAAGCTGTACAATATATTTTACAAGGTAAGTTCTTCTGCAGGATCCCAGAACAGTTTTTTAAAATCAACCACTTTATCATCCTTCACGGCAACCTTTTCTTTTTTTAATAATTCTTCCATTAAGGTTGCTGTTTCAAAATGATGTTTGCCGGTGAGCATACCGTTGCGGTTCACCACCCGTTGTGCCGGCACCGGGGGTTTGGCAAGTGAGGATGCATTCATGGCCCAACCAACCATCCTTGCTGAAAGCCTGGTGCCAAGGTAAGCGGCGATGGCACCATAGGAGGTAACACGTCCCCTGGGGATCTGCCTTACCACTTCGTATACATCTTCAAAAAAAGAATAGCGGGTATCTTTGGGCGTTTCTTTAACAGCAGCTTTTTTATTTTTCACGGTCTTGTATTGTATTTTTTTGTGCGATCAAAGCCTTTCGCTGTGGCTCCGGCACATTTAAATAATCATAAGGACAATGCAGGCATCCATTGCCACAGCAACTGCCTTTTTTAAGATGGTACTTTTCCGTAAGAACCACATACCCCTCCCGGTTATAATAAAAATCCTCTCCCTCAATCAGCTTGTTCATGAACGGGTTTGTTTTCAGTGTCTTTTAAAACCTGCTGCAACAGTTCATCTTTATCTTCAATCACCGCAGGCAGGGTAAATTTCAGGTAAAAGATCCTGTTGCTGTTGGCAATGTCCAGCGCTTCGTAATGTGTTTTAATTTTTAATACGTCGCTGTCTGTTTGTGCATACACATCATCATAATCTTCAACGCAATCAAGCTGGTACATGGCTATTACCTTTTTTGTAAAATGGTAAAGATCGGGTGAATCTGTTTTTAAATGTATAAACCCTCCCGGTTTAAGCACCTGCCTGTACATCCTTAAAAAAGCAGGATGAGTAAGTCTTTTTTTTGCTTTTGATGTTCTTAAATGCGGATCCGGGAAAGTGATCCATATTTCAGATACTTCGTTGGCGGCAAAGTATTGGGGCAGCATGGCAATTTGCGTACGAAGGAAGGCCGCATTACTGATCTTTTCTTCCAGGCATTTTTTTGCGCCCGCATGTATCCGGTTGCCTTTGATATCCACCCCGATAAAATTTTTTCCGGTAAACAACTTTGACATGCCCACTGTATACTCACCCCTTCCGCAGGCAAGTTCAAGCACTACCGGGTGGTCGTTCTTAAAGTGGCCGCACCAGTTACCCTGCATGTGTGCTGGATATTCCAGTACATTGGCGAAAGTTTTAATGGCAGCAAAGCGGATCAATTTTTTCTGTCCCATACCCTGCAAATATATCCTGTTTCCTAAAAAAGTGGTAAGCCATTGAGGCAATGCCGGCGTTATCGGGGAAAAATGAATATTCACCCCATTTTTCGCTGCCCAATCCGCAAATAAAAATTTCATAGCCAAAGATTTAAATCGGCATAGTTTGCTTAATTTGCGGTTATTGCAAACGATTGTGTAAACTGCGTATTTTAAATGATTTCTTCAAAGGAAGTACAGGACCTGCAAGTAAAAATCAGCCAGCATAGTGACGAACAGGCTTATGCCCAGTTGTACATTGCTTACATGCCCTATCTTTTAAAGTTTGCCAATTCCATCATTAAGAATAAAGAACTGTCGGAAGAAGTGGTATCCGACGTATTTATCAAGATATGGCAGAACAGAGCAGATATTGGAAAAATTGAGAATATCAAACTCTACCTGTATGTAAGCACCAAAAATACAGCGATCAATTACCTATCCCGCCATTTTAGAAAAGACATCGTTTCTATAGAAGAAATGTCGCTCAACATTTCTCTCAGTCCCTATAACCCCGAGCAATTGCTCATTACATCGGAGGCGGTTAAAAAAATAAATATTGAAATCCAGAAGCTGCCTCCCAAATGCAGGCTCATCTTTAAGCTGGTAAAGGAAGACAGGCTGCGGTACAACGAAATTGCACGGCTGCTGAATATTTCTGTAAAAACAATTGATAACCAGATGGCTATTGCATTAAAGAAGATCAGCAGTGCCATTAATTTCGATCTTAAGAAAGCTCACTAACTACAAACTGATACTATCTTACCCAAATCAATATTTTTTTAACAACACTTTAGTAGATTTCAATTTTTTTTGTGTTTAACACCTAGAATGGACTATACACCTGAACATATATGGCTGCTCATTGCCCGGAAACTATCCGGCGAAGCTTCCGTAGAAGAGTTGCAGGAGCTGGAGGAGCTCATTCGCCAGCACCCGGATGCAGGGTATTCAAAAGAAATATTTTACGATTTGTGGAGGACCCAGCCGCCCAGCGACAGGCAGTATGCAGAGAACAGGTATAAGGAACTGGTTCAGCAGATGAAGAACATGGGGATCGATGATGGCAAATTTGAGGTGGATGACCACTATATAAACGACGGGGCTTTTGATCCGGACAAAAAAAGAAAGCAACGCCGCTTATGGGCGCTTGCAGTAGCTGTCATCCTGGTAGGCGTAGCCTGTATATCTTATTTCAGCCGGAACACTGTTAATACCGTGGAGCTTGCAGAAATTAGTTCAAAAAACCAGATCGCTACGAAGAACGGCTCAAAAACAAGCCTGGTATTGCCGGATGGAACCAAGGTTTGGCTCAATTCGGGCAGCCAGTTGGACTATGACAAGAGCTATGGCACCAAATTACGAGAAGTGTCCCTTACCGGGGAGGCTTATTTTGATGTAGTTAAAAATCCGGCCAAGCCATTTGTGATCCATACCAGCAAAATGGATGTAAAAGTGCTGGGTACAGCCTTTAATGTAAAATGTTACCCGGGTGAAAAAACTACAGAAACCAGTTTGGTAAGAGGTAGTATAGAAGTAACATTGAAAGACCGCCAGGAAAAAATAATGTTGAAGCCCAACGAAAAGCTGGTGATCAATAACGACGATATCGCAGTAAAGATGCAGCGGAACAAAGGCGATAAACAGTTAAATACAAAACCGGGAATTACTGAAAAACCGATTATAACACTTAGTCATTTAACTTTTTTACCCGTAGACAGTACTGTTATTGAAACGGCTTGGGTACAAAATCGTTTGGTGTTCAGCAGCGAATCCTTTGAAGATGTTGCCTTAAAGATGGAGCGCTGGTACAATGTAAGGATAGATTTTGCCAATGAAGAACTGAAAGACAGTCGGCTAACGGGCAATTTTGAAAGGGAAACAGTAGGCGAAGCATTCAATGCACTGCAGCTTACTACCAAATTCTATTACGCTATTAAGGCGGATAAAATAACTATTTATAAAAACAACGTTTCAAAAAAATAAAAAAAATATCTTTGATCAATAATACATCGTAAAACAGATTGCTTATATATAAAGGAGGGTTATGCTTGCCCATCCTGATGAAGCCAAATACCAACGCTTTCTGAAGCGGTTATCATTGTCCATTTCTTTTCTACCAAAACGTAAAATAATATGAAAAAAGCCAAACGAATGCTTGAGTTACAAGACCGAAGAAGCATTTACAAACTGTTTCTGCTTATGAAATTCACCATTGCTTTGCTGTTGGTTGCTACACTGCATGTTTCTGCAAGGTCCTATTCACAAGACAGGATTACGCTGAAACTACAGGAGACTGAGTTAAAAACAGCTTTAAAACAAATCGAGAAAAAAAGCATCTATCGTTTCCTCTACAACGATGATGTTATTTCTGCACACCGTAAAGTGAATGTAAATGCCACCAATGCGCTGGTTACAGAAGTGTTGGCTGGTATTTTGAATGAAACTTCACTTACCTACAAAGTACTCGAAAATAACCTGGTGGTTATTACCCAAAAAGACTTTGTGCTGCAGGAAACCAAGGTTACCGGTAAGGTAAAAGGCGCCGACGGACAACCAATCCCTTCCGCTACAGTAAAGATCAAGGGTTCAAATGTTGCAGCGGTAACAGACGCTAACGGATCTTACTCCATTACTGCCCCGGATGGAGCAACCCTCGTTTTTTCCTCAGTGGGTTTTCTTACACAGGAAGTTGCTGTAGGCGGCCGCTCGGAAATCAACGTGGTACTGCAAATTGCAGCCAAAGACATTAATGAAGTGGTAGTGATCGGTTATGGTTCTGCCAGCAAAAGAGACCTTACCGGTTCCATTACAAAGGTTGCCGGTAAAGATGTTGCCGACAAACCTAATACCAATCCCGTAGCTTCTTTGCAGGGTCGTGTTGCTGGTTTATCTGTAGTAAACAATGGTACACCGGGTGCCGAGCCGGATATCAGGATCCGCGGTACAGTAAGTATCGGACAGGTACATCCTTTGTATGTGGTGGACGGTATTTTCAACGACAATATCAACTATCTTAATCCAAACGATATCGAATCTATCGAAGTATTGAAAGATCCTTCTTCATTGGCCATCTTTGGTGTAAAAGGTGCAACCGGTGTAATTGCAATTACTACCAAGAAAGCAAAAGCTGGTCAAACGGTAGTTAACTTCAATACAACTTACGGGTTTAAAAACCTGGTAGATAAAATCAAATTGGTAGATGCAGAAGGTTTTAAAACCCTGTTTGCTGAAGAAAGGGCTAACAATGGAGTAACTGCTCCATTCGACTATACTGGCTTAACTGCCAATACGGACTGGATTGATGCTGTTACCAGGGTAGGTAAGTTTAATACCAATAACCTGAGTATCGCCACCAGCACAGAAAAAAATCGTTTCAATTTTGGTGTTGGATTTCTTACTGACCAGGGTATCATCAGGCACCAGCAGTTAGCACGTTTAACGGCTTCTATTTCTGATGAACTTAGATTGAATAAAGCTATCAGGTTTGGCGTGAATGTAAACTTTACAAGGCAAAATAATCCTTATGATGCAAATTCTGTATTGGATGATGCAAGAAAAGTAATACCCCAAATCTCTTCCGGAACCAAAAATTTTAGAGTAGCCAATCCATACAATTTAGCTGATACTTCCAATGTGGACATCTATTCCGGACTTGATGTTGGTTTGCAATCTTCAGGTGTGGTGAATCCGCTCGTTAGATTAGAAAATGAATGGGACAAGACTAAAAATATTGAATACAGAACTGTGGGAAGCGTTTTCGGTGAATTAACTTTCCTTAAAAATTTCACCTTACGTTCAACGCTTTATGGAGATGTAAGTAACCTGGATAAACGTCAATATACGCCGTTGTACTATGCGTACAATCCAAAAGACAATACGCCATATATCTATAGTCCTGTTACGAAGGTTGTTCAGGATAATAATGACTGGCGTAAGTTTCAGCAGGATCATATCCTGACTTATAAAAGAAGTATCCACGACCATAACATCACAGCACTCGCTGGTTTCACAACATACTACTTTAGCAATTTTAACCGTAATGGTAAAATCAGTCAGCAGACAGGACCTACCGCCCAGGCGATACCAAACGATGAAAGATTCTGGTATGTAAACAACGGTTTCCAGGATCCTTCCACAACATCTGTAACTGGAAGCCAGAGCGAATATTCTACTGTATCTTATCTGGCAAGGATATTATACAATTATAAAGGAAAATACTTCCTGAACGGATCATTCAGAAATGATGCTTCTTCAAGGCTTCCGGAAGCAAACCGTAACCAGAAATTCTGGGCAGTTGGTGCAGGCTGGGAATTAAGCAAAGAAAAATTCATGGAAGGTCAGCACATATTTGACTACCTGAAATTGAAAGGGTCTGTAGGGGTTTTAGGAAACCAGACTGCTTCGTATCTGGATGGCACACCGATCAATTATCCTTTTTATCCAAACTTGAATACTGGTTCTAACACAAACTACGGAACCACTACTTATACTGCTGCAGATCCTGCATACATTCCTAATCCGAATTTGAAATGGGAAACAGTTTCTGCCCAGGAAATCGGTATCGAACTGAATGCGTTCAACAATCGCCTTCATTTTGAGGCCAACTATTTCAATAAAACTACGAATGATCTTATGACCTATGTTACTCGTGGTACAATCGGTCTGAAAGATGAACTGGTGAATGGTGGAAGCTTGCGGAACTGGGGTACAGAACTTACTGCGAGCTGGACACAGGTATTTAACAGGGACTTCTCTATGAATATTGGTGGTAACATCACTTTCATGAAAAACAAAGTGATCAAATTGAGCGATGAATTACCTACCGGAATATTAGAAAGAGGATCTTACAACAACAATAGTGCGATGAGTCGTACTTCTCCAGGTCAACCGATCGGATATTTCTATGGATACATTGTAGAAGGACTTTACCAGAGCATTACTGATATTTTAAGGTCACCAGATGCATCCTCCATAGGCTCTTACGCTCCTGGCGATTTTAAATTTAAAGATGTAAACGGGGATGGCGTGATCACAGCTTCTGATAAAACAGTGATAGGCAACCCTACTCCTAAATTTACGTATGGTACTTATGTAAACTTTACTTATAAAGGGTTCAATCTTTCTGTGGACATGAATGGTGTTTACGGCAACCAGGTTTTTCGAACATGGGGTTCCCTGGAATCTCCATTCCAAAGGGTAAACTACTCTGCTGAAAAACTGGGCAGGTGGCATGGTGCCGGCACTTCTAACTGGGTACCAATTATTACGCAGGAACACAGGTTTAACTACAATGGATCTACCTACAACCTGGAAGATGGCAGCTACCTGAGGCTTAGGAATGTTCAATTAGGTTATAACTTTACAAGCGCAATGCTTAATAAGGCTAAAATCAAGAGCCTGAGATTGTTTGTGAATGTTCAAAACCTTAAAACCTGGAAACACAATTTGGGTTATACACCTGAATTTGGTGGAGATGCAACCAGGTTTGGATATGATGAAGCTGGTGGAGCAATTCCAAGGGTAACAACATTTGGTTTAAACGTAACCTTTTAATTAAATAAAACTTTTGATATGAAAATATATAAAAAACTTTTATGGGGTATTGTGCTGGCGGCTCCCGTAATAATCGGCTCAACAGGATGTAAGAAGTTCCTGGATCGTAAGCCACTTACAGCAACGTTAGATGACTTGAATTCAGGGCGTGTAGAAGGACAGGTATTGGGATTATATAATATTTTGAGGACATATGCCGGATTCTCTACCTTACCATGGCTGGATTTTAATAGTATCCGTGATGATGATGCGCAAAAGGGAAGCGACGCATCTGATGGGCGTGAGGTAAATACAGAGTTTGAAACATTTCAGTACACTAAGGACGACTGGGCAACCAATTCCTACTGGAACGATCACTACGCAATGATCAATGCTGCCAACAACGCACTGGATGATGCAAAAACGCTTGGCGCCAACGATGCAGCTTCTATCCGCAATATCGGTGAAGCCTGTTTTTTCAGGGCTTACAGCTATTTTGAACTGGTAAAAGCTTATGGAGAGGTTCCGTTGATCAATTTTAAAATTGTGAAACCAACAGATGGTATTAAGGAAAAATCTTCTATTGCTGACTTGTATGCTTTTATTGACTCTAACCTGCAGGTTGCGGTGGCAAATTTACCAGTTAGTGACGCAGAATATGGACCAAACTATCCAGGCAGGTTAACCAAGGGTGCTGCAAATACCTTGTGGGCACAAACCAAGCTATTTAGAAAGGATTGGGCGGGTACAGTAGGACTTTGTAACCAGGTAATCGCTTCAGCACAGTATGACCTCGCCCCTACCTTTCCTCAAGTTTGGAAAGATGGTTTAGCAGGCGCAGGAAAAAACGGTGTTGAGTCAATTTTCGAAATGCAGGCCTGGTGCGGCGCAAGTGCACAAAGCAACAGTGCTGTAAATAATGGTTCTGGCTGGGGCACCTGCCAGAATGTTCGTCAGAATGGCGCTACCAACGACTGGAATTTAGGCTGGGGATGGAATACGCCTACAGACAAGTTAGCTGCGGATTGGGATAATAGTGATCCACGTAAATTACAAACTTTGTTAGTCTCCGGTCAGTATGATGGTGGACCTGCACAGGGCGGATATGGCGCAACTTTACCGGCCTATACCAATCCTGATGGTACAGGTGGATTGGCTCAGAAATACTGGAACAAAAAAGTATATTCAGATCCTGCCATGAGGGCTTTCACAGGATTCATCAATGCCAATGGTGCTGCAGAATGGATCAATCACAGGATATTGAGGTATGCTGATGTAATCTTGATGATGGCAGAAGCTTCCAATGAAGTAGGTGATGGTGCTACTGCGGAAACTATGCTTGAGAAAATCAGGGCAAGAGCAAGAGGTGGAAACAGTGCAGTATTGCCACATATTGCTTATGTTGACCAGGCGCAGATGCGGACAGCTATCAAAAATGAAAGAAGGTGGGAATTTGCAATGGAAGGATACCGCTTCTATGATCTCGTTCGTTGGGGTGATGCAGCTACCGTGCTTGCTCCGTTGGGTTATCTTGATAAATGCCGCTACTACCCAATACCTCAGCAGGCAATCAATTTAACGGGTGGTGTATTAACACAAAATCCTGAATGGCAATAACAAAAAGTCACAATTAAAAAATAAAAACATGAAAAGAATACTAAAACTCCTCACCATCGCCTCGGCAGTAATGCTGGTTATCGGTGGCTGTAAAAAGCTGAACCGCCCGGTACTTGGATCTGATTATCCAACCGACAACCAGGTACTTCCTGCCGGCGATCTTAGGTTTTATGTTCCGTTTGGTGGCGACAATGTTCAGGAAAGGTTTAATGTTTCAGATGAAATCTCAACCAATCCTGCCTTGAAATGTCCGCTTACACTTACAGACGGCGTAACAGGTAAAGCGCTGCAGGGTGCAGATGGTAAAGCTGTTACTTATATCAACGCTAATGATATGAAAAGTGCTACAAGTTTCACTGTAGCGTTTTGGGTAAAGCAAAATGTAAATTCAAGAACTGAATTCTATTTCGGTATCAAAGACGACAGGGATTATTGGCACAATAGTGCTATGTTCATGTTGGTTGAACATGGTACCGCAACAGAAACCACCCTAAAAATTGCGTTGATGGATCAGTGGTTGGAATGGCCTGATGGCAACAAATTTCCAAGGCCAATCTTAGATGGTAACTGGCACCATTTTGCAGTTGCTTATGATGAAACCACCTCTAAGATGACATGGTATTTTGACGGTGCTGTAGTACCAGCACCAGCCGGAGCTACCGATGTAAAAAAGAATGGTGCTGCAAGAGGCGCTGTTGATTTCTCCACCATCAATAACCTGATCGTAGGCGGCTGGAATAAACACGCCGGTCTGCCAGGTGTTACTGATGATTGGGTAAAATCTTTTACAGGAGCAATGGATCAGTTCAGGTTATATAATAAAGCACTGTCTGCAAGCGAAATTCAAGCGCTGTATACTGGTAAATTATAACGATAGCCTTTCAATCAAGGCAAACAATCCTGCAATAAAAGGGCTTACATCATTTGTAAAGCCCTTTTATTTTTATCCAGCACATATCGTAAAACCCTGTGTTGCTCCTACACATGAATCCATTCTTTAAATACCGGCGTTCTGTTGCAGTTACTGTTCTTATCTTTTCGGGGCTGTTAATTTTTGAACGATGTATGAACAATGGTACAGAAACAGCAGGCTCAAAGAAGCCGGTGTTCAGTCAATTTGCCGGCTCTGCATCCTGTGCAGGCTGTCATAAAGAGATTTGTAATAATCACCTGGGTACCGCACACTATCTTACATCGGGGGTGGCTGATAAAAATTCTATCAAGGGTAGTTTTGATACCGGCAAAAATATCTTCCAGTTTGCTGCCAATACTGTGGTGGCCATGGAAAAAAGAAAAGACAGCTTTTTCCAGGTAGAATACCTGGCCGGAAGAGAAGCCGCCGCCTATCCATTTAATGTGGTGATAGGATCGGGAACAAAGGGACAAACCTATCTTCACTGGAATAAAGACCGCCTTTTTCAACTACCCATTACTTATTTTACGGCCGCCAACGAATGGTGTAACAGTCCCGGCTATCCCGGTAAGGTTGTTTTTAACAGGCCGGTTACTTCCCGTTGCCTGGAGTGCCACAGTACTTTTGCAGAACCTGCTTCCACACCGGATAAACAGCCGGAAGCTTTTAACAGGAATACGATGATCTATGGGGTAGATTGTGAGAAATGTCATGGCCCTGGCGCAGAACATGTAGTATTTCAAACAAAAAATCCCGGGGTTAAAACTGCAAAATTTATCATTAACCCTGCATCCCTTTCGAGACAGCAGAATCTTGATCTTTGTATTCTTTGCCATGGCGGCAGATTGCAAAAAACCAAGCCTTCTTTCTCCTTTAAGGTTGGAGATGCAATCACGGATTACTTTGCCCTGAATGATGCGGTTCCGCAATTTGCTTCAGAAATTGATGTGCATGGTAACCAGTATGGTTTAATGGCCGCTAGTAAATGCTTTATGAAAAGCAATACCATGACCTGCAATACCTGCCATAATACCCACATCAACGAAGCAGGAAAAACGGCTGTATTTTCGCAGCGCTGTATTTCCTGTCACAATACCGAACATGTTGCTGAGTGCAAAATGAAAACAACGGTGGGAGGTGGTATCAGCAGCAATTGTATCGATTGCCATATGCCACTGGAGCAGTCAAGGGCCATTGTGGTTTTATTACCCGGTAATGATGTGCCTACTCCTGCAAAAATGCGTTCACACTACATAAAAATCTATCCCAATGAAACAAAGAAGTTCATCGAACAGATGAAGTCTTCTGCCAATAAAAAATAATTACTGCATTATGCAACCAGTATCTGCTCAGGATAAAAGCCATAGAATATGCCGATGAAAAAGACAACCTTTACCAGCCTTGCTTTTGTATCGTTGCTCCTGTTATCGTGCAACCAGCAAAACACCTTATTTACCGCATTACCATCTTCACAAACAAATATTACGTTTGAAAATACGCTGAAAGACGGGCATCGGTTTAACATACTTTATTACCTGTATTACTACAATGGCGGTGGCGTATCTGCGGGTGATATCAACAATGACGGATTGCCGGACATTTATTTTACAGCAAGCAGCAGGGGAAACAACAAATTGTATCTTAATAAAGGGAATTTCCAGTTTGAAGATATTACCGCCAAAGCAGGTGTTGCAGGAACTGCAGACTGGTGCACAGGGGTAACAATGGTAGATATCAATGGTGATGGTTACCTCGATATTTATGTATCGGCCATGGCCGGTTCTTATGGTTTGAAAGGCCACAACGAATTATTTGTAAACAATCACAACGGAACATTTACTGAAAGTTCAGTTAAGTACGGATTGGATTTTTCCGGCCACACTACGCAAACAGGTTTTTTTGATTATGACCATGATGGCGATATGGATTGCTATATTCTCAATCAATCGCAAAAGCCACATGCCAATATTGTTGATACAGCCAACCGGCATAAGTTTGATCCGCTTTCCGGCGACAGGTTTTACAGGAACGATGTAAGCAGCACCGGTAAGTTCACGGACGTGTCTGCCGCTGCGGGCATCTACCAAAGTAACCTGGGGTATGGGTTGGGGCTAGCCATGGCTGATCTTAACAATGATGGTTGGGAGGATATCTATATCGGTAACGATTTTCATGAAAACGATTACTACTACCTCAATAACGGCAACGGTACTTTCACCGAAAGCGGGGCAAAATACTTCAATCATTACAGTCGTTTCAGTATGGGTAATGATATAGCCGACTACGATAACGACGGGCAACTGGATGTGGTAACAGTTGATATGCTGCCACCGAATGAAAAAGTGCTGAAAACCTATGGCAGCGATGAAAATGCGGATACTTACAAACTAAAACTCACTTCTCACGGCTACCAGCACCAGAGCTCTAAGAATTGCCTGCAGCACAATAATGGCAACGGCAGCAGCTTTAGTGAAACCAGTTTATTGAGTGGCGTATCTGCTACAGACTGGAGCTGGTGCCCGCTTTTTGCAGATTTTGATAATGATGGCAATAAGGACCTTTTTATTTCGAGCGGCATTGTTAAGCGCCCGGTTGATATGGATTATATCCGTTTTGTATCAGACCTCGCAGTAAGAAAGGGAATGAGTGACGATGACCAGTTTGATGCTGCAGCGATTGAAAAAATGCCTGACGGAAGCTCACACCCATTTTTATACAAAGGCAGCGGCGGGCTTTCTTTTAAAGACATGAGCAACGAATGGGGTACCGGAAAAATGAAAGGGTATTTCAATGGATCGGCTTATGCAGATCTCGACAACGATGGCAATCTTGACCTGGTGATGAACTGCCTCAATGCACCGGCTGTAATTTTGAAGAACAATGCTCCTAAAAAGAATTTTTGCAGCATTGCATTTAAAGCAGACAGTGGTAACACTTTTGGAATTGGTTGTAAGGCCTACCTGTTTCAAAAAGGTAAGATGCAATACCAGCAGTTAATGCTCACCCGTGGCTTTGAATCTTCATCTGACACCAGGCTTCATTTTGGCCTCGATTCACTTGCAGCCATCGACAGCCTGCTGGTTGTATGGCCTAACCAGCAATACCAGTTATTAAAAAATCCTGCCGCCAATAAGCAATTGATCGTTCAGCAAAAAGATGCGGCTGGCACATTTGATTATACAGCATGGTTTAAACCGGAGACAGTTTCCCTGGAGGAACTTGCTTCCGATGCCGGCATTAACTGGCGGCACCGGGAAAATAACTTTAATGATTTTGATTACCAGTACCTGCTTCCGCATGCAGAATCCACCAGGGGACCCAAGATCGCTGTGGCAGATGTAAACGGCGATGGGCTTGACGATCTGTATGCATGTGGCGCTAAAGGGCAGGCCGGTACCCTGTTGTTGCAGCAAAGCAATGGTAGTTTCATCATATCAGATACCAGTGTATTTAATAAAGATGCCGCCTGCGAAGATGTGGATGCCATTTTTTTTGATGCTAACGGTGACGGCAAGCCGGATTTATATGTGGTAAGCGGGGGAAATGAATTTACTGCTGAAAACGATGCTGCCCTTTTAGACAGGATCTACCTGAACGATGGGAAAGGCCATTTTACTGCAGGTACTAAAAACCTGCCGCCATTGTTTAAAAACAAATCCTGTGTAGCAGCGGCTGATGTGGACCATGATGGTGATATTGACCTTTTTGTTGGAACACTGGCAGATCCCAATGCCTATGGTATTCCGCAAACATCTTACCTGTTCCTCAATGATGGAAAGGGCAATTTTTACGGTGCAGCCAATAACGATGCGATGTTTAAAGATATTGGTCTTGTTACTGCGGCGGCTTTTATAGACGTTAATAAAGATGGCTGGCAAGACCTGGTGGTTACTGGTGAATTTATGCCCATAGAAATCTTTATCAATAAAAGCGGCAAACTGCAAAAGACCGTATTGCCACAGTCAACCGGTTTATGGCAAACAGTTTTTATGGACGACGTGAATGGGGATGGCAATGTGGATATATTGGCAGGTAACTGGGGCTGGAACAATAAATTCTGGAGTGGAAAGAATGGTCCATTAAAAATGTATGTGGCCGATTTTGACAAGAACGGCAGAACAGAACAATTGCTTTCCTATACACTCGAAGGAAAAGAATACCCCTTTCTTGCAAAAGATGAAGTGGAGCGGCCACTGCCGTTGTTGAAAAAGCATTACCTCATGTATGCGGAATATGCGGGTGAAGAAATGAAAGATGTTTTTTACGGATGGATAGATACCATACAACCTGTAATGGCTGAACACCTGGGTTCCGCGGTTTGCTATGGCGATGGACAGGGAAACTTCACAATGAACGATCTGCCTGCACCGCTCCAATTGGCACCTGTATTTTCCTTTCAAAAAATAGAAAAGAGTGCAAACAACAGTAACCTGTATATTGCCGGGGGAAACTTTTTTGATGTGATTCCTTATGAAGGAAGATACGATGCCCAGCCACTGGAACTTTTCAGCATCAATAACAAAAAGCAGGTAAGACCGGTTATGGAATCAAATTTGTTTGCCATAAAAGGCCAGGTAAGAGATGTGAAGTGGATCAACGGAAGCGGCGGCAAAACATTGCTCGTAGCCCGGAACGATGACAAACTGATCTCATTCAAAAGAAAATAATTTTATCTATTATGAAAACTATCCTTCAAAAAAGGCTTTCTTTATTTGTCATCGCTTCAACGCTGGTGATTGCCGGGTGTTCCAAGAAAGATACGGGCACGCCGCCGCCGGAACCAATCGTTCCGCCACTTACCATCAAAGCGGCCAAACTCAATAACAACAGCGTAAGCAGTGGCAGTAATTATTACAATATCAGCACTACCCCGGTAGTGCAGTATTCATTCTCCGCACCCGTAAACCGTGCTACCGTTACGGCAGGTATTAGTTTTAAAGATAATATTGGCGGGGCCGTCAGTTACACACCTGCTTACAGTAACAACGATAGTGTATTGCTCCTGCAACCTTCTGCGGCCCTGCAGAACATCGCATCCTATACGGTTATGGCCGGCACTGCTTTGCAATCTGTGGCCGGAAAAAGTTTATCCGCAGGATACAATTTGAGTTTTGTAACCAGGATCGATTCTACGCCAAAATTTCCATTGCTAACCGATTCCATGTTACTCGATCTTGTGCAAAAGCAAACCTTCAAATATTTTTGGGACTATGGTCACCCGGTTAGCGGTCTTGCAAGGGAAAGGAACAATGGAGATGACAATACTGTTACCACCGGCGGTTCAGGCTTTGGCATTATGGCAATACCCGTTGCCATCAAAAGGTCTTTTATCACAAGGGCAGCAGGGTTGCAGAGAATGCAGCAGATCGTTGGATTTTTAAAAAACACAGCTCAAACCTTTCACGGTGCCTATCCGCACTGGTTACATGGCGGTTCCGGTATAGTTATTCCTTTTAGCACAAAAGATGATGGTGCCGACCTGGTAGAAACTTCTTACCTGATGGCGGGACTGCTTACTGCAAGGCAGTATTTTAATGACCCCGGTGCGGCAGAAACAACATTAAGAAATGATATCAACAGCATCTGGAACAATGTTGACTGGAGCTGGTTCAGGCGAAACAATGAAAATGTGTTGTACTGGCACTGGAGCCCGGTGTATAACTGGGATATGAATTTCCAGATACGTGGCTGGAACGAATGCCTGATCACTTACATACTGGCCGCCTCCTCCACCACGCATGGAGTGCCTGCATCTGTTTATACCAGTGGCTGGGCTGCCGGAAACCCCTTTACCAATGGAGCCAGTTATTTCGGCTACCAGTTACCGTTAGGTCCATCTTTGGGCGGCCCTTTGTTTTTTTCACACTATTCTTTTTTAGGGGTAAATCCAAATGGTTTGCAGGATGCTTACGCCAACTATATCATACAAACTACCAATCATACGCTTATCAATTACAACCATTGCAAAACAAACCCCAACAACCAGTTTGGCTATAGTGCCGATTGCTGGGGTCTTACAGCAAGCGATATTAAAAACGGGTACACGGCCAGTTCACCAACGAACGATGTGGGCTTTATAGCGCCAACTGCCGCCCTTTCTTCTTTTCCTTATACCCCGGCAGAATCAATGAGAGCATTGAAATTCTTTTATTATGTGCTGGGCGATAAGTTGTGGAAAGAATATGGATTTGCAGATGCCTTTTCTTTAAAAGATCCATGGTTCGCCGGTTCATTTTTAGCGATCGACCAGGGGCCAATCATTGTAATGATTGAGAATTACCGGTCGCAACTGGTGTGGAATTTATTTACAAGTTGCCCCGAGGTGAAGAACGGGATGAAGAATGTGCTTGGTTTTACAGCACCTTATTTGCCATAATTCAATTACAATCTATGCTGGTAGTAAGAAAAATAATGCGACCGCTGTTGCTGCTATTGCTGGGTATGGCAGCACAGGCACAGCAACCGGTAAAAGTAATGTCGTACAATATCCGGTTGGATGTGGCATCGGATGGTGAAAACCGCTGGGATGCCCGAAAAGAAAAAGTAGCGGCGCTGATGAATTACTATGAGGCGGATTTTATTGGAGGGCAGGAAGTGCAGCATCACCAGTTACAGTATTTGCAGACACAACTCAGCAAGTATAATTATATCGGCGTGGGACGTGATGACGGAAAAACGGGCGGCGAATATTCCTGCATCTTTTACAACAAAGAAAAATTTGAACTTGTTGAACAGGCCACATTCTGGTTGTCTTCCACACCCGATACCGTTTCCATGGGATGGGATGCTGCCTGTCACAGGGTTTGCACGTATGGATTGTTCAGGGCAAAGATCAGCAAGAAATTTTTATGGGTTTTTAATACACACTTCGATCACCTGGGTGTAACGGCAAGGATAGAATCGGCAAAATTGATCACTCAAAAAATCAACCAGCTTGTCAAACAAAAAAACTATCCCGTGGTATTGACCGGTGATTTTAATTCAAAGCCGGAAGAGGCGCCAGCCGTGTTTATGAATGAGCATTTTCAAAATGCAAGAAGCATCAGTCTGGAACACCCTTACGGGCCTGCAGATACCTGGGAAGCATTTGCCTTTAATAAAAAGCCAGAGGGTTGTATAGATTACATATTTGTTTCAGCAGGCAACAAATGGAAAGTAAAAAAATTTGCTACCATTACGGATTCATACGATATGAAATACCCTTCTGATCACTTTCCCATAATGGCAACAATGGAATTCTAAAAAAAAGCTAATGAAAAAATATTCGGTAAGCCGTATCAGCTTAATGGCCTGGAGCATCAGTCTGGTGATACTCAGTACAACTGCTTTCAACAGTTGTTATTCCCAAACTCAAACTGCGGAGCCGAAAGCGCTTCCTGTAAAACCCGCAGTACTCAGCGATTCGGTCTTGCTCGACCTGGTGCAGCAGCAAACGATCCGGTATTTTACAGATGGCGCAGAACCAACCAGCGGCATGGCGAGAGAAAGATTTCATACAGATAACGATTACCCGGATAACGACAAAAATGTTGTTACCAGTGGTGGCAGCGGCTTTGGTGTAATGGCACTGCTCGTTGCCATTGACCGGAAATTTATACCAAGGCAGGAAGGGTTACAGCGCCTGCAGAAGATCGTTCATTTTTTAGAAACAGCAGATCGTTTTCATGGGGCATGGCCGCATTGGTGGAATGGCGAAACCGGCAAAGTGAAACCCTTTGGTGAAAAGGACAATGGCGCCGACCTGGTAGAAACTTCTTATATGCTGCAGGGATTGCTTTGTGCAAGGCAATATTTTAAAGATGGCAATGCAGAGGAACAGGCACTGGCAAAACAAATTGACCAGCTTTGGAAAGATGTAGAGTTTGACTGGTTTCGCAAAGGAGGCAAAAATGTGCTGTACTGGCACTGGAGCCCACAGTATGCCTGGCAGATGAATTTCCCGGTACATGGATACAATGAATGTTTGATCATGTATGTACTGGCGGCTTCATCACCCACTCACAGCATTCCTGCCGAGGTTTATCATGAGGGATGGGCAGAGAATGGTAAAATGAGATCACCACACACTGCGTTGGGGTACCCGTTACAGTTACGCTACCAGGGCAACCCGCCCAATGGCGCTCCTTTGTTCTGGTCGCAATATTCTTACCTTGGTTTAGACCCGAATGGCTTAAAGGACAGGTACACCGACTACTGGGAGGAAAATACCAATCAAACACTCATCAATTACACCTGGTGTGTGAACAATCCTTTACAATACAGGGGCTATGGAAAAGATAACTGGGGCTTAACGGCCAGCTATTCGGTAAAGTTCTATGCAGCGCATGCACCGGATAAAGAAAATGATAAAGGGGTGATATCGCCGACAGCGGCTCTCTCTTCCTTTCCTTATACGCCAAAAGAATCCATGGCAGCAATGAAGCATTGGTATTATGACATGAACGATAAGCTTTGGGGTCCTTATGGATTTTACGATGGGTTCAGCGAAACAGAAAAATGGTTTCCATTAAAATACCTTGCCATCGACCAGGGCCCCATTCCCGTGATGATAGAAAATTACCGGACTGGTTTATTGTGGAAACTTTTTATGAGCTGCCCGGAAGTGAAGCAGGGTTTAAAGAAACTTGGATTTAAAAGTCCTGCTTTGTAGGCACCTGGTTTAAATTTTTTACCGCCGTGCTATCAACTTACATCAAATATTATTGTGTATCAGCACTGGTGATATTACTGCCTGGCTTCAGTTTGGCGCAGGGCACCGGGCGGGCCATATTGAATGAAAGTTTTGGAGAAGGAGCAGTAAACCCTGGTCCGGAATTGCCTGCGGGCAGAACCAGTTTTACCTACACAACAGACTCCTGCACCCGGGCGGGTGAATACACTATTACCAACAGCCTTTATCGCTGCCCCCGCACAAGGATGGGTAGAAGTATAGACAACACAGCACAAAGTCATAGCGGTTATATGATGCTCCTGAACGGGCTTCCGGCCAATACATCTAAATTGGTGTATGTCGATACTTTGACAGAAGCTCTTTGTCCCGGTACGGTGTACCAATTTTCTGCATGGATATTAAACACGGGTATACCTTCCTACTGTAATGTGCCCAATCCATATTTGCCCAATGTAACATTGTCTGTTGAAACTCTTTCAGGGCAGGTATTACAAAGCAGCAATACCGGGGCTATGAATTATGATTATGATTTTGTTCATACCCCAAAGTTTCATTTTTATCGTGCTGATTTTACTTTACCTCCGGGTACAGGTCCACTGGTATTGAAAATACGAGATGAGGCGTCAGGGGTCCCTGTGTGCCCATATTCATATGCGATTGATGATATCCAGTTTACAACTGCAGGGCCGGAAGTAAAAGTAGAATTTGACGGAGCGCTCGGGCCTGTATTGGTAAAGAGTGTTTGTTTCAGTGACAATAAAACCATCTCCATGTCTGGCCTTGCCGAAAATTATTATAATGATACAAGATTGCAATGGCAGCTAACCAATAATGAAGGACTCACCTGGACGGATATCCCGGGAGCAACAACCGGTGCTTACAACCGGAGTTTTGCTGCAGCCGATACTTTTTTATTCAGGCTCACCGCCGCCGAGGGCGCTAATATCGCCAATCAAAACTGCCGGGTTGTTTCCAATAATTTGCGCATACAGGTTGACGGTATTCCAACAGGCTATAGTATTACCAATAATTCGCCGGTATGCAGCGGGAGCGATCTTATTTTTAATGGTGAAGGTGGTGCCGCTTATGAATGGCGTGGTCCCAATGGTTTTCATGATAACATTCCTTTTCCGCATATCTTCTATTCAACATTGTCAGACAGTGGCTGGTACTATGCAGATGTGATCACCCTTGGCGGTTGCCGCGGAAGCGACAGCACTTATGCAAGAGTGATTGGCACCGATGTATATGCCGGCCCGGATACATCTATCTGTAAAGGTCATACCGTACAACTCAACAGCAGTGCAGGTGCAACGTATGAATGGAGTCCTCCGCAGGGGTTATCCGGCATCGCTGTCAAAAATCCGGAATCAACCCCTGCTGTTACTACAACTTATACGGTAAGGGTAACCGATGTTTATGGATGCAGTGACACGGCCAAATTAACAGTGAGGGTTAAAAACAGTGTACCTGTAAAAGCAATAGTTAATGGTTCGGCCTACCTGTGCCGCCCCTACGATTCTGCTTTTTTCAGCAATGGCAGTACCGGAAACCTCATTAGCTGGAAGTGGAATTTTGGAAACGGGCAGATCATTGATTCATCCGAAGCGCCACGCCAATATTATTCAATACCCATAGACGAGGACAGTTACCTGGTAACACTGAGTATTGCCGACTCGGCCGGCTGTACAGATACTGCTTACCGCCAGCTCCGGGCAGTGAGCAATTGTTATATCGCTGTACCTTCTGCATTTTCTCCCAACGGGGACGGGTTGAATGATTATTTATATCCACTCAACGCATACAAAGCGATCAACCTGCTGTTCAGGGTGTACAACCGGAAAGGTTTGTTGTTGTTTGAAACCAACAACTGGCTGAACAAGTGGGATGGTACTTATAAAGGAGCACCGCAGGATCCGGGAACCTATGTATGGATACTGCAGTACGATAATGAACTCAACAAAAGAATACTTCTTAAAGGAACGGCTGTTTTGCTTCGTTGAGTTGTAATGAGATGCCGGGGAAATATTTGTATATTAATACCTGTTAAAAAAAATTAGATCATGCTGAAAAATTTATTATTGACCTGCCTGCTGTTTCCTGTTCTTGCTGCCACAGCACAAAAGGAGTACAATTACAATTATACTTTTTTCAACAACAGCGCCATGAGTGGCGATTATTTTTTTTCTCATATAGAGGCATCGGGTGAAGCTGTTATTAAAAATACAAATGGAAAACTCCCTGTGAGTGAAACTGTTTTTCACACGGCCGGCAATGCCCTGCAACTGGAATATACAAATGCTGTCAATGGTAAATGGCAGGCCGTAATTTTCCGGCAGGAAAAAAGAGGCATGGACCATTTTAAAAAAGCCGCTTTTTTATCTTGTTGGCTCAAGGCAAATGCTGAGGTACCGGCGCAGGAATTACCCCTGTTGCAACTAATGCGTGCAGACAGTACCCTTACCAATGCCCTTACCATCTCCATCGCAAATAATGGGGAATGGCAGCGGGTGATGATACCCGCCGCTTCGTTCGCCCAGTTTAATGCAGCAGAGCCTGCAGCGATCATCGGAGTTGTTTTTTCGCAACAGGCAGGTGGCGCAGGCGGGTCGCATACCATTTTTATAGATGATATTGAGATGCTGGATTCCGATAAAGGACTTGCTATCACTGCCAGCCCGTTGATCACTAACGCCAGGGGATATGCCATGCATGTTGACATATCCTGGAAACGGATCAACGATCCTGCTATTCATTTTGTGAAAATATACCGTTCTGAAGATGGTAAAAGTTTTATCCCGGTTGGTATCCAGCAACCCTATATCAACCGCTATACAGATTACACTGGCGAAACCGGGAAGCGCTATTCTTATAAGATCTCTTTTTTAAACGATGCTTACAATGAATCATCAAAATCGTCACCAGTTGCTGCGGCTACCAGGCCAATGACGGATGATGAATTACTCTCCATGATTCAGGAAGCCAGTTTTCGTTATTACTGGGAGGCTGCAGAAAATAATAGTGGCCTGGCAAAAGAGAACATTGCCGGCAGGCACAATATGATCGCTGCCGGGGCCTCGGGCTTTGGCATGATGGCGTTGATAGCAGGCACTGAAAGAAAATTCATCAGCAGGAAAGAAGCTGCCGCCAGGTTTGTAAAAATTGTAAATTTTTTAGGAAAAGCAGCTACTTTCCATGGCGTATACCCCCATTTTATGGATGGCGCTACCGGTAAAGCAGAACCATTTTTTGGAAACAGGGATAATGGAGCGGACCTTGTTGAAACTGCTTTTCTACTGCAGGGGCTCTTAACCGCCAGGCAATATTTTAACGGCAGTGATCCATCCGAAAAAATGATCAGGGATAAAATAAACAACATCTGGAAAAAAGCAGAATGGGATTGGTTCAAACAATATCCCAACAGCAAGTTTTTGTACTGGCACTGGTCGCCCGACCAGGGATGGATCATTAACCATAACCTGGTCGGCTGGAATGAAACGATGATCACTTACCTGCTGGCCATTGCATCACCCACTCATGCGGTACCGGCCAGCATGTATTACAGCGGCTGGGCTAACCAGGATAGTACCGGCCAGCAGTACCGCTCGGGCTGGAGCCAAACCAATGACGGATCGATGTACACCAATGGTAACAGTTATTTTGGTGTAAAGCTGGATGTGGGTGTTTCCAATGGCGGCCCCCTATTCTTTACGCATTATTCTTTTATGGGGTATGATCCGCATTTGATAACAGACAAATACACGAATTATTTTACCAACAATCAAAACATTGCAACAATTAACTATCGCTATTGTGTGCAAAATCCGCTTCACTTCAAGGGATATGGCGATAGTGCCTGGGGACTAACGGCCAGCGATGGCCCATTTAATTATTCAGCCGATGAACCGGTGAGTTGGCAGGATCATGGAAAGATCGCACCAACGGGCGCTATCAGTTCATTTCCTTACCTGCCGAAGGAATCGATGCAGGCATTGAAGAATTATTATTTCAACTATGGTAAGTTTTTGTGGGGCGAATATGGTTTTAAGGATGCCTTCGATCTCACCAATAACTGGCGCTCCGAAATTTACATGGGGCTTAACCAGGCGCCGATGACGGTGATGATCGAAAACTACCGCACGGGGTTGATCTGGAAATTATTTATGAGCAGCCCCGAAATTAGGAACGGGTTAAAATTATTGGCAGCAGCATCCAATAAGAAATGATCTACCCGGCCACATTACTATCTATCTTTTTTAAGAATTCCTTTTTGTATTTTACCGGGTTCATCTGGTAATAATCTAAAAACTGCCGGTTAAAATTGGAGATGTTATTATAGCCGCACTCAAAGCAGATATGGGTTACCGGTAGTTCACTTTCAATCAATAGCCTTGCTGCTTTTTGTAACCGTTGTTCTTTTACAAATTCAGAAAAAGGCTTGCGGGTACGCATGGAAAAGAACCGGGAGAAGGCATTGGGATTCATCTGCGCAGTAGCCGCCGCATCATTCAGCGTGATATTGTTTTCGAGATTTGCCACCACCCAATTGAGTACCGTACACAAACGGGTAGATTCTTTTTCATTGTAACCAGTATAGGGCGATTGCGTGATCCGGGTAACATCTTTTTTACCACCTGCAATTTCAAGCAGCATCTCCACCAGGCAGATCCATTTCTTTAAACCCGTGTAATCGGCAATATCCACCAGCTTATTGCTTAGTTTCTGGTTTGTTCTTCCTTTGATCTCCAATCCGTAAGTGGACTGTTCAAAGAGGCGGTTGATAACGGTTGCTTCCGGTAGTTTTAAAAAATCTTTTCCAAGAGAATCTTCTGTAAAATGTATCACGATCGATTTTGCCCTTAACGTTGATTGGTCTTCATAATAATGGTCCTCATTCCTGTACGTATGCGGAATATTAGGTCCCAAAAGCGCAAGGTTGCCCGGCCTGAAATCGCTGATGTGATCGCCGATAAAGCGCTTACCGGTACTTTCCGTAACAAGTACGATCTCCAGTTCAGGATGATAATGCCATGGTGTAGGATAATATTTATAGTCGAAATATTTCACAACGAACGACTCATCTTTCTCCCTCGGAAGGTGTTCAAGTGCTGGCTTCATGGCTGGCAGATATTTTTATGGTATAAAATTACCCGATGGATGTGGTATTTTGCTAAGATAGTACAAGTTTGAAGCTTTAGAATAGTGGTTTACCATTTTGCCGCCTGTTACATTTGATGAACGCAACGATGATGAGAACAGGCAGATGTTGCTGTTTCAATAATGAGTGTTTTGTTTTTGGTAATAAAAAAAGCATTTCATGCAACGGTGCAATCAGCGGGTTTCCGGTTGCATCAACCGGGTTGATAGTTCGTTACTTGTTTTTGTATCCGTTGTATGAAATATGCTTTTATTTACAATGCCATTTAAAAATTTGACCGGATGAAAAAATTATTACTGTTCTCCCTGGCTGTGCTTGGAATAGGTATTGGTGCCGTGTATGCGCAAAAGATACACAAAGCAGTGTTCGTGATCGCTGATGGTATTCCGGCCGACCTCATTGAAAGCCTTCCTATGCCGGCGTTGAAAAGTATTTCAAAGGAAGGAGGATATGCCCGGGCCCATGTTGGAGGAGAAACAGGCGCTTATTCAGAAACACCCACCATTTCTGCGGTTGGTTACAACAGCCTGCTTACCGGCACCTGGGCCAATAAGCACAATGTATGGGATAACTATGAGCAATCTCCCAATTATAATTACTGGAATATTTTCCGTTTGTTTAAAACTCAGTACCCCAACAAAACCACCGGCATTTTTTCTACCTGGATCGACAACCGCACCAAACTGATTGGCAGCGAAGAAAAAGCTGCAGGCAACATTCAACCCGAATTTGTTTTTGATGGAATGGAAACAGATACAGTCCGGTATCCGCACGATGCGAATGGTTATTTCTACAATGTAATTGATGAGGTGGTGGTAAACAAAGCTGCCGAAACGATCCGAAAAAATGCGCCGGATCTTTCCTGGGTGTACCTGGAATACACAGATGAAATGGGCCACCGTCACGGCAATGGTGATTCGCTGACCAATGCGGTAAAAATGCTGGATGGCAAATTGAAAAAATTGTGGAATGCCATTCAATACAGGCAAAAGAATTTTAATGAAGAGTGGGCGATCTATATCACCACAGATCATGGCCGTGAAGACAATGGGTATCATCATGGCGGGCAAAGCAACAGGGAAAGAACAACCTGGATCGCTACCAACGCCAAAGGATTAAATGATCACTTTAAAAAGCAGCAGGCAGGCATTGTTGATATCATGCCATCCCTCGTACGATTTTTGAACATTACAATTGACCGTGAAAAAATGATGGAAGTAGATGGTGTGCCGCTGATTGGCAAATTGTCCGCAGTAAATGCCAGGGCGTCTTTATCCGGGAATACCATCAATGTGCGCTGGGATGCGGTGGATAAAAAAGGTGTTGCCCGTATCTGGGTTACTACCACCAACCGGTTTAAGGAAGGCGGCAAAGATGAATACAAATTACATAAAACAGTGCCGGTGGCAAATGGCAGTGCGGCTATTGATGTAAAGGGGTTACCTTCAGAATTCTATAAAATAGCGATTGAATTTCCCTACAATTTTTTGAACAGGTGGATCACACCAGCGGGAATGAACATGCGCAACGGTAAAGAAAACCGGTGATTGCTGAACAGATTAACACGTAATATAAACTCCAGGAGAAACCAGGCATCCATACCGGAGAACATTAAATATACACGTACATGATAAAGAAATTATTTACAGTTGCAGTATTGGTTTTTGTTTCAAACATACTCAATGCGCAAAACAAGTCGCTGGCAAAAGGTAAATATGGCGATGGTCCGGACAGCATTGCACCGGTGGGCATCATTAAAAATCTTACCGACGAACAATTGCTGGAAACCGTGCAAAGACAAACCTTCCGTTTCTTCTGGCATGGGGCCCATCCTTACAGTGGCCTGGCCCTGGAAAGAAGCAACACCGTAAAGGCAGAACACTATTGGGATTATATCAATGAAGCCTGGGATGAACCCAATTTCAGCCATACAGAATTTGGCCCCGATGCCGGTGCCATCGGTGGTACCGGCTTTGGCATCATGAGTACAGTGGTGGCGGTGGAAAGAGGATGGATTGGCAGGGACACCGCTGTTCGCAGGTTGATCAAGATCGCAGATTTTTTGATCAATGCCGATTGTTACCATGGCATCTATCCGCATTTTATGAATGGCCGCACCGGTAAAACCATCAAGTTTGACCGGTTAGACGATGGAGCCGATCTTGTAGAAACATCTTACCTGCTCATGGGATTTTTATGTGCCCGTGAATATTTTTCAAAAGATACGCCGAGAGAAGTGTATCTCCGTAAACGCATCAACCAGATGTGGGGCGCTGCTAACTGGAACTGGCACACGAACGGGCAAAAAAAATTGTACTGGCACTGGAGCCCCAATAACGGGTTCGACATGAATTTTCCTGTGTGGGGTTACAACGAATGCCTCATCACTTATATCATGTCTGCTTCTTCGCAATATCATTCCATTAGTCCGGATGCTTACAACGGCACCTGGACGGGAAGCCCCGGTTTCAAATGCGACAGCATCTATTACGGCTACAAGCTTCCACTTGGCAACTACGGAAAAGACCTGGGTGGTCCGTTGTTTTTTGAGCAATATACTTTCCAGGGAATTAACCCCAATGGATTAACTGATAGCCTTGGTAATGATTATGCGGTGCAGACAAAAAATCACACACTCATCAACAGGGCCTACTGTATCGACAATCCTAAAAAATTCAAGGGCTATAGTGAGCAATGCTGGGGACTAACGGCAGGCGATAGCTACAAAGGTTACCTCGCCCATAGCCCGGAGAACGACCGGGGCGTGATACAACCTACTGCTGCCATCTCTTCTATGCCTTACACGCCAAAGGAGAGCATGCAGGCGTTGAGATATTTTTATTATCAAATGGGGGATAAGGTGTGGAGCAAATATGGTTTTGTGGATGGCTTCAGCATTCATCATAACTGGTATGCAAAAAGTCATTTGGCCATCGACCAGGGGCCAATTATAACCATGATAGAAAACTACCGCACAGGCCTGTTATGGAATTTATTTATGAAGATCCCGGATATACAGAACGGATTAAAAAAATTGGGATTTCAAAGTCCTTCTATCAAATAAATAAAAAATAATTTGCCCGGAAAAAACAAATACTGGCGCTGGTTTGAAAATGCGGTTTTTATTGTTGCATTTTTTTATATCTCCTGGGATTGGGTATCTAATTTTTTTATTTACCTGTACAATACCATCCTTGGCAAGGGGATGATCGCTGATATAAACCAGCAGGTGAAAACACATTCTTACAATGATACATTTATGACCATTGTGTGGGAGATCATTTTCATCATTACTCTCTGGGAGATCGGTTTGCTGCTGTACGAAGCGGTACAAAAAGAAAAGGAAAATAAATGGGGGCTGGCAAAAGGAAAAGCTGTTTTTCATTATGTAGCCAGAACATTCAAGCCTACTTTTTTAGCCAGCTTCGTTGGGCTTTACATTCCATTGTTAATAAAGCTGGATGTATTCCAGCTGGTAACACCTTTCTTCAATAAATTCAGCCTCTTTATCATCAACAACAAATGGTATAGCTGGATATATGCTTACCTGGTATGGGAGCTTTCTACCTGGGTATGGCATTATACTTTTCACCGGGTGCGCCTGTTCTGGTGTTTTCATTCGCCACACCATGCGCCCGATGACCTAACCATTACTACAGCCTGGGTACATTTTTTTGCAGAAGGTTATTTTACCACTTTCATGCAATGGATCATCCTTTCAGTAATGGGCGTAAGGGCAGAGATGCTGATACCCATTTTCGCAATAGAGGTTGGCTGGGGCACTTTTATTCACGCCGGCGAAAGAAGCTTAAAGAAAGGCCGGCTGGGCTTACTGAAATATTTTCTTATTACACCATCACACCACCGGGTACACCATGCAAAAAATCCTTTGTACATGGATACCAATTTCTGCACCTTTCTTCCCTTCTGGGACTGGATGTTTGGTACCCTTCAACCATTGCGGGATGAGGTTAAAATTGAATATGGTATCACAAGGCAAATGGATGTAACCAGTTTCATTGATTTTTATTTCGGGGAATTGATCTTGTTGTACCAGGATATAAGGCATACAAAAGGATGTAGAAATAAACTATACTACCTGGTAAAACCGCCCGGCTGGAATCCCGGCAATATGGAGCATACCGCTGCTATGGTAAGAAGTGATTTTTTAAAAACCAATCCGCAATTGGATCATACCAGCAGGAAATGGATCTTCCAAAAATTACTCAAACATCAACCCGTTAATCATTAGAATATGAACTACCCTGCTGCAGATATCAAAAAGTTATTGTGGTTGCTGTTACTGTTCTGCAGCAGCATTGCCGCAGCGCAGGTAATGAATATCGGCAAAATAATTACTTACAAACAAGTACCGGGCGGTATACAAGGAAAAACAGCCACCAGCATGTTTGCCGTTTATGCCTGTAGCAACAACAGCATCAGGGTGAGGGTTTCAAAAGACAAATCATTCAGTGATTTTTCTTATGCATTGGTCAATCCTGCGGTAGCAGGTTTTAATGCAGCAGTGGTAGAGGATAAGGGAAATATCATATTGCTTTCTACCAGTACCGTTGATGTAGAGATCACAAAAGCGCCTTCTTTCCGGGTTGCTTTTAAAAATAAAGCAGGAACTATTATCAATGAAGATGCAGCAGGTGATTGCTTCGGTACTACGTTTATCGGCGATAAAGTAAGCGTGTATAAAAAAATGCAGGATGGTGAGCGCTTTGTTGGCATGGGAGAAGCATTGGGCAATCTTGACAAACGGGGAACGGGCATCACGCTTAATAATACCGACACGTACAAATACGGCGATCCAAGATTGAGCATGTATGTAAGCATTCCTTTTTACATCGGCATTCATCACGGCGAAGTGTATGGTATTTTTTATAATAACAGTTACCGGTCATTCTTCAATTTTGGTTTGTCAACGCCACAGTTTACGTCGGTAAATATAGATGGGGGAGAGGCCGATTATTTTTTTATGTACGATGAATCTGTTGCAAAGATCATTGAAGCATACACTGCTTTAACCGGCAGGATACAGTTGCCGCCTCAATGGGCAACCGGCTATCACCAGAGCCGCTGCAGTTATTATCCGCAGGAAAAAGTGGAGTGGATTGCTGCTACCTTCAGGCAGAAAAAGATACCGATCGATTGTATTGTACTGGATGCCGATTACCAGCAGGGCTACCAGCCTTTCAGGGTAAACAAAGAAAGGTTCCCGTCAATGCCCGCCCTGGCAGCAAGCCTTGCCCGGCAAAACATTGAACTTACCGCCTCTGTATACCCGGGCGTAGCCATTGATACAAGCTATCATTCTTACAGGGATGGACTGGCAAAAGATGTATTCATTAAATATGCTGATGGCAGTTTGTTCAACACAGAAATTGCGCCCGTAAAATGTTATTTGCCAGATTACACCAATCCCAAAACAAGGCAATGGTGGAAAGATAAAATGAAGTGGTTGCCAGACAATGGCATTCATGGCTACTGGAACGACATGAATGAACCGGCGTTGGGCGGCAGTTATTTACCCGACAATTTGTTGTTCGACTTTGATGGCCGAAAAGCCAATGCACTGGAAGCAAAAAATGTATATGGTTTTCAAATGGCCCGGAGCAGCTTTGAAGCAGCTTTGCAAAACTCACCCACCCGGCGGCCTTTTATTTTAACCCGTTCGGGCTTTGCCGGCGTACAGCGCTATTCAGCCGTGTGGAGCGGCGATAATACCGCCAGTGATGAAGGACTGTTGAGCAGTTTATTATTGAATAGCCAGATGGGTTTGTCCGGTCTTTCTTTTTGCGGTCATGATATCGGTGGTTTTATCGGCGATGGGTCAAAAGAATTGTTCCGGCGCTGGATCCAGGCGGGTGTGTTTTCTCCATTCTGCCGCAACCACAAAGGCTGTGGCGGCCCGGCGGGAGAACCCTGGGCCTATGGTGATGAAGTAGAAGCCATCTCAAAAACATTCATCGAATTCCGCTACCGGCTCATGCCTTACATCTATGCAGCTTTTAATGAAGCCAGTACAACCGGCATGCCTGTTGCAAGAAGTCTTTGCATTTATTATCCGCATGATGATAAAGTGTATGATAACAGTTACCAGTACCAGTTTTTATTTGGCGATGCGTTGATGGTGGTACCTGTCACAAGTACCGAAACCATTAAAAAAATGTACTTGCCCAAAGGAGATTGGTACAACCTGTACACCGATGAAAAACTGCAGGGTGCAAAAGAATGGACGGCGGAAGTACCGGTTTACCAGGTGCCGGTTTTTGTAAAAGCCGCTTCCATAATTCCCATGCAAGGCATCGTGCAGTCAACCAAAGAGCTGCCGGGCGACACACTGTGGCTGCATGTGTACAATGGAAAAGAAAAAAGCAGCTTTACTTATTATGAAGATAAAGGCGATGGCTTTGAATACCGGCAGGGCGACTACTGCAAACGTGTAATAACATTTGATCCTGCAAAAAAACAATTACTCATTGAAAAGCAGCAGGGCAGTTTTAATTCCCGCTTTAAAAAGGTACAAGTGGTTTTCCACGGCATGGATTCAATGATGAGCCTGGTACGGATCAACGGTTCCGGGGAGGCTTCGCCTGCACAAGGCAACGAACCGATACTGGATGCTTTGAAATACCTCGGCGATGTGTACGACCCGTCTTATTATCAATCAATCAAAAATGATGCAGAACCGGCCGGGCAAAAGATCGTCAGTATTGACAATGCACCCGCTGAAATTGTTGTGCAGTGGAAATAAGAAAGAAAATCATTGTTATGAAAAATATATCCCGGAATGAATTCATAAAAGCATCCGCTTTAACGGCAGCGTCCCTGCTCGTATCTTCCATCGAAACATGGGCAGCCGTAGATGATAAAAAATTAAAAGTGGCGCTGATCGGCTGCGGCAGTGTAAGTAACCGTTACCTGCCCCAGTTGCTGTCTTCAAAAATGATAGAAGTGGTAAGCCTTTGTGATACAAAATACGAGCGGGCATTGGCGCAGAATAAACAGTATAACGTAAACGCACAAACGTATAAGAATATTGACGACCTGCTTGCAGGTGTGCCTTTTGATATGATGGTAACCACTACCGATATGCAGGTGCATGGCATGTTAAATAAAAAGGCCTTGCTCGCCGGTAAACATGTGTGGAGCGAAAAGCCCATGGCCAATACTTATGCAGAAGGAAAAGCATTACTGGATCTTGCCCGGAGCAAAAAATTGCGCCTGTGGGGAGCGCCTGCAGTAGTGAACAGCCCGCAGTTTGCCTTTATGAGCAAAGCCATACAGGAGGGACAATTGGGAACAGTAGCTGCTGCACACGGCCAGTATGGCCACACCGGCCCGGGCTGGAGTGCATTTTTTTATGAGCAGGACGGAGGCAGCATGCCCGACCTGGGCGTGTATAACATGGCCACCTTAACAGGGTTGCTTGGTCCGGCAAAATCTGTGATGGCAATGCTGAGTATCATAACACCCGAACGCACGGTAGATGACAAGGGGAAGATAAAAGTAGTGGCAGAAGACAATGCACAGGTGTTACTCGAACATGCCAATGGCGTGTTGTCGCATGTGATGTGTGGCTTTAATTATTTTGATCCGCATGGTCATGAAGCTACCAACCAGTCGCTGCATTCGATACAGGTGTACGGCACAAAAGGCAATATGCGGCTCATTGGGTACGATTGGGAAACCAATGGCGTAGTGATGGATACATCAGAAACAGAACCTCCGAAATTGCTGTGCACCGACAAAGGCGGGTACGAATGGCAGGAAGGTGCAAGGGTGGTGGGTGAAAGCATCGTAAAAGCAGTAGAGCCGAGGATCAATGTAGAACATGCGTTGCATGTACTGGAAATTATTGAAGCTGCAAGAAAGTCGCAACAAACCGGCAGGCGGATACAACTACAGAGTACATTTGCATGGCCAATGGTTTAGCGAATGCAGCAGCCCAATCTTAGTAACAATGCAGCGATTGCTATGATATTATAACAACAGTAATTCTTCAAACAATAAATTTCTAAAACATAGTAAATTATGAAACTGGCAATACTTGGTTCAGGATTCATTTCAAGATTTTACGCTGATTCACTGGTGGCACAGCGCCGCAAAGATGTAATCGTATCGGTGTACAGCCGCAGCGAAGCCAATGCAAAAAAGTTTGCAGCAGATTATGGCGTACCACATTATACCACCAGTATTAAAGATTGTGTTGAAAATAGTGAAGTAGATGCGGTGATCATCGGCTTATCCAACGATATGCATCTGGAAGCAGTTTTACTAAGCGCCGTTGCAGGCAAGCATGTGTTATGTACCAAGCCGCTTGGGCGTAATGCACAGGAAGCCCTGCAGATGCTGCAGGCGGTTGACAAAGCCAATGTAACCGGCGGGTATCTTGAAGATCTTTGTTATACACCCAAGTTTTTAAAATCACTTGCCAGCGTACAGGCCGGTGCCATTGGTGAAGTGATCTGGACAAAAAGCAGGGAAACACATCCTGGTCCGCACAGCGATTGGTTCTGGGATAAAGAAAAGTCGGGAGGTGGTTGTATGATCGATCTTGGTTGTCATTGCGTAGAGATCAGCAGGAATTTTATCGGCAAAAATATAAAGCCGGTGGAAGTGATGTGCTGGGCCGATACAAGGGTGCATCCCATCGATGCTGAAGACAATGCCATTGGTTTGGTGAAATATGAGAACGGTGCCATCGGGCAATTTGAAGTGAGCTGGACCTTTAGGGGTGGAATGGATCTTCGGGATGAAGTGATGGGAACCGAAGGAACCATCTGGGCCAATAATTTTTTACGCACCGGGTTTGAAATGTTCACTACCGGAAAGGGGGGCGATTATATTGCAGAAAAGGCAGAAAGCAACAGTGGCTGGCTGTTCCCGGTAGGGGATGAAGTGCATGAATTGGGTTACAGCCACATGTTCACCGATATGTTTGATGCCATCGATAAAAACAAACAGCCTGCAGAAACTTTTTACGATGGTTATATTGTTAATGCCATCCTGGATGCAGCCTATCTTTCTGCCAAAACAAAAAACTGGGAGCCAATAGTGATCAGCGACTGGCGTGGTGTAGCAGCAGCAAAGACCACCAAACAACTGACAGAATATGATGCGGATTTTTACCTGGTAAAAGAAGAAGTGCTGCCCAACGGTGAAAAGAAGTTCATTATAAAAAATAAAAAAACAGGTTCCATAGAAAGAAGGTAATGAGTGATCTCAGCAATAAAAACATCGTAATCATCGGCGGTACCACGGGTATTGGTTTATCTTCAGCCAAAGCATTCGTTGCACAGGGGGCACGTGTGGTGGTGGTTGGCAGAAACCTCGACAGTGTAACTGCCGCAGCCGAAATATTGGGTAACAGGGCCATTGCCATCAGTGGCGATGCTACCATGCCCCACACTGCTGTACAGGCAATCGAAACCTGTGTGCAACAATTTGGCAGTTTTGATGGATTGTACCATGTGGCGGGAGGAAGTGGTAGAAAAATGGGTGACGGTCCTTTGCATGAACTATCGCTGGAAGGATGGAACAAAACATTTGAATTAAATGTAACCTCGCTGATGCTTTCTAACCAGGCAGCAGTTCAGCAGTTCCTGGCCTTAAAAAAAGGTGGCACCATTTTGAACATGGGATCGGTACTGGGCTTTTCCCCATCACCCCAATATTTTTCAACCCATGCTTATGCAGCGGCAAAAGCAGCCATCATTGGGTTTACAAGATCGGTAGCGGCATATTACGCAGCAAATAATATCCGTGTAAATGTGATCGCCCCGGCATTGGTAGAAACGCCCATGGCAAAACGTGCTGCCGAAAATGAAACCATTCTTTCTTTCATTCATACCAAGCAACCGCTGGATGGAGGAAGGATCGGGCAGCCGGCAGACCTGGATGGACTGGCGACCTATTTTATGAGTGATCTTTCAAAATATACCACCGGCCAGGTGGTAGCAGTAGATGGCGGATGGTCCGTTAGTGAAGGGCAGTTTTAACAACAATAATTAATTCCGGTTTTTACGAGGAATAAAAAAATATCAAACGCATGAACACAGTCACAATTGGAATTGATCTTGGTGGATCCCGAATTAAAGCCGTGGTATTGGATGCCAGTGGCAACGTGTTGCATGAAAATTACCAGCCCACCAATGATGGTAGTGGCATGGCCTGGAAGAAAGCAGTGGCTGTTGCAACACAGGTGTTCCGTGCATTGCTGGATACAGACAAAGTAAATATCGGCTTATCGGCGCCCGGCTTGCCCAATGCCGCCAATACCTGTATTTCGTGTATGCCCGGCCGTATGCAGGGGCTTGAAAACCTCGACTGGTCAGCGTTCTTAGAGCAACCTACCTACGTACTGAACGATACCGTGGCGGCCATGATGGGAGAGGCAAGATTTGGTGCAGCGAAAGATAAAAAAAATGTAGTGATGATCACCCTGGGTACCGGGGTGGGCGGCGCTATCCTGATCGATGGAAAGCCCTACCAGGGTGCGATGAATAAAGCAGGCCATATCGGCCACATGGTGATCAATGATACCGGAGATTGTGATGTAACAGGTATGCCCGGCAGCCTGGAAGAGTTCATTGGCAATTATACCATCGGGAAGCGGAGCCAGGGAAAATTTACTTCTACAGAACAAATGCTGGATGCTTACAGGAATGGCGATGAATTTGCAAAAGAGGTTTGGTTGCGTTCGGTAAGGCACCTGGGTATCGGCCTTGCTTCTGTATCAAATTTGTTATCGCCCGAACTCATCGTAATCGGCGGTGGAATAGCGGAGGCGGGCGACGACCTGTTTGTACCCCTCAATGAATTTATGAAACAATATGAGTGGCAACCTGATAATACTACCACGCCAATTGTAAAAGCAACTTATGGCGACCTTGCCGGTGCCATTGGTGCAGCAAGTTTTGCAATGACCAAATAAAACAATGTGATAAAAAGATGAGTGTTACAACAAGCTATTTACAAAAATGCGGTGAGATACTGGAGAAAGTTAAAGCGCAGGAAGCACAAATTCAGCAGGCGGCCGCCTGGTTTGCACAAAGCATACTGGCCGGCAGGGTAGTGCATTTATTTGGCACCGGCCACAGCAGGATCATGGTAGAAGAAATGTGGCCGAGGTATGGATCCTTTCCCGGCTTCAATCCCATCGTGGAGTTGTCACTTACATTCCACAACAACGTTACGGGCGCCAATGGACAGCGGCAGGCAATGTTCTTAGAAAATGTTCCCGGGCTGGCTGGCAGGATACTCCGAAATTTTGCGTTGAGTGAGTTGGATTGTGCATTGGTGATCTCTTCCAGTGGTACCAATAACGTGCCTGTTGAAATGGCGGAATTGTTTCAGCAACAAAAAATAAAAACAGTTGCCCTCGTAACAAAAGAACATTCGGCCAGCAGTAATAGCAAAAGAGCGGATGGAAAAAAGCTGACGGATTTTGCAGACCTGGTATTGGATACCGGTGCACCATCGGGTGATTCCATGATCTATATCGAGGGCCTCGAAACACCGGTTGCGCCAGGCTCTTCCATCGGTGGTGTGATGATGATCAACTGCATTAAGGCAGAACTGGCAAAGCTGTTAACAGATGCTGGTCATCCACCAAAAGTGTTGACCGCCACTTCTGTTGTGGGAGAACAAAAAGCCACCGCCCTGTTCGAAAGCGCTTACGATGAACATTCACAACGCATGAGCCGCTTGTATAACAATGTTGGAAAAGATCGATGAGGATGCAGATCTTTTCCTGCCTGTTGATAATGAAAAATACCGGCCTTCTTTTAGACAACAAATAACAAAGATTCTCAACCAGGTTCAAAGGATGAACTCTAATGGGGTCAATCAATAATATCAATTTTCAGTCAATCAAAAAATATGAATACCACTCCCATTCGCACCACTGTTGTAGGCAGCTATCCTTTCCCGGGCTGGCTTGAATTTGCTTCGCAAAACCTCGACAAATTTGGCAAAGCAGATATTGATGAGATGATAGAAGATGCTGTGATCGCCGCCATCCACGACCAGGTAACGGCCGGGCTGGATGTGATAACAGACGGCGAACAAACCAGGCTCGATTTTAATTTATCTTTTTACGGTTATATCAACGGTATCGAAAACAATGATGCCGAAACACGAAAATTTGGTCCGCCGGCACACGACCAGCGTGGAAAGAATAACATCGTATCAACGCTGAGCGCCCCCAATGGACTGGGTGCGGTAAAGGAATTTGAACGCCTCAAAAAACTGGCACCGGCGGGCTTTACACTCAAAGCCAGTGTTCCTGGTCCTTATACATTAAGCGGGAGACTGTTGCCCAATTCGGAATACAAAGACCGCTATGCGATCACAGAAGCACTGTTACCTTTTATCAGCAAAGAGCTGGAAGCCCTGGTGGCGGCGGGTTGTACGGAGATCACTGTTGATGAGCCCAGCATGAGCTGTTATGCATATAAAGAAGATACCAAACGTTTTGTAGATATTTTTAACCGCACGGTAAAACCGGTAGTGGGCAAATGCAATCTTAGTACCCACCTCTGCTTTGGCAATTTTAAAGGCCGGCCGGTGGGTTACCGGAGTATACAGCCCATGCTGCCCGATTTCCTGGAACTGGACATTGATGAGATCCATATCGAGATGGCCAATCGTGAATTTGCAGAGATCGAACTGCTGCAACCTTTTGCAGAAAAAATGAACGTTGCTGTAGGCATCATCGATGTAAAAAATTATTATATCGAAACGGTAGCAGATGTGGTGGAAAGGATCAACCGCTGTTTGAAATTTATACCGGCCGAAAAACTATCGGTGGCACCAGACTGCGGCCTCAGCCAAACAGCCAGGTGGGCATCAAGGCAAAAGCTCGTCAACATGGTGGCCGGTGCAAAAAAAGTAAGAGCAGGATTATAAGTTATTTTAAAAAAGAAGGCATTTTTAATGCCGTTGTATAATAGTTATCCCACTAAAAAACACTTTATGGAATTGCAGGTATTTGACAGTTACGAAGCGCTTTCCTTGGCTGCTGCTGCATTGATCATTGCCACAGTAACCAAAAAGCCCGGCACCGTTTTTTGTTTTGCCTCCGGCGATACGCCCAGGCGTACGTATGAATTGCTGGCAGAAATGGCCCATAAAGAACACACAAATTTCAAACAGTGTACTTTCATCGGGCTTGATGAATGGGTGGGTATTCCCCCGGAAAATGCCGGCAGTTGCCATTACTTTCTGCAAAAATACCTGGTGCAGCCACTGGGCTTACAGCCGGAGCAGGTTCATTTGTTTGATGCAATGGCACCCGATCTTCAGGCAGAATGCGATAAAATGAATGCGCTTGTCCTTCAAAAAAAAGGAATTGATTTTATGCTGGTAGGGGTGGGCATGAATGGCCATATTGGCTTCAACGAACCCGGCACCAGCATCACCCTAAACGCACATGTAACACAGCTCGATGCTACCACTTTATCGGTGGGGCAAAAATATTTTGATGCTGAAGTGCCAGCCAGTAAAGGCATCACCATCGGGCTGGAACAGGTGCTGGAATCAGGCACTTTGCTCATGATGGCCAATGGAAAAAAGAAAGCGGCAATTATTAAACAGGCATTGGCAGAAGAGATTACCAACCATACACCAGCCAGCCTGATAAGGCATCACGGCAATGGCATTTTAATGATCGACAGCGAAGCCGCAGCCGGTCTCCAATAAAACAGTGGAAATGCAATTGATACCCGCCGTCAACAAAAACGAAACGCTTATCCGGGAGATGGACAGCTTTGCAGCCGATACCCATCTTAACGCCTGGTGGCTGGGGCAAAGCGGTTTTTTACTGCAGTGCCGCGGAAAGCGTGTTTTGATAGACCCTTACCTGTCGGATTCCCTCACAAAAAAATATGCCGCTACCGACAAGCCGCATACAAGGATCAGCGAACTGGTGGTACGGCCCGAATTGTTTACCAATATCAGTATTGTAAGCTCCAGCCACAATCATACCGACCACCTGGATGCAGAAACCCTGCTGCCCATCCTGCAAAACAATCCCGGCATCACATTCATCATCCCTGAGGCCAACAGGGATTTTGTTGCTGCAAGGCTGCAATGTGAAAAATATTTTCCCACCGGGTTGGGTGATTCGCAATCTTTAAGTGTTCATGAAATTGTATTTCATGGCATTCCGGCAAAGCACAATGAAATAGAGCGGGACGAAAACGGGAATTGCCGCTTTATGGGCTATGTGATCGAATTTGGTGGTTACCGCATCTACCACAGCGGCGATACACTTTGGTTTGATGAGATGGTACCCCTTTTAAAACCTTTTGCGGTTGACCTGGCACTGCTGCCCATCAATGGCAATAAGCCCGAAAGAAAAGTGGCAGGCAATTTAGATTGCCGGGAAGCAGTGATGCTGGCAAAAGCCATCCATGCAAAATGTGTGATACCCTGCCACTATGATATGTTTGGTTTTAATACGGCTGATGTAAATGAGTTTATCCGCATTGCTGAAGAAGAAGGCCAGCCTTACAAAGTGCTAAAGGGAGGAGAAAGATATACCAGCCAATAAAACGATTGTTATGAGTAAACTTTTTTCTGCAGAGCCACTTTGGAAAAACAGTGGCCTTGTTCTGCTACGTATTGTCACCGGCTTACTGATGGCCTACCATGGCCTGGAAGTTTTTAAACCCGGCCTGATGAAAGGCTACACCGAATGGGATGTAATAAAATCGCTTCCGGCACCGCTGTTTATGGTGTATCTTGGTAAGGGATTGGAACTGCTTACCGGTATTTGCCTTGCACTGGGTTTGTTTACAAGAATTGCTGCCCTTTTCATGTTCATCGATATGATATTCATTTGCTTTAAAGTGGGGGGCGGAAAATTCTGGTACCAGGATCAGCATCCTTTCATTTTCGCCCTGCTGGCGCTGGTATTCTTTTTTACCGGCCCGGTGAAATTTGGTTTAGACAATCTATTCTTTCAAAAAAGAAAAATACATTACTGATGCCCGATAGCACACAGGTAAACATCAATGCCAAAGGAACCGACACCAACACCTTTGATGCCATCGTAATCGGCAGCGGTATCAGCGGCGGCTGGGCTGCCAAAGAATTGTGCGAAAAAGGATTGAAAACCCTGGTACTCGAAAGAGGCAGGAATGTAGAGCACATCAAAGACTATCCCACGGCTAACTTATCAAGATGGGAACTTCCTCATCGTGGCGAGATCACCAATAAAACAAGAAAGGAAAATCCTTTCATCAGCAGGGCGGCCGGTTACGACGAAGCTACCCAGCATTTTTTTGTAAAAGATGGCGATCATCCCTATGTGCAGGAAAAACCTTTTGAATGGGTGAGGGGTTACCAGGTAGGTGGTAAATCACTCACCTGGGGCCGGGCCTGTGCAAGATGGAGTTCCTTCGATTTTACTGCACCCGGGCGCTACGGTTATGGCGAATCTTTTCCCATTGGATATGACGATATTAAAGACTGGTACAGCCATGTAGAAAAATTCATTGGGGTAACCGGTAACCGGGATGGCATTCCTGCCATGCCCGATGGAGAATTTCTGCCGCCCTATGAACTGAACGTGGTAGAAAAACATTTGCAGGCCACCATCAAAGAAAAATTCAACCGGCATTATGTGCCGGGCAGGTGGGCGCACATCAGTGAATTGAAGCAACCATTTATTGATCAAAACCGTAACCAGTGCCAGAACCGGAATTTGTGCATGAGAGGTTGTCCCCTTGGCGGTTACTTCAGTTCCGTAAGCTGCACACTGCCCTGGGCCACTAAAACCGGCAACCTTACCATCAGGCCCGATTCTGTTGTGCATTCCATTATTTATGATGGACAAAAACAAAAAGCGGTTGGGGTAAGGGTGATTGATACCCATACCAAACAGGCAACAGAATTTTTTGCGAAGATCATTTTTGTGAATGCCTCCTCGCTCAATACCAACCTGATATTACTGAATTCAACTTCCAATCGTTTTCCCAATGGGCTGGGCAACGACAGTGGCAAGCTAGGCAAACACATTTGTTTTCACAATTACCGGGGTGGTATGGGAGGAGATATAGATGGCTATGAAGATAAATACTACAAAGTTTCAAAGCCGGTAGAATGCATCATGGCCAATTTCAGGAATGTAGAAAAAAGAGACACTGATTTTTATGGCGGTTACGTGATCTATTCAGGCGCTTACAGGGAAACGCTTAGTGATAAAAATATCCGTTCTGTTGTGGGAGCTGATTTTAAGGAAGCCATCAGTGAGCCGGGCACCTGGGGCGTTTACATGTACATGCAGGGCGAAACCATTGCCAAAGAATCGAACCATGTGCGGTTAAGTAAAGATGAAAAAGACCAGTGGGGTATTCCGCTGCTTATCACTTCTGTGGGGTACGATGACAATGACGACAAGATGGTAAAAGACTTTTTAGAGCAGGGACAGGCCATGCTGGAAGCGGCTGGTGTAAAGAATATACACAGCAGCGATAACAAACAGCCCCCGGGACTGGATATTCACGAAATGGGAGGTGTAAGAATGGGCAAAGATCCCAAAACATCTTTGTTAAATGAATTCAATCAACTGCACCATTGTAAAAATGTATTTGTAACAGATGGCGCCTGCATGACGAGTACCGGCAGCCAGAGCCCATCTATTTTATACATGGCTTTTACTGCAAGAGCAGTAAACCATGCAGTAGAAGAAATGAGAAAAGGAAACCTGTAGCGGATAGCAATAAATAAAATCAAACAGCAGGTGAAAATTACACGGCCGATATGTTCCTCCTTACGATGCAGCCAATATTGGCTTGCAGGGAAATGGAGCAAAACGGTGATTTATATCCTGCCTTGTTTTTTTTCTTCCTTCTGTGCTCAAAAATTAGCTGCGCAAAATACTAACCAAATAATATGGGCCGACTCCTGCATTACCGGTTCTTTTTTCGGGAAGATATTGAGTGCCGGTTATTCGGATTTTACACAGGTGCATACAGCTGCAAATGGCGACCTGTTGCTGGCCGGCACCATTAAGGAAAACTTTGAGCAGATGGCCATAGCAAAAAATTATTGCAACGTGATGCGGCTGGATGGTGCAGGCAACCTGCTATGGACAAAATTCATCGGGATCAATGATAGCAGCATACAGGTTGATCTGCGGGTGTACGCATCTGTGTTAGCATCCAATGGCGATGTGGTGCTGGCGCTCACCGTAAATGCACCTCCCATGAGTGGCACTTACGTGGTAAGACTAAAAGACGATGGCGCACTCCGCTGGCAAAAACTGTTGCCTTACACGACCAATTCTCTTTCGGGCGACGTTTATAAAGACATCATTCAAACCTCCGACGATGGTTTTTTGCTAAGTGGTTCTGCCAGCACCGGATCCTCCGGCAATGCAGGGCTCATCTCAAAAATAGCTGCAGATGGAACACTGCTGTGGCGAAAAATACTCGTGAGCAGCAGCACAGACATTACCGGCATCACAGAGGGCGATGCAGCCTATTATTTTACCGGCAGGTTTACCACGGTGCCCGGCGATCTTACAGAAAACTACCTTGCTGCTGTACAAAAAAATACCGGCGATATCAACTGGTTGAAGTGGATACTTTTTAACGGTGCTCTTCCGTTAACGGGTGTTACAGAGTACGGGTTTGAACACGTCAATTTTAACAACGGCCTCATCGCATTAACTGGCAATACAAGGAGTAATTACACCGGTACTAACCCAACTGCACAGATCGCATTGTACATTGATGAAAATGCACAGGTGATCTCTTCTACCCGGATAGAGAATGCTGAAGTTGCTATCAGCCCGGCAAATACATTCCAGGGTTTACTCTACGACCCGTTTAAGAAAACAGGTGTGCAGTGCAATGATTCAGACAGCAGCGATAATTATGTTTTCCATCTTAACAGCGATAATACTGTTAACCGGGCGTACAGGATACCGATGCCCGGCGCACAAACCGCAACCGACCTTAAAATACAGCAAGATGGTTCTGTAGTGATAGCAGGTTTTAGCAGGAATCCCGGCAGCAATGTATCTGCCAACCTCCTGAGAACATCCGCTACAGGTAAACTGGAGAATTGCAGCAACCGGCCATATCCATTGATCATTACTCCGCAAACAGTTTCCCTGCAAAGCAATAACAGTGTATGGCACCTGTTGGCAGATGATGGGCATACCAACACTTCTTTACTTGATACCATGAGCGGCTCAGGATTCAGTTGGCAGTTGCAATGTAACAGCAGCAGCCATTGCCGCATCAGCAAGATACAGGGCAGTAAAAAGGTTTGTAAAAACAGCAGCAGTATTTTTAGGGTATTCAGTAGTGGCAATTGCACCGGCACCATCAATTTTAGTGTGGATAGGGGTGCAGTTATCAGTCGTATTTCAGATAGTTCTGCCAGCATCATCTTTCCATCAACGGGCAATTTTATGTTGTATGCCCGCATGCAATCGGTCTGTGGGATACTGCAGGATTCAGTGATGATAGCCGTTACAGATCCAGCCACTTCATTTTCGTTGGGTGCTGATACCAGCATTTGTCCTCAAAATAAAATCCTTTTAAAAGCGGGTGATGGATACCAGCAATACCGTTGGCAGGATGGCTCGGCAGATAGTTTTTTTGCTGCAACCTCACCCGGCAATTATGATGTAACGGTTACGGATGCCTGCGGAATGGTATGGGCCGATACCATACAAATATTTCCGGCACCTGCATTTACATTCAGCCTCGGGGATAACAGGAAAAAATGTGTCAACGATACCCTGCACCTGGATGCTCCTGCAGGATTCAACAATTATGTTTGGTCGCCGGATCATCGCATCAGCTCTACCGTTGGTCAGCATGTTATTGTTGATCCATTATCAGATACAAGCTATACTGTTGCGGCAGAAAGATATCCCGGTTGCCTGGCCTTTGATACCATCCGCATACAGGTGATCCAGTCAGCACGTATCAATTTAGCAACCTATCAGCTGCTTTGCCCCGGCGATACAGTAGCACTTGATGCAGGTGCAGGTTTTGTAAATTATGTATGGAGTGATGGAAGTATTACAGCACGCAACCTGGTATCGCAGCCAGGTATCTACAGCGTAACCGCTACGGATGTTGCCGGGTGCAGGTCCTCCGCTACGGTAACGGTAAGTAACCAATTTTGCGTAAATGATTTGTATGTACCATCGGCCTTTGCACCGGCGGGTATCAATAAAATATTTAAACCGACGGCATCATTGCCGGTTAGCGATTATCACCTGCAGGTTTTTTCGAGGTGGGGGCAGCTGCTTTTTGATAGTCGCAACATCAGCAATGGGTGGGATGGAAAATTGAATGCAAAGGAAATGAGCAGCGGGGTGATGACGTGGGTTTGTAATTACCGCCTGCAGGGGCAACAATTGAAAATTAAAAAGGGAACCGTTTTATTAATACGATAAAAAGAAACCAGGGACCAGATCAAATTAAAATTATGCTACAGAAAAAATTATTCGTCGTTCTATGTTGTATGTTGCTGGCGGGCGCTGCTGTTGCCCAGCAAAAAACCTATTGTAACCCGGTAAATGTTGACTATGGATATACACCACATCCGAGTTTTACGGATTGGGGTAAACACAGGGCCACTGCAGACCCGGTGATCGTAAATTACAAGGGAGATTTTTACATGTTCACTACCAACCAGTGGGGTTATTGGTGGAGCAGTGATATGCTCAACTGGAAGTTTGTTTCCAAACGTTTTCTGCGTCCCTGGAATGATACAAAAGACGACCTGTGTGCGCCTGCTGTTGGCATCATCGGCGATACAATGGTGGTGTTCGGAAGTACCTATACAAAAACGTTTACGCTCTGGGGCAGCACCGATCCAAAAGGAAATAAATGGTTTCCACTTGTTGATTCATTTGAGATCGGCGGTTGGGACCCTGCATTTTTTACAGACGATGACGGAAGATTTTATATGTACAATGGCAGTAGCAATAATTATCCTGTATATGGTGTGGAACTGGACAGGAAAACTTTCCGGCCGCTGGGCACAAGGGTGCCCATGTACATTTTAGAATCGTGGCGCTATGGCTGGCAACGCTTTGGCGAGCACATGGACAACACTTTCCTTGACCCCTTTATTGAAGGTGCGTGGATGACCAAGCATAACAATAAATATTATTTTCAATACGGGGCACCGGGTACAGAAATGAGTGGTTATGCAGATGGCGTGGTGGTAAGTGACGGTCCTCTTTTTGAAGGCAGGCAAACCATGCCGCAGAGTGACCCCTACAGTTCTAAAATGGGGGGCTTTTCACGGGGGGCTGGCCATGGTGCTACTTTTACAGATAACAACAATAATTACTGGCATATCTCCACCAGCATCATCTGTGTTAAAAATACCTGGGAAAGAAGAATGGGCATTTGGCCGGCCGGCTTTGATAAGGATGATGTTATGTGGTGCAATACTGCTTTTGGTGATTATCCTTTATACCTGCCCGGAGCAATGCAAAAAGATGCTTTCAGGCCTGAGTGGTACCTGCTTAATTACAAAAAGCCGGTACTCACTTCTTCTACGCTGGCCAGTTTTTATCCCAACAACGCCGTTGATGAAAGCATAAAAACCTACTGGTGCGCCGCTACAGCCAACAAAGGAGAGTGGATCCAGACAGATCTCGGCAATGTATCAACCGTAAATGCAGTACAGATCAATTATGCCGATCAGGATGCCGAATTCCTTGGAAAGCAAACGGGCATCTACCATCAATATAAATTGTACGCTTCGCTGGATGGGAAAAAATGGACCGTACTGGTTGATAAAAGCAATAACAAAACAGATGTGCCGCATGATTATATAGAGCTGGAAAAGCCGGTGCAGGCAAAGTATATCAAACTCGAAAACATACACATGCCAACCGGCAAATTTGCCATCAGCGGTCTGCGGGTGTTTGGAAACGGTGGCGGTGCAAAGCCCGGTGCTGTAGGCAACCTCATTGTATTAAGAACAGAAAAAGACAAACGCAGCGCTTACATTAAATGGCAGCCCGTCGACAATGCATTTGCTTACAATCTTTACTATGGCACCGCTCCTGATAAAATGTACAGCAGCATTATGATATACGATTTTAATGAATACTGGTTCAAGGCAATGGACAAGAATAAAACTTATTACTTTTCTATCGAAGCCATCAACGAAAATGGTGTAAGCGAAAGATATAAAACGATGAAAGTAGAATGATGAAAGCGATAAAAATTATTACCGTAATCCTGTTGCTGTGTAATGCAGCCATTGCACAGGAATCAAAGCCTCCTTTTTACGATGATATCCAGGCATTCAAACAACAGGACAGCAGCAATATGCCGCCGGCAAATGCCATCTTGTTTGTTGGCAGTTCTTCTTTTACCAAGTGGAAAGATGTGCAGGAATATTTCCCCTTCTGCAAGATCATCAACCGGGGCTTTGGCGGTTCCAGCCTGCCTGATGTGATCCGCTATGCCGGCGAGGTGATTACACCCTATCATGCAAAACAAATTATGATCTACTGCGGCGAAAATGACCTGGCATCTTCTGATACGGTTACGGCGGCGGAAGTATACCGGCGTTTCAAAACACTGTTCAGCATCATTCGAAAAAATGATCCTGCTGTGCCGCTGGCATTTGTTTCTTTAAAACCAAGTCCCAGCCGCAGGCAGCTTTGGCCAAAAATGGTACAGGCCAACCGGCTGATAAAAAATTACCTGGCCACAAAAAGAAAAACTGCTTTCATTGATGTGTACAGCAAAATGTTCAATAAAAACGGAACCGTGATGCAGGATATTTTTATAGAAGACAATTTACACATGAATGCAAAGGGATACCGGATCTGGCAAAAAGCGATAACACCTTACCTCGTTAAATAATTGGAATGAAATTTTTTACTACCTGTTGTTTAATGATATTGTGCAGCAATATAGTTGCTCAGAAAAATGTGCGGCTAACATCGCCTGATGGCAATATTGTTTTTTCCTTTTTAATACAAAAAGGCCAACCCCAATATTCAGTTTCGTACAACAGGCAGGTGCTGCTGCAAAATTCAACCATCAATCTTGTATTTGACGATGCCAGCCCATTGCAGCATTGCAGGTTGAAAACGGGAACCCACTACAGCGAAGGAGTAGAAAATTATTCGTTGATCGTTGGCAAAACATCTCTCGTAAATCAACCTTATAAAGAAGCAACCATTTATTTACAGGGCGAAAAATATGATGTAAATGTGGAGGTAAAAGCTTTTAATGATGGCATTGCCTTCAGGTATGTATTTCCGGAACAGCCGGGTCATCGCTCTGTTACGTTGCTGGAAGAAAGCTCACAGTTCAATGTTACCGGCGATCCAATTATCAAAGCCCTGCTGCTGCCCAATTTTTTGACATCACACGAAGGCTTGTACAGCACCGCAGCGCTAAGCAGCATCCGGGAAGACACATTAATGGATATGCCGGCCTTGCTGCAGTTCCCGGGCAATGTATACATGGCCATCACCGAAGCTGCATTGCTCGATTATGCCGGAATGTACCTGGTAAAGCGAAACGGAATTCTAACAAGCCAGTTATCTCCGCTTCCGGGTCAAACGGAAATAAAAGTAAAAGCGTCATTGCCGCACAGCAGTGCCTGGCGGGTAATGCTGATCGGCAGCCGCATCGGCGCATTGATCGAATCAAACATCCTCACCAGCCTGTGTCCGCCAGTAAATTTAAAAGAAACGGCCTGGATAAAAACCGGCACCACTACCTTCCCCTGGTGGAACGGCACCATTGTACCGGATACCAATTTTACACCCGGCAATAATTTTGAAACCAATAAATACTACATCGATTTTTGTGCGGCCAACAACGTTCTTTATCACACCGTAGTAGAATCAGGAGGGCATGAATGGTACACAAATGATGGAGATGGTTATCAGCCTGGTGCCCATACAGATGTTACAAAGCCTGTGAACGGGCTCGATATGAAACAGCTGTGTGAGTATGCGCATTCTGTTGGTGTTGGCGTACGGGTATGGGTGCATTGGAAAGCATTGTATCCGCAACTTGATACTGCTTTCGCTGTGTTTGAAAAATGGGGTTTGAGTGGTATGATGGTAGATTTTATGGACAGGGACGATCAGCAAATGGTAAATATCCAAACCGAAATTTTAGAAAAAGCTGCAGCGCATCACCTGCATATCCAGTTTCATGGTGCCTATAAACCAACAGGCTTGAGCCGCACCTACCCCAATGAATTTACAAGGGAAGGCACCCTCAATTATGAATGTGATAAATGGAACGACCTTGTTACACCAGGCGCCGATCTAAATATTGTATTTACCCGCATGCTGGCTGGCTCAACCGATTATCACCTCGGTGGTTTCAGGGCCTTTGGTATGCCCAATACTCCCGGCAGGGGTGCTTTTAAAGTACAATACACAAGACCCCTGGTTATGGGTACCCGTTGCCACATGCTGGCAATGTACGTGGTACTTGAAAATTACCAGGGTATGCTGTGCGACTACCCGTATGCTTACATCAATCAACCGGGCTTTGAAGTATTGCAGCATATACCTACCACCTGGGATGAAACAAAGGTAGCCGATGCAAAAATTGACCAGTATGTTTCTATCGCCAGGCGCAAAGGAAACGACTGGTTTATTGGTACCATTTCAAATGATGAAGAGCGTTCCGTAAATCTTAACCTGGCATTTTTACCCGCCGGTGAATACAGCGCCAGCATCTACAGTGATGCCGCTGATGTGCAGTTAAATCCCGATCATTTAATAAAAGAAACCATCGCCGTCAACAATTCAAAAACAATCAGCATTAAACTGTCGAATGGCGGCGGCAATGTGATTATCTTGCATAAAAATTAGTACGAACAATAAAAATATATAAGATGAAATCGACACTGTTATTGCTTGCCGCATTTACTGTTTCGCAGTTGGTAAACGCACAAACATTACCGGCAGCCAAACCTGCAGATGCAAAAATGAAAACCTTCGTGGATGCCCTGATGAAAAAGATGACGCTGGAAGAAAAGATTGGGCAGTTGAATTTACCGGGTAGCGGCGATATCGTTACCGGCCAGGCCTCTAATTCCGATATCGGTAAAAAGATCAAGGAAGGAAAAGTGGGTGGCCTGTTCAACATCAAATCTGTTGAAAAAATAAAAGCAGTGCAAAAGGTAGCAGTGGAAGAAACAAGGCTGAAGATCCCGATGATCTTTGGTATGGACGTAATTCATGGTTACGAAACCGTGTTCCCGATACCGTTAGGGTTGAGTTGTACCTGGGATATGAAAGCCATTGAACGCAGTGCACAGATCGCAGCACAGGAAGCCAGTGCTGATGGTATTAACTGGACCTTTAGTCCAATGGTGGATATAGCCCGTGACCCACGCTGGGGCCGTATTGCAGAAGGCAATGGAGAAGATGCATACCTCGGTGGCCAAGTAGCAGCCGCCATGGTGAAAGGTTACCAGGGAACCACCGGTACTTATAAAAATAACAACATCATGTCATGCGTAAAACACTATGCCATGTATGGCGCTGCCGAAGCCGGCCGCGATTACAATACTACCGACATGAGCCGGCTGAGGATGTACAACGAATACCTGCCGCCATATAAAGCAGCCGTGGATGCAGGCGCCGGAAGTATGATGGCTTCTTTTAATGAAGTAGACGGTATTCCTGCAACAGCAAGCAAATTTTTAATGACAGATGTGTTAAGAAAACAGTGGGGCTTTAAAGGCTTTGTGGTAACCGACTATACCGGCATCAATGAAATGGAAGCACATGGTATGGGCGATTTGAAACAGGTATCTGCCCTGGCGCTCAATGCCGGCATTGATATGGACATGGTGGGAGAAGGCTTTTTAACCACTTTACAACAATCTTTGAAAGAAGGAAAAGTAACCACTGCTCAAATTGATGCAGCCTGCAGAAGAATACTGGAAGCGAAATACAAATTGGGTTTGTTTGAAGATCCTTACCGCTACTGCAATGAGAACAGGGCAAAAACAGAAATATTTACAGATGCCAATCGCAAAGAGGCAAGGGCCATTGCCGCACAAAGTTTTGTATTGCTGAAAAACAACAATAATATACTTCCATTGAAAAAAGCTGGTACCATTGCGCTGATCGGCCCATTGGGAAATAACAAAGAAAATATGCCGGGTACCTGGAGTGTAGCAGCCAATTTTGCAAAAGCGACTTCTTTGTATGATGGACTGCAATCAGTACTGGGCAGCAATGCAAAGCTGATTTATGCGAAAGGTTCTTTTTTAGATGATGATAGTTTGTTTGAACAGCGTGCCGGTATGTTTGGAAAATCATTCGACCGGGATGGCAGAACAAAACAACAGTTATTAGATGAAGCACTGGCAGCAGCAGCACAATCGGATGTAATTGTAGCCGCATTGGGCGAAAGCGCAGAAATGAGTGGTGAATGCAGCAGCCGCAGTAATATCGAAATTCCGCAAACGCAAAAAGATTTGCTGGCAGCATTGCTTAAAACAGGCAAACCAGTTGTACTGGTATTGTTTACCGGCAGGCCATTGGTGATCAAAGCTGAGAACGAAACAGTTCCGGCTATTTTGAATGTATGGTTTGGCGGCAGCGAAGCTGGTTATGCCATTGCCGATGTGTTGCTGGGCGATGTAAATCCTTCCGGTAAGTTAACCACTACCTGGCCACAAAACGTAGGACAGGTGCCACTCTACTACAATCATAAAAATACAGGTCGTCCGTTGGCCGAAGGCAAATGGTTCGAAAAATTCCGCAGCAATTATTTGGATGTAAGCAACGATCCCGTTTATCCATTTGGTTATGGCTTAAGCTACAGCAATTTTACCTACAGCGATGTAAAGCTTAGCAACACTGCCTTCAAAGCAGGGCAAACCATTACTGCCACAGTAACGGTTACCAATACCAGCAAAACAGATGGCAGGGAAGTGGTGCAATTATACACCCGTGATATGGTGGGCAGCATTACCAGGCCGGTAAAAGAACTGAAGGGCTTCCAGAAAATTGACCTCAAGGCCGGCGAAAGCAAAACCGTCAGCTTTACCATCGGTGTAAACGACCTGAAATTCTACAACAGCGACCTGAAATTTGTTGCTGAACCCGGCGACTTTAAATTATTTATCGGCGGCAACAGCCGCGATGTCAAAGAAGCCTCTTTCAAATTATTATAATTAACACTGTCTTCAAAAATCTGAAAATGAAAACAAAATATTTTTTTCCGGCACTGCTCATTACAGGGATGGCACTATTGTCATTCGCCTGTTCCTGTTCAAAAAAATCAACAACGCCACCACTGGTGCCGCCTACGCCGCCGGTAACATCCGGCACCAACGATGTGGAGCTATGGGTAACCACCGCCAGCCAGGGGCAACTGCTGCAGAAGCAAACCGGCATCCGCTCTTTTGGAACGGTCACCAATTCGAGTCCTAATATTGAGGTAGACAGTACACAGGCTTTTCAATCCGTGGACGGTTTTGGGTACACCTTAACCGGCGGAAGTGCCACCCTCATCAATAGCCTGGATGCAGCTTCAAAGGCAAATTTGCTCCAGGAGTTGTTTGGAAGCGGCAATCTTTCCATTGGCATCAGCTACCTGCGGGTGAGCATCGGTGCCTCCGATCTCAGTGCATCGGTATTCAGCTACGATGATATGCCGGCCGGGCAAACAGATGTGAACCTTACCAATTTCAGTTTATCAAAAGATACGGTGGATTTGATTCCTTTGTTGAAACAGATACTCGCCATCAACCCCAATATAAAGATCCTTGGTTCTCCATGGAGTGCACCTGTTTGGATGAAAGACAACAGCAGTTCAATGGGGGGTGGTTTGCAGCCGCAGTATTATACAGCTTACGCAAACTATTTTGTAAAATACATCCAGGCTATGAAGGCGAACGGGATCAGCATTGATGCCGTTACCCTTCAAAATGAACCGCAGCATGGTGGCAATAATCCCAGCATGGTAATGTCTGCATTGCAGCAGGCAGATTTTGTAAAATCAGCGCTTGGTCCTGCTTTCCAGGCAGCAGCTATTAATACCAAGATCATAGTGTGGGATCACAATTGCGACAATCCATCCTATCCCATCACGGTGTTAAATGACCCTGCAGCAAAAGCATTCATCGATGGCAGTGCGTTTCATTTGTATGGCGGCGATATCAGTGCATTGAGTGCGGTACACAACGCACACACTGATAAGAATCTTTATTTCACGGAACAATGGACTGGCGCCAACGGTTCGTTCGACGGCGACTTTATGTGGCATGTAAAAAATGTGGTGATCGGTTCCATGCGCAACTGGAGTAAAGTAGCCCTTGAATGGAACCTTGCAAACGATCCATTGTTCGGGCCACATACACCCGGTGGCTGTACAGAGTGCAAGGGTGCTATAACGATCGGCAACAGCGGCTTTAACCGCAATGTGGGTTATTACATCATTGCACAGGCATCTAAATTTATACCAGCAGGTTCAGTACGCATCAGCAGTACAGAAACTACGGATCTTTCTACGGCCGCCTTCAAACGGCCCGATGGTAAAAAAGTAATGCTGGTGCTCAATTCGGCCAATGCAACGATCATCTTCAACATTAAATACAAAGGAAAATGGAGCAATGTTTCATTGCCGCCGCAGAGTGCCGGAACATTTATCTGGTAATATTGAAAAAAAGAAATGATGTTGCCGGCACTTGTTTTTCATAGCGCCATTGTTGCGTCGCACACTTGTACATTCGGTGCAACAGGCAACAAGTTTTAAAACAAATAAAATCTTACAATCAAATTTCCATATCAATAAAATCTCAATAAATGAAAAAGCAACTCACTGCATCATTGCTTGGTTTAATGCTAACCAGCATAGCGCATGCACAGGTAGCTAAACCAGCTTCCTTTTCTGCCACCGGAAAAAAAGTCACCGTATACACCACCGCTGAAAAATCTGAGCTTAAACTTTCCGCCAATGGTTCGGTTGAATTCAAATACATGGGCCAGCCGGTTGAAACACAGGTATGCGTGTTTGTAGATCCGGATAAAACATTCCAGTCATTCATCGGCATCGGCGGAGCGCTTACAGATGCTGCAGCAGAAACTTATGCCAAATTGCCGGCAGCAAAGCAACAGGAAATATTGAAAGCTTATTTTGATAAAAAGGAAGGCCTTGGTTATACTATCGGAAGAACCAATATCAACAGCTGCGATTTCAGCAGCAGCAGTTATGTATATGTTGCAGACAACGACAAAGAACTAAAAACCTTCAGCATTGCACCTGATCAAAAATTTAAGATACCGCTGATCAAAGCGGCCATCAAAGCTGCCGGCGGTAAACTCAATTTGTTTGCCAGCCCATGGTCACCTCCCTCCTGGATGAAAGACAATAACGATCTTCTCCAGGGCGGTCATTTGAAAAAAGAATTTTATGGTGCCTGGGCAAACTATTTTACCAGGTTCATTAAAGCTTATGAAAAAGAAGGTATGCCTATCTGGGCGGTGAGTATCCAGAACGAGCCAATGGCAAAGCAGAAATGGGAAAGCTGTATCTACACCGCAGAAGAAGAACGGGATTTTTTAAAGAACAATCTTGGTCCAACTATGGAAAAAGCAGGATTAAAAAGCAAAAAGATCATTGTGTGGGATCATAACCGCGACCTCATGTATCAACGGGCACAAACTTATTTCGACGATAAACAGGCATCTAAATATGCATGGGGCATCGGTTTTCATTGGTACGAGACCTGGAGTGGCGGCGACCCAATGTTCGAGAATGTAAAACGTGTACATGAAGCTTACCCCGATAAAAACATCATGTTCACAGAAGGTTGTGTAGAAAAATTTGAATTTGAAAAAGTGGATGACTGGAAGCTGGGCGAAAGATATGGCCGCTCTATGATCAATGACTTCAATAATGGCATGGGCGGTTTCACCGACTGGAATATTTTACTCGATGAAACAGGCGGGCCTAACCATGTTGGTAATTTTTGTTTTGCGCCCGTGATCGCCGATACAAGAACCGGTGAACTGATCTACACAAATGCATTTTATTACATTGGCCAGTTTTCGAAATTTATTCAGCCGGGTGCAAAACGCATTACCAGTGCTGCAAGCCGCAGCCAGTTGCTTACCACGGCATTCAAAAATCCGGATGGCAAAAATGTGGTAGTGGTAATGAACCAGGCAGATGCCGCCACTACTTACTACCTCTGGATAAAAGGCCAGGCTGCAGAACTCAATGCACTGCCGCATTCCATTTCTACCCTGGTATTTTAATTTGACCACTCAACGGCGATTGCCCGCTCATGAAGCCATTTATCTTTTTACTACTGCTGCTGCAAACTGGTACACACCTGTTTGCAGCAGATAGTTTGGAGCTGGCATCACCCAATAAAAACATAAGGCTTACGGTTCATTGCGGTAAAAAGATCACTTACAGCGTTTACTTAAATAACCAACCTGTCCTGCTCCCTTCTTCCATTGACCTGCTGGTGGCCGGCAAAAAAAGCCTTGCAGAAAATAGCAGGATCATTGCAAGCAAAACAGAAACGGTTGATGAAACGATTGTTTCACCCGTTCCCGAAAAACGCCGGCTCATCCGCAATCACTACAACCAGCTCCGCATCCGGTTTACACAATCTTACAGCTTACTGTTCCGGGTATACGATGATGGCGTTGCCTACAGGATCATTACAGCGTTCAAAGATTCTGTGATCATCAACAACGAAGAAGCGTTGTTTACTTTCTCTCCCAGCAAAAAGATATTACTTCCGGTTATTCAACCAGGACGGCAACCTGATCGCTACCATACCAGTTTTGAAGAATTGTACCAGCTAAAAACAATTGATAGTTTAACAACAGAAACACTTGCCTACTCACCTGTACTGGTGGGCGCAGAAGGAGAAGTGAAGGTTGGCATCACCGAATCAGACCTCGAAGAATACCCGGGAATGTTCTTATCCGGAACAGGGTCGAATTCGGTACAGGGCGTTTTTGCTCCCTATCCTTTGCAAACCGCAATGACGGATGGCGAATTTCCGCAGCAGGTTGTTACACAGCGGGCAAACTATATTGCTAAAATAAAAGGCAGCAGCAGTTTGCCCTGGCGGGTATTGATGATCGCTGCAACAGATAAAGAATTGCCCGGTAATGATATCGTATACCGGTTGGCGTCAGCATCAAAACTAAAAGATCCCTCGTGGGTGAACCCGGGCAAAGGAACAGATGAATGGATCATTGGCATTAACCTTTTCAATGTTGATTTTAAAGCAGGCATTAACACGGCAACCTATAAATATTACATTGACTTTGCCAAGCAATTTGGCCTGCAACGAATAATGATGGATGCCGGCTGGAGTAATTATAAAGATCTTTTTGATATCAATCCTGCCATCAATATGGATACGCTGGCTGCCTATGCAAAAAGTAAGGGTGTCAAAATAAGTATGTGGACATTGTGTTCCACACTCGACCGGCAGTTAGACAGTGCACTGGATCAATTCAATAAATGGGGCGTAGATTTTATCATGACCGATTTTATGGACCGGGATGATCAGCCTATGGTAAATTTTTATCACCGCATTGCAAAGGCCTGCGCCGATCATAAGATCATGATCATGTTTCACGGCGCCTTTCCTCCCAAAGGCTTCAACCGCACCTGGCCCAATGCCGTAACGAGAGAAGGCGTACTCGGCTCTGAATTCAATATCTGGAGCGACAAACCAACACCAGAACACGATGTTACTTTACCTTTTACAAGAATGCTTGCCGGCCCAATGGATTATGAACCGGGCATTTTAGACAATGCCACCAAAGAACAATTCAGGCCCATCGGTAAAAAAGTGATGAGCCAGGGAACGAGGTGCCACCAGTTATCCATGTTTGTAATTTATGATAGTCCCCTGCAGATATTTTCCGGCAATCCTTCCCAGGCGATGATGGAACCGGCATTCATGCATTTTTTGGGAGAATTGCCAACGGTATGGGATGAAACCACTATCCTGGAAGCAAAGGTTTCAGACTACCTCATTACTGCCAGGAGAAAAGGCGATGACTGGTATATCGCCGGCATGAGCGACTGGACAGCAAGAGACATCGTTCTAAACATTAATTTTATAGATACGGCAAACTATGATGCGGTGCTGTGTACGGATGGTATCAATGCCATTAACTATCCATCCGATTACACTATACAGCGGTTCATCACACATAACAACAGTAAACTCAATGTAAGCATGGCACCCGGTGGGGGATTCGTGTTGAAACTGTTAAAAAGAAAAAATTGATCACTGTAAAAACAATTGTATGAAAACAATATGCTCCCTTTGGTATTTGCTGCTATGCTTTACCGTTAGTTTGCAGGCGCAGGACAAGTCTTTGTATAAGAAAGAGCTCTTTATTGTAAACAACGATACCCTTCCTTACCGCATTTTACTGCCATTGAATTACGATGCGTCCAAAAAATACCCCCTGGTACTGCTGCTGCATGGTGCCGGGGAAAGGGGAAACGATAACGAGAGCCAGCTGGTGCATGGTGCAAATTTGTTTTTGAGAGACAGCATCCGGCAAAACTATCCGGCAATTGTAGTGTTTCCGCAGTGCCCTGCAAAAAGCTTCTGGGCAAACAGTTCTTTTCAGCAGGATACTGCTGGTAAATGGAGCATTATTTTTCATGCAGATGGAGAACCTACTATCGCCATGGACCTGGCGCAGCAATTGTTGAAAAAGATCATCCGGGAATATCCGGTAAATAAGAAACAGGTGTATGTTGGCGGGCTTTCAATGGGTGGTATGGGTACTTTTGAGATCGTACGGAGAAACCCTGGATTGTTTGCCGCTGCCTTTCCAATCTGTAGTGGGGCTGAACCTTCTACCGCTACCAAACTTACCAAACCCAAATGGTGGGTTTTTCATGGAGATGCAGATGCAGTAGTGCCCGTGGCATTTTCACAAACCATGGTGGCCGCATTGCAGAAAGCCGGTGCTGATGTAAAGTTGAGTATATACCCGGGTGTAAACCACAATAGCTGGGACAATGCATTTGCCGAACCCACTTTACTGTCATGGTTGTTTGCCCAGCATCAATGACCCTGAACCTTGCTCTATTTATTTTTAAAATTAGATTGTATGATAAAAATTATTCCCCTCCTTGCCTTTTCGCTGCTGCTGGTAACCGGTACATCTGCGCAAAAAAAATCGATTGATCAAAAAGTAGATTCAGTATTGAAACTGATGACGCTTGATGAAAAGATCGGGCAAATGAACCAGTACAATGGAGACTGGGCAGCTACAGGGCCTATCACCAAAGATGGCGACAAACAAACACAAATAAAAAACGGAATGGTGGGCAGCATGCTAAATGTTACCGGCGTAGACCATACAAGAACATTGCAGCAGATCGCCATGCAATCAAGAATGAAAATTCCATTGCTGTTCGGGCAGGATGTGATCCATGGTTACAGAACTATTTTTCCTTTGCCACTTGCTGAGGCAGCCAGCTGGGATCTGAAAGTCATTGAACAATCTGCCAGGATCGCCGCCGTAGAAGCATCAGCAGCAGGCGTTCACTGGACCTTTGCACCAATGGTAGACATTGCCCGTGATCCACGCTGGGGTCGTGTAATGGAAGGAGCCGGGGAAGATACTTATCTCGGCAGCCTGATCGCTGCGGCTAGGGTAAAGGGGTTCCAGGGAAAAGGACTGGGCAATACGGATGCTGTGATGGCCTGTGCCAAACATTTTGCAGCCTATGGTGCAGCGATTGCCGGGAGAGACTATAACTCAGTTGACATGAGCTACCGCCAGTTACTGGAAACCTACCTGCCACCATTTAAAGCAGCTGCAGATGCCGGTGCTGCTACCTTCATGAATTCCTTTAACGACCTGAACGGTATACCTGCTACCGGTAACGCATACCTGCAGCGGGAGATACTCAAAGGCAAGTGGAATTTTAAGGGCTTTGTAGTAAGCGATTGGGGCAGCGTTGGTGAAATGATCAACCATGGTTTTGTAAAAGACAATTATGAAGCAGCCATGGCGGCTGCCAATGCCGGCAGCGATATGGATATGGAAAGCCGGAGCTATATTCAAAACCTGGCAAAACTGGTGAAAGAAGGAAAAGTAAAAACAACGGTGATCGATGATGCGGTTAGAAGAATATTGAGAAAGAAATTTGAAATGGGTTTGTTTGATGACCCGTACCGTTTTTGCAATGAACAAAGGGAAAAAGAGCAATGGAGCAATCCTGCGCATATTACAGTGGCAAAGGAAATAGCTGAAAAAAGCATCGTCCTGCTGAAGAATGAAAAGCAATTGCTGCCGCTCAGCCGGCAAACAAAAACCATTGCATTGATTGGTCCGTTTGTAAAAGCAAAAGCAGATAACCTTGGCTTCTGGAGTTATGACTGGCCGGATGATACTGCCCGTATCGTTTCCTTATGGCAGGGGGTTGAAAGCAAACTGGCTGCAGGTAGTAAAATGCTGTATGCAAAGGGGTGTGATATCAAAGATACCAGCCGCGGCGGTTTTGCAGAAGCGGTGGAAATTGCAATGCAGAGTGACGTAGTGGTAATAACCGTTGGCGAAGCAAGAGATATGACCGGTGAGGCAAAAAGTAAAAGCAGCATCCGCCTGCCGGGTGTTCAGGAAGAACTGGTTAAGGCAATTGCTGCAACCGGTAAACCCGTGGTGGTGCTGATGAGCGCAGGGCGTCCATTGGTGTTTAACTGGATATCAGACAATGTGCCAGCGATCGTGTACACCTGGTGGTTAGGAACACAGGCCGGCAACGCCATTGCGGATGTTTTGTTCGGCGATTACAATCCATCCGGTAAATTGCCGATCAGTTTTCCCCGTACAGAGGGCCAGATCCCTGTCTATTACAATCATTACAATACCGGCCGGCCGGCCCACAACGACAGTGACCTCAATTATGTTTCCTCCTATATTGATCTGCCCAACAGTCCAAAATATGCATTTGGTTTTGGCCTGAGCTATACCAGTTTTTCGTACAGTGATATTGAATTAAATAAAAAAACTATCAGGCCCGGAGAGAAGCTTCTTGTGAATTGTACAATCACCAATACTGGTAATTATGATGGAGAAGAAACCGTGCAGTTATACACCCGTGACCTGTTTGGCAGTGTTGTTAGGCCAGTAAAGGAATTGAAAGGATTCCAGAAACTGTTCCTGAAAAAAGGAGAATCTAAAAAAGTAAGTTTTGCGATTGCTGCGGATGATCTTCGTTTTTACAATGATAAACTGCAGTATATTTTTGAACCGGGCGATTTTAAAGTTTTTGTGGGAGGCTCGTCGGACAATGTTAAGGAAGCAGGGTTTACATTGGTAAAATAAAGTGGCGATACGTATTTTTGGCCGTCAGTTCAAATAAAAAGTGGATTGTCTCAAAAGCAATCAAATCTTTCACATTGAGTTTAGCGAAATGTTACAGATTGGATGGCCATAGATTGTTATATTTCGACAAGCTCAATATGACAATCTATGAAAATGAAACAGCGTTTATTTTATTGATGGCTGAAGTAGCAGTGGTTGATACAATGCACGGTCTTCAAATTATTAAAGAATTGAATGGGAGATATCTTTAATCGGCAGACACCGGTATTGCGCAGACTAATGATCGGAATTTTTAAGCGATGGCAAGGTTTATCTGAGAAGCAACCTTTCCAGCATAAAAGTTGTCAATATCAAAAATGGCTTTATATGAAGTACATATTCCTTCTACTTACAGTGATCCTGCCGGCACTTTTACCGGTAATACGCCGACGAATGATATCTGGAAAAGTGAGGTCTCGATCGAGTCAAATCAAACAATACACATACCTTATCTTTCTATGACCAAAGTTGCAGAAACGCCCTGGGGGATTTTGTTTGTGAGCAGTTTTTGTTCCTCATTTGAGTACAGCTTTGAGTACGGCGGCTTACTGAATATTAAAACGACAGATAAAATATTAACTTTTCGCAAAAGATAAAAAGCCGCAGACAGAAATTTGCTGCCAAAAATTCCATCACTTACCCCAAACAAAAAAAAGCCTCTCCCAATCTTCACCCGGAAAGGCTTTTAAAGTGCAGTTGGTGTCCCGAACCCTTTCGGACGAAGCAGTTAGTCCCGATAGCTATCGGGATACAAAGTTCGGAGGTCGACCCCGGCCGCATCGGTACGCCACCAAACACGGCGCTCTATACTTAGCTTATCCTGTTATTCTTACCCCGGCACAGCGGGTCAGTGCCAAAATTTCATCACTTACTCCAAACAAAAAAGCCTCTCCCAATTTTCACCGGGAAAGGCTTTTAAAGCGCTGTAGGGGGAGGGATCGAACCTCCACGAGGCAGTTAGCTGAAGTACAAAGTTCGGTGGTCGACCCCGGTCGCATCGGTATTGCTACCAAACACGGCTCTATACTTCGTTTA
>DDEU01000010.1 GCA_002336815.1 Chitinophagaceae bacterium UBA1946 | reverse complement strand
GGCAAATTGCAAAAGGCAGCATTACCGAGGATGTAAAAACAACCGCCTTATCAAATATCACTACGGTAACAGATGTTGCTGAAGGCGTAAAAAATGCGGAACTGGTGGTAGAGGCTGCAACAGAAAATGTTGATCTAAAATTAAAAATATTTAAGTCGATCGATGAAGCGGCTCCGGCGGGTTGCATATTGGCTACCAACACCTCTTCCATCTCTATCACAAAAATAGCTGCCGCAACAAAGCGCCCCGAACTGGTGATCGGCATGCACTTTATGAATCCTGTTCCGGTGATGAAACTGGTTGAGATCATCAACGGCTATGCTACTACAAATGAAGTAAGCAATACCATCGTTGAACTCAGCAAACAACTGGGCAAAGTACCCTGCGTAGTAAACGATTATCCCGGTTTTATTGCCAACCGTATTTTAATGCCGATGATCAACGAAGCCATCTACAGTTTGTATGAAGGCGTGGCCGGCGTTGAATCCATTGACACAGTGATGAAACTGGGGATGGCGCACCCGATGGGACCATTGCAGCTGGCAGATTTCATCGGGCTGGATGTTTGCCTGAGCATTTTAAAAGTATTGCAGGATGGTTTTGGCAATCCCAAATATGCTCCCTGCCCACTGCTGGTAAATATGGTTACTGCCGGTAAGCTGGGTGCAAAAAGCGGCGAAGGATTTTATGTATACACTGCAGGTTCAAAAGAGCTTGTGGTAAGTAATAGTTTTAAATAAGGCTTTTTGTTTACTGGTAAGACTTCTGCACACTATTGCAGAAGTCTTTTTATATGCGTAAATTTATTATGCCTAAATGTTGCATATGAAATTACTATCCCTTATCACGCTATTCCTGTTTCTTACAGGCTTGGCCGCCTGTAAAAAAGAGAGTACCAATACGGGCCAGGGTACTACTTACAATCACCTGCTCAAAACGGTTGCTAAATTCAGTCCCACCAAGGAGATCGTTACCAATTACTCCTACGACGCCAACAACCGGCTCTCCGGAATAAAGATAACCAGTTCTGCAACCGACCAGTATACAGAAAAATTTTTCAGGGATGGTTCCGGTAAACTGGATAGTATAACAGCAACCGGTAGTTCAGACGGTATTGTGAGTAATTCTACCTCCAGTTTTTTTTATGATGCAGGCGGAAAGTTACACTTATCCTTTGCCAGGTTCCATTCTTCCGGCAGCCAGGACAGAACCGATAGTTCTGTCTACTCATATGTTGGTAGCCTGTTGCAGAAAAGAACAGATTACAGGAGTTTTGATGGAGGCCATACGTATGGCTTATTGACCGAAGTAAGTTTTGAATTTGATGCAGCCGGTAATGTAACCAAATCGATATTCGACTGGGCTGTGAATCCCAATACCACCGATACCCTCGTTTTTCAGTATGATGACAAACCCAACCCGGTTCCCCGGATAGATGGATTTTTTTACTGGGCGCCCATTTTTTACAATGATTACAAGATGCAGAACAACCTGTTAAAAATAAGCAGCAACAATGGAGATCATCGCTCTGCTTTCGAATACGGTTTTACAGTCAATAACAAACCGTTGTACCGCAGGCAAACTGATCCTGCAGATTTTGTGTACGAAACATTATATTATTACGATTAAAATAATTTCCTGATTCATTGGATTAAAGCCGCTGCAGCATTTAACAAACGCCGATCTGCGGCTTTTTTGTTTCCATAAAAGTCATAGGAACAAACTTGATTTTCTATGAAATACATTGGCCTCATCGCTTTCATCACCCTCTTTACTTCAGGTGCCGGGGCTCAACAATCCAACAAATCAAAAATTGATAATGCGCCGGTGCCTGATTGCGGGCTTCCTATGCCGGCACTGGTAACTTTACACCCGTTGAGCCAGGTTATTTGCCCGGGACACAACGTAATGTTTATTTCTGCAGCAGTAATAGACCAGGGTTTTTTTTGGGAAATGAGCACCGACAATGGCGTAACATGGACAAATAACATTCCAAATGCTTCCGCTTCACTTTATGACATGTATAAAATTGGTGATGATACGCTTACTGTCTTTGCTGTTTCTACCCAAATGAATGGATACAAATTCAGGTGTTCTTACAATAGCCCCTGCGGCCCCGATTCAAAAACAGCCATTGCTACTTTAACAGTGGGCAGTTACAGTACTTCAATCATCTCACAACCAGGAAATATTTCTGCTTGTGTTAATACCGCTGCAGATTTTAGCATAAGCGTTACCGGTAGTTCCATCAGCTATCAATGGGAGCAAAGCAATGATGGTGGCAACAACTTTGCACCCATACCAGGCAAAACAAGCGCTGTATTACACTTTGATTCTGTTAGTCTAAACATGAACAACACCAGGTACCGATGCGTAGTTGGCAGTGAATGCAATCCTGTCGCTGTAACGGTTCCAGCTCTTTTGAACGTGCGGAATGAAAGCACTGCAATAGTGACACAGCCGTTGAATCAAAAAATTTGTGATAGAACAAACGCCGTGTTCACTGTAGCTGCCACCGGCAATAACCTCTCCTATCAATGGCAAAAATATTATTACCAGCCTCCCGGATATGTAAATATTACCGGCGAAACAGCTTCTTCAATCACGTTGCCCTATCCTGAATCCGGTTTCTATTACCGTTGCCAGATTTCGAGTACCTGCAAAACGCTTTATACCGACCAGGTATCCGTTACCTACAAACAAACACCGGTATTTGCTGCCGCAGAAGAAAAATATGCCTGCACAAATGAACGTGTTACATTTTCCGCCATTCCTTATTACTCAGGCGAAGAGTATAATTTTCAATGGGAAGCCAGTGCAGATTCGGGCATCACATATACAGTCATTCCTGGTGAAACTTCCAATTATTTATCACTCACAGTTTCACCCGCTATAAGTGGCTACGGGTACCGATGCCATACCGGCGATAATTGTTTTGACAGTTTTTCAAGTGTACACAAGCTTTATAATATTTATGTGCCCACAGTGATTACAAGTCAGCCTCAGGATAAAAATGCCTGTGTAGGTTTCTCTTATATTTTAAGTATACGGGTAACAGGAAGGATCGCCAGTATTCAATGGCAGAAAAGTACAGACAGCGGCAATCATTTTTCTGACCTCATCAATGGCGATGGCGGCTATGACTACACGACTAATAACATGACCCTCTACAATGTTTCACTTGCCCAAAACAATTACCTGTACAGGTGTAAAATAACCAGCTATTGTGGTGATACTTTGTATTCCGATACAGTTATTCTTAAGGTATTTACCAATCCTGCTTTGGGATATGACAAAGCGCTTGATGTGCCTTGTGACACGTGTAACACAGACATTACACATGTTTTCGATACCTCGGATTATGCAGCCGTGGTATGGAGCACTTCTACGCCGGCAGCAGTTAGTGCCGGAAAATACAAACTCAAAGTATATAATTCAGGAGGTTGTAATGATTCCGCATTTATAAGTGTTAATGTGAACAAAAGAGATACGATAGAATTTTGTAAAAATGGAGCGGCAAATTTTACTTCTTCCGTTTCCGGCACCAGTTATTTCTGGCAGATCGACTGGGGATTTGGTTACAATGGCCTTCACGACACGCAGGGATCTTATGACAATGTGATCTCCGGTTCAGCTTCCGCAACACTAACAATCACCAATCTGAATTTCAATGGAAAGGTTAGATGCCTCGTTGACAATAGCAGTTTTAGCAACGAGATCGTTTTTAAAATGGTTGATCGCTGGAATGGTGCTGTTAGCAGCGAATGGGAAAATCCATTAAATTGGAGTTGTGGAGAAGTGCCTGATAGTAATACAGAAGTCGTTATTCCAGCAAATGCACAAAGGGTTTCGGAAATCAGTACCAATGTGTCCTGTAAAAAATTATTCCTTCAACAAGATGCGGAAGTAATAATTAAACCTGGCAAAAATCTGAATGTTGGCGTTAGTAACTGATAAAGCTATATGAAATAATTTGCGTATCGTTTATATTGCGAAATAAACTTATTGAATGATGCCTGCCTACAACAAATCCATCGATGTCTATATTGCCAAATCAGCCGATTTTGCAAAACCTATTTTAGAACATGTAAGAGAGCTCATTCACAACACTTGTCCTGATGTGGAAGAAAAAATGAAATGGAGCATGCCCTTTTTTGATTACAAGGGCGAAATGATGTGTCACATGGCATCTTTTAAACAGCATTGCGCTGTTGGTTTTTGGAAAGCTTCAATCATGAAAGACCCTGTATTGAGAGAAACCGCAGCATCTGAAACAGCAATGGGGCACCTGGGTAAGATCACATCGCTAAAAGACCTGCCGCCTGATAAAAAAATAATCAGCTGGATAAAAGAAGCAATGATATTGAATGACAATGGCATTAAACTTCCTCCCAAAGCGGCATCCAAAGAGAAGAAAGAGATCGTTGTGCCCGATTATTTCGCAAAGGCATTGGCCAAAAACAAAAAAGCCAATGCAACCTTTGAGGCATTTGCCTACTCCCATAAAAAAGAATACATACAGTGGATCACAGAGGCAAAAACAGAAGCAACCAGGAATAAGCGGATGTTGCAGGCCATTGAAATGATGACCGAAGGAAAAAGCCGGCATTGGAAATATGCAGCCTCCAAAAAATGATCATCTCTTCTTTTTATTTACCAACCCGTAAGAATCATCTACCATTTGCAGCAGTTGTTTCCTGCTGAGTGTTCCATCCACTACTACCGTATTCCAGTGCTTCTTGTTCATGTGGAAGCCGGGCAGCACAGCGCCGGGATATTGCTCTCTCCACTCGATAGCCCTTTCAGGATCGCACTTTACATTAAACTGCAATGGCTGTGTATCCAGTGGCAGCAGCAAAAAAATTTTATCGTTCACTTTATACACGATCACTGTTTCACCAAAAGGAAAACCTTCCGTAACGGAAGGTTTTCCTAAAACATATTCTCTTAAAAACTCAATATCCATGAGCGCTTATTTTATCGTAAGATCGTAACGTCACCCCTTAGCTGCAACACCCTTCCTGTGGTCAATGTGTAGTCGATCACATAATAGTAAGTTGCATCCGGCAGTGAATCTCCGCCATAAGTACCATTCCAGTCGTTGCGGTAGTTCCTTGATTCGAATACTTTACTTCCGTAACGGTTGAACACCTGTACCCTTACATTACTCAAACAGTCATACTGGTCGTACACCATCCAGTTGTCATTAACGCCGTCACCGTTTGGTGTAAAGGCATTTTTAACTTTTATACAGTATGGCAATACAACTACTGTAACTGAATCGGTCCTGCTGCAACCTTCTGCATTGAAAACAGTAAGTCCATAGGTAATGGTTTGCTGCGGCATTACCGAGATCGGTGCCAATATGTTTGGATTATTTAGATAGGTAGAAGGTGACCAGATGAAATTGGCGGTATTGGTAACCACACCCTGTAATTGTGCATCAGCGCCTTTTATAACTTCTATGGTATCTCCTGCAAACACTGTTGGAGGAGCAGCTACTACAATGGTGACAGTATCCGTTAAGGTACAGCTTCCAAGTGTGGCAGTAAGTATGTAATCGGTAGTAACAGTTGGAGATGCAAAAGGACTTGCAATGGTTGAATCATCCAATGTATTTGCCGGCCTCCACCTATAGGTTTGTGCATTGCTTGTGGTGTTCAGTCTCACACGTCCGTTATCGCAAACTGCGGTATCTGTCCTGCCCTGTATTGACAGGTCAAACGTGAAGCCAACCTGTGCCGGAGCCGATGCAGTACATCCATTGGCATCCCTTACCGTAATAGTATAGCTGCCCTGGGTGACGCCTGTAAAGTTTGCCGAAGACTGGAAGTTGACGCCATCTTTGCTATAGTTATAAGCAGCGGTACCACCAGCAACCGTTGTATTGATCTGTCCATTAGGTGTATTACTGCAACTTTCATTTACAGTAGCAACAGTTACCTGTATTGCGGCTGCATCAGTCACAGTAATGCTGGTATCTTTTGTACAACCATTTACATCTTTGATGCGGATGCTGTAAGTACCGGCAGCTACGGTAAATGTAGCGCCTGCCTGGTAAGTAGCGCCGGTATCGATCGAATACTGGTAGCCGCCTGCGCCACCTGCACCGGTAATCACGATACTTCCATCGCTGCCACCATTACACTTAGGTGAAGTGACAACTGCTGTGGATGTAATAGCGACAGGTTGTCCAACTACTATGGTAGTATCTTTAGTACAAGCATTGGCATCTTTAACACGGATCGTGTAGGTGCCTCCTGTCAATGCACTGAATGTATTGCCTGGCTGGTAAGTAACGCCGGTATCTTTAGAATATTGGTAAGAACCTGCACCGCCAACAGGACTAAGGACTATGCTACCATCACTGGCTCCGTTACAGGTGGCTGCTGTGATCACAGCAGGCGTATTGATAGCAGTTGGCTGATCTACTACAACAGAAGTATCTTTTGTACAGCCATTGGCATCCCGTACACGGATAGAATAGGTTCCTGCCGCTACGCCTGAGAAGGTATTACCTGGCTGGTAGTTGGCACCGGCATCTTTTGAATAATCGTAAGTGCTTCCGGTGCCGCCCACTGCGGTGATCACAATGCTTCCGTCGCTGCTGCCATTACAACTTGCTGCAGTGATTACAGCGGTTGTAAAGATAGCCGGTGGTTCTGTTATGTTGATCGTAGTGTCTTTGGTACATCCGTTGGCATCCTTGATACTGATCGTATGCGGACCGGCAGCAAAGCTTGCAGTATTGCTGGTTCCGTAAATACCTGTATCGAATGAATAGGTATAAGAACCGGCGCCGCCAGCTGCGGTTACAGTAACACTGCCATCTGCAGCACCATTACAACGAGCCGGAGTGATTGCATAGAGGGCCGACAACACTGAAGGTTCTGTTACGGTGATCACTGTATCGATCGTACAACCGGCAGTATCAGTAATCCGGAATGTATAAGTACCGGCAGGTAATGCAAATGTGCTGTCGTATTGGAAAGTAGCGCCTGCATCAGAAGAGTACCTGATCGGCCTGATACCATTGGTATTGATCTCCACAGTACCAGTGCCGCCGTTGCAGGCAGCGTCTGTTATAGTAAATGCAGGATGTAACGGACTCACAGCGGAAACTGTAACAATAGTGTCTCTTGCACAACCGGCAGCGTCCTGTACTTTAACATAGTATGTACCAGGGTTAAGGTTAGCAAATGAACTGTCTGACTGCCATGTTCTGCCGCTATCTGATGAGAAACGCAATGGCGCTACACCGTTGATTGCGTGTATAGCAATAGCACCTACAGGGTTATCGCACCGTGCGTCCGTAAAGTTGAAATTTACTTTAAGATTTGGTATGAAGATACGCACTGTATCAGCACCCACTTCTTCCTGAGTAGGATCGTTGAATTTGCTGTAAACAGCCCTTACAAGCAATGTATTTAAACCTGCAGGTAAACGGTTGAGTGCGCAAAGGTTGGTGAAGTTCACCCTCAAACTTGCCGAATCAAGGAAGCTGGTATCACCGGTAGCGAGGAAGTGACCGGCAGTATCAAACAACTCAACTCTTTTAAATAAAGTTGGTCCGCCAATTGGCACAAAACGCCAGCTTTCATTCATACCGATACGACCCCATGGAGCATCCGAAGCTTTTCTGCCCGGAGCCATGATCGCCCTGGTACGGCTGAAGTCCTGCATTCCAACCATTGCTCTTCCCTGGTTCCAGCCAAGACAATTCTGCATATCGAATAAGAATACTTCTACTACACCAGTTCCTTCGTACAATACGATCTGGTGTGTATTTTCAACAAGGTTCGCACAGGCGTCTGAATATAGCGGCACCCTGTAGAAGCTCAATATCCAACGGCGGTGAGGTGCCTGTCCGGTAATATTGTATTTGATCCTTTGCCCTGGGTTTGGATGGTGCTGAGGATCCAGGTCATGATAAGGTCCCATGATCAACGCCCTATCATAGAAGGTACTTGGCAGATCCTGAGGTACACCTGTATTGATGATGTTCCAATGGCTGAAAGTACCGGTAAGTGCAGCAGCATCAAAACTTACATATCCATTGGTGCTGGCTACAAGCGAATTGTAGTCGGTTCCAAAGAACGGGAAGGTGAACGGTAATGGGATGATATCAGAATAAACGTCATCCGTGTTCAGGTCTGTTGAAGGACCTTCATTACCCGGATCTGAATAAGGATTGAAACAGCCCTGGGCACTTAAAGGATTGATCGCATACCTGTCTGTAAGTGCATGTATATCGGGTATGATAGCGCTTAATGTGAAGCAACTGTCTCCGCCACCGCAGGAGAAGATCGTATCTCTTGCACAGGAGAAAGAGAAAGTGGCAGGTTGCAATGGAGGAATAACGGCACAAATACCAAAAGTACCTGCGTTGACCGCTCCACCCGGCGACCAAACCCTGATGAACACCGGATTTCCCGGGGTAAGTCCAGTAGCCGTGATATACGCCATATCAGCATTAGAACTTGCATTGTCGTCACAGGCTACCAACGTCATTGTTCCATTGCAGCTGTCTGCTGTATAAACTGCCATTGCATTATCGGTGAGCGTTCCGGCCTGTGTATTGATATTTAATGCGCCGGCTGCAGGAGCAGTTACCTGGAACCAAACATCGGCTCCCTGGTAGTTACCACATGGTGGTGCCGGAACACTTGCTGTGCCATAAGCACCTGCATTGCTGAAGGTTTGATAGTTACAAACCGTATCTGCAATGATGGTAAATGCACCACAAGGGTTATCATTGGCTGGTGGAGGTGGCGGAATGGTAACGCAGATACCGAAATTACCACGATTAAAGTCGCCGTTATCCCAAACCCTTATCCACACGGTATCTCCAGGTGTTAAACCACCTACGGTGATTTTGGGCATAAAGCCTGCACCGGAATTATCATCGCATTGTACCAATGTAAGGTTACCGCAACTTCCGGTGTACACCGCCATGTCTGCATCAGTGAGATCATCAGCCTGCGTATCGAAAGTAAGTGCACCGGCGGCAGGCACAATGGCCGTAAACCATACATCGCCACCCTGGTAATCACCGCATCCGGGATCAGGAACACTGGCTGTACCAAAGCTATTCTCGTTACTGTAAGTTAAATAGGTACAGGTATTGGAAACCGGTAGTTCAATGGCTCCGCACGGATCATCATTCACCGGGCCCGGAGGTGGTAAGGTTACACAGATTCCAAAGGTGCCGGGATTGTCGTTTCCATACTCCCAGAACCTTACCCACAAAGTATCGCCAGGTATTAAGCCACCCACTGTGAGGCTGGGCATATTTCCGTTATCACTGCCATCGTCGTTACAATCAAGCAGCGTTAAATTATTGCAGGAACCACTATAAACAGCCATACCACCATCGAATATTACACCTGTTTGACTATCAAAACTAAGTGATCCACCAGACGGAACTATTACATTGAACCACACATCACCACCCTGGTAGAAAGCACAACCGGGAGGAGTAACACCGGGAGTGTTGGTAGCATTTTCAGTTGTGTAGGTGCTATATGTACAGGTTGAATCCGGTATTAAATTAAATGAGTTACATGGTTCGTCATTGGCAGGAGGCGGCGGCGGAATTTTAGCACAAAGGCCAAAGGTGCCGTTGTTATTGTTTCCGTTTTCCCAAATACGCACCCATACGGTGTCGCCGGGTGTTAAACTACCAATGGTGAGTTTAGGCATCAACCCATTGACACTGCTGTTATCGTCGCAGTTTATTAAAGTCAGGTTAGTACAGCTACCGCTGTAAACAGCCATACCACCATCGGTCATCACGCCCTCTTGTGTATCAAAGGTGATGGCACCACCGGCAGGCACTACAGCTTTAAACCATACATCTCCAGATGTATAACCGGCACAGCCCGGGGCTGGTACACCGGTTGTACCCGTTGCACTTTCATTGGTGTAGGTTGTATACGCACAGGTATCAGCAGCCACGATTAATGTAGCATTACAAGGGTTGTCATTTACTGGTGGCGGCGGTGGTATGCTGGCACAAATACCAAAAGTACCGTTGTTATTGTTGCCGTTTTCCCAAACCCTCACCCATAGTGTATCTCCGGGTGTTACGCCTGCGATCGACAGTCTTGGCATATTTCCATTGGCACTTGTATTATCGTCACAGCTGATCAGGGTTAAGTTTCCGCAGTTTCCGCTGTACACAGCCATGCCACCATCTAACATAGTGCCTGTTTGTGTATCGAAATTGATACCTCCTACAGAAGGAACAATTGCAGTAAACCAAACATCACCGCCGCCATAGCCTGCACAACCCGGAGCCGGTACACCGGTAGTACCGGTTGCACTTTCGTTGGTATAGGTTGTGTAGCTGCACGTTGAATCAACAGAAAGTGCAATTGCGGCGCAGGGATTATCGTTAACAGGCGCTGGTGGCGGTATTTTTACGCAGATATCAAAAGTACCGGGATTAAAATGGCCAAAGTCCCAAACTCTTACCCACAGGGTATCGCCTGGGTTTAAACCAACCAATGCCAACCTTGGCATATCGGTATTGGAACTGCTGTTATCATCGCAGGCAATCAGGGTTAAACCTGTACAGGTACCGCTGTAAACTGCCATACCTCCATCGTTTAAAACACCAGCCCTTGTATCAAAAGTTAATGCGCCGCCGGCGGGCACGATCGTTCTAAACCACACATCTCCCCCGAGGTAATCGGCACAACCCGGATCAGGAACGGTAGAAGTATTGGTAGCACTTTCGTTGGTAAATGTCTGGTAGTTACATACTGTATCTGACAGCAATTCAAAAGCACCACAGGGATTGTCGTTTAACGGCGCTGGTGGTGGTATTTTAGCACAAATACCAAACTGACCGTTATTATCGCCACCATATTCCCAGAATCTTACCCAAACGGTATCGCCCGGCGTTAAACCACCGACATCCAGCCTTGGCATATTACCGGCCCCACCGTCATCATTACAATCCAGCAGGGTCAGGTTACCGCAGGTTCCGGTATATACGGCCATACCACCATCGGTAATTACGTCTGCCTGTGAATCAAATATCAGGGCACCGCCTGGAGGAACAATTACATTGAACCATACATCAGCACCGGAGAAGTTGGCACAACCCGGATCAGGCGCACTGGTAGAGCCGGTAGCATTTTCATTGGTGAATGTCCGGAAGGTACACACCGTATCAGCAGCAAGCGTGATAGCATTACAAGCTTCATCATTGACTGGTGGTGGAGGTGGAATCTTAACACAAATACCAAAAGTGCCGTTATTATCATTTCCATTTTCCCACACTCGTATCCATACGGTATCGCCGGGAGTGAATCCTCCCAACGTGATCTTTGGCATATTACCTGCTCCGGCATCATCATTACAACTCAGCAGGGTGAGGTTGTTACAGGTTCCTATATATATGGCCATACCGCCATCAGTCACCACTCCTTCTTCGGTATCAAAAGTTAACACCCCACCAGCGGGTGCAATGGCAGTAAACCAAACATCACCACCTGCATAACCAGCACATCCCGGATCGGCCACAGTGGAGGTACCCAACGCATTTTCATTGGTAAACTGCACAAAGTTGCAGGCAGTATCTACAGTAAGGGAAATTGCTGTACAGGGACCATCGTTTATAGGGGGAGGCGGAGGCAATGTGGCACAAATGCCGAAGGTTCCATTGTTCACATTTCCGCTTGCCCAAACCCTTACCCATACGGTATCGCCGGGCGTTAAGCCAGCCACGGTAAGCTTAGGCATATCCGTATTGGCGCTGCTGTTATCATCACAATCTAAAAAGGTAAGCGTATTACAATTTGGCCCGGTATATACGGCCATACCGCCATCGATCATACCACCATTCTGTGTATCAAATATTATAGCTCCCAAAGAAGGAACAACTGCTTTAAACCAAACATCGCCACCGAGGAAACCAGCACAAACAGGAGCCGGAACTCCATTACTGTTAGTGGCACTTTCATTAGTGTATGGCGAGTAGGAACAGGTTGCGCCAACGGTCAGTTCCTGGGCGGTACATGGTTCGTCATTTGGTGGAGCCGGTACCGGGATGGTAACGCAGATACCAAAAGTTCCCAACGGAGTTCCGCTTTTTGACCAAACCCTTGCATATACTGATGACCCTGGTGTAAGACCTGTTACGGTTACTTTTGGCATATTGGGATTGGCACTGCTATTGTCATCACATGAGCTTGGTACAAGAGAAATCGCCACACAAGTGTTTCCCCTGTAAATAGCTATTGCGCCATCCGTCATGGTGCCATTCTGTGTATCAAAAGTAAGTGCGCCCCCGGCAGGTACCGTCACCTTAAACCATACATCACCGGAACTGGCGGCCACATAGCCGCCGCAAGCCGGTACCGATACGCCGGTACTTCCGGTAGCATTTAAGTTTGTAAACTGCTGGTAAGTACAGGTAGCCCCCGGCGTTAGTACTATCGCCTGGCAGGCATTATCGTTTGGCGGCGCCTGTGCAAAGGAGATCGCTGAAAAGGCAGAAAACACTATCAGCAGCGAAAAAAATCTTGCAGCATTAAACGATATCGCCGAAAACTTTTTTTGTTGAGGTAACTTAAACGTCATGACAAAAGGATTATTAGCAGTAATTAAAATTGTAAATGTTGTATCTCCGAAAAGTTATCAGGGTAGCAGGATCAACTATTTTTTTAGATCGAACCGTAAACCAACCTCGTGTGCATTGTTACCGGTGTTGAAGTCAGAAAAAGGCTCGTTGTAATAATCGTAAGCATAAGCAAAACTGATTTGATCCATCAGTTTAAAGCCAACCTGGAGGCTCCAGAAATGTCTTACCCGGTAAGTAAGTGCCCACCAGATCTTGTCCTGGTAGTCTACTTTACAACCCATGTCGTATTCAGTGGGTGCATGAGGTACTACCCTTACCATTACATTGGGTATCAAATGAGTGCCGCCACCTGTTTCAAGATAGTAGCTTGCGGTAAAATTAAAGTGGCGATACAATTTTGCCCTTTCGGTTGCATTGGGAACATCGCTAAAAGCAAGTTTTGATTGTATCAACTGGCTAACGGCCGCACCTGCGCTGAATTTACCATCAGAGTAGTAAACACCGGCACCCGCATCCAGTTTAAATGAAGTGTTATTGCCAGCCAGCACTAAATCGCTGCCCAGCGCATCGGTTAATTTTGATTTGTCTATATAATATTGTAGTCCTCTCAACTCAATACCCAAACCAAGCTGTCCTTTTTCACTAGTTTTTACATGGTAAGAATAAGCTAACTGCAAGCCGGTTCTGCTTGTTGGACCCGTTACATCCCGGTATAAATAACTGGCGAAACCAGAACTTTTTTTAGCCCAGTAGGCATCTCCATACACCATAAAGGTTTTGGGATTGCCCGGAAAGGCAGACCACATGCTCCGGTAGGTAGTTCCAATAGCAGTATGACCGGTAAAACCTGCTGCTGCAGGATTGTACATTGCATTGTGCTGCTGGTAGATAGAAGTAAAGTGAAGTTGTTGTGCTTCTGACTGCTTACTAAGTGCAATAAACGCCAGAAGAGAAAGTAAAAGTTTTCTCATAATCTGTTTGGTATTAAAAAAAAAGCTGTTATAGTAATGGGCGTTTAAAAGTAGTATAAAATTTTGATAAAATTCAACAGGAACAAAAAAGCGGCCTGTTTTTTTGATAACATTACGATTTTGCTACATCTACACCCTGGATTTCCTTCAATTTATACAGCACTTCAGCTATCCGGTTATTGGGTATGCCTGCATTGATAACACAAAAAAGCTGCAGCTCCTGGCTAATAATGGTACAATTGTATTGCTTTAACAGCATCATGATATCATTCATCCTGGTATAGTCGAACTGTATCCTGTACTTAACCTCGATCTGTTTCTGCACCACCGGTGTAACCTGTAATGCAAGCGAGGTAACGGTTTTATAAGCATTGATGAGGCCTGGAACACCAAGCAAAGTGCCGCCAAAATACCGTACCACGATTACGGCCGTATTGGTGATATGCTTGCTGTCGATCTGGCCCAGTATCGGCCGGCCGGCCGAGCCGGAGGGCTCACCATCATCACTTACCCTGAAATTGTTACCGTCTGTGCCAATGCGGTAGGCAAAGCAATGATGTACTGCCTTTGGGTGTTCCTTTTTCAATTGCTGAAGGTATTTTTTAAAATCTTCCGCCGACTCTACCGGGTAGGCATACCCGATAAACTTGCTGCCCCGGTCCTTGAATTCTGCCATACCAGGCTTGTCGATACAATTGTAAAAAGTTTTTTCGGTTGATGCTGCTGGCTTGCTCATGTATGCGTTACGGAGTGAGTGTAGTAATATATATCATCGGAAAGATAAGATGCTGTTTTAACCAGTGAATGATCATTTAACACAGGCGAATGTAAGCCGTTGTGAATTACCAGTTGCTGATTGGTAATGACCCGTGCTTCATCCCAGCAGCCTTCATCAATAAATGACTGCAGCAATGAAGCGCCTCCTTCTACCAAAACACTCTGGATCTTCAGGTCGTACAATTGCAGCAATACCTGCCTGATCACAGGTTCGTCTTTTTCAATATACCGGAACAGCTTATTGCCGGCTTCTTCATTCCGGAGTTGATTAAAGATGATGGTTTTACCCCCGTCTGCCATCAACTGGTGAGTGGCAGGCACTTTCAGGCTCCAGTCCATTAAAATCCTTACCGGATCATTGCCATACCAGTGCCGGTTGGTGAGCGATGGATCATCATGCAAAGCAGTATTGGAACCCACCATGATGGCAGCCTCTTCGTTACGCCAGCGGTGTACCAGCCGGTTGCTATAGTCGTTGCTGATCATCACCCTCGACAGGTCGGCATTGGCGATCCTGCTGTTGCTGCTCTGCGCCCATTTTAAAATGATATAGGGCCGTTGAACTTCGTGATATTTAAAAAACCGCCTGTTCAGCTCCTGTGCCTCTTTCTCTAACAGGCCCACTGTAACTTCTACGCCTGCGTTCCTTAATAATTCAATTCCCCTGCCAGCCACTTCTTTATAACTGTCCCTGCAGGCGATCACTACCCTTGGTATCTTTTTATCAATCAACAGGTTTGCACAGGGAGGCGTTTTACCAAAATGCGCACAAGGCTCCAAAGAAACATACATGGTACTTTTTTCAAGCAGGTGCTGCTGTTGTTCCGGAACACTATTGATACAATTGACTTCTGCATGCGCCTGTCCGTATTGCTGGTGGTATCCTTCACCAATGATGCGATCATCATGCACCAGTATGGCTCCCACCATCGGGTTAGGTGCTACCGTACCGGCCCCCAGGGCCGCCAGTTGCAGGCAACGCTGCATGTATATGTGATCATTGCTCAAGATTCCAAAAATAAGGATTGAAAAGTGGCCCTGCAAAATTGTTCTGAATGGGCAGTCATAAAATAATTTAAGTTTGCCCCGATGACAGTGACCGATTATTACCAGTATTACCTGCAGCAATTGCAAAGTCTTTACAGTTTGGAGGAAGCCGGTATTGTGGCCGGCTGGGTATGGGAACAGCGGCTGGGATTGAATAGAATGGATATTTTAAAAAATCCCCGTCAGTTACTTACCGGTGGGCAGCAGGCAATGTTGGAAACAGCGCTGCAACAGTTGCTTTCGCACCAGCCTGTTCAATACGTAACTGGCGAAACCTGGTTCTATAATTTAAAATTCATGGTGAATGAACAGGTATTGATACCCAGGCCGGAAACGGAAGAATTGGTGAAATGGATCACAGATGATGAACAAAAAAGCAACCGGGAAATCTCCATCCTTGATATTGGTACCGGCAGCGGCTGCATTGCCGTAGCGTTAAAAAATCAGTTGCCTGCAGCAGCACTAACAGCCGTCGATATCAGCGCTGGTGCGTTAACGGTAGCAACGAAAAATGCGGCCATCAACCAAACAAATATTGATTTTATTCAGGCAGATATTTTAGATCCTGAGCAATGGGAACAGTTAGGTGTGTTTGATATCATCGTAAGCAATCCGCCCTATATTCCCGCCAGGGAAAAGAGCAGCATGGATAAAAATGTAATTGCCTTTGAGCCCGGTACCGCCTTGTTTGTACCAGATGACTCACCACTATTGTTCTATGAAACAATTGCCGGTTTTGCACACACACATTTAAAACCGGGAGGAAAAATATACCTGGAAGTACACCAGGATCATGCAACAGAAACGGCGGCCATTTTTGACGCACCCGGCCGGCAGGTGGAAATAAAAAAAGATATCAATGGCAATGAAAGAATGGTTAAGATCACTCCGTTCCTGAAACAGTAGCAGAAGTTGTAGCGCCCAGGCGCCTTGCGATCTTCATCACTTTTACCACTTCGCCCCACTGGGCAGAAGAATCGGCATTGATCACTACCGCAGGTTTAATGCTATCCCCTTCAATGATGTATTTTCTTAACGCAGATTCAAGCGAATCTGTAATAACTCTTTTGGAACCAATGTAAAAATTCTTTTGCCTGTCAACACTCACCACCACACTCTGCTTGGATTTGGTATCACTCTTTGCCCTGGGCGTACTTACTTTGATCACATTGGGGTTGGCCAATGTAGAGATCATTAAAAAGAACATGAGGAGGATAAACAGAATATCATTGAGCGGACCGGTATCCACTTCATCATGACTTTCTCTTAATTTATTTCTTCTTAATCCCATATCCTGTAATGTGATGAATTTTAAATATTGAGTGAAGAACCTTTTATTGTCATTGAATTAAACGCTGCCATCCAAAATAATTATCGCGTTGGTTCCTGCAAAATATCAATGAATTCGTTGCTGGCAGCTTCCATGCGGTTCGCTGTTCTGTTGATCTGCGTATCCAGATAACTGTAACCAAGATAGGCCAGCATACCAATGATCAATCCACTTGCAGAGGTAATCAGTTTGATGTACATGGCATCAGCGATCTGGCTTACGGTTGGGCTGCTGATGGTAGCGAATTCTTTTAACAACAATACCAACCCCACGATCGTTCCAACAAATCCAAAGAGCGGTGCGATACGGGAGATCACAGAAAGGATAGAGAGATTTTTCTCCATTTTGTACATCTCTAGTTTGCCCACATTCTCCATACTTTTCTCTATGGCCTCAATTGGTTTGCCGATCCGTTGCAATCCTTTGTCAATGATCCTTCCTACCGGGTTGTCTGTATTTTTTGCCAGGCTTCTTGCAGCAGTAACATTACCGGTAACAACATTGTCACGGATGATACGCATAAAATTATCGTCGATCTTGCTGGCTTTTTTAACTGCCAGTAATCTTTCTATAAAAACGAAAACAGCCAATGCGAAAAGAATTCCCAGTGGGATCATCAACGGACCGCCTTTGCCGAGCAGGCTCCATACGGATTCTACTTTCCCGGTTACTTCTGTTGATCTGGTAAGGGTATCTACCTGCAAAAAGATATCAAACATGGATTTACTGATTTAAGACAAAAGTAATTGTTTCTGTTTTTTGTTTTGCGATAATTATGCCAATGCTTTGCAATATGTAATGCCAGCAGCAAAACAAGGTTATTTGCGCCGTAAAATATTGTTAAAGAAAAAGCTTTAAAAAAAAGCCGGATGAATATCCGGCTTTGTACAATTATTTTTTGAAACTGCTATTTCTTTCCTTCCATTTGCTGCATGGCCATGATCTGTCGCATCGTTTTTTCCATGCCTTCGCTGCTGCCATCCAAAAAGATCACGTTGCCTTTACCATATTCAGCAAAGTTTTTAATGGCTTCCGTCCACATACTGAACAAGATCACATTGGTATCCAGGTTGGCCTGTTTCATTTGTTCAGCAGCCTGGCTCATACCACGTGCTACTTCTTCACGGAACAATGCCACACCCTGTCCACGCAATTGCGCTGCCTGTCTTTCTGCTTCTGCAGCGATCTTGATAGAGTTACCTTCTGCTTCTGCTGCTTTTGTTTTGGTGATCAGCAAAGCCTGGCCTTCGTTTTCGGCCGCTGCTTTCAGGTTATTGGAAGCAACTACCTTGCTCATGCTTTCGATAATGGCCTGGTCGAATGTAATATCATTGATCTGCAGATCCTGCAAATGATAGCCCCAGCTTTCAAGTTGCATATCCACCTGCTCTTTTACATTCTCAACAATATCCCTTCTTACATTCAGTACTTCAGCTTGTTTTTTGGTAGCAACAAAAGCACGGATGCTGCCTTCTACGGTACGCACCAATGCCTGCATCAGGTCTTTATCGCTGATGAATTTGAAAGCCACATTTTTAATGGTTTCTTCATCTACGTTCAACACTGAATACAACAACATCGATTTGAAATATACATTCGCCTGGTCAACCGTTACCGCCTGGAATTCCAGTTCCACCGAACGGTTTTGAATGCTTACTCTTTTGTAGATCTGGTCTAAAAAAGGTACTTTAAAATTAAGACCGGGGCGCTTGATACTATGGTATTTTCCCAAACGGGTTACCACACCAATGGTTCCCTGGTTAATGGTAAACAATCCTCCTGCTATGATCGCAAAAATTGGCAGCAGCCACCAAAATTCTTTTATTATTTCCGGCATGGTTATAAATTTAAATTGAAGGTATATGTTTTTAAATTATCAATCCAATAAGTATTCTGCAATTAGCTCCGCTCTTCCCAGATCTTTCCCAGGTGAACAATTGTTTCAGCCGCCTTCGCCATGTCTTTGGTTCCTATCCATTCCAGTTTGCTGTGAATGTTTTGCATACCGGTAAAAATATTCGGGCAGGGCATACCGATATAGCTGAACCTGCTGCCATCGGTACCACCACGAATGCTTTCTTTTTTTACGGGTAAGCCTGCCCGTTGTATGGCTTCTTCCGCATACGCCACCACCTGCGGGCATTGATCCAATACTTTTTTCATATTGCGGTATTGCTCCGCAATGGCATATTCGAATGTTGCGCCCGGGTATTTAGCCAGCACGTCTGCTGCTATTTTTTTCAGGCGATCATGATGTGTCTGCAATCCTGCATCTTCAAAATCTCTTACAATAAACTGTATACTTGCTTTTTCCGCAATGCCATTCACCGCCACCGGATGTACAAACCCCTGTTTGCCATCGGTTGTTTCCGGGCTCCACTCATCTTTGGGCAATGCATCCAGCACGGCACCGGCTATCTTTAATGCATTTACCAGTTTATCTTTTGCATAACCGGGGTGAACGATCACGCCATGAATGGTAATGGTAGCGCCATCGGCACTAAAGGTTTCATCTTCGAGCGAACCGGCTTCGCCACCATCCAGCGTATAGCCAAACTGAGCACCCAGTTTTTGCATATCGACTTTTGCCGTACCCTGCCCCACTTCTTCATCCGGCGTAAATAAAATTTTAATATCGCCATGTTTTATTTCGGGATGTTGCACAAAGAACAGCGCCGCTTCCATGATCGCCGTTACACCACTCTTATCATCGGCGCCGAGCAGGGTTAACCCGCTGGCAGTGATCACACCGCTGTTCAAATGTTCTTTCAGGTAGGGAGATTTAGCGGTTGTTAATACCTGCGTGGTATCATCGGGTAATACAATATCACTGCCATCGTAACTGGCGTGGTGAATGGGTTTTACCTGGTAGCCGCTGCAATCAGGCGCTGTATCAACATGGCTGCAAAAGCAAATGGCCGGTATATTTTCTTTATCACTGTTGGATGGGATGCTGGCATACACATACCCATACTCATCGGTGCTGGCATCTGCAATCCCCATGGCCACTAATTCCTGTTGCAACAACCGGCTCAGGTCTTTTTGTTTTTCGGTAGTGGGATGTGCGGTACTGGTAGGATCACTTTGCGTATCTATCTGCACATAACGCATAAAGCGTTCGGCAGCGGCGGTTGGGTTGATGAAGATCATGTGGTGAATGGTGAATCGTGAATGGTCAATATGGACCTTTTAGAATGGATGCAATATTACAGAAAATCGGGGAAGCATGGTGAATCGTGAATAGTGAATGGTCAATAGTCAATAGTGAATTGTGAATGGGTGACTTTCATAAGCAGGCAGCATTCCTTATTTTCAGTGTCTATCCAATAAAAAACGGCCTGCATTTGCAAGCCGCTTATAAACTTAAAAACTTCTGAACCGGAATACGCTATTCACGATTGACCATTCACCATTCACTAAACGATCTCCACCAGTTCAATATCAAATACCAGTTCTTCACC
>DDEU01000036.1 GCA_002336815.1 Chitinophagaceae bacterium UBA1946 | reverse complement strand
TCAAACTGAGGTTTAATGGTATCTTTTGTATGACCATAGTATGTGTTCAACCTAGCCATGTCAATTTCAAGATCAAAGTGACCGATGTTACAAACGATCGCTTTATCTTTCATCAAACGGAAATGTTTTTCAGTGATCAGGTCGCGGCAACCGGATGCTGTAACGATGATGTCAGCTTCCTGTACTGCTTTGATCATTGGTTTTACTTCAAAACCATCCATCGCAGCCTGCAGTGCACAGATAGGATCGATCTCGGTAACGATCACACGGCAACCTGCACCTTTCAATGAAGCGGCAGAACCTTTACCCACATCTCCATAAGAACCTACAACCGCAACTTTACCAGCCATCATAACGTCAGTAGCACGACGGATAGAGTCAACCAAAGATTCTTTACAACCATATTTGTTATCAAACTTAGATTTGGTAACAGAATCATTTACGTTGAAAGCAGGGATTGGTAAAGTACCATTCGCCATTCTTTCGTATAAACGGTGAACACCGGTAGTGGTTTCTTCAGATAAACCTTTGATGTTGGCGATCAGCTCAGGATATTTATCAAATACGATGTTGGTCAAATCACCACCATCATCCAGGATCATATTCAATGGCTTGTCTGCTCCGCCAAAGAACAGGGTTTGTTCAATACACCAGTCAGCTTCTGCCTGTGTTTGTCCTTTCCAGGCATATACACCAATACCTGCAGCAGCGATGGCAGCAGCAGCCTGGTCTTGTGTAGAGAAGATATTGCAGGAACTCCACTTTACTTCAGCGCCCAAAGCGATGAGTGTTTCGATCAATACCGCAGTTTGAATGGTCATGTGCAGGCAACCTGCAATTCTTGCACCTTTCAACGGTTGGCTAGGACCAAATTCTTCACGGATAGACATCAGACCTGGCATTTCTGCTTCGGCCAATTTAATTTCTTTGCGGCCCCATTCGGCAAGGCTCATGTCAGCCACTTTGTATTTAAGGCTGAAATCAATGGAGGAATTAGTGATAGTTGACATATTTGTTTTTGTTTAGACAGCAAATTTACAGTTCATAGAATAATATTCTAAGGATTTGACTAAATTTGGTAGATAATTCTGTGTATCGAATATTAATAGTATAAAATCCTTTTTAGAGATGTCAACACCTGCTAAAACAGAACAAACCGCTACTGCCCATCTTTCGCTTGATGCGAAAGACCTGGCCATACTGGCTTTATTGCAACAAAATGCAAGGATGACGGTGAAAGAAATTGCAGATAAAGTTCACCTGAGTACCACGCCGGTACATGAACGTATTAAACGGCTGGAATCAAGTGGCGTGATAAAACAGTACGCTACACTCGTAGATCATACCAAGGTAAAAAAGGGATTGATCGCCATTTGTTATGTATCCTTAAAGGAGCACAACAAAACCGCCGGCACCAAATTCATCAAAGCCATCAATGCGATGACGGAGGTGATAGAATGCTATAATATCTCAGGCGAATTTGATTTTATGCTCAAAGTGGTTTCTGAGGATATGAATGCTTACCACGATTTTCATGTAAATAAATTAAGCCAGGTTGAAAACATGGGCCATGTGCAAAGTGTGTTTGTGATCGGGATCATTAAGCAAACGCACCAGCTAGTGTACTAAAGTAAAAAATGAAAATTCAAAAGTAAAAAGGGAGTATGCACATAAAAAAGATTTGGCAGTTACCCGAGCCCGATTTTGATTTTTGAATGTTGCCTTTTGCTTTTCCAATAATTCCCAACCTGTTTCCACTAACCGGTTAATAATTTTAAAAATTCTTCCTTCTTTCTCCTGGCCACATCTATCACAGTTCCGTCCTGCATCATTACCTGGCCTCCATCTGCTTTCAGGTATTTATGAATATAATTGAGATTGATGAGGTGTGAATTGTGGATGCGGTAAAAGCGGTAGGGGAGCAGCATGTCTTCAAAATCTTTCAGCAGTTTTGTCACTGTGATTACTTTATTGTCGTGTAAATAAAGTTTGCTGTAGTTGGAACTGCTTTCGATGTGCAGTATGTTCTTGATCGCAATAAACTCAATGCCTTCATAGGTGGGAATGGCAATTTTATCCTCCTGGCTTTTTTTGTCCTGTAATGAATTTTTGAGGATGTCAATCTTTTCTTTTGTATGGGTTTGCTTAGCCTGGGCAAGTCTTTGTACGGCGTTCTGCAGGTCGGCAATGGCAATGGGCTTCATCAGGTAATCAAATGCACTCATGCGGATGGCATCAATGGCATAATGATGATAGGCTGTTGTAAAAATAATTTCAAAATCATACGCATCTAATTCGTCCAGCATGCGAAACCCATTCATACGGGGCATTTCAATATCCAAAAAGATCACATCCGGTTTATGTTGCTGAATCAGCAACAAAGCCTCTTCCGGCTTTTGTGTCATGGCAACCAATTGAACTTCGGGGCAAAATGATTCCAGCTTCTGTTGCAGGTTTTGCAGGCTGCTCAGTTCATCGTCTACCAGTATGGCGCTGATCTTTTCCATTAATGTGCTTTTATTTTCACTGTTACCCTTGTTCCGCAGGGTTGATTGTTTGCGTCATAAAGATCGGTTATCTGCACACTGTTTTCATTGTACGATTCTTCGTTCAATATCCGCAGCCGGTCTATTGTAATACTGAGTCCTACACTTTTATGATGGGGCTTGTTTTGAAGGTTGTAGGCGGCCGACCGCTGCCTGCCAATGCCATTGTCTTCGATCGTATAAACAATATGTTCATTGTTTAATACGGCAGTTACTTTTAAATAAAGATCAGTTTGGTCGCTGTGAGAAAGACCGTGTTCGATGGCATTTTCCACAAAGGGCTGTACCAGTAAAGAAGGTACTTTAAAATCGCCCTGCAGCAGCAATGGTTCTACATTGGTCAGGTAAACGAATTTATTGTTCAGCCGGAGTTGCTGCAGGTCAACATACCATTGCAGGGCCTCCATATCTTTTGCTACCGGTACCATCTCATTCCTGCTGCTGTCTAAAATACTCCTGATGAGCCGGGAAAACTTATTGAGGTAATCGCTTGCCAGCCGCTTTTCATTCTGCATCATAAAATTTTCGATGCTGTTGAGGCTGTTGAAAATAAAATGCGGATTCATTTGTGCCCTCAACGCCTGCATTTCGGTTTCTGCAATTTGTTGTTTTAACAGGGCTTGCCTTTTAACGGCCATGATGCGCCATTTTACAAAAGCGCTGATGATGGCGGCAATCGCCAATACACAAAGTATCCGGAACCATCCCGACTGGTACCAGAAAGGCAATACGGAAATGGAGAGTGTATCCTGTTGCGAAAAAATAATACCGGTTTTGTTGCCGCCCTTCACATACAGCGTGTAAGTGCCTGGTGCCAGCCCGTTGAAATTGATATGACCATTGCTGTTGAGCTGGAATTCTTTCATCAACGGAGCCAGTTTGTAATAATACCTGCTGCTGGCAGGATTTATATAATTGAGGATCGCAAAATCAACCACAAAGGAGTTTTGCCCGGGCTGCAGCAATAATTTTTTTTCCTGGCCGCTGACCAATGGAAACGAAACCAGGCTGTCGCCGGCGGAAGCTTCCGTGATCACCACCGGTGGTTCACTGTTGTGCCCAAACAACTGGCCGGGATGAAAGATCGCAATAGCGCCCTCCAGCCCGGCAACAATATCACCGTTTGGTCTTTTGGTAATGATGCCTTCAAAATTGCTACCGGGTAAACCATCATCATTGTTGAAACCGATCCACCTGCCTGATTGCTTTGTGTAACACCAGATACCCGACACACTGTTACCCCAGAGATTACCGGCATCGTCAAAGCAAAGGCGGAACAGGCTGCCCATTTCCTTTTTCTCAGGCAGCCTTTTAAGGATGTTCCCGGAGGCAGGGTTGAAAACGAAAACCCCGGCAGCGCTGGCCAGCCACAAGTTGTGTTCAGCATCTTCCGCTACTCCAAAAATATCAGCAGCCTGGAGCGGATATTGGCTGCCGTTAGCAATCACCACCGGCACAAAGCTGTTGGTTAAAACATTGTAGCGCAGGAAATTTTGATACTGCCCAGCAGCGCATACATAAATTTCATTGCCTGTTGAGCGGAACAGGTAGGTGAGTTTAAGCGCCGTGCAGGTGCTGCAAATATCCCGGTTACTGAACTGGTGGGTAAATTTTTTTTCAGTGGTATTAAAAACAAAAAGGCCATCGGAAAAAGAGCGGATCAGTAATTCATTTTCACCAAAGGGGATAATGGTTCGCAGTTGCGCAGGACCTTTTAGTTGCGGTGCATTATATGCTGCTGTTGTTTTTTTTGCCTGGTTCAATATCACCAGTCCGCTGTCGGTGCTGATGTACAGGTCATCTTCTTTCTTATAAAAATAATACGCATAACCGCCGGTGTTAGTTTTTGTTGCAGACAAAGGGTAGAGACTGGAATAATAATTCTTAACAGCAAACTGTTCATCGAATTCAAACGTAGATACATACCGTTTGCTCATCCAGATGCTGCTGTCTGCTTCAAAATAACTGAATACCGGGCCACTTTTATAGGAGCTGTAATTGGTTGTGCCGGGATCTGTTACCGGTATTACTTCCACTGCGTGCTGTGCCATGGTAAGCAGGTTAATGCCGGCATTGCTGCAGATCCAGGTGTTCTTTTTACTGTCGCTGAATACCTGGTGAAAGTCGGTTCCCTGCAAAGAACTCGGGTCAGCAGCAGTTACGCCGTAGTGCTTTGTCGCATTGGTTGTTTGATCAAGCAGATACACGCCCCAATTCACTTCGAGGCAAAGCAGCCAGCTTTTCTTTTCATAGCTCCACCGGGTAAGATCATTGATAATTCTTTTCGGCAAGGGTGTAACAGGCATTGCAGAATGGGTGGACGGATCAAAGTCCCATACGCCGGCACCCCAGGTGCCAAGCAGGTATCCGCCCTTTTCGTCCTGCATCATTTTAATGATATTGGTATGGAGTAATGCGGAAAGATCAATTGTTTCAGCAGGTTGCTTTGTTTGTTTATTGAGACGGTACAGCCTGCCTGAGGTAAATGCCCATTCGTTCCCGCTGTTATCCCTGAAAATATTATCGTATCCAAATTTCATTTCCTGGAAAAAAGGAAAGGGGGCGATGTCTATTTTTAATGGAACCGCTTCCATGGCATCATTTATTTTATAGATCACATCCAGTTGGTTGCAAAGCCAGATATTGTGTTGCTCATCTTCATAGATCCTTACACTGCTGTTATTTTTTAACTGATGAGGCGGCTGAAATTGTTTGGCATAATTGATAAAGCGGTTGTTGCCCGGAATAAAACAGCTTACCCCATCGCTGGTGCAGATCCACAACCTGCCACGGCTGTCGCAATGGATAGCTTGTATATCGTTACTCACCAAAGAATTTTTATCGGAGTTGTGATAATAATGCTGGAAACGGTAGCCATCGTACCGGTTCAATCCATTGGAGGTGCCAATCCAGATAAAGCCCTGCCGGTCTTCCGCAATGGCCGTACAATTGTTATTGGTAAGCCCGTCTTTGGTACCCAGGTGCGAAAACTGCAGTGATGGAAAGTTTTGTGCATGCAACAGAACCGGCATCAGCAATGCGGAAAATAATACAGTAAAAAAGGCTTGTACCTGGTTTCTCATCCTGTTCTTTTTGCTGCAGGCAGTTATTAAGAGGGGTAAGTTAAAAATCTTTTACTACCCGGTATTGAATTTATTTACTGCTTACTGAATACCATAGATCATGTAGGTACCACTGGCTATTAAGTGAGCAAACTGGCAGGTGAGGCAATCACCTGAATATTTAATAACGAGGCTGGCACTGTTGCCTGTTTTAGCAGCCGCCGATACAGCTTTATAAATGGCATATCCGTAACTGTCAAAATCAGGACTTCCAACGGCAATGATCTTTGAATAATTACTTACCTGTGCAAAATCAAGGGCGATGGTGAACGTTGTTTCGTCATCTGCACCACGGGTGGTAGAAACGTTCCAGCCGGTGTACAGGGAACCTGCTTCATTGCTTATACTAACATCAATGGCATTCCCGTTATCATCCAAACTAAAAGTATACTTAATAATGCCCAGCGGCACCAGGTTTAATCCACCGGTCTGGGCTGAATAAATGCTGTAACCGGTATTGATCTTTCCGCCGCCGGTTGCGATGTTCACATCACCATTATGCGTATCGTTTAGGAAAACCTGGCTGCTGGTCTTACCGCCACGGATATACGTATTTTCATCGATGTTATAATTAAAATGCGATACATGATCTGTTCCAAAAAATGCTGCTGTTCCATCTACTCCATTTCCCCGGTAAACAGAGAGCGATGCATTGGGTGTTGTGGTGCGGATGCCAACATTGCCCCCGTAAGGGTTGATGAGCAGGGGAGAAGCGGACGTACCGGAACTTTGCAAAGAACCAAGTTGTGCCTGTATGGAACTGCCGTCAATTACCAGGAATTTTGTATTGTCACTGTTCTCGATCCTTAAAGAACCGCCTGCAGTAAGCCGGCCAAATAAACCCGGAGAGGTCATTGTAGTACTGGTATTTCTTACAAAACCTGCAACATCCAGTTTGTACAAAGGGTTAGTAACTCCAATGCCAACATTCTGGCAAAATACTGTTGCGGCAATAAAAATGCTAAGAGCGGTGAGTGCCCGTTTTTTCATGCGATTTTTTTTGAGTTGAATGATCTTTTTTCAGCAATGCATCCCGACAATACTTATGGAATCGGGCAGATATACAATGCAAAAGGTTTTGTGAAATCATTAAGGCCGGTCACATAATTATCCGAATTGAATGAATAGGTAAAAGTGTTTGTAAATGTTTGTACTGTACCGTGGTCATCGTAAACAGTGAGTCTTACACTGGTCGGATTGTTTTTACTGTAGATGTTATAATATAGCTGCAGGGTTCTGTCTGTGCGGCAGGGGTTAATCTTGTTGTCATACGACAGGTATTCCCAAATTGCCTGTACAGTATTGTCTGCATTGTACACAATATTCCTGGTGCAGTTGCCTCCATTGTCGTATTCGAAACTTTGCAGTGTATGATTGTAATAATCTGTGATGCTGGTTAACTGGAATTCGTTGTTGAAACTATAGGTGTACGGACTGTCAAGCGGATAGCTTAATTCAGGGTAAGGAGAATTGGCTTCGCCAAACCTTTGAACTTTTATAGTATTGGAAAGAGAATTGGTTGTGCCGGTCGGGTAAGTAAACACAAAATTCCCGGCCAATGCATTGTTGTGTGGAAAGTTTGGATCATCGCCCATATAAATCCAGCGTGTAAAGCTGAGATTGTTATTATTATCGTAGTAAAATTCATTTACATAGTGATACGCCTGATCTGCATCAACCTTATCGCCCGTAATAAGTGTTGTTCTTTTGGCAGGCGTGTTGGTATAACCTATTAAAGCGTTCATATTTGAATTAGGAGCAGCCGGGTAAAAATTCCTGTTGTATAATTTATCCGTTTGCATATTCAGCGAAACCACGGTGCATTTTCTCTGGTAAATGATCTCGCCTGTTTTATAACAGGAACTTGCCATGCAGGTAACAGCGATCGCAAGCAGTAGATTTCTGTTCATGATTTGTTAATTTATTGTTTTAGCAGGATCAATTTTTTTAATTCAGCAACTTCATTTTGCAAAACTTCAATTTGCTGTTGTTGCTCCTGCATGCCTTTGGTGAGTACAGGAATAAAATTGCTGTAACACATCAATTTGTTTTTACTCCCGGTGATTACAAAATCCGGGAACACCTGTTCCACTTCCTGGGCGATAAAGCCATAAGATCTGCTGTTGTTTTTGGCATCTTTAAAATTGTACGAGGCCGGCTTTAACAGCATAATCTTTTTTAGCAGTTGATCATCGGCCATATAACTGATACCGGTTTTTAAATTGAAATCCGAAGCCTGGTAGTATTCTCCGCCGTTTCCTGCAATTGCCGCCAGCTGGGCCCAGTTTGAATTATCCAGCTTGTGCCAAAAAGCCAGGCCGTAGTAGCCGTTGTTGAAATCTGCAACGGCGAAAGAGCCATTGTGTATGTTCCAGGTACTATGGTACTGCGTAAAACCTGAATAACCGCAGTTCCCTTCGATGGTCAGGCCAATGTCGGTGTAGTCCTCAAGATTCGTAATATCCCTGTGAACGATGTCCACATTCCCGGAGGGCGTAACATTAAAGCTGCTGTTATAACCAGCCAGCGCTGCATTGGATGTGCCGGCATACGACCAACTGCCATAATAAAGGTTTCCATTATCCTGGTTAATGCCAAATACACCCGAATAACCCTGCCCGATAGAACGGTGGGTAGCGCCATCAAAATAGTGGTTGAACCCGATCACCGGCCAGTTTTTTTGTAAAGAGATGCCGGCTCCATCACCACCGAATATTGCGGCCGTTGTTCCAACAGATCCATTCTGTTCAAGGACAGCCCTTGTTGGATTGTTCATGCCAACACCGATCTTTCCTCCCGGAATGTCATTGATGATCACATTACCTGCATTTTTACCGCTGCGTATATAAACGTCTTCATTGGGGCCATTAAAAAAATGAGAGTAATTATTGGTGCCGGCAAACTGTATTTCGCCAGTTTGAAGAATGGTAATGTTTTGCCGGTAGCCTGCTTCGCTCAATGCTCCAAAATTTGCAAGGGATTGGGCGCCACCAAAATTGGACAGGTACAATTCACCTGTGCCGGGATTCATACCAACCACAGAGGCATAGCCGGGTCTCAATGTTTTAGGCCCGTTGTTATAAAAATAATTGAAACCGATTTCAGGATTGTTAGCTTCTATTGTTACACCATATTTATCAGCGCCGAAGATGGCAACTGCGGCACCCACAGAACCATTCACTTCGACTCTTGCATGTGAAGGAACATTGGTGCCAATGCCAATATTTCCCGTATTGCTGTTATAAAGATCATTGCCGTTTGCACTCCACCCGTTACTGGCAGAAACAAGTTTTGTCCAGCCGCTGTTTTTTCTTACATACAGCAGGCTGTCTGTCAAATTAAAAACAAGCAGCCCGGGTGCCGGAGAACCAATGGCATTCATTTGTGTGTTCGTCATTCTTGGGATAAGTAAACCTTTTGTTGTACTGCTTATATCAAGCAATGCAGATGTGCTTGGTGTAGCAGTTCCGATACCAACATTTTGTGCGTTGCCGTTGAATGAAATGAACAAGACAGCAAACAAGTGTATTTTCCTGGTCATATGGATTTTTTTTTCAGTGTGATGTTTCATTTTTTGTTTCCGGCAGCAAAAAATCATCGGTTAAGTTCACCGTTGGCCTTGTTGGTCGGTGCATGCCTCTTTTTCTTTGTTGCAGGCACTGTTTTTTTTGCGGTCGTATTTTTTCTTTGCGACAAATTGATGGGGGCACCGCAACCTGCCGTATAGGTTCTGAATGTTGATCCCCACGCAGCCTGGAAGCCAGGGGTAAGGCGGATCTGCCCTCCTGCATTGTATTTAACCGATGTTCCCTCCGCCCCGTAAATAACCTGCGTACTGCTGATACTGTTGGATGCTTCCTGGTAATAATTGCCATTGATCCCGCCGCTGAGTGTAATATCTGCCTGGCAACTGTTGTACTGGGTTGTGTACCAGATACCTCTCCCAAAAGTGCAGATCCAAACTTCATTGCTTACCGGCCACAGTTCAATCTCGGTGACTGGTACCGGCGGTAACCCATTGCTGAAAGGCTCCCAGTAATTCACTGCGTTTCGCTTATAGAATACGCCGATGGAGGTACCGGCATACAGTCCGTCTGCCGCATCTCTTTTTATCGAATACACGGGCACGTTAGGTAAGTTGTAAGTCCAGTTTTGCCAGTTGGCACCACCATCGGGGGTAAAGAAAACTTTTGCATTGGCGGAGGTACCTGCCACTGCGATGTAAAGGAAATTGTGATTGTAGGGATATACATCAATGTCAGCAATTTTAAGATTGCTGCTGTACCCTGCCGCCGTAAGCCCGGGTGTAATGTTCGTCCAGCCAACACCCCAGTTAAAGCGGTTGATGCTGTTGGCACCTGCGGCATAGAGCACATCAGTATTGGACGGGCAGGTTGAGAGCGCCCAGTTGCCTGCCACATTGCCCAAACTGCTCCAGTTATCGCCTGCATCAAAACTGATGAATGTGGCGTTGGAATAACCGGCGAAAATTTTATCTTCCAAATCCGGGCTCATAGCAAGGTTAGGGAAGAAGCCGTTGCTGCCAGGCGGTGTAATATCTGCAATGCCACCAAACACATCCTTTTTTACTTTTTGATTCACCGAAAAATAAATGTCATCAGACTCTCCGTCTGCCACCAGGCTTTCATGATCGGTCATTTCATCAAATCCATCACCGGTAGCATAGATGTAATAGTTACCGCCGCCGCCGTCCTGTTCCAGTATACCATTGTCCTGTGCGCCGCCCCAGATATCACCTTCGTCATTTTCTCTTTCAAAATGATAAAACTGGGTGGTAGTGGCGCCGTTGAACAGGGGCGTCCATGAACTGCCTGTATAGTAATACATGCCTCCATCGTTGGCACAATAAACTGAGTTGTTCAATGGATTTATTTTTATGTCGTGTATATCAGGATGCATGTAAGGATCATCAGTGGGCCAGTAGGCCGATACCTGCGACCAGCCAAAACCACCGTTGGTGCTCTTCCAGGCGCTGAGCCCACCGGCATAGATCTCATTTTCATTCACCGGCGATATGCAAATGGCAATATCATATCCCGACTGGTCGTTGGTGGCGGCATTGCCGGTGTAAGAGTAAAAAATATTAGGAGTTTGTGTGGCCAATGAAAAACCCTGCCCGCTGTTGGTGGAAATATAAATGCCCTGGAACGAATTGCCACCCGTTAGTACCGGGCCTGCAAGCAATACTACTTTCTGTGGATTGGCGGGGGTAACGCCAATGGCTATCCTGTTTGCACCTGCAATACCATTGATGCCAATATTTGAAAAACTTACGCCATTGTTGGCCGATACCATAAAAAAATTGGGGCCTGCGGCATATACAGTAGATGAGTTACCCGGCTTGAACTTGATGTCGGTAAAATTGCCGCCGGCGCTCAGCGTCCAGGTATTGCCACCATCTGTTGTTCTAAAGATACCAAGGGTAGTTGCGGCCAGCAGTATTTCCGGGTTGGATGGATCCATGATCAATTCAGCCGCCTGGAAAGGCAAGCTGGTCAACAAACCTGTCCTGAACCAGTTAGCGCCGCCATCGTAGGTTTTAAAAACACCCAGGCTGCTGCTGGTATAGGGGTTACCGCCGTTGGCATCTCCCGAAAGCACATAAATGATATTGGGATCAACCGGGTGTATTGCAATGCCTGCAACGCCCAGCGATGGCATGTAGGCCGAAACAGGATACCAATTGGAACCACCGTTGGATGTTTTGAATAAACCGCCATAGGGCGAGCCGGCGAATATCGTATTGGCATCGGTAGGATGAAAAGCTATTTCATCAAAACGGCCAATACCCTTATCGCAATTATAGGGCCCCTGTAAAATCCAGTTCTGCGTCTGTGCCATTGGCCTGTTACTATGATTGATCTGTGCAGACTGCTGTAGCGCTGCATAATTTACCTGGTTGGCATCCTGCACTACTCCATTTCGGTCAGTATAGTATTCCATTTGCCAGAGTTTGCGGTTCCACATTTTCAGTTGCCGGTTTACTTTTTTTATACTCACACTATCTGATAAAGCCACCCGGCTTAATTTTTCGTCGAAATAAGCAAGCACAGTCCGCCTGATATCATAAAAATTCTGTTTGCTTCTGAGCCTGTTTTCAAGCACGCTGTCTGGTGCCGGCTGAGCATTACTGGTGGCTGCATATACGGCAGCGTATATAAAAAACAGGAAGATCTTTTTCATACAGTGAGGAATAAGATTATTGAGTGATGTTCCTGTTGGTTGAAGTTGCCAACGTCGCTTTTAGTGCAGCCAATTGTTTGTTCAGGTCAATTATGTACAGCGTGAGTTCTTCGATCTTCTGCATCATTTTTGTTTGTGCGTTGCCCACGGAAAGTCCATTTGTTTGTATTTCAGTTGCGGATGGAATACCGGGTAGATGCCTGTTTTCCAGTATGTATTGTTCTGTTTCAGCCAGGGACGGAAGTTGATAGTCATTGTCAAAAACATAATCGGCCCAATTGCTTTCTACCACTACTTCCTTGCTTCTTATATTACCGTTCACCGAAAGTTTGTAAGTAGGATCGGTAGTACCGATCCCCACATTGCCGTTTTGCTTTACGATGATACAGTACTGGTAGCCACTGATATCGCCAAAGCTGGCGGAAGACTGGTTGCCGCTAAAATTGCCAATGTACAGGTCGCCATTGCCAGGGCTCATGCCAAAATTGGCGGCATACCCGGCCTTGATGGTTTTAGTTGCGTTGTTGTAATAATAATTAAAGCCGATCTCTGGATTGTCTGCCGCAATGCCTACTCCAAACCTGTCGGCGCCAAACATCGCAACGGTGGCGCCTACACGCCCATTGATCTCGAGTTTAGCATGCGAAGGATCATCGGTATTGATGCCCACGTTGCCGGGAAAAAACACACCCGAACCTGGCGGATTTAACAGGATATGTTTCGCTGGTTTCCCTGCGAAGGAATTACCGTAATTTGATTCGATATCAAAATGACCATCACTGTTGCTGAATGAGCCATACAACTCATTTGCAATGCCATAGAATGTCTGACCAAGATCAGTACCGGTAACATTTAGTTTGTACACACTCTGGTTGCTGCTTCCAATGATCACATTGCCGGTATTGCTGTTGATGATATCATTGCCCGAACTTAGCCAGCCGCCGCCTGCCGCAGCAACCGGAACGAGTTTTGTCCACCCGCTGTTCTTTCTTACATAAAAAACACTGTCGGTTAAATTGAATACCATCAGGCCCGCAGCCGGGGATGCGATCGCATTCATTTGTGTACTGGTCATCCTGGGGATCAGCAATCCCCTGGTGGTGCTGCTGATATCCAGTTGGGCCGAAGGATTAGGGCTTGTGGTGCCAATGCCTATTACCTGGGCCTGCGCAAAAGCTGTAATAAACAATAACAGGAGCAGGGGGAAGAGAGCTTTCATTGCATGATAGTTTTAGGATACTAAAATATCAGCTTTGTAAAAGCGCTGTGATAACTATGCGTTACCGGGAACGATCGCCTCGTAAATGGTTAGGTTGACAAAATAAATGGCAGGTTACAATGTCAACTCCATTACATAGTCATTCATGTAAAAGCCATTGCCGATATAAATATCTTCTTCGGCAATGATGGAGAAACCTGCTTTTTCATAAAAATGCAGTGCTTTGTTATGACGGTTTACATTGAGTTGTAATGCGGTGGCCGGCTTGATATCGGTAGTGATATAGCTGATCAGCAGTTTGCCAATTCCCTTGCCCTGCTGGTTGGGGAGGATGTATATTTTGTGAAGTTTATAGATCCCTGCATCTGTTTCTTTGGCAGAATAGGAGGCAAATGCAACGGGCCTTTCATCATCGTAAACAATAACGAACTGATCGCCTTTATCCATCTGTTTTTGAAGAGCGGCCCTGCTGTACAGCAGTTCCATCATATAATCCAGTTGCTGTGGTGTGATGATCTCTCCGTAGGTAACGGGCCAGGTAATATTAGCCAGGTTTTGTATAACTGGTATAGCGGTAGCATCTACTTTTTTTACCAGCAGCTGCATAAGCGTTTATTGTATGGTGATCTTGAGGTCGGGTGCAAAGAAACGCCGGCCTTTTCCGTCAGATACGATCACATCAAAAAAGTACAACTCCTCGTTCTTTTTGAGTTGCTCAATGATGCTGCTTTTCCAGATGCCGGTGATAGGTGTTTCAGTAAAACGTTGGGCTACAAGATCGGTTGCCGGGGTAATTTCTCCTGTTTCTTCATTTTCTTTAACGCCCTGCCTTTTGTAGGCGAGCTGGTAGGAGGAGATGGCGTATTCGTTGTTCTTCGCATCTACGATCCTCAATGGCAGCGTGATGATCTGCTTGCCTTCTTCCACAGAACAGGTAACATCGGAACCTGAAAATTTGGCCAAATAAGTTTTAACAACAGGAGGTTTCCATTTTGGAGCCGGTGCAGTAATCGGCTGCTTTTGAAGTGGCTTAACCTGTGCTGAAGCGGCCAGGCCGGTAAATAAAATGGCGATAAGTAATAATTTATTCATCCTCTCGTTTTAATTACAACGAATTTAAGGCCTGTTTAGTATTCAATTTTAAATTTAACATTCTTCTGCCAATGAAATACTGTTTCTTTCAGCGGGCCCGAACAAGCAAAAAGCTGCATCAGTTCATTGATGCCAGGCTTTCTTCGATGGTCCTGATCCTTGCTTCCGCATCCGATTTTTTCTTCTCTTCCATGGCCAATACTTCGGGCCTGGCATTCTGTACAAATTTTTCGTTGCCCAGTTTTTTCATCACCGATTGCAGAAAGTTTTGTTGGTGTTCCAGGTCTTTCAGCAGGTCGGCTTTTAAAGCGCCGCTGTCGAGTTGCCTGTCAGATTCAATATAGAATTTATCCTTTTCCACTGCTACCACAATGCTGTTGGCCAGCGCTACCTCTACAAAACTGATGGAAGCTGCATTTACCTGTTTGGCCAGTATCGATTCGATCGGCAGGTAGGCCTCTTTTGCTGCGGTTTGGATATGCAGTTGAATGCTGTCTTTTGGTTTGAACTGGTTCTTGTTCCGTGCATCCCTTAAGTTGGTGATCACTCTCTTCAGTAAATCACCCTGCTGAAGGATGCTGCTGTCTGCATTGGCAACAGCGCTGTATTGGGCAGTACAAAGATCGCCTGCCTGCTCACCCAGTTGATGATAGATCTCTTCTGTGATAAATGGCATAAAGGGATGCAGCAATTGCATCAGCTCTTCAAAAAAGGAAACCGTCTTTTTGTACACGGCGGTTTCAATCGGTTGCTCAAACCCGGGTTTCACCCATTCGAGGTACCAACTGCAAAAGTCGTCCCATACCAGGGAGTACACTGTTTTTAATGCTTCACTCAGGCGGAACTGCTTCATCAAACTTTCAACCTCAGCCTGTACCTCATACAACCTGTTCTGGAACCAGTCGATAGCGAAATGCTGATGTGACGGTTCACTATTCACTATTCCCGATCCACCGTTACCGGTTCCCGCCTGCCGCTGCTCCCACATCTTCACCAGCTTTAGCGCATTCCACAATTTGTTATTGAAATTTCTGCCCTGCTCCAGCGCCGTTTCATCAAACATCAGGTCATTACCGGCCGGGGAAGAAACCATAATGCCAAACCGCACCGCATCCGCGCCGTAGTTATCGATCAATGCCAGCAGGTCGGGCGAATTACCGAGTTGCTTGCTCATCTTCCGGCCCTGCTTATCCCTCACCATACCGGTGAAATAAACATCTTTGAACGGTGGTTTGTCTTCATATTCATAGCCTGCCATGATCATCCTGGCCACCCAGAAAAAAATGATATCCTGGCCTGTCACCAGGGTAGTTGATGGATAATAGTATTTCGCTTCTTCATTGCCGGGATTGCTGATGCCTTTGAATACTTCCATCGGCCACAGCCAGGAAGAGAACCAGGTATCGAGAACATCTTCATCCTGCGATATTTCGTTTATGGTGAATCGTGAATGGTGAATGGAGGAAGCTGGCTCAGATTCACCATTGACCATTGACCATTCACGACTTAATTTTTCAAAAGCCTCCTCTTTTGTAGCGGCCACAGCAAAGGATCCGTCGGGTGCATACCAGGCCGGTATTCGCTGGCCCCACCAGAGCTGGCGGCTGATGCACCAGTCTTTGATATTGCCCAGCCAGTGGCTGTACGTATTTTTCAATTTGGGCGGATGAAACTGGATCGTGTCATCCATTACAGATGACAATGCTTCCGGGTTTTTATCCATGAATTTTTTCATGTCGATGAACCACTGCATCGATAGTTTGCTTTCTATCACCGCCCCGGTTCTTTCGCTGGTGCCTACCTGCCCTTTGTAGTCCTCGGTTTTTTCGAGCAGTCCTAATGCAGCAACGTCTTCTGCGATCTTTTTTCTTAATACAAAACGATCCATACCGTTGTAAGAAAGTACCTGCTCCGAAGGGTTGTCATCCACCAGTTCTTCACTGCTGAATTTGCCGGAGGCATCCAGTGTGTCGATCGCTTTAAGCTGGTGTTTCAGTCCCAGCATGTTATCGTTCTTATCGTGGGCCGGTGTTATTTTTAACGCACCGGTTCCAAAATCTGCGGCCACATATTCGTCTGCAATAATGGGTATCTTCCTGTTGATGATCGGCACCATTACTTCTTTACCTACCAACTGCCTGTAACGGTCGTCATCAGGATTTACACAAATGGCCACATCGCCCAAAATCGTTTCCGGCCGGGTGGTGGCAACAGTGATGCCGCCGGTATTTGAATCAGCGAATTTGTAGTGTACATAGTAAAGCTTAGAGTCTACTTCTTTAAAGATCACTTCTTCGTCACTTAAAGCAGTAAGACTTACCGGATCCCAGTTTACCATTCTTTTGCCCCTGTAAATAAGGCCTTTGTTATAAAGATCGATGAACACTTTTATTACACTCGTGTAGTAATCTTCGTCCATCGTAAACGAAGTGCGGTTCCAGTCTAAACTGCAACCCAGCTTTTTCAACTGTTGTAAAATGATGCCGCCGTATTTTTCTTTCCATTCCCAGGCATAGCCTAAAAATTCATCCCTTGTTAAAGAGGATTTGGCAATTCCTCTTTCTCTTAACATGCCTACCACTTTTGCTTCTGTGGCAATGCTGGCATGGTCAGTACCCGGCACCCAGCAGGCGTTTTTGCCCTGCATCCTGGCCCGGCGGATCAATATGTCCTGGATGGTATTGTTGAGGCAATGGCCCATGTGTAAAACGCCCGTCACATTGGGCGGGGGGATCACGATGGTATAGGGCTCCCTGCCATCTGGTTTGCTGTTGAAATATCCTTTATCCAGCCAGTGCTGGTACCATTTTGCGTCGGCTTCGGTAGGTAGAAAATTCTTGCTGAGTTCCATGATTTCGATCCTCTTTTTAAAGAGTTTTTTTTGTACCCGGCTTCAGTACCCGGTGCAGCTTCAGTGGCGTCGCACTCTTGTACCTATAACCTTTGGGCAGCGTTTTTAATTGGCTGCAAATGTACGAATTGAAGGGGCAAATAGTGCTGATAAAAAACGACCTGGTCAAACGGGTGGGAGTGGGTGGCAACGGATCAGTACCTTTCCCTTTGCTACAAGCCGCAGGCCGCAGGTTTTATAAATTGCCGCCAGGCTTTATCTTTATGGTGCGGCAATGCCGTTATAATAAAATTGAATCATTATGGAAAGAGCAGATGTTGCCGATGAACGTTTTGATACCGTTGATTTTACGATAGCAGCCCTGGCATGGGGCGATTATGAGAACTGTACGTTTATCAACTGCAATTTTTCAAACAGCAGCCTTTACAATATCAATTTTGGCGATTGTACATTTATTGATTGCAATCTCAGTATGGTGAACCTGGCGAATGCGATCTTGCGGGATATTCAATTCAAAGGCTGCAAGCTACTCGGGGTGCACTTTGATCATTGCAAGCCCTTGTCATTGAAAACGGGTTTTGATAATTGTATTTTAAACCTTGCTGTCTTTTACAAACTCTCTCTTAAGCAAACGACATTCAGTCATTGCAGCATCCACGAGGCAGACTTCACAGAATCAGATCTCAGCCAGGCTGTGTTTGATCACTGTGATCTGCAGGGCGCAGTTTTTGACCATTCCATTTTAGAAAAGGCCGATCTATCCACTGCCTTTAATTACAGCATCGATCCCGGGAAAAATAATATCCGGAAGGCCCGTTTTTCATTACACGGACTCGCCGGCTTGCTGGATCAACATCAGATTGAGATTGTGTGATGCAGGTAAAAAATTATCCCGGTCGGTACCGCAGGTCACACCAGGCAATCATCATTCTATAACAACAATGGTTTGCTAAATCCTGCACCAGGGTTCCTCTTTCCGGTCTGACCTTCGGTGCCGACCGGAAAGCGATCATTCTGTTATCCCGGTCTGACCTGCGGTGCCGACCGGGAAACCGCCTATTCTCTTATCAACAAACTTCCAGGCACCTTAAAGTTCTTGCCGGCAGCCACTGTGATCTTCGCCCCTGGAATGATCACCTGCTGCACATTCAACAAACATTCTCCTCCCGGTGCCGGATCGATGATGATCTCCGAGCAACTCAGCAGGTGCAACGGAGGCACATCACCGTTCAGCCAGTTGGCAGGATTATCCCAGTTGCCACTGCCGGTGAAATGATAAACCGGCAATGTTTTTTTGATGGTGATCTCATTGCTGCTGATTGTTTTAGGAGTTTTATTTGAAAACAAAATGTAAGGGCGCTGTGAGATGCTGATACCCCGGGTGCTATCGCAGGGAGATGGTACCCCATAATCTTTCTGGAAAATACTTCCGCAAACAAAACCCGGACTGGTGATGAGGTTCTGGTAACTGCCGTTCCCGTAAACGCCATTGCCAAAACAAATATCGAGTAACAGGTTGCTGCTGCCATCCCAAACAAAAGGCGTTATAAATTCGTGGTGATTGGTGTCGTTGATCACCGGCCGGTAAGTAACCGGGCCAAAAACTGTGGTAAACGAAGGGGCAAGCATGGTGCTGGTAAGGCTGCTTTCTGTTACCGCTGCCAGTTTAATGGTATATCCAATTAAAGAATCCGGGTTGCCGATGTTAGCGCCTGTTATAAAAGACAGGTCATCGATAGCTCCGGCAACCAATCCTGCCGCCTGCAGTTCCGACGCCCGTACCAGGTATTGATCATGGCCATTGCCATACCAGGTAGGGTAGGCGGCACCGTAATTAGACTGGATATTGTTGGTGCCGCTGACTGTGCCGGTAGTTACACTTCTGCCGCAACCGGGTACTGCATCAATGATACAGGAAACCACCTGGCCGGCTTGCAGCGAGTTGCTTGTAAAGGTGGGGGAGTTACTGCCAGCATCTGATCCGTCTACCTTCCAGTGGTAAACGGGGTTTGCGCCCGGTATGGCAGTAGCAGTAAAAGTGACCGTATCTCCCAAACAAAAAGGATTGTATCCTTTTGTTTGAGTAACCACTGCATTAAAACTGTCTGCAGGATTTACCAAGACTACAATGCTGTCCGAGAATACAGGTGACGAAGCAAAGCAATTGATGCTGGAAGTGAGTTCACAGGTAACTTTTTGCCCGTCGGTGAGCGTAGTAGAAGTAAAGCTGCTACTGTTGGTTCCAACATTTATTCCATCTGCCTTCCATTGATACACCGGGGCGTTACCTTCCCATGAAGGCGTGGCTTTAAAAGTTAATCTTGTGCCAGAACAAGCTGGTACACTGCCTTCAGAGATTGAAATTGATACTGCAGGAGCAGCATCGGTTGGGAGTGCTTCTACTATTATCGGTGTTGAAACAACCCCGCAAAGTGATGTAGCTGTATAGGTACCTGGATTTTTAACTACAATTGAACTTCCTGTGACGCCATTAGACCACTGTACTGTCGAAAGATTAGTAACAGTGAGTACAACACTATCGTTGGTCGGGCAAATGAACTGGGAACTGGTTGTCACAATTGGTGTCACATATTGCTGGGTAAGCGTAATGGGTACAGCCACTACATTATTGGTTTCGTCGCTCTCCAAAAACACATTGTCTGGATCAGTGATGGAAACAATATAGTAATCGCCATTGCAAACATTGTCGAGTGGTATCGGTTCGTTCAGGCTTTCACTGTACACATCATAACTTCCGGGATAAATACCCTGGTTAAATCCACAGCCTGACTCAAATCCAAAGCCATTATTGGGCACCGTTAGTATGGGATTGCCGTTGTTGTCAACACATTCACCCACATTACCGGAGCAAACACCTAAATTTATCAGGCAATAACTCTGCTTCACACTGGTGCCAATGATCGGCCAGTTAATGGGGTTCGGGTCTGATGTGGACTTACGCAAAGTAATATTGGCCCAGTTGTCAACGTGCAGGTGGCCGTGCTCGGGATGAAAGGTCATTGCCCCTGCATCACGGTCAAAAAAGCCAAGGGTATCAGTGCCGGGTACCTTGTGATAAATACGTTGGCGGATGATGCGCTGCAACTGTCCGCCGTCCGGGCAGGCAACATTGCAGGGAGATGGTACCCCATTACAAAAGCAGGAGTCGATCGCATATATCTCGAGCGGCCCCCAGCCGATGTTTGGTGTAGCATTCGAAACCGTGATGCTGCCCGGGTATTCATGATGATACGAAAGGATCTCTTTGGCAGAGGCTGTTACATCCGGCAACAGATCACAACCACTGGCTCCACCAGGACAAACCAACCCGGCTCTCACAAACGGGCCCTGCGGACCAAGATTGTTTCCCTGCCCAAGCCCGTGCCCCTGCGGCGGGTTGTTGATGAATGTGATACTCACGCCATGTACGGAGCCGGTATCTGCTGTAACATTGTCTCTAACCAGGAGCCTCCAGGTACCATTGGGGTTTTGCCCGTTGTTAAAACTGCTGATATCGCCTACAGGTAAAAAGGTACCGGTATAAGGAGAATTACCTAATTCAAAAGGCACACCATCCAGCCCCACGCAGGTGCCGCTGAACAGGTTGCTGGTGCCACCCTCATTTTCGGCCAATGACACTGTATGACCATCCGGAGATACCAGGCTGATAACAAGATTTGATTTGATGGAATGCGACATCCCAAAACATATTCTTGACAGACCAAAGCTATTGGTGATGCTGTCTGGCAAGCCCGATACTTCAATGGGGATCGTGTCTGTTTGTAACGCCTCGATCGTTGAATTTCCGGACCATGAAAACGTCTGTGCTTTTGACAATAAGGAAAAAAATAAAATAACAATTACAGTAGAGATCTTTCTCATCAGATGCTGATAGTTTAATATATTAGTTAGTACTGGTAATATAGAATGTAAGCCTGCAGAGGGTAGCGGAAAAGTTGATTTATAAAGTAAAGGCTTTTTAGCCAGATTCATACAAACCGGTATAAAATTAATTGCAGAGCCGATAATTTCTTTAACCGCTGCCTGCCGCTAAGAAAGAAAAATTGGGTTGCCCATAAGAGGTTATATTTGTGCCCTCAATTTTTTCTCTTGGTCGCTGCAAAAAAAAATCTCCGTCTTCAACAGGTTGTAACAGCAATTGGCATTGTGCTTTTTATTGCCAAATTATTCGCCTGGTGGCTTACGGGTTCGGTAGCCATCTTAACGGATGCGCTGGAAAGTACGGTGAATGTTGTGGCCGGTCTTATTGGTGTTTACAGCCTTTATGTAAGCGCCAAGCCGAAAGACAAAGATCATCCTTACGGGCATGGCAAAGCCGAGTTTATCTCTGCAGCAGTAGAAGGAACACTGATCACCGTGGCCGGTTTTGTGATCATTTACGAGGCCATCAATAACCTCATTCATCCCCATACCATTCAAAAACTTGATTATGGTATCATCCTCGTGGCAGCTACAGCAATTGTCAATTACATTGTAGGGGCTATTTGTATCAATACCGGTAAAAAAAACAATTCACTGGTGCTGGTATCCAGTGGCAAGCATTTGCAGACGGATACTTATTCTACAGCCGGGATCATTGTAGGGCTGGCACTCATCTATTTTTTCAAATATCCCTGGATCGACAGTGCGGTTGCCATGCTGTTCGCCTTCATCATCATGTTTACCGGTTATAAGATTGTGCGTACATCCATTGCCGGTATCATGGACGAGGCAGACGAAACGCTCATTCAAAAAATGGTGGACCTGCTCAACAATAACCGCCGGGAGAACTGGATCGACCTGCACAACCTCCGCATCATACAGTATGGCAGTACGCTGCATGTAGATTGTCATCTTACTGTCCCCTGGTACCTCAACATGAGGGAGGCGCACGATGAGATCGATGCATTGACCAACCTGGTAACAAAGGAATTTGGTGAAGGGATGGAATTTTTTGTACATACAGATGGTTGTCTTGATTTTAGTTGCCCTCTATGCAGCAAGCACGACTGCCCGGTGCGAAAACATCCTTTTGAACGGAAAGTAGAATGGACACTTGAAAATATCATCAGCAACCAAAAACACCAGTTATAATGCCGCTTGATGAACAATACTGGAGTAACCGTTACCTCAGCAATGATACAGGCTGGGATGCAGGTACTGTTACGTCTCCATTAAAGGAATACATCAGCCAGTTGACAGATAAAAATATTTCAATTCTGATACCCGGCTGCGGCAATGGCCATGAGGCGGCCTTTTTATTGCAACATGGTTTTACCCATATTACGCTGGTTGATATATCGCTGGTGCTATGCAGCCAGTTGCAGCAACAGTTTAAAGATGCACCGCCGGGCCTCCAGATCATTTGCGCCGATTTTTTCGAACACAGGGGCGGGTATGATCTTATCCTTGAACAGACTTTTTTCTGCGCACTGGATCCTTCTCTTCGAAAAGACTATGCTGCTAAAATGCAGCAATTGCTAAAACCCGCCGGCAAACTGGTGGGGCTGCTGTTTAACAAACATTTTGAAAGCGGGCCTCCGTTTGGCGGCGATGAAGCTGGTTACAGGCGCCTGTTGGAACCTTTCTTTACTATCAGTACAATGGAACCCTGCTATAATTCTATCGGGCCGAGGGTAGATGCTGAATTGTTCATCAATCTCAGCAGGAAACCTGGTTAGTCACAATGCCATCTTATTTGCGGCATTAAAAAACGCACCTGTTTTTCAGGACTGCAGTAGCCATTTACAGCCGCCATCATTTTTCTTTTTCAAACGAATAGTAATGTGCTTTGAAGATCATCATTGCCATTGCAGCGCAGCACACTAACGTTGCAGGATACCCGATTGCCTTTTGCAATATCAGCAGCACGATATAGCTAACAAAAATAAAGAGCAGGTATCGCTCCATGTCAAGTGCGGAGGCATAAGCAATACCGGTAAACAGCATCAGCATCGCCATGGCAGTGAGCGGCTGCGACAGCAGTATACCGGCAGGGAGGTTGCCCTGGTTATTGATGAGCATGAATAAGGTTTCGGGAAGCAGTATAAAAATCCAGGTAACCAGGAATGTAAGCGCTACTTTGAGCCAGTGCAGCGGCAGGTTGCGGTTATAATGCAGCAGGGTTTCGTTGAACTCCACGCAAGTAAATACCAGCCGGGCATGAGCAATGATGCAGAATGGATAAAAAATGCTAAAGAGGTCTGCATCAAAACTGTCCCCATTCCGGATAAAGAACATAGACAGCAGTAACAAAGAGAAAAGTTTTACCACGGCAAATACCAGTTTCCTGTCAGTGAAAACATAAGCCATGATAAAAGCATGATAGCCCAGTTTTAGCTGTAGCTTTTTCCTGCAGGTGGCCACCAGCCCTGCAAGCCTGGATTCACTTCTTTTGTTGATGCTGCGGTAGATCACTGTGCTGCCGAATGCGATCATCAGAAGTTGACAGAGGATTACTACCACTGAAAAAGTAACCGCTTTTTGTGCCAGCGCAACGGCAACCAAAAAACAACTGTATAGCAATACGGGCAGGTAAAGCGCCGTGCTCACCGCAGTAAAAACTGTCACCTGCTTCAAAAATGGAAGGGCGCTGAGTGTAAAAAGAAACTGGCCATCATCCTGCTGCAATTTGTCTGTGCAGAAAAGGGTGCATTTAATATTGTACAACAGCCACCCGGTCATCACTACAAAAAGGAAAAGGGGAGAAGTGATCATTGCCTGCATTAACGAAAGATGATAACTGACGATATGCCCGGCCTGCACTATTCCAAAAAAGAAAAACAGGAAGAACAGGAAAAAACCGGCATTGCTGGTATAGAACTGCCTTACCATTACTTTGTTGAGTATGTTCGCTGCCTGTTTCATACTGTTTCGGGCAGCAGCAGCCTGTCTTTTATAACAAAAGTAGCAGTGGTATGCACAAGCTGTTGGTCAAGCGGCTGGTGAGAAGTGATGATGAATGAAAATCCTTTTTCACTAAAAGCAGCAATGGCTTTTTGCAATACTTCTACCGCAGCAATATCGAGTGCGATAAAAGGTTCGTCCAGCAATATTAGCGCCGGTTCGCCCGTAAAAGCAAGTGCCAGCGATAACTTTTTCATCATGCCGCTTGAATACACCGCCGTTTTGCTATTTATAAAATGAGTTGTTCCAAGCGCTTCCATTAGTTGCAGCGGCAGGTTGCCTCCTTTTGCAGCATGATAGAAATCGAGGAGTTCAGCCCCGGTTAAAAAACCAGGGTACTGCGGCTCTGCTGCAGCATAATTGACAGCTTTGCAATAGGCCATTCTTTGCAGGCGTATATCCAGTCCTGTTACTTCAATGCTTCCTTCAAAAGGAACCAATCCTGCTATCGATTTGATCAGGGATGTTTTGCCCGAACCATTTTCTCCTTTGATCCAGTAAATACCGGGCGCCAGGGATAACGAGGGTACTTCCAGTACAGGCATCTCACTGGCGGGGTAGCGCTTGTTAAAATTGCGGATGCTTAGCATTGATGAATGGTTCTGTTGAGGTATTCAAAGTAACATGATGAAAATTGTTTTCCCGGGAATGCAGGCAGCAGTTCATGAACAAACAGCCGTATCATTCAATGGATGCTGTGTAAACTTCGTTCCCTGCAAACTATGACCGCTTTGTATTCAAGGCTGCTTTTTAATGAACGATGTTTAATGCAAAACCCGGGGTTACAGTAACACTGGCGCCCGTACTCACCCTGAGCGTTCTGCAACTGGCGTTAGAGTTTACGGTGACTGTTCCGCTGTTGATCACCACATCCGTATACTCATCCGGCAATACGCCGCAACTCCAGTTGGCCGGGTTCTCCCAGGTACTGTCGGCAATGCCTGTAAACTGGTTGCCGATACTGATCTTATAAACCGTGCCGGGCACACCATCTGCCATGCAGCGGTACCAGTTGCCGTTAAAGGAAGAAGCTGTATAGTTAAGCAACAGACCATTGGTTTTTGTAAAGGAATAATAGAAGTCTGTATCGCCAATATTTTGGTAGCTGTTACCACTGTCTGTACTTACCTGCCATTGGTAAAGATTTGCCTGGTTATAACAAAGTAAAAATTTGTTTTCGCCTGAACATATTTCCTGTGTGATGGGGTCCGACGGCAATACCGTTACCAGTTTTGTAACTGCTGCCTGCTGGCCATTGTTATTGCTTACCCGGTGTACTACTTCATAAGTGCCGTATAACGGAAAACTGTAGAGGAAGCTCTGCGTGGCAGCAAACGTGGAACCGATCGTCCAGGTATAAGTGCTGAGCACACCGGAAGAAGTGCTGGAATTATCTACGAACTGAACCGGGCTGTTTGCATACACCGGAGAGGAATAAGTGAAATTGGCTGTAACCGGGCTGGATGCAGTTGCTGATACCGTCAGCGACCTAACGATCACGCCACTGTCGCCGTAACCGGTGTATGCTTTCAGGTACACCGTATAAGTACCGGCAGCATTGAATATATGGTAAACATCCGTAGCGGCTGTGTTGGCGGTATTGCCATCACCGAAGTTCCAGAAATAACGTACCGGGGTAGAGTTGCCGTTGACGGAAGCAGTGAACAACACGGCGCTTCCGGCAGATACCGTAGCCGGAGTGGTGGTAAAATCAGGATAGATCACACCGGGGATCGGCGGCTGTGCATAGCCTGTTACAACAATAAAAAATACAATAATGGTAACCGTTAGTTTTTTTAACATAGTTGCTGTTGATGAGCTTTATTGAAATCAGTTTCCGTTATACAGGTTATTTTCCTTCAAACAACCGGGCTACGCCAAAGGCGGCTGCGGCGGCCATGGCGCCGATCAGCATTACCCGGATAGCACCCAGCCAGGGGTTAATGCCGGTAACCTTGCTTTTAAAAAATCCAAATAAAAAAAGACAGAACAGGGTTACTATTACTGAAATTTTAAGTGCCTCTTCTGAATCACTGATAAAAAAATACGGGCTCAAGGGAATGATACCGCCTGCAATGTAGGAGAGGCCAATATTAAGGGCACTTTTGGTGGCCCTTTTGGGATCAGGTTTGTCGAGTCCCAATTCATACTTCATCATAAAATCTACCCAGCGGTCTTTGTCCAGTGCAATTTCTGCCGTGGCCTGGTCCTGCAGGGCTGGACTTAAACCGATATTGGCAAAAAATTCTTTCGTCTCTTCCACTTCACGGTCTCTCAGGTTATCTATTTCGTAGTATTCTCTTTTCTGTTCGCTGGCGTAATGGTCCTGCTCTGTTTTCCCTGCAAGGTAACCGCCAAGCCCCATGGCAATACTGCCGGCGCAGATCTCGGCAATGCCCGCAATCACAATGATCTTGCTGCTGCTAACGGCGCCGCTTAGCCCGGCAGCCAGTGCAAACGGAACGGTGAGCCCGTCGCTCATCCCAATTACAATATCCGTAAGCATTTCAGAACTTTTCAGGTGATCTTCCTTGTGTTCGTGATGCAGGTGAGTGTCCATGATAGTAGCAGGTTTTGATAGCCAATGTGATAAAGTTAGCGGCTTTGCAGTAAAAAAATCACAGGGCCGTACAAAACTTGTTTTTACTGTTCGTATACCGCCGGCAAAGCCATGGGTAAAAGATATAATTGCTACACCTTGTTTATTCAAGGGTTCTTAAACTCTGCTCAATGATTCCCACGCATTCCATTACCTGTTCTGCATTGATCAGCAGGGGTGGCGCAAAACGTATCTTGTCCCCATGCGTTGGCTTTGCCAGCAGCCCGTTTTCTTTCAGGGCGAGGCAAAGATCCCAGGCAGCATCCGGGTTGCTGTGTTTGATCACGATCGCATTCAGCAATCCTTTTCCCCTTACAATGGAGATGAAAGGTGAATGGAGTTTTTCAATTTCGCTACGAAGCAATGCTCCCATGACTTCTGCATTCGCCGCCATGTTCTCATCTTTCAATACCTGCAAAGCTTTAATAGCTACAGCACATGCCAGCGGGTTGCCGCCATAGGTACTGCCATGTTCGCCGGGTTTGATGGTGAGCATAATATTGTCATCACATAAAACCGCACTTACAGGCAAAACGCCCCCGCTCAATGCTTTTCCCAGGATCAAAATATCAGGACGAACATTTTCATGATCGCAGGCCAGCATCCTGCCGGTACGGGCGAGACCGGTTTGTATCTCGTCTGCCACCATCAGCACATTGTAAGTAGTGCAGAGATTGCGTACCCCGGTATAATAGCCATCATCCGGCACAACTACGCCGGCTTCACCCTGGATGGGTTCAAACATAAACGCTACCACGTTATTATCCTGCAGCACGTTTTCCAATGCAGCCATGTCGTTGTGTGGTACCGAAACATAACCGGGTGTAAAGGGCCCGAAATGATTTTTTGCGGAGGGGTCACTGCTGAATGCCACCACACCCGTGGTGCGGCCATGAAAATTACCGTCGCAGATCACGATCACTGCATGGTCTTCTTTCACCTGCTTTACTTCGTATCCCCATTTGCGGCTCAGTTTAAGGGCCGTTTCTACCGCTTCTACGCCGGTATTCATCGGCAACACTTTATCGTACCCGAAATACGCAGTGATGTATTGTTCGTACTGGCCCAGCAGGTTACTGTGAAATGCCCTGCTCGTAAGCGTTAGTTGCTGCGCCTGGTCGGTGAGCGCCTTTATGATGGCCGGGTGACAATGGCCCTGGTTAACGGCAGAATAGCCGCTCAAAAAATCATAGTAACGTTTGCCATCCACATCCCATACATGTACGCCCTGCCCTTTGCTGAGTACTACCGGCAATGGATGATAATTGTGAGCGCCGTATCTTTCTTCGAGTTCGATGTACTGTAATGCAGTATTTGAAATTGAAATAGTTGATTCCATGGTTGATTGATTATTGATGATGGTAAAATGGATGATACAATAACCGGTGCGGTTCAATTGAATGGGTTATTGCTGGCATAACAGGAAAACTACCCTGCAGGCAGAAGGATACTAATGATTCAGCAGGTCAAGATTGCTGCGGAGAAAGGATGCTATGTTCAATAAATGACTGATGGTAGCTGATTTTTGCACAAGATATATTTTTTTTGCAAATAAGCGAAATGCTGTCCCGGCCTGGTGAATGCTGGTAGTGCTTACCGGTTTTACAACCCGGTTTTTTCCGTTAACTTCATCCCTCAATTCAATCACGATGAAACTATTGATCTCCCTCTTATTCGTACTGTGTGCTGTAGGTGCGGCAGCGCAGCAAACGACCACGCTGTCAAAAGCCACTTATTCGTTTAAATATCCATCCGACTGGTTCCTCGAACCCGGCGCCGATGCCAAAACCTTTACCGTAAAGGCCCCGGCCGATTCCGGCCTCATCGATAATTTCGTGGAGAACCTTAATATGGTGATCAACGATGTTACGGGCTACGACGCCAAACAATACGCCGGCTTTTCAAAAGGCTACCTGCCACAGAAAATAAAGCAGTTCACCGTACTGGAAGATAAAAAAGGAAATTTTGCCGGGAAGGACAGTTGGTACATGGTGTTCAAAGGCATACAGTTTGGGAAAAAATTACAGTGGAAACAATATTATATCATGAAGGGCAGCAAAGTGCATATCCTCACCTTTACCTGCGAAGCCAGCCGCTACCGCCAGTACATTAAAACGGTGGATGCCATGATGGCAAGCTATGTAGTGAAGTGAGTTTTTTGAGTAGTGAGTAATAAGTAGTGATTGGCTATTGACTATTGACTATTCACTATTCACTATTCACCATTCACTATTGACGATTCACCATTCCCCATTCACCATTCACCATTGACGATTCACGTTATGAATACAAAACAGCTTTTCTCTTTTTATTTTTTACTTTTTACGTTGAACAGCCTGGCACAGCCGCCTGTGCATTATGGCAACAATCCCAGGGCCGGCAAATATTTTCCTGTAAGAGGGATCAATATGTACTGCGAAATATATGGACAGGGAAAATCCTTGCTGCTGATCCACGGCAACGGGGGAGACATCAGCGCCTTCAGCAAAACCATTCCTTACTTTTCGAAGCACTATAAAGTGATTGCGGTCGACAGCCGGGCACACGGTAAAACAACCGACAACCGTGACAGCCTGAGCTTTGAAATGATGGCGGATGATTTTGATGCCCTGCTGGCGCAACTCCACATTGATTCGGCTTACGTGATCGGCTGGAGCGATGGCGGCATCAACGCACTGGTAATGGCCATGCGTCATCCCAACAGGGTACTAAAACTGGCTGCTACCGGCGCCAATCTATGGCCCGATTCTACCGCATTGATACCTTCTTTATGGAAAGAAGAACAGCAGCAGTTTGAAGCCGGCAAAAACAAAGTGTTCACTACGGCTAAAGAAAAGAACGACCGAAAGATATTTTTACTGGATTGGCTGCAACCGAATATTACGTTACCGGAACTTAAAAAGATCACCTGCCCTTCGCTGATCATTGCAGGCGATCATGACCTCATCGTGCCGCAGCATACCCTTGCCATCTTTCAAAACATTGCAGGCGCCCGGCTTTGGATATTACCCAACAGCGGACATGGCACACTGGTAGAGCATGCAGACGAATTCAATAAAAAAGTAGATGCCTTTTTAAGGGAATGAAAAGGTATTACTTATCTTCTTTGCGGTAATGCTCATCCACCACATCATTGTACTCGGGATGGCGCTTGAGATAAGCGGCTACGTACGGACAATACACGATCACTTTAAGGTTTTTGGTACGGGCATATTCCAGCGCAAATTTTGCCAGGGACCCGGCCACACCCTTGCCTTCATGCGCTTCCGGAACCAGCGTATGCATCAATACCATATCGCCTTTTAACCAGCGGTACTCAATAAATGCAAAGGCATCGTCCAGTTGGCTTTCAAAACGCTGCAGTTTTTCATTGTTGATGATCTCGATTGTTGCTGTCATAAATCGGATGTTTAAAATATTTATTAAATGTAACAGGGCCGGTTATTAATTACAAGTTTTTACAGATTTTTATTTTTCTAAACAAAAATAGGAGGGGCTGTTTGCCACAATCCTGACGATAATCATTAACCGCCCTGCAGCTCCTCATAAACCTGCGTCGCTCTTATCCTTACTGTTCGGCTGCCGGTTTTTTTTCAATTAACTTTGATAGCATCTCGTCAACATAAACTATTTATCATGCCAGCCTGGTTACTCTATGCACTCATCTCCGCTTTTTTTGCAGCGCTCACTGCTGTGTTTGCAAAAGCCGGGTTAAAAGAAGTGAATTCAGATCTTGCCACCGCCATCCGTACAGCCATCATTTTATTCATCACCTGGGGCATCGTTTTTTTTAAAGGCAATGCCGGAGGAGTAAACACGCTGAGCAGGAACAATTGGCTCTTTCTTACTTTGTCAGCCATCGCAACAGGGGCTTCCTGGTTGTTCTATTATAAAGCCCTGCAACTGGGGAAGGCCTCTGAAGTAACAGCCATTGATAAAGGAAGCATCGTATTCACCATCCTGCTTTCTTTCTTCTTCTTAAAAGAGCCTTTAACACCCAAATTGCTGGTGGGGGCAGGACTCGTATTTTTAGGCATGCTGGTCATTGTGTGGAAATAAAGTGAGGTGCCGGGTATAGATGCTGATGCCTGTTAAAAAACAATGCCCGGTCAGTTGACCAGGCTACAGGGCGATAGCGGAACTGTTTTGGTACTGCGCAAACGACTGTTGCTAACAGTTGGCGGTAAACGATGTGTTAGATTCTATGCTTCGGTCCGCCACTCCGGCAGTATACAGCAGTAAAGTATTAATTGTATAGTATCAATTTATTTTTATCGGTGGGCCTACCACCTGCATTTCATTGTCCGAAAATATCTTCTCCATTTCTTTTGCCGTGGGTTCATGATCTAACGCAGAAACGGTCACAAAAAAGTTTTCCAGCTTTCCTGCCGGTTGCATTGTAACGGTCATTTTCCCGGTTTCCGATATTTGTGTCCATGCATGCGGAACTTTACGGGGTAGAAAAATGCTGTCGCCCTTTGTCAGATTAAATTTTTTATCGCCTACCTGGAAATAGTATTCACCCTCGATCACGTAAAATATCTCATCCTGGAAGTGATGAAGATGCAATGGTGTTCCTCTTCCCGGGGACAGGGAAGTTTGTTCAAATATGGCCAGGTCTCCATCTGTATCACTCCCGGAAACTTTAACGTCCAGCACATTAGAATTCACGCCTTTTAATTTTATATGGCCATGGATCCTTCCTTCACCTGCAGGGATCTTAAAGCCTTCCTCCTTTCGTGGAAAAATAGTTCTCTGCTTGGCACCAGCAACAAAAGGCGTAGAAGCCAATGCGATGACAGCTCCGATGAATTTGCTTCTTTTCATAATGATAAGTTTTATGAACGAAAGTGAAAAATACTGTGATACTTTACAAAACCGGCAGGGTTTACCAGGGCGGTTATAAAATCAATATTCGTATTATCTATTTTACCTTATTGAAACCAATGCGCCTCACGTCACTGATCTGTATCACCGGCTGAATATTGGTATATTTTTTAATGTCAATGATGATTGCCTGTATGTTTTCAGCGATCACTTTATTATATTCAGTCACGTCTTTCACATAAAAATAGCCAATCGCCAAAAACGGTATTTGATCAGTTGGCGTTCTGCCGGCAATGCCTTTATCGATTTCATAGAATTGTAGATTTTTGCCCAATAATGCTGCTACCATCGGCATGTGTTTACGTTCATAATAATCCATGTCGAAGGTTTTTCCTTCACCGGTTGGATACAGGATTGCAACCTTAAATAATTCATTTCCCGCTGATGAAGCATGGATAAGCTGGCTCGTCTTGCAACTTGCCAGGCCGATGATGGCCAGTAGTAGTAAAAATTTGATTTTAGGTGTCATTGGCGCCTGGTTGATTGTTGTAAAAACTACAGTTGAATTTCATCGGATATTCTTTGCCGGCGATACTGCGGTCTGCCCTGATAAAGGTAACGGAATAAATTGTATTATACAGCAAATGGCGCCCGGCAAAACCGGCCTGCAGTGCAGGGAGGCAAGCCATCATTTTTTAAGGTGAATTAGTTGCAACGGTAGTTCCGTTTCGTCTATCTATTTAATCGTAGCAGGGTCAATTAACACGCTTCATTGATTTTAATTAGTAGCTGTAACGTTGATCCATCCCCTTAAATAATTATTGTGGGATTGTGCACTCAAACTGTAAAACAAACGAAACCTCCCGGCATTAATGGCAGGCTGAAGCAGCAAATTAAAAGAACTTCTCGGCTTGGAAAAAGATATGCGTTTGGCAGTTTTGAAAACAGGATTTAACAGGCTGTCAGTGAGTATAAACTTTGCCACTACATACCCGGAATTCATGTGTGCAAAACGACACATGGTTCTAAAACCCGCTGGCGCCTGGAAAGGGTTTGGATAAAATGCAATGAAAGCAGCTGAATCTGGTTTGATCGTGCCAGTAAGATCAGCAGTATCTAAACTATTGAATAAGGCTGTTTCCTGTGCTGTAAAAGAAGTATCTGTCACGGAAGGGCAGGTGCCGGAACTTGTTAAGAAATTACCGAGGGCATCAACATACTGTTGACAGGAAACATCTACCGTGGTGGTGGCTGGCTTTTGAGTATCGTTTTTTTTAGAACAGGAAACCAAAATTAAAAGAAGGGTAACAGATGCAATAACAATTTTCATGATGGCATAACACGTTTCGTTTAAAAATATTGTAAGGTTTGTAGTGCTCAATGTAGGTAAAATATGATAAACAGCTTACAGGGCTATAAAAGATCTACCGCGATTTTGCCATGGAAAAGCCCGCCTGAAGTGATTGATTTTTTCAGTTGCAGATCGGCTGGCTGTATAAAAAATGTGATTTAATATACTACTGCAAATCAGACACGTCCAACAGTAATGCAAACTACAATCTGCTTAGTGTGTTACCTGTAAATTAAATCCATTATTTATGGTAACAGAATTGCCGGCACTTGTTTTTATGCTGCGGCACTGGGCATTGGAATTAATGATAACGGGTGCATTTTTAATGATGACATCGGTATTGCCGTCAGGTACTACACCGCAGTTCCAGTTGGCCGGGTTTTCCCACTGGCTGTCAACGCTTCCGTTCCAGCTTTCAGCTATTTTAATACCCACCGCTTTATCATTGTACCCGTTCACCACACACCTGAACTTCCAGTCATAAAAAAAGCTGTACACAACCGGTATCGTTAGTAAAGCAGTATTAACGCCCTGGAAGCCCTGGTCGCCCGCCGAAATATTGAAAAAGTTAATCCCGTCCGAGCTAAACTGCCAGGTATACGATGATCCGGAAACCCCCGCAGCAATGCTTACAGTTCCGTTAGGGCAAACCGTTATACTCCTGTCTGCAGCGCTGTCGCCTGCTTTGTTTCTTAACACTGAAATGTTGTTGCTGTTAAAATTTACGGCAGCGATATCGGGCCTGCCATCCAGATCAAAATCTGCAGTAAATACGCCCATGGGTAAACTGCCTGCAGGATAATCCAGTTTTGCAGCAAAAGCAGGTGTTACAATAGCCGGGTTGGTTGTATTTCTCAGAACTGATACTGAACCGGTATTTTGGTTGGCGGTAACAATGTCGGTATAGCCATCCCCGTCAATATCATTGAGGGTAAGTGCGCCGGGGCCGGTGCCTGTTGCAAAATCAACTTTTGTATTAAAACTGAGCTGACTTGCAGAAGGGCCATGCGCAAATATGGATACAGAGTTGTCAACAAAATTGGCAACGGCGATGTCTCTTTTAAAATTTTTTACGATGTACCCTGTTGCCACACTAATGGGGTAGGCCCCTGTGGCATAGTCCACTTTTGGGGCGAAACTGATAAAACCCTGGACGCTGCTGTTTTGAAGGATCGAAAGTGTATTTGAAAAATAATTTACGATCGCCAGGTCCGGCTTACTGTCCTGGTTCATATCATCACTTACAATATCAATGGGAAAATTGCCGGTAGGATAATCTGTTTTTGGTGAAAAGAGCACCTGGCCCGGGATAGTACCCGTATTTCTCAAAACAGAAACAGAATTATCACTGCTGCGGTTCACGACGGCAATATCCAGCCTGCCATCAAGATCAAAATCATTTACGGTACATCTATACGGCGTATTGTCCGTAGGGAAATCTACCTTATCTGCAAAACTGATCACAGATGAACCGGAAGTATTTCTAAAAACAGATACGGTATTGGCAGAAGCATTGGTTACTACAATGTCTAATTTTCCATCCCCGTCAATATCAGCCACCACCGCATGGCCGGGAGCGGCACCCGTGGGTATGTCATTTTTGGGAGCAAAAGAAATGGCACCCGGAGAACCATTGTTTTGCATGATGCTGATCGTATTGGCCGAACTGTTAACTACTACTATATCGGCTTTTCCATCCCCGTTAAAATCCCCGGAAGAAATGGCTGCAGCACCTGTGCCGGCAGCAGAATCGATTTTTGCATCAAAAGAATTAAGCGTAAGAGAGGGTACTGCATTATTGGTGAACGACGTAACAAAAGGGGCCCAGGAATAATATGTAAAACCATTTGTAGTAACTGATATCAATGAATAAAAACTCCCCCTGGGTACGCTTACCGTTAACTGGGATGTAGAGGCGGCTAACACGGTTGCCCGGATTCCACCAAAATACACCGCATTATCGTCGGCATTGCTGCTGAAACTGCCCGGGATAATCCCAATCGTTACTACACTATCAGGAGCAGCACCAAGGGGTGGGGAAGGGTAAATAGCCTGGCCGGGTAATTGATTACAAAACGGTACAATCAGGAGCAGTAAACAAAAGAACCTACAACTCTTTTTTAATAAATCGTCACAGCGATTAAATTGGTGCATTGATCCAGGTTTTAAAAGTGAAAACAGTTAATTTTAAAAGGCGGGCGGGTAGTAAAAATGTCACTTCACCAGTCAGCGTGAAGATTCAACATCTTAATAAAACTAATGTTTTTTTTGATTTAAAGTTGGCTCATTGCAAAATATTCTATGGTAATACTGCAAACGTTCCTGTTTCATAGCCGAACTACCTGGGAGCGTTTTATTATTTATCATTGTATCAACAATAGAATTAATGCAATACAGGCGCAGATGCATATACCAATAAGGAGGACTGTACTATTGAAACTGTTGTAGTCAATATCTGATTTAATTGATTTATTTGCGGCCCAGTAATCCTGATGCTGTTGATAAAGTTTGAAATAACAAAAGCCATCCGGGGTAGCTGTACACATTTCTGAAACATGTCAAGGCATCTGGTTGTCATTGCTGAAATTGCGGTTTCTATCACTATGAGGAAGTGAGATCGTCGGGACTATTATAAGAAACAGACCCTGGAAAAAAATGCTCCTGTCATTTAACAGAAATTGCTTTTCATTGCCCTGGAAATTACTTTCGCCACAGTAAAAAGGGCGCTTTCCCCTGCCACTTGATTTTAGCCCGGAAATTAATTAAACGCATATTGCAGCCTGCTTCTAATGCCTGCTCAGTGTTTCCAGGAAAATTTATACTTATCACGCAATGTATTTAAGTGGGATACAAGTTAACAATTGAACGTTAAATAATCATCCTGTCAACCCGAACTCAACACCGGCGATGCAAACTGCCGCCGGCTATTATCTATCGTGTTTAAACGCTTCAATTTCCTTTTGCAGTTCTATTGATTTTATTACTGGTGTCCATTCCTGCCGGTTGAACAAAAACTTGAACCATTTTTTATCTCTATTTTCATATTTAATATTAACAAACAGCCAAACGGCTACAATCGTAAACAAGGATGTAACAACAATTTGAAATACCCACAATCCAATACTTCCACTCTTAAACATACTTTTATTCCAATAAAATGTCGTCCACAAGGGAAGTTGCAGGAAAAGAAAACGGGTAACCCAAATGGTAGAGGTTTTTAAACCAGCTAGTCTGTACTGTGTTTCAATTACTGGTTCCGATATATCCACCTGGCGTAGTAAAACGAGTTGATACAAATAAATTAAAATTGCAATAGCTGTCAGCAGTAATTGCAGTGTGGCTGAATACAGGAAAAAGGGGCTGGCTTTTTCATAAGAATAAATGTATAAATTCAAGACCATAGCACCTCCAATAGTAACCCAGAGTATTCCAACTAAAAGAATAAATCTCTTTATTGGTTTCATTGAAGACAGTAAAGTTTGCATTTTCATTTTTGTGATATCCTCTGCATTTCTCCTGTTAAGCAAGATGCTTTGTCCCAGTTTTTCATTAGAAGATCGCCAAAGCTCTTTTATTCCATTTTCGTCCATTGCATTAGATATTTTGTTGTGAAAAACGTTGTTTCAATCTGTCTTTTATGCGTCCTACCTTTGTGCCAACATTTCCTGCAGAAATTCCCAGGATATCAGCAATTTCATTGTGACTTTTATCTTCCAGGTAAAGTACTATCAATGCTTTGTCAAATTCCTTAAGTTCGTTGATAAACTGGTCGAGCAAACTTAAATGTTGTTCATTTTCAGCTTTTCCTTCATCTCTTATTTTAGATACTTGCTCTTCCAGCGGAAGATTTACATTTTTTCTGACAGCATTTTTCCGATAAAAGGATATTGAAATGTTAATAGCAATACGATACAGCCAGGTTGAAATTTTAAACTTTGCATTGTATTTTGGAAACGACTGCCAAAGCTGTATCATTATTTCCTGAATAAGATCTTGTCTATCGGCCTCATCCTGGCAATACGTTCTGGCAACTTTAAATACAATGCCCTTGTGTTGCTCAATGATTTCCTGAAATAGCTGGTGCTGTTCTTTTGTTTGCATTACAATTTTGAAATCCATTTAGAGATTAATTGAAAAGCCAATGGATTTTGTAAGATGCTTTCATGTGTTGCACCCTCTATTACTTTTACCGCTCCCTTGCTGTAATCTTCAATGGCTTTTTGTTGTGCCTCCGCCACGAAAGCCTCATCTCTGTTGCCTATCAAAACAAGCATTGGTATTTTTACAGCTTTCAATCCATCAATATAATTATCGGGTGCCATGCTTGCATTCGCACGGTATGAATATTCTCTGAGTGGTGTGCCTTTGGGTAAATTAAAAAATAGTACTGGCAAACTATCCAGTTCGTGCCGATTGATTTCATTCAACATTTTTAACCCAATCACCCGGGCAATATGGATTTTCATAAATGCTTCGGTGCTGTCTTTTTCTGTATTTTGTGCTTGCGGAAATGCTGGTGAATTCTGTCCAATTAAAGGGGCAAAAAGTATAAATGCATCAGCTTTTTCTTTGTTGTTCTCCATTGCGTAACGCAAAATTACACCACCTCCCATTGAGTGTCCTGCTATGATGATTTTCCCATTGGGTTTCTTCTTGCGAATGGCCCTTACAATATCAGCCAAATCATCAGCATATTGATTGATGTAAACAACATCGCCTGGTTTGCCTTCTGACTTTCCGTGTCCTCTCAAATCTATACCATAAACTTCAGCCTGGGTTGCCTGTTGCAACAGTGCTGCTGTTTTTAGGTAATCTGAAGCAACACTTTTTACACCGTGAATTAAGATGATGGTATTGGGTGATTTTGCAGTAAACCTGTAAGCAAATATTTTATGCTTGTCCCTCGCCCGGAAGTAATAGTTGACTGTTTTGTATTTTAAAGATTTATCCACTAAGGTATTTTTGCCGGATCCAGCCGGCGTGAAGGGACGAAAAGTTGGGTCTGGCATATTAACAAGCCTGGTGGCTTCTGCCAACAAACTGTCTTTATTGCCCTTGAAGTAGGTATTCAGAAAATCTTGTCCGGAAACAGTTGAGATGGTCAACAGGCTAAAAACGATGAACGCTAAAATTTTTGAAGATTTCATTGTGAGAATAATTTAAGATTGAACTTGTTTTCCTAATTATTCGCACAGGGGTTAAAAAAATAACAGTTTGGGCAAAATATTTTTTTGTCGGCATGGGTTGACTGCCTGTTCATAGTTGCATGGTGCCTGCCAGCTTTGCCAATAGTCATACGGGTGGCAGTTAGGTCTCATACTTTGTTACCTGGTTTCCTTGCTGGCCTTCATTCCAAATCCATTGTCGTTTAGCCAGCTCATACACCAGTAAAACCACTGATCTCTTCTTGTAGGATGCTCCAGCCCAAAAGCATGGCCGCCATTTTGAAGGATATGCAATTCACATTTAACTGTTGCTTTCTGCAGCGCATCATAAAACAGGAGACTGTGCTGAACAGAAACCCGTTCATCGTCGCCTGCATGAAGTAAAAATGTTGGCGGAGTATTGACGGTCACATGTTTCTCGTTGCTAAAAAAAAGTATCGACTCCGGGGAAGGGCTATTGCCAAGTAATGTTGTTATGGTTGCAGGCAACCTGGCTTCTGTAAAACTAATAACCGGGTACAATAAGATCATAAAATCCGGTCGAAGATTTATGTTTTCTTTGTTGTCAATTAAAACAGTGTTGAGATGTGTAGCCGCAGTAGCCGCAAGGTGTCCGCCGGCTGAAAGCCCTGCAAAACCAATCTTATTCGTATCCACCTGGTAGATCTTTGCGTTCATCCGGACATGCTTAATAGCCATTTGTGCATCCTGCAATGGACCGAGGCTTTTATCCTGCATTATTTCATCACTTGGTAACCGGTATTTCAGGACAAAGGCGGTTATCCCCTGGTTGATAAAAGCCCTGGCCAGTTCTTCGCCTTCATCAACAACTACCCTATATCCACCACTGGGAAAAATGATGACAGATGTGCCATTTCCTGTGCCTTTTTTAGGCATAAACACAGTTAGCGTAGGAACACTTACATTAGTAAAATAGCCCCTTACGGTGTCTTTCATTTCAATATAACCGGCGGGCGTTTTTTTTGCGTTGGGTATGTTGCCAGGATAAATTGGTATCACTTTATCCTGGGCAAGCGTGCTTACCTGAAAAAAAGAAAATAATACTACAACAAAAGCAATTGTTTTCATTGCCGGGTTTTTAATAAGGTGAAATTTATAGTTGTATTTCCAGTGTTGACATCAGGCAGGTAGTGATGATTGGTGTCGAAATAAAAGTACTGATTACTGCTGCATATCAGAATGCCTCAGCTAATTGCATCAACCGGGTATTGAAGGTGAAGGGATATTTCTAGCTCTTCAAGCCGGCACCGCCTGCCAATAAAGTTATAAAATTCAGGTTCCCGGCTACTGGTAAACACTTACCCGTGCAACCCCGTTAGACTCAATATTTTTGTTGCGATAGTTTTATCAATCGTATAAAAATCGCTGATCAGAGTAAATGAAGGATATTTCGCCAGTGTGCCGGTCATAGTTTACACCGATGTAAAGATTATTATCCAATGAAATTATTTCTCTTTTGGTTATTGAATTGTTTACTATCACTTTTATTTCATGATTGCCTTGATTTCTGATTGCGACCGCTTGCCCATCGACAGGACAAAGACCAAGTACGTAGTTAGTTTGAAGACGACGATTAATTACATCTTGTCCATCCACTAAAACCTGAACACTATCCTGGTCAAAGGAAGATTGTACGTCAATTCCAATCGTATACGTGTTCAATTCTTTTTTACAAGAAACAAGAACAAAAGCAATGAATAATGCTGCAATGAAAGTTCCCTTTTTCATAAGTGTATTTTAATTTATTGATACAAAACCATGGCCCTTAAACTTATCAGACTGACAGCCTTGATAGTACCATGGTTGCATAAAGGAAAAAATTACAGCCAGCTTTAAGATATACGCAACTGTGAACCCCATTGCGCCTGATCTCCCGGAATAAATGGACAGCAAAACCTGCACAGATAGATCCTTTCCTTGTTCTGGTAGGCTGCCACATTCATGCATAAGGAGTGAGCCATCACCAAAAAATAGCAGGCGGCAGTTAAAAATGCCCGGCACGCTTACGAACAAGTATTGGTTATTATTTCCCCTTGGCCCGCATTCCTTCCTGTTGCTGCTGCCATCTGAATTGTCAGGTGCAGTTAAATGCCGTCACTGTATAAATGAAGATTGAATCAAAAAACAGTAAGACATAAAAAGCCACTCTATGACTGGACTGGTTGAGCGGATAGCCTCAGCTTATTTTTTTACCAGTTGCTGCAGGATGGCGATCATTTCATCTTTATCCTTCCGGCTTCGTACAGGCTTTTTCTTCTTCCAGCGCTCCCAGCCATTTTTCAAAAGGCTTCATTGTTGGAGAATAACTTCACAAAGAACTACCTGGGCCGTTGTCGCTGTTATTAACAACAGTCGAAATGATAGTTATTACGGCTTCTTCATTAAAATTGCTGATCGCTTCTGCAGGTACTTTTACAAGGCAGCGATTCTTTCAAGGGCGTCTGCATCCGGCACTTCTTTTTGATCCGGTGCAGAGATCAGAAGGAAGTCAAGTTTTTAAAACTTGACTTCCTTTTATGCCGGCAGCTTCAGCTGTTTTCCTCCTGCAATGCCTGGTGCAGGGAAGCTGCTAAAATAAGTGGCCGCATTGTGATGCAGCCCATACAATAATCCAATATCCTGATCAAAAACCTTTGAGTGAGATACTTCCTAACTGCAAGATTGATAGCAAGTATGGGTCACTTACCGGTTATTTAATTTGCTATTGTTATGCCAACGGAAGTTTTACTATTATTACTTAACCCGCTGCGAAGCCAGGAATGATTGGTGCAGCATGCGCCTTGTAATACCGGTTTATTTCAGAACAGGCACCCGAAAAAAATTAAGCCGTGCATTCAAACCCGGCGCATTCAGCCTGCTGATTTCAAAACCGCCTGAGCGGTAAAATACAATTTGATTCTAAGGCAACCACTGAACTGTTTTAATCGTCTTGAACCAGGTGACGGAGCGACAAATAATCATTTGATAATGGCCTGCAAACCAGAAGGCTGATAGCTTCGCATTGTGGGTAAATACTTTAAGAAAAATGCTAAAATATCATTTTTTTGTCCTGTTTTTAACTTATTTTGCAGCAATAATCCCAATACCTGTTGTAAGCTTATGAGTGCTGAAAAGGCGCTTTCCCCCCTAATAATATTTTTTTACCGGTGCAAAAACATTGTACCCGGAATCTTATAATTATGACAAAACGCTACTCCGCTGCTGCCAGTTTTTACGAATCCATTACTGCCACTGCTTTGTATGCAATGCCTGTTCGTGTTTTCTTATTGAGATCACTGCCCTTCAATCCCCGCCCTTTACCGTATTCATACCAGTCAATACTTAACATATACAACTACTAATCATTTCAAGGTTTAAATATTAATTATGAAGAACTTTTTACAAGTTTTGAAGACAAAAAGGAATTTAATTCCTCGTGCCTTTGTCATTTTACAATCATCTGCAAAACCTACAACTGCTGTTGTATGCAATAGCCGATTAACAAACACTACCGAATTTGAAAAGGGAAAACTCGTAAATATGAAATCGAAATCAATTTTTTCGCTGATAACTAACCGGATTTGTGTTGCAGTTCTATTGTTGATTGGCCTCGGAATCGGGCAGGTGAGTTGGGGGCAGACAACCTTGCTAAACGAGACCTTTGGAACTACTAATGCAGTATTGCCTACTGGATGGACAAGTTCCAATACTACCAATGGCTGGAATGGAAGTACTGCTTCTGTTTCTGCTACTTATACTGGTTTTTCAGCAGGCGCAAATGTGCTGTTTGCAGCTACAGGTACTAATGGAGCAACACACACCCTAACTTATAGTAACAGTTTATCTACTGTAGGATATACAAATATAACAGTGTTATGGGGTGCTAGGGGTACTGCTACTTTTTCGGGAGCAGTACCTTTTGAATGGAGTCCTGATGGAACAACATGGAATGCTGTAACGTATACTCAGGTTACCTATAATGCAAACTGGGCGCTGGTTAATGGTGGAACAAGAATTGCACTACCTAGTGGAGCAGCAGGTATTTCTAATTTAAGATTTAGATTTACTGGTACAGCAACAAACAACGGTAATTTCAGAATCGATGATTTTACAGTTCAAGGAACTTCTGGTACAACAATAACATCCAATGCCGTTACTGGCAACTGGTCGTCTGGAAGTAGTTGGGTTGGTGGTGTTGCTCCAACCTCTGCTGATAATGCTGTAATTGTTTCAGGAGCAACCATTACAATGGATGTAACAACAGGTGGCATCAATACAAGAAATTCAGGAACAACTACCACAGTAAATACTGGGGGCACTTTCGCTACCTCTGTACAATACATCAATAATGGAACAACCACCATCAATGGTTCTTTCCAATTAAATGCCGGAGGCTTTACCAACAGTGGCAATAATTTTGTGTATGGGGCAGCCGGTAAACTGTTATTTAATAATACTTCTTCTTATGGCGTTAATAATACCGATCAATACTGGCCCACTGCCAGTGGCCCCGTCGATGTAACTATATTGCAGGGAGGAATGACCTTAAATTCGGGAGCTAACCGTACTGTTACTGGCGTGTTTCAAACAGCAGCCGCTGTTACCTTAACGGGTGCCCTTACTTTGAACGGTACCGTAAGGATCAATACTGGAGGTTCTTTTGCAAACGCACCCACCTACGGCAGTTCATCTACTTTAGTGTACAATACAGGTTCAACTTTTACAAGAGGCAACGAATGGACAACAGCAACCAGTGGTGCCGGTTATCCTGCCAATGTGCAAATTTCCAATCCCGGTACAGTTACTACTTTAAACATGGGCAGCACATCGGCACAGTGTTCGGGAAGTATTACGGTAGATGCTTCTACTGTTTTAAATACTACTTCTGCCGGGTTAACTGTTGTAGGTAGTGTTACCAATAATGGTACTATCAGTCTTGGGGGCGATGTTACATTGTCTGGTACTACCGCCAGTAACTGGGTGGTAGGTGCCTCAGCCACACAAACCAATAACGGTAAAGCAGTATTTTTTACCGGAGCTACAGCAAATCAAACTATTACCAAAACAGGAGCAGGTGTTGTTTTCTTCGATTACCTGGTAATCAATAAAGCCGCCGGTAATGTAACATTTAGTTCATCTCCGGCAACAAGTGTTACTATCAATACTACAACAGGGGATGTACTGCAATTATTAAATGCCGGTGCTTTAGATATAAATGGCCAAACCCTTACATTAAATAATGCAGGTGGCAATATTTCTGCCAACGCTGCCAGCCGTTCTATTACTTCAGGTGTTACAGGTGCTACACTTGCCATTACTGGTGCTAAAGCAATAAATAGTATTGGTGGTACAGGTACAGTAGTTATTAATACGAACGTTACAACTGTATTAAGTGCGGGGTTTGATTTTGGCGTAAGCAAAGTAACCGTAAATGGTACCTTACAATTAAATGCCGGTGGTTTTGCTACCAATGGCTCTGCACCCACTTATGCAAGCGGCTCTACATTATTGTTTAATACGGGCGGAAACTATGATGTACACAATGGTACATCAGATGTTGCCGGCTGGTTTAGAAACGTAGCAAGTACCGGTAGTGCGCAAGCGGGGGTGCCATGGAATGTTACCATTTCCAACAGTACTTCTGTAAGATACAATACTGCCAACACGGATAATTTCCCACGATATATTAATGGTAACCTGGTAATCAATACAGGCTCAGCCTTCACGCTTGGAGGCTTAAGTGGCACCGCTGGTGACTTTTTCTTAAGGGGCAACTGGACCAATTCAGGTACATTTAATCCTAATTCAAGGCAGGTAAGTTTCAACGGTGCTTTGGCTCAAACCCTTACCGGTGCTACTACTTTTGATTACCTTGAACTTAATAACAGTGCAGGTTTAACGCTGGCTAATACCATTGCAATTAATCAAACACTTACATTAACTTCCGGAAAAATTACATTGGGAGCTAATGATTTAACGATTGGTTCTGGCGGAAATATTACCGGGGCGAGCACTGCTAATTATATTGTTGCAGCAGGTACAGGCCAATTGAAAAGAACTGTTGCAGGTACTGCCACTTTATTTGCAGTGGGTAACACAGCTTACAACCCTATTACATTCACCAACTCAGGCACATCAGATGTGTATGGTGTAAGAGTTCTGAATACACTGGCCAATGCATTGAATGCTACCAAAACAGTTACCAGATCATGGGTAACAACTGAGGCAGTTGCAGGAGGTAGCAATCTTGCAGTAGTAGCCCAATATAATACAGGCGAGCCTAATACAGGTTTTGCTGCGGCAACGACTCCTTTTATAGGTTTCTATAATGGAACGAGCTGGAGCCAGGCAGCAGCAACTGCAGCAGGTGCCAATCCTTTTACCTATACAAGCAATTCTAACCTTTCACCTTCCGATTTAACAACAGGTACTCAATATTTTGCAATAGGTAAAGACAATGCTTTTACTTCTGTAGCAACCAATTTGGTCATCACTACTATTAATCCTGCTTCGCCGGGTGCCGGCTATGGATTCAGTGTAACCGTGCAAGCGCAGGATGCATTTGGTGCGGCTGTCAATGTAGTGGCAGGTACCGCTTTCACCCTTACAACCAACGGCAATGCCGGAACGATTGGTGGAACAGTAACTGGTACCATTGCAGCAGCATCCAGCTCTATTACAGTTAGTGGAGTAACACTTTCGACAGCAGGTACACTTGCTACCTTGACTGCTACCAGAACAAGTGGTGATGTATTAACTGCCGGCACGAGCAGTACATTTACGGTACTTGCTGCTGCATCTCAATTGGCGTTTGTATCTGTACCTTCTACGGGAAGTGCGGGTGTAAACCTTACGTCATTTACTGTTGAGGCAAGAAGGCCAGACAATTCAGTGGACATTTATTATACAGGAAACATTGTAATCTCTAAAGCAAGTGGTTCGGGTATTTTATCTGGCACTACCACAGTTGCTGCGGCAGCCGGGGTTGCTACCTTTAGTACATTACAATTCGATTTGGCAGATACCTATACATTAAATGCCAATTCAGGTACGTTTAGTCAAATTACTTCTGGTAGTATTGTGGTGTCATTGGTTCCGGTGGTTTTAGCAGGATGGGATTTCTTCGGTCAATCTTCACCAACTACTTTTGCAGCTACGACTTTTAATTCAAATTTAGTTTCAACCAGCTCTTTAAATACAATTACCAGAGGTGCAAATGCAGCATCCAGTGCTGGCGGAAATTCTTTTAGAACTACTGGCTTTCAAAATGATGGTATCTCAACCGCAAACACCGATTATTTTCAAACTACTTTAAAGACCGCAGTTGGATATTCTTTGAATTTGTCGACGATTACGGCAAGTGTAGTTGGGACTGCTAGTTATAGTGTTTCACCTGGTGTTTCTCAACAATTTGCTTACAGTTTAGATGGTACTACATTTACGCTTATTGGGTCGCCGGTTATAGTTAGTGGTGCTACTCCGGCTGCTATGCCTTCTGTTTCTACTACCGCAGTTACCGCTTTACAAAGCGTGCCATCAGGAACAACAGTTTATATTCGTTATTATGCAACCGGGCAAACCAATACTGGTGGATGGGGTTTTTCCTCTGCAACATCAGGAACCAATGGTTTAGCATTCTCAGGAAATATTATTTGTGTACAACCCACTGCTTATGCACTTACAGGTGGTGGTGCTTACTGCACTGGAGGTTCTGGAGTAGCTGTGGGTGTGGCAAACTCTCAGGTTGGGGTGAGCTATCAATTAAAAATAGGTGGTACTAATACTGGTTCACCCGTTGCAGGTACAGGGTCAGCTATTTCATTCGGTAATCAAACTGCTGCGGGTACATATACCGTAGTAGGTAGCAATACAAATGGTACATGTAATTATAGTACTACAATGACAGGTAGTGTTGTTGTAACCGTTACGGCAAATAATACGATAGCGTTAACATCTGCTGGTGGTACCGATGCACAAACCGTTTGTATCAATACTCCTATTAGCAATATCACTTATGCTACTACCGGTGCAACTGGTGCAACTGTAACAGGTTTACCAAGTGGTGTTACAGGTTCATGGTCGGGCAATGTAGTAACCATCAGTGGTTCTCCCAATACCAACACCGGTTCGCCTTTTACCTATACAGTAACCATGACAGGCGGCTGTACAGGTGGAACGAATACAGCAACTGGAACGATATCAGTTAACGCAGCCACTTCTATTAGTGTTGATGCAGCACCATCGACACAAACAGTTTATATCAATAATACCCCAACCAACTTAACTGTAACCGGTAGTGGTTTATCGTTAACCTATCAATGGTTTACAAATGGTACTACCAACAGCAACAGTGGAGGCACTTCTTTAGGTTCGGTCAATGGTGCACAAACAGCTTCTTATACAGCTCCTACTACTGCGGCCGGAACAACATATTATTATGTGGTGGTTAATGGAACCTGTGGTACTGCTACTTCATCAGCAGTATCGGTAATTGTTACTACTACCAATACCTGGACGGGTACAAGCAGTACTGACTGGAATCTTGCTGCTAACTGGTCTGGGAATGTAGTTCCCGGTGGCACCAATGATGCGTCTATTCCTGTCGTTACCAATTACCCTGTATTAACGGCCTCCTCTGCAATCAACAATCTTTCTATTGCTTCAGGCGCTACGCTGGGCATTGGAAGCAATACATTTACCATCAATGGTGCAGTATCCGGAACGGGAACCATTACAGGTTCTAATACATCTAACCTTGTCATTGCCGGTACAGCTGGTACATTGAATTTTACTTCAGGTGGCACCAATAACTATTTGAAAGATTTCACAATCAATACCGGCGCTTCCGCTACCCTTGGTAATGCGTTAAATATTACTGCTTATGACGGCGTAGGTGCAGAAGGTGTATTAACAGTAACACCGGGCGGCACATTGGCCAGTGGCGGTTTCTTAACCATTAAATCAAATGTAAATGGTACTGCGAGGATTGCAGCGGGTAGTACTTCAGGTGCTTATATCAGCGGTAATGTTACTGTTGAAAGATATATCCGCCAGAACGCAAGCAAATCATGGAGGTTACTGGCTTCTAACACCAGTGGTCAAACCATCAACCAGTCATGGCAGGAAGGCCAGGTTGGCTATAATGTAAATACAAATCCAGGGTTTGGAACCATGGTTGCAGGTCCGGGCGCCAGTTTATCCGCTGTGCAGGCTGTAGGATATGATACGCTTTCTTACGGTTATTCTATGTTCAAATATGACAAGACTACCGATAACCTGCTACCGGTAACCAATACACTCACACAGTCATTGGGTGTTGAACCAGGCTTCTTCCTCTTTATTCGTGGAGACCGTGGTCCAAACCAGTTTAATACCGGCGTGGGTACTACACCAACACCACCCACCAGTGCTACCGTATTGCGCAGCACAGGAACTTTGTTCATGGGCGACCAGTTAGCTGTTTCTACCGGCACTCCGGGTTATGCGATGGTTCGTAATCCTTATCCTTCCAGGATCGATATGAGGAATATTGTACAGGGTGGCCTGCTGGTAGATGCCTTCCAGGTATGGGATCCATTGATCGGCGGTGCTTATGGAGTAGGTGGTTACCAAACCTTCTTTAAAGAAACCGACAACCTTGATCCTGATTTTGGCAATTATAAAGTTACACCGGGTGGAGGAAGCTACGGCGCCAACCTGAGCGTGCAGAATTATATCGAAAGCGGCGCTGCCTTCTTTATCCAGAGCTCCGGCGGTACCGGTACTGCACAGGTAACAGAAGCCTGTAAAGCTTCCGGCAGCAGCAATGCCAGCTACAGGCCTTCAGCGCCGCTTGCAGGCAGCCAGCGCTTAACTTACAATGTGTATGCAGATAATAATGGCAGTGTTGATATCGTTGACGGCGGATTGGTTGTGTTCAACGATGCATACAGCAATGCAGTTGACAACAATGATGTAAGGAAGAGCCCGAACTTTGGCGAAAATATCGGCATCATCAGGAGCAATACTGACCTGGTGGTTGAAAAAAGACAGGCCATCAACGGCGCAGATACCGTGTTCTTCAACATGAACCAGATGAGAGAAACAGGATACCGCTTTGATGTGGTGATCTCCGGTGTTGATCCATTGATCACCGGTGCAATACTCCAGGATAAATATACCGGCACCAATACAGCACTTGACATCACCGGTGCTACCAATGCCTATACATTTACAGTAGATGTGAACGCAGCTTCCAAAGCAGCCGATCGTTTCAGAGTAGTGTTCAGGCAAAGCACTGTAGTGCCGGTTAGCTTCATCAGCATCAAAGCAGCACAGGCAGGTAAAAATATTGCCGTACAATGGAACGTTGCCAGCGAAGTGAATGTAGCAAGCTATGAAGTGGAAAAATCAACCGATGGCAGCCGCTTCAGCAAAGCCGGTACGGTTGCAGCCAAACAGGCAGCTACCTACAACTGGTTAGATGAAAATGCTGTTAACGGAAGCAACTACTACCGCATTAAATCCGTTGATAACAACGGCCAGGCTAAATACAGCAGCATTGTAAAAGTGACCATTGGAAAAGCAGGTGCTGTTATTACAGTATCGCCTAACCCGGTTCAGGGTAACTTTATCAACATTCAGTTTACAGGAGAGCCCGCTGGCAAGTATGGTGTAAGACTTATCAACATTGCCGGCCAGGTGGTGTATAACAGAACCATGCAGCATGCCGGTGGAAGTGCATCTCAAACTTTTACATTACCTTCGGCCCTTGTAAGCGGAGTGTACCAGTTAGAGATCCTTGCACCAGACAATAGCAGGCACACAGAAAAACTGATTGTAAACGCCGGTAATTAACAAAAACAACAATGAAATCAACGATTATTCCGATAATGGACATCAAGAAGATCATAACGGGCAAGCTGATTGCCATAGCGTTTGCAGGCATACTGGCCCTGCCATCGGCAGCGTACAGCCAGGAGCGGGAGGGGGACGAAACAGACCTGCCAGACATGGAAACACCCGCTTCTACCGGTTCAGGCCCCTGGCAAAACAGCGCAGGTTCTACTATTGGTACAAGAGAAAATGGTGCTAACAGTACTAACAAACCAGCAGCCGATCCACGTTTAGGTCCGGGAGCCGGTACCTTGGGCCGCCCTGTTACAGATGGAAGAGGTCCCGGTGGTAACCCCGATGTTCCTTTTGATGATAACATGAACCTGTTGTTCCTTGCCGGCGGTATTGCTTTTGCATTCATTGCGGTTAGAAAAAGGGCCCGGTTAAATGCAGTTCCTGTTAAAAACTAAATTGATCTTTGAATAGTATAAAAGCACTCCACCCGGGGTGCTTTTTTTATGGGGCTGGATAAAAAAATCCCCTTGTTTGTGGTAGTTGAACCCGTAGGAATATAGCAATCAATGGCAATGAAATCTGTAAACATTTCGCTCAACCCAGCGTGACAACCTGATCGTTTTGATACAGCCTCTTTTTATGTTGATCACCGCCGCCCAAAGCAGGTAACCACTATTTATCCACCGTTATCATCCTGCTATTGCAGTACCCGGGATGAATAATTACCTTGTAGGTAGTTATCCTCTAAACCTTAAATTGATATTCAATGGACCTTAAGAAATTAGTCATCGGCACCCTTGCCGGCGCAGTGGTATCTTTTTTATTGGGCAAATTAGTGTACGGACATCTCCTGTATCATTTTATGGGACAGAACCCGGGCCAGATAGGCCACATCGGCAGGCGGGAAGCGATCTTCCTTTACCAGGCGATCTCCCACATTGTGTTTGCAGCACTCCTTACTTATGTCATCCTGAAAAGTAACGTGAGCACTGTTGTCGGGGGACTTACCACCGGTGCCTGTATCGGTTTGCTGGTAAGGGTTTCGGAAGATACGATGCTGTATGGCGCTACGATTGTGCTGAGTAAAAAAGGAATGGCGGCAGATGTGATCGCCCTTACAGCGATCGCTGCATTGATGGGCGCTGTTATTGGCGCAGTGGCCGGTGGAAAGCCCCGTAGCTGAGCAGGAGAGGCCAATGCCGTTGTTTAAAACATGGTAAAAGCCTGTTTGCCCTCGTATCTCACGGGGAAACCCATGAACACATTTGCCTTACCAATTTTTACCGTGCCGGTCACTTTTACCATCACTTCATTTTTAAGCATCAGGTTCAGGCCATTCTTAAAAATATTGCGCATGTCCACTTCCATTCTTAGCGGGATGGAAAAGGTATCGTTCCTGGGGATGTTCACCTGGTATTCCTGTGAGGTACGGCCCATATACACATCATTGATGTAAATATCAAGATCGGTTCTTTTCAACTGCAGGCCATAGCTATTAGGATTATAGTACACCATGTCCATTTTTACATAAGAACTTGCAAAGCCAAGCGTTTCGATTTTGAAGTTTTTGAAGTCACGGTATTCCAGCGCTTTGGGTGTACTGCAGCTCAATATGATCATCGATAGAATAATTCCGGTGGCAAAAGCAGTTAGCAGGCTGACTGGTTTCATTTATGCAACGTATATTTTATTGAGGGGGCAAGGTAAGCAGATGTGGTGGATTTTGCAGAAGCGATACACTAAAGAAAATAAAATATTTAAGTGCCACCGTTTTTAAAACAGCTTTTTATTTTCAGGCATTTTTCTGTTATTTTACCAAAACAACAACATGAAATTAGTAACGATAGTTATAGCGGTTTGCTTATCTCTCCAACTGCAGGCACAGCATGTTAGCTGCACCAGCACTTCATTCACCATCAGCGGTGCGATAAAGCAGCAGAAAACAATTACGATCAGCGCACTGGACAGTTTGAAAGCAGTGGCAATCCCTGACCTGGAGATTACGAATCATAAGGGCGAAAAAAAATCTGTTCAAAAGGGATTGAAAGGCATATTGCTGAAAGAGTTGCTGAAAGAGATTGAATACAATGTTGAACCAAAGCTCCAGAGCGAACTGTATTTTGTTTTCACTGCCTGCGATGGTTATAAAGTGGTGTACTCCTGGAATGAATTGTTTAACAGTGCTACAGGCAATTCGGTTTACCTGGTTAGTGAAAAGGAAACCATTGCGGCCGCAGGTTTAAAAGAATCAATGCTGATTGTTAACTGCTCCGATTTTTCAACGGGACGTCGTTTTATTAAAGGCCTGGCAAGTATTGTCGTATACAGGGCACTGTGAGTGATTTAAAAATGGGTATGTATTAAGGCCCCCGGTTATTACGAACTTATACAGCCTGATAAAAATTTGGTAACGAATACTGTGGCGTATGAATGTTACTCAAGCGGTGTATTCAATGTAGTCCTCGCAACTTTAACATCCTTGCCCAACACTGCTTCTGCATACAATTCGTAATACTTTGGCTCAGGAGGTATCGGCAGGTTAATAGAGCTGCCGGTGCCCACCTGCTTTATGAACATGGTGTTGCCATACTGGTCAACCCTTACAAGATACCATTCTATGTGAAGGTCCTTTACCTGGTTTTTGTACAGGCTCCATTGCGTACTGTCTTTCCTGAACATCACATTGTAACTGAGTGAAATATTTTCCCTGGTGGTTTTTGCCGGCCGCAATATCTTAATGTCGGGCACAGGGGACTCACCAATATTGGCACCTGTCCAGGTCTTGACCACTTTTCTATAAAGGTGTTTGTTTCTTGCAGACAGGTCGAGCAGGCCGTTGAGGGTAATGTAATCAGTGTTTTCGATATCCTGCCATGCAGGTACAAAACCAGACTTTTTGATCGCCGGTAATAAACTCCATAGTTCTACCGGCACTTTTCCCCAGGCTGTTTGTGCTGCAAGGGGCTGTTTTAAACCTGGTTTGTTTTTACTGGTTGCGGTAAGCATGTACCTGTTGATCTGCGGCACATGTGCTTTATAAAAAGCCAGTCGCTTTTCACCATTTACATCCCAGTTGAGATCGGTAATAATGGGCCTTACCGGGTCAATGCTGCGTATTTGGTTGCAAAGGTCTGCCAACCATACTACGTATTTATCACGGTAATAGAAATAACCGGGTTTATAGGTTTGGTTCTCCAGGTTAAAAAGGATATCGCTGCCCAGGTTCCATGCAATGATATTTGTTTTGCCGAGGTTCTCTTTTACCACTGCAAGTATTTTTCGCTTTTCCTTTTCCAGTACTTCAGTGTTGTCCAGTTCGTCTGCACCGATGAGTGTAACAAATCTGCCGATCTGTTTGATATTGTTTTGGCGGAGTACTTTATCAATAATATCATCATAAAACCCCGGCATCGTTCTTTCAACAGTATTTACACCAATCGCTTTAATATTGGCTATGTCTTTTTCAACAGTTCTGGCCGTCATTGTGTGCCTGTTCCTGAACCAGAAATAGCCTTTGTCGTACACAATGCCCTTCAGGGTATCCGGCAGATCGTATTGCTTCGCCGAAGCTGCTGCAGTGGCAGGCAGTTTGCCGGCAGAAAGGTTTTTTTCGAAATTGCTGTTGGGAAGCTTCTGAAAAAAGTCAGCTGTATTACCTGCAATGAATGGTGCAGCCGTTTGCAGGTAGTTGCCTGTATCACTAACCGCCACCACCGCTTTGATCTCTTTAAAGGCGGTATCAATATTATCCGCTGCCACTTTCCACCACAATGCCTTGTTAGCAGCGAGGGTGCCTGCTTCTGTGATCATCACCGGCAGTCCAGCCTGGAATAGGCTTAACCTGTGGTAAGGATGGTAGCTTAAATAAAAACCCTGTTTGTCTGTTCCGTTGGTTTCCCTGCTGAAGTCAAGCGCTTTTACACCCAGCCAGTCCACATACCTGGAGCCGGGAAAATAGCTTTCTGCAGTGGCTGCATTCGAGTGGTTCCATACCCAAATCGTTTTGTTTGCACCTGCGCTGTCTATAACATTGTGCATGTGCTGCCATGCTGCAATAAAAAGCTGCGGCACTAATTGATCCAGGGAGTCATTGGCAGTATTTTGAAACGAGATGTTGAGGAATACCGGTTTGCCAGTTGCTGCCAGCTGTTTTGCAAATGAATAAAACTGCCCGTCGTATTTGCCATTGGCTACTTCCTCCATCAGGCTGTTATTGACTGTTTTGCTGCTGCTGCTATTTTTAAACGGCTTCCAGGTGATCAGCGGCAGCGCATTGTTTTTATATACCTGTTGTAAACTATCTGCAGGTAAAACGGTATTGCCGTCATCGGCCGCTGTAAGGCTAAAGCCTATAATATCAGCATTCTTATTTTCACTCAGCACCGCATTCACTGCTGTATTGCCATTGCCTGAAGGTTGAAAAACGCCCTTGTAAAAAACTTCCAGTTCCGGCAATGCCCTGGGAAGAAAGGTAGGGAGTTCCTGCATTTCCCGGTAGGCAAAAGTAAACAGTGTTACTACCAGCACAGCAAGGATAACAGAGTATTTCCTGAGGAAACCATGTGCCTGTACGATGAGCCAGGTGTTGCTGCGTATCTTCCTGGCGATATGGCTTACTTTGCTATCGTTGTTGGCATAACCGGAAATGGAAAATATGAATACCATGAAAATGACCTGCATAAATGCCAGCCCTGCCATGAAGCTGGTGTAAGGATTGTAATTATTCACAAACCCGTAAATGATGGCCAGCACCGATACAACTGCGATAAATAAATTAGGCAGGTTCAGTATCATTGGTAATGGATCATTGTCATTTTTTGGCGTTGGGATGTAGGGTACCTTCTTTCTAAGCAACGTATAAAAAAAGCCAATGGAATGCACCCACCAGGCACCAATCTGCAAAATGCCCCCCACAATATGAAAGCCCCTTTCTGTTTCTTCGGCCACCCATTTTTGTACAAAATGCCTGATCAATATACTCATGGACAGCATGGGGAGTGAGGCCAGTAAAAACCCGATCACATCCATCTTAAGCGGAATATACCCGGTAAAAAGGGAGATGACAGGTATAAGAAAATTGATAAAGAAAATGATGCCGCAGAGATAATGAAAGGGCAGCAGGAAATAGTGTATTTTTTGCCTCCAGGTAAATTGGGTGAACAGTTTCGGATAGGTTACCAGCAGCAGTTCCCAGGTACCTCTTGACCATTTAAGCTGCTGTTTGAAATAAGAGGAAAGGGTTGCCGGCACCAGGCCACGGGTGAGGATAGATGGCATGTACACCGACTTCCAGCCCTTTGCGTGCATCTGCATGGCGGTATGCATGTCTTCTGAAAGCCCGGCCGCATGCCCGCCGATAGAATCGAGTGCAGCCCTCCTGAATGTGCAGTTGGCGCCGATAGCCTGTACGGTTCCGTAACTGTTCATGCACATCATCATCGGTCCATAAAACTGGTAAGTTTGCTGAGCAGCCCCCTTTGCCACCAGGCTTTCCTGCTGGTTGTGATAGGCCTGCACGATCTGCACATAACCAACCTCCGGATTTTCAAAATAACCTACTACTGCATCTAAAAAATCCGGCGCCGGTACGTGGTCCGGATCCATCACTACTACCAGTTCGCCGGTAGCCTGCTTTAATGCATTGTTGATATTGCCTGCTTTGGCATTTACTTTTACAGTTCTTGTAACGTGTCGCACGCCCAACCGCCGGCACATCGCCCTTACATCGGGGTCATCCGCTTCATCACAACACCAGGCAGTATGCGGATAAGTCATTTCCTGGATGGCTGTGAGCGTTTCTTCCAGCATGTCCTTCGGCTCACCTGCGCAGTAGGTTGTGAGTACATCGATCGTGTAGATCCTGGTTGCTTCCGGTTTGGGAGTAACCGAGATGGAAAAATAATGATACCACTCATGCATGTACTTAAGGCAACCATAGCCCATGGTGATCATCAGCAGTATGTACAATGGTTTATACCCGATATTGCTATCCTGCAGCATGGTATATAAAAAAAAGCCGACTGAAAAATAGCCGATAAAGATCATCGCCCGGAGGGCGATCTTTTCTTTTTTCGTGGGGGGTAATATGGGGACTGATTTAAAATTCATTGTCTACTACGTAAAATGGTGTATTTGCGGTACCGCAAAAGCCTTTGTTGTTATAAACATTGATGAAGATCCTATACGGTCCCTGCCTGGTTGGGCATACAAAGGCCGCATTTTGTAGGGTACTGTCTTGCAAAAGGTTCCTTTCAGCCATCGGCCGTTTAAAATAATACCAGGTTGTTCCCCAGTGCTGCCAGTCTTCTTTCACTATTTCCCATGAGTAACGCAGGCTGCTATCCTGTAGTTGCCCGTCTTCAAGCAACAGGTTGGCCATGTGTTTTGAGCCGGGGCTTAGCAGGATATTATCTCTGGCACCCATACTGTCGATCAGCATGTATTTTATTTTCACCGCCTGGTGAGGAGTTGAATCTCCTGTCCAGCAGTCTTTCAGCGCTTCCCTGATCTCCGTGGATGATCCGTCTTCGAGGAATACACTGTACCAGGTATGGGTATATTCCTGCCGGCTACCCCAGAAAAACACGAGTGATCCCAGGAACCTGTTGTTGTCAAGCGGCATATATTTTTTATAGAACTCAGTGTACTGTTCCGCCTTTTTTGTACTGGTGTTTTCAATCGGAGCCTGCCATACGGTTGTCTCTGCTTCCCAGCCACCCATGGGCGACCACTCCGATACGATAAAGGGGCCATCCCAAAGCCAGCTTAATTTCCCAAGCTGTTCCCTTATATCCTTCAGCCTGTTATAGGTATTGATTGAAATAAAATCCAAACCCTGGATCTTCCATTTGATGTTCCAAAGGCTCTGCTTCTGATAATTGATAATGGTAGTAGTAACAGGGTGATCATTGTCCTCGGTGTGGATCATTTTTACAAAACGGTTGTATGCTTTGTAGAAATCTGAAGCCCCCGATGACAGTGGCATAACAAGTTCATTGCCCAGCGCCCAAGCCAGCAGGGCAGGGTGATGCTGGTATCGTTTTACAACAGACCTGTAGGCATTGAACAATTGTTCTACCTGCTTTTGATCGGAGTAAAAACTTGTGAGGTCTCCGGTTGGTACATCCAGCCCGACAATTACCGAAATATTATGTTGCTGTGCTTCGCTCAGTGTTTTTTCAAGTATTGCCGTGTCCCATACCAATAACGTATTGGCTCCGCTGGATGACAACTCACTAATATGGGTATGTCCGACAGCACCTTTGATAAGAAAAGGAGTTCCATTTTTATACAGCCTGTATTGGCCGTTCTCTTTCCTGATCTCTACCTTTTTGGTGCCGGCTGTTTGCGTATTGCCATTATTATTGCAGGAAACGAGTAGCTGCAGAACCCCTAGCAACAGGGAGCTACTTAGTTTCACAACGGGTCTTATGCCGGCATGCTTTATCAGGCTGGATTTTTTTTTGCCAGGAAAACAATAAATCATTATTAAGTTTACGATATTATTATATTGTTAAGTTTGATCAATATAGTATTTTTTTTATTTAACGTGTAAGAATGACAATTGGTATTTAGTAAGGGGAAATTTTGACGCTATGGTGCCAAAAAATCCAATTCAGTCAACTTTCTTTGCATTCGGCTTCATTTTTTTAAAGAAGGAATTAATAAAAACGGAACCTGTTGCAATGTGTTTTTTTGATACACCCATTATTGGGTAGATGCCTGGATTACTGCACCCTGAACAGCTTTAAGTGACTTGATCTGAACGGAATACGAGTGAAGCCCGGTATATTGCATTCATGAAATCACCCCGTCGAAAAACCGGTTGTTGAATTAATTAGATTGGAACAAGAGGAAACAGCTGGTCGAAGCTGCACCTTAAAATAAAGTAGACTTTATAATGATGAAGCATAAGAAAATATGGTTGTTGTTGCCGGTGATTGTTGCAGCAGCAGCTTTTGCCGGTTACAAGATCTTTTTTGGGCGTGGTACAACCGATGTGATCGCCGAAAGAGGAGAGGAGCCCCTGTTGGCTTTATACGACCGTAATGATAGCAGCCCCGCAGGCTGGGTAGGTAACTGCAGGAGTATCACGTTGCGATGGAACAATGAGCAGGCTGTTGATTTTGCGGAACAGCTCAAAACAACGATTGGCAATGCCCCGGCAGTGCTGATCACGGTAGAAACATGGCCTGCCCAGGGTAAGTTCTCAAAAGAAAATGTACTTAACCGTATTGAGAATGGCCTGTATGATACCAAGATTAAAAAGCTGGGTGAATTGCTGTCCGTGCAAAAAGCATTGGTGATGCTGCGGTTGAATCCCGATATGGAAGTATATGTGAACCGATATCCCTGGCAGATGCAGGGCGCAGCAACCTATGCAAAGGCATTTCGCCATTTTTCTGAGCACCTAAAAGCGGTGGCTCCCGCTGTTAAGATGGTGTGGGCACCGGCAGGCTATCCCGGTACAGAAGAGTACTGGCCCGGTGCTAGGTGGGTTGACCTCGTTTCTGTAACCTTAAAGGGTAAATCAGAAAGCATGACGGACAATTATCCTGAAGAAAAAAACATGCAGCAACTCATCTTCCGCAAGCTGCACCGCCTGCGTTTTTTTGATAAACCGGCACTGGTAATCGGTTCAGAGAAAATCAATACGGCTGATTTTATACAGGCTGATTTTAATGCTGCGGTAGGCTACATCCGACAGAATAAAGCGATTGAATACCTTGACATGAATGCTGCAGATAAAGAAAAAGCAGACAGTACCTTAAGAAAAGCCGGCACCTTAACTGTTGCTGTATTTGATCCGCAGGGAAAATTGACCGATAGCGTGCCGGTAACTACAGAGCATATTTTCGTGAACCTTGAATTTTTAAAATCTGGTTCGTTCAGGAAAAAATTTGACAGTGCTGTATCAAGAAACCATCACGTGATCGTAACGATGGAACCATGGAGGGATAAAAAGCTGTCGAAAGACACCGAACTCATGGCCAATATACTGGCAGGAAAGTATGACAGTGTATTCAACCAGCTCTATGCGGTGCTGTCATCTGTCACCGATAAAACGATTTACCTGCGCTGGCTGCACGAAATGGAGATCCCTATCAAAAGGTATCCATGGCAAAGCCAGGATCCGCTGCAGTACATTAAGTGTTACCGTTACTTTGTAAATTTCATCAGGGATAAAAACCCCGGTAATATATTATTTGTATGGGGGCCGGCAGGCGACCGGGGCTCTATGGAGTTCTGGCCGGGCAGCGATGTGGTTGATTATACCAGCATTGCCATTTATGGCCTGCCGGACAAGAACATCACCGATCACAATAAGCAGGAGTCGTTTGAAACGATATTCAAACGAAAGTACAGGCGCATCTGGTTTTCAAACAAACCACTTTTCATTACGGAGTTTGGAGTGAAAGGTCCGAAAGATTATAAAGACCAGTGGCTCACTGCAGCGGCTGCTACCATTGAATCGAATGCGGAAATAACAGGTATCAGTTATTTTAATGATGCAGACAATCCCAAAGCCTGGGGGGATATTGAAGCACCTGACTGGGCAGTTACGCCCGGTACATTTTCGGCTTTCTTAAAACAGCTAAAAACATCTTACAGATACTGACACTGAGAAAAGACTTCACAATTAAAAAGGGTTCCCGCCAGGGAACCCTTTTTTTGAAATTATATTTCAGGAAATGAATTATCCAAAAAGTCCTGCTTTCTTTAATACGGCAATGCCTTCACCAATTTTAAAACCGTTGTGATACACTTCGATCTTGTAGTTACCTACTTCAAAAGTAGCATTCTGTTTCCAGTCGAAACTTACGGTTTGTTTTTGTCCCTGTGTATAGTTGATCGTTACTTTTTGTGTATAGATCTTTTCACCTTCTTCCCTTGTAGTGAACATACCGGAGCCCATGGCTTCAACCGCTACCGGCTTGCCATCAGGACCAGTAATGGTGATGTATAATTCTTTTGAGCCGGACTGGGATATCCTGTTTTCATCAAGGTTAAAAGAGATCCTTAATTTATCTGCTTTCTTTGCCTTGGTAGTTTCTTTTTCTTTTCCACCTTTCTTTTCATCGATACCAACAATATTAAAGCTGGATGCATGAAGTGTAGAACCCACATCAATGATATCGTCTCTTTGTTTGAGCGCAGATTTTGCAGAATCGAAATTCTTTTGAACCGTATTTCTCTGTTCGGTAACGGCCTCTTTTTCTTTGGTAAGTGCAAGGTTTTCTCCTTTCAGTGTTTCTACCTGTATCTTGTAAGAAGCGATGTCATCGTTGAGCGATGCGATCATCAATTTAGCCTGGGCCAATTCTTCTTTGGTAGCATTGGATTTGGAAAGGATGGCCTGGATCTTCGCTTTCTTATCAGCTATTTCCCTGTCCTTTGCAGTGATGGTGCTGTCTTTTTTTGCATTGGAGGTTTTTAATTCATCATAGCGCATGGTAGCTTCATCAAGCAAACCTTTTAAATTATCTTTTTCTGTTACTACGGATGCATACTGTGTGTCTTTCTGCTGGATGGTTTCTTTTACACGGCTTTTATCCCAGATGATATAGCCCCAGGTGCCAAGTAAGGCTATTACCAAACCGATCGTTAAGAAAAAGCGCCAGTCTGTTTTGGGGGATTCTGGAGGCGGCGGGGGAGTTCCTGTAGCCGAAGGAAAATTTTCAAATGCCATTGTTCTTGTTTTTAATTATTTAATGGGGTAATGCCAGGTTAGGCAAACAAATGTATAAAACTGAAATTAAATTTCTGCAATATAAGTTATCACCACAGGTGAACAAGCTAAATTTTCCAAAATCATGCCAAATGATATTTTTATTTAATTGGGCATACTTTATGGATGCTTTATTAGATTTGTTTTCAAAAAAATACGGGTATGATACGTACGGTAGCGCTTTTACTGTTCTCTAATATTTTTATGACGTTTGCATGGTACGGGCATTTAAAAGAATCCAATGTGCCCTTATGGAAGGCAATTTTGGTAAGTTGGGGGATTGCTTTTTTTGAATATTGCCTGATGGTACCGGCTAACCGGCTTGGCTATACCAATGGTGTAAGTGGCTTCCAGTTGAAGATTGTACAGGAGGTAATCACGCTGGTTGTATTCTCTGTATTCGCAGTGCTGTACCTTAAAGAACCTTTTCACTGGAAATACCTGGTAAGCTTTGCGTTTTTATTAGGAGCTGTATATTTTATGTTTAAAAAATAGTGGTTGTAAATTCAGAGCGGTCATTCTACCGAGGGAAATATTTGTATATGGTCCGGTCAGCAAAGATATTAACCTGGCGCACTGTCTTCCTTTTTTATCATGCCCCAGTCAAACACATTGAGCAATCTTTTACCCTGCATCCCAATCTTCAACCATATTCAACAACTTTCAACCTCAAACCTTCAACCTTCAATCTTCAACCTTCAACCCTACACCTTAAACCCTACACCTCATCCTCCCAACTTCCCGATCCTTCCGCCCTTGCCGGCAAAAAAAACAGCCTTGCCTTCTTTTGCTTTCCTGCATACATGAAAGCTTTCATTACTGATGAGTTGCCAGGTATTGCCATCATCACTGCTTTTATCTATGCCATTCAGTCCGCAGCAAAACCAGCTCTTTTTTCCAATATATTCCACGCAGCTGCGGTAGCCATGTGGTGGTACTAACGGGATGGTAAAAGTTTTACCGGCATCCCTGCTGATCACACAATTCTTCTCCGTACTGTTTGGTGCGTTAAAATCACCACCAACGATCACCAGCAGTTTGCCATTTTTAACAGCGATGGAATTGGCCCCGGTGGTCTCCCTGCCCTGCAGGATAGGAAGGTCAACCTGATGATTCCGGATAAAAAGCCGGCTTTTGGATCCACCACTCACAAACACGGCTTCCTGGTTATTCAGTTTCCGGATATTGGTTCCGCTGCTGGCAAACATGGCTTCCGCACTGTCGGCCAGCGGATAATTACCATCAGGAATGCTGCGCCAGGTGATGCCGCCGTTGAAACTTCTTGCAATGAAAAATTTGCCGTTCACAGGGTCGCCCACTACAATCCCACTCATTTCGTTCCAGAATTCCATCGCATCCAGGAACATCCCTTTGGTATGATCTTCCAGCACCACTTTCCAGGTATCGCCGGCATCGGAGGTTCGTAGTATATACGCTGGCTCGCCAATGGCCATGATCACAGCCGAGGTTTCATCAAAGGCTTCGATATCACGAAAATCATTTTTTTCAAAACCTTTCACCGTTAACCATTTCCATGTTTTGCCGCTGTCGAGGCTCCGGGCCACGGTACCGTTGCTGCCACTTGCCCATATCACCCGGTCGTTCACCACACTGAGCCCACGCAATGAAGTATTCTTATTTTCGGCCACTATTGTGATTGATTGTGCCATGGCGCACTTCGTGACGAGCATCAGTAACAATGGCGCCATCCATACTTTCAGGTGTTTGTTCATTCCATCAATTTTGCAGTAACAAAATAACTGATTATACCTGATGGTTTTAAAGGGGTGATAAACTTTATTGGGTAGTTGTTTACAACATTTGATCAATTGAATGGTAGTCATAGCTTTTTCAACCGCCCGGTAAAAACAACCGTTTATATTTGCGCTGCTTTTTTATAACACTGTTATCGCCGTTACAGGCAGTTAACGTTAAAATGATTGTTTGATATGATACCATACTGGATGAGCAGAACAGAGCTGCTGCTTGGAGAAGAAAAGCTGGAACAGCTGATCAACAAAAATGTGCTGATCGTTGGGCTGGGGGGAGTAGGCGGCATCTGTGCAGAAATGATCGCCAGGGCCGGCGTTGGACGCATTACCATTGTGGATGGTGATGCAGTAGACCTGAGCAACTGCAACCGGCAGGTAGCGGCGCTTCACAGCACGGCGGGCAAACTAAAAGCCGAAGTGATGGCGGAACGGTTGAAGGATATTAATCCCAACCTGGCGCTAACGGTTATCACCGATTTTATAAAAGAAGAAAAAACAATTGCCCTGGTTGAATCGCAGGCCTTTGATTATGCTGTTGACTGTATCGATACGCTTAGCCCGAAAGTATGGTTCATAAAAGCCTGCATCGACCGGAAGATATCGGTGGTGAGTTCGCTGGGGGCAGGCGGTAAACTGGATCCGCTGAAAATAGAGGTGGCAGATATCTCCAGAAGTTATAAGTGTAACCTTGCCCGTTATGTACGCAAATACCTGCATAAGGAAGGGATCTACTCCGGTGTGCAGGTGGTGTTTTCGCCGGAAGATGTAGATCAGAGCAGGATCATTGAAACAGAAAAAGCTTTCCCCAAAAAATCCATCATTGGTACCATCAGCTACATGCCCGCCATATTTGGCTGCATGGTGGCCAGCGTGGTGATCCGTGACCTGCTTGAAAAGGACGTGACTGTGTAATACATATCAATTCTTTTAGTTATCATTGTTATTCATTTAACCTTTTATCATATGCCGGCAACCAACCTGCCTGATCAGCACCATTACCCACTTCACCTGCAGTTTAAGATCGCCACCCTTCACAATGATTTTACCGCTACCGATGCGCTGGGTAATACCATTGCTTACGCCAGGCAAAAGATGTTCAAACTAAAGGAACATGTACAGGTATTCAGCGATACGGGGCAGGCAGACCTTAAGTACGAGATACGTGCCAACCAGTGGCTCGACTTCAATACTTCCTATTCTTTTACCGATGCCGCCGGAAGAAACCTGGGCAGGCTGGTGCGTAAAGGATGGAAGTCGTTGTGGCGGGCCAGTTATTTATTGTTTGATGAGAACGATCAGCAGGGGCTTTTCATAAAAGAAAAAAATGCCTGGGTAAAAGTTTGGGACGGCATGTTGAGCGAAGTGCCTTTGCTGGGGATCTTTTCCGGTTACCTTTTTAATCCTGCCTATACCGTTACCAGGCCGGATGGCACCCTGGTATGTTCTTTTAAAAAAGACGCTTCTTTTTGGGGACGGAAATTCACCCTGCATAAGGAAGCCGAATTTGAAAAAGGAGAAGAAGACCGGGTATTGCTCGGTTTGATGATGATGGTATTGCTCGAAAGAAGGAGAGGATAGCCCCGGAGAAGTAGTGCCGTTTTTATATTACATTTGAGGCCGCACAATATTCATTTATTAAAAACTCCTGCGGGACGATGTTGCATGAGCCAAGAACATTTATTACTGGATGACGGTCATACCGGGTTTGAAACGATCAAAAAACTACTTTTCAACAACCAGCCGGTGGAAGTAACCACCGATGCCTACCAAAAAATAGCCGACTGCCGCTCTTATCTCGACAGCAAACTTGCTTCGGGCAATGAAGCGTTCTACGGCATTAATACCGGCTTTGGATACTTACAAAATGTACAGATCAATAATGATCAACTGGAGGAACTGCAGAGCAACCTGTTGAAATCACATGCCTGTGGCATGGGAGAAGAAGTGCCGCAGGAGATTGTAAAACTCATGCTGGCGCTCAAGATCAAATCGCTCAGTTATGGCCATTCGGGTGTGCAAACAGCAACCGTTAAACGCCTGGCAGATATGTACAACAATGATGTGCTGCCGGTGATCTATACACAGGGATCCCTGGGAGCATCCGGCGATCTTGCCCCGCTGAGTCATTTAAGTTTACCACTCATCGGGATGGGAGAAGTGTACCATGGGGGCAGAAAAATGCAGGCTGCGGAAGCCTTCCATGAATTTGGCTGGCAACCGCTGCATCTGAAAAGCAAGGAAGGACTGGCCCTGATCAACGGCACCCAGTTTATGACAGCCTATGGTATGTACAACCTTGTACAAAGCGACCGGCTGCTGCAATGGGCAGATATGATCGCTGCCATTTCTTTTGATGCATTTGATTGCGTGGCAAGTCCGCTGCACGAAAAGATCCATTCCATCCGGCCGCACAAAGGACAGGTTGATACCGCAAAAAGATTGAGTTCCCTGCTGGAAGGCAGTGCTATAATGGCCGGCAAAAAGGCCCAGGTACAGGATCCTTACTCATTCCGTTGTGTACCGCAGGTACACGGGGCTTCAAAAGATACCTTTGATCATGTGCTCAATGTGTTTATTAAAGAGATCAATTCTGTAACAGACAATCCCAATATTTTCCCGGACGAAGACCTGATCGTAAGCGGGGGCAATTTTCACGGGCAACCGTTGGCGTTAGCGCTTGATTTTTTATGCATCGCCATGAGCGAACTGGCCAGTATCTCTGAAAGAAGAACCTACCAGTTGATCAGCGGCCAGCACAACCTGCCGCTGTTCCTCATCAAGCAGCCGGGCCTGCATTCCGGCTTCATGATACCGCAGTATACTGCTGCCGGCATTGTAAGTGAGAACAAACAATTGTGTACGCCTGCCAGTGTAGATTCTATTTCTTCCAGCAATAACCAGGAAGATCATGTAAGCATGGGGGCCAATGCAGCAACAAAATGCAAAAGGGTAGTGGACAATGTGGAGAAAGTACTGGCCATTGAATTGCTTACCGCAGCCCAGGCCCTTGAATTCCGCCGGCCGCTCAAAAGTTCCCCGGCTATTGAAAAGCTGATGACAGCCTTCAGAAAGGAAGTGTCTTTTAATGAAGCGGATCGCCTGCTGAGAGATGATATGATGAAGGCAGTTGCATTTACCAGGACTTACCAATTATAATATCGAATTATTAAGATGACCTGGCCTGCTGAATAAGCAGGCCTTTTTTTTTCCTATAGGTCGGCATTTCCGTACAGAAGTCTCCTTTTGTACAATTTCTGGAGCGGTTGTAGCGTCGTTTTCCAAAATACGGAATTTTTCAAAAGGTTGACTTCGATGAAATCCTTACTGGTATTGGTTTTAGCTGTTTGGC
>DDEU01000017.1 GCA_002336815.1 Chitinophagaceae bacterium UBA1946 | reverse complement strand
CGTTGGTAGCGTCTTTCAAGGTTTTGCTGCCACTCGTTGCCGGTATCACAGTGGCACCGAGCATCTTCATCCTGGCAACATTCGGCGCCTGTCGCTCAATGTCTTTTTCTCCCATGTACACAATGCACTCCAGCCCTTTCAATGCACATACGGTGGCCGTTGCTACGCCATGCTGACCAGCGCCTGTTTCGGCGATGATCCTTTTTTTGCCAAGCCGTATGGCCAGCAAAATTTGCCCGATGGTATTGTTGATCTTATGGGCGCCGGTATGGCAGAGGTCTTCTCTTTTTAAATAGATATTTGTATTGAATCGCTTGCTTAATCTTTCAGCAAAGAACAAGGGCGTTGGCCGGCCTACGTAATCAGTCAGCAATTGCTGGAACTCTTTTTGAAAAGCGTCATCATACATGATCTTCAAATAGCTTTCCTGCAGTTGTTTTACATTCGGGTGTAACATTTCCGGAATGTAGGCGCCTCCAAACTGCCCGTAGTAGCCATGTTCATCGACTGTAAAGTTATTTTCCTGTGTTAGCATTTTTTATTTTTTTTGAACCAGGGTTTAGGATATTAATTAAGCTTCAGTGGCGTCGCACTCTTGTGCCGCATCTCTTCACTCATCTTTTTCAACGCATGTGATAAATGAACATTTTAAGTTTGACCAGGCACAATCAACTCCAGGAATTTCAGATCCATCCATCTTCCAAACTTCCACCCTACTTCCTTAAAATGCGCCACTTCTGTAAATCCAAATTTTTCATGCAGTGCAATGCTTGCTGTATTCTCCGCTTCAATGCCTGCAACAATCGCATGCAGCTTTAGTTGCCTGGCAGCATCAATTAATGGTGGCAGTAATAATTTCGCCACGCCTTTCCCACGGCTGTCTGCCGCAACATAAACCGAGTTCTCAACAGTGTGGCGGTAGCCGGGCCAGGGGCGAAAGGGCCCGATGGTACTGAACCCCAATAATTTTTCATTTTCCACTGCCACAAAAATCGGGAAACCCTGCTCCCTGCGCTGATCGAACCATTCCTTACGCATGGCCAGTGTATGAGGTTCATAGTGCCATACGGCAGTGGTATTTGCAATGATGTCATTGTAAATTTCCAGCATTGCCGGCAGGTCGCTTTCTATAGCATGTCGTACAAACATTGTTCAATTGTTACATTGTTGAATTGTTGTTGATGGCTGTAGTGTTCAATAAAGAGATGCTGTACAAGAGTGCCCCGAATTCCGAAAGCTTTCGGAACGGGATAAACTGTGCCAATGAAGCCAAATAGTAATTCATTGGTTGTCTCAAAAAAAACTAAACTATTTTAAACGCTCTAAACCAACATTTGAAAATAACATCTTCATTTAACTGCTCAACTTGTTCAACCTACCATTTCAATCCCTGCTTCAATTGCAGTATCAGCGCCATATCTTTTACGCCGGGCTCTTTTTCAAATTTGCTGTTGATGTTGATGCCGTAAAAATCTGGGTGTTTGATCTTCCTTATAGAATCGATATCATCCACACCAATGCCGCCGCTTACAAAAAACGGCTTTTCAATTTTCGCTTTCGACAGTACTTTCCAGTCGAACTTTTTGCCCGGCCCTGTTTTGATATCAAACAAATAGTAATCACACACCTCATCGTATGGCGCTACCAGTTCGTCAATGTCAACTTTTTCTTCACCAATGCTAAAAGCTTTGATCACTTCTACTTCATCAGAGAGATCAGCACATACTTCCGGATTTTCACTGCCGTTCAACTGAATCACATCCAGCCCGTAATCATCAATGGCATCCAACATATCGATCATTTCAGCATTGCTGAACACGCCTGTTTTCTGTATATCAAAATCAGAAGACTTTAATGCTTCTTTTTCAATTTTACCATCCAGGTACCTGGGTGAATCTTTTTCAAATACCAGTCCGGCAAAATCAATGCTCAACCCGTCTAACTGCTGCAATTGTTTTAACTGGGTGATGCCACATACTTTAATGTTCATTGCTGTCGTTTGTTTTTTAAGTTCGACCTCCTTTCGAAGCTGGCCGATCGTTGTTTTATTGTAATTTTTGAATAAATGTTTTCACCTTGTCCATGTCTTTAATGCCGGGGCTTGTCTCAAACCTGCTGTTGATGTCAATGGCAAATAAAGCTTTTGCTTCTGGCTGGGCAGCAAATATTTTTAATTTTTCTGTATCATCGGGTTCTATTCCACCACTCAAAAAATAAGGTTTGCCTACCGCCACCTGCTTCAGTTTTTCCCAGTTGAATTTTTTCCCTGTTCCGCCATAGCCAGCTCCTTCGGTGTCGAACAGGAACATGTCGCATACATTCATGTACTCCTGGATGCGGTAGCCCACATTGTCTGTTTCGCTCACCCGGAAAGCCTTTACCACCGAAATATAATCAGCGATCTTTTCACAATAGCGGGGACTTTCATCGCCATGTAACTGTACCATGTGCAGGCGGCACTCATCTACCATGTGCAACACCTCCTCCACCGTAGCATTTACAAATACGCCTACTTTGTTGATGTTGTTTTCCTTTTTGATCTGGCTGGTGGTCATGTGGCGCAATACATACCTGGGGGATCTTGGATAAAATATCAAGCCACCAAATGTAGCACCCGCCTCCTGCAATGCACTCAGTTGTTCTGATTCTGTGATACCGCAAACTTTTACTCTCATAAGCTCTTTTCTAATCTTCTCCCGAAAAAGATCTTTTTAGTTTCTGAACAAATTCAGCAAAAGCAATCGTTGGATCTGGTTGTTTCATAAAGTTTTCCCCGATGAGAAATCCTTTAAAGCCGGCATTTTTGAAGGTACAAATTGTTTCCACATCATGAATGCCGCTCTCTGCAATTTTTATTTTATCAGCCGGTATTTTTTTGCCCAGTTCGATAGAGCGGTTAATATCCACGGTAAATGTTTTTAGATCCCGGTTGTTCACACCCACTATTTCCGTGGCATCGCAAATATGCTGCAATTCTTCTTCCTGGTGGATCTCCAGCAATACTTCCAGTTGCAATGACTTTGCATACAGGGCCAGCTCATTCACTCTTTCGGGACTAAGGCAGGCGGCAATCAGTAAGATCACATCTGCCCCGATGGCTTTCGCTTCCAGTAGCTGGTATTCGTCAATGATAAAATCTTTCCGAAGGATCGGTATTGGATTCACCCTTGCCTGTTGCAGATCGGCATTGCTGCCGCCAAAGAAATGCTGATCGGTCAATACAGATAAGCAACTGGCGCCATGGTTCGTGTAGGCACCGGTTACAGCTACTACATCAGCAGTTGCATTGATGATGCCTTTGGAAGGTGATTGTCTTTTGAATTCAGCAATGATGCCCGTCCTGGTTTCATCCAGCAGGAATTGTTTTAAAGAAAAAGTGGGCCTGGTAAAACCGGGCAGTTGTTGTAACACTGCTTCCGGTTGCAACTGCTTTGCGGCAATTACTTCCCCTTTTTTATGCTCAATGATCCTGTCTAAAATCGTCATGGTCTTTCAAAGTTTCAGTTCAATTAACAAGTTTTCTCAAGGCTTCATGGGCCTTGCCGCTCTCCAAGCTTTCAACTGCCAGTTGATAGCATTCATCATAGTTGTTGTATTTCCCGGTGCATTGCAATGCCATGGCAGCGTTGGCCAGCACCACAGCGTTTTGCGCCCAGGTGCCATTGCCTTTTAAAATATCCATGAAGATCTTTGCCGCTTCTTCTACACTATTGCCCCCATAGATGTCTGTTGCGCTTACCGTTCTTTTGCCCAATGCCTCTGCGGTGAATATTTGTTCTCCCTTGTTGGTAATTACTTTCGTGTCGCCTGTCAGTGAAATTTCATCGTAGCCATCCAGGCTGTGGATTATGGTGAAATTGCTGCCTGTTTGCTGCAGGAGGTAATTGTATATCCTCGCCATTTCCAGATTGAATACGCCCACCAGTTGATATTTTGGAAAGGCCGGGTTTACCATTGGCCCCAGCATGTTGAAAAAATTACGAACTCCCATGTTCTTCCGGATGGGGCCAACTACTTTCAAGGCAGGGTGAAACAAGGGTGCATGTAAAAAGCAAATGCCGGCTGTTTCAACTTCTTTTTTCAATGCGTCGTTGCTGTTCTTGAATTGATAGCCCAGTTGCTCCATTACATTGCTGCTGCCGCTGATAGAAGTAGCGCCATAGTTACCATGTTTGGCCACTTTGTTACCGGTACCCGCCACAATAAAACAACTGAGTGTTGAGATATTAAAGGTGTTTTTGCCATCACCTCCTGTTCCAACAATGTCTATCACTTCATGGCCATCCAGGTTCACCGGCACGCAAAGTTCCAGCAACGCATCCCGGAAGCCCTGTAATTCATCGATAGTAATGCTTCGCATAAGGTACACCGTTATAAATGCGGCGATCTCCGTTTCATTGTAAAGTCCTTTGGAAATATTCAGCAACACATCCTTTGCCGCTTCTCTTGAAAGGCTTTTGTGTTCGAATAAGAAGGTTAATATTTTTTTCATTTCAATGATTACACTTATTGTTACGAATTATAAAACATTTACACCATCATACAGTAACATCCGCTTTTGGGGTCAGCCAGTTCCTCAGCATTTTTTCTCCATCGGGTGTCAATACACTTTCCGGGTGAAACTGTACGCCCTGCACATCATAGGTTTTATGCTGCATGGCCATGATGTAACCGTTGGCATCTTCTGCAGTTATTTCCAGCTCAGCCGATGGGAAATTTTCTTTCGATACGATCCAGCTATGGTAACGGCCTACTTCAATTGTGTCACCAAGGCCGCTTAGTATTTGCGAATCTTTGTTGCCTACCTTAATGGGTGTTGCCACGCCATGATACACTTTATCGAGATTGGTTAATTGTGCGCCAAATGCTTCGCCGATTGCCTGGTGTCCCAAACAAACACCGAGTATAGATTTGGTAGCAGCATATTGCTTTATCAATGGCAATAGCAATCCGGCTTCTGATGGAACACCGGGCCCCGGGGACAAAATGATCTTGTCATATTCATTCACTTTTTCCAACGCGATCTCATCATTGCGGCACACGTCTACTTTCTCCCCGGTGATCTTTTCTACCAAATGCACCAGGTTGTAGGTAAAGGAATCGTAATTGTCGAATACTAATATTTTCATTGGTTGAGAGTTAGTGGTTCATCGTTGATGGTTCATTCTGGGAAAAGGTTTAATGCCATGAACCCTGCACCTTTTAGATACCCTGTGCCAGCACAATGGCCAGTTTTAGTGCGTTCAGCTTATTGTTTACTTCCTGCAATTCACTTTCAGGTTTACTCACAGATACCACGCCGGCTCCTGCCTGGTAAATGAGTGTGTTGTTCTTAGCGAGGAAAGTGCGTATCATAATGGCATGATTGCAGCTTCCATCAAACCCGATGGCCCCGATAGCACCACCATAATAACTCCTGCCGGTGGGTTCATATTCATCGATCAGTTGCATGGCTTTGAACTTGGGTGCCCCGCTCAGTGTACCTGCCGGAAAACTTACCGCCAGTAATTTAAAAGGGTTAGCCCCGGCCGTTACCTTACCTTTTACTTCGCTTACCAGGTGAATGACGTGGGAATAATAATTGACCTTTTTGTATTGCGTTACTTCTACCTCATTGCACATCCTGCTGAGGTCGTTCCTGGCAAGGTCAACCAGCATCACATGTTCTGCATTCTCTTTTTCGTCTGCTTCCAGCTGTTTGGCCAGCGCTTTGTCCGTTTCATCATCGCCCGTTCTTTTAAAGGTACCGGCAATGGGGTGAACGATCGCCTGCCCCTGCTGTACGATCAACTGGCTTTCAGGAGAAGAGCCCATTAGTTTATAGTCGCCATAATCGAAATAAAACAGGTACGGACTTGGATTGATGCTCCTCAGTGCCCTGTACACGTTAAATTCGTCGCCGGAAAAAGACTGCTCAAAACGCCTGCTGAGTACGATCTGGAAAACATCTCCCCTGTTGCAGGCTGCGATGCCTTTCTTCACCATGTCTACATAGGCTGCATCTGTAAGGTTGGAGGTTTCTTCTCCCCTGGCACTAAAAGGGAAACCCGGCACATCCCTGCTCCTGATCAGGCTTTCCACCACCTGTACTTCACTTTCTATGCCCGCCACCCTGTTCTCACAAATAAATAATTCGTCTTTAAAATGATTGATGATGATCACGTATTGATAAAGCCGGTAACGCATCAACGGTATACTGTTGCCGGTGGTTGATGGCTTTTGGGTGGCTGTCAATTTAATGGTGTCAAAAAACTGCACGGCGTCATAGGTAGTATAGCCAAACAGGGCCTGTGCAGCACTAATTGGTTTTTGAGCAGGGATCACTTCGAACCTGTTCATAAAATCCCATAACATTCCCGGTACATCCAGCGGATCGTTGATGCTTACCTTTTCTGCATTTTGTGCAGGCAGTTTAAGATCGATCACCTCTTTGTTCCTGATCTCGATACCTGCAATGGCATTGATACCAATGAAGGAGTAACTGTTTTCCCCTGCATGAAAATCCGTGCTTTCCAGCAAGATCGTATCCCGGAACCGATCCCTTAAGCGAAGGTAAATGCCCACAGGTGTGTACACATCTGCCAGCAGCTTCTTACAGGTGGTTTCAATTTGTATCTTTTTCATAATTACTGCTAAAAAAAATGCCCCGGCGCAGTTGCCGGGGCTTAATAATTTATAATGAATATAAACAGCATAACGGCATCATCAGTATCCTGACTGCCACCAACTGTTTGTATTTGTAATTTGTACACTCATTTGTTATTGCAAATATGTAGCAGAATTCATTAATAAAAAAAACTTTTTTCCATAGTTATGCAATCCATCCGCATACCAAAATAGGGAAATTTATAAGATCATCCATCCTGCAGTCTTATCCGTCTACGTTTCTGCATAATGATACCTGGTGTCCAATGCTGCTGCTTCTTACAAGTATTATTGTTAAAGCGACCGGCGATCAGAGATGTTTTAACAAGTTGGCGATAAAATAAATAATTTGCAGTTCCTTAAATACATTACCACAATGTTGAAAAAATTAACCCTCCTGCTTACATTGCCCCTGCTCTTCTGTGCACTGAATACTACGGCCCAAAAAAAGAATCCTCCAAAAGCCACCGTTAAAAAAGACAGCTACCTGGAATACCAGAAACAGTTTTCGTTTAAAGATGATCCGGCTCCGGTGAAATTTGTAAAGGCCTACCTTGATACTATAAAGTATGTGCCGAAACATTTTTATATAGCGGCCATAAACGACAGTACCGGCAACAACGACAGTATTGGCTTTACCCTGCAGCCCAAAAGTGGCAAGAGTCAGCGGCTTTCATTTGAAGGTGGTACCAAGGCTGCTTTCACAAACTACTTTGACAAAAAACTGGCGGCAGATTCTTCGCTCTACCCCCTCACTTTCAACATCACCCGGTTTTCTATTACCGAAGTAAGGGAAAAACCGTACGACAATGCCAGCATCAGCTACAGGGTTGAATATTTGTTTCCCTATAAGAACAAACTGGAAAAAATAACCTCATACAGTGGTAAGGGATACCTGATGACACCGATCGGTATGAAAAAGAAGTATGATTCACTTATCAGTGGATCTTTTGAAAAGCAATTTGCTGCAGTGGATGATTTGCTGGAAGATGCCATTGACAAATCGCCCATGTTTTGCAAAGGCGTAAAAATGGTTGTAAAAGTGCGCAGCGATGATATGGCGCCCGATAGTGACACCGTATTTTATGATAAGGACAGGGAGCTTACCTGGGCAGATTTTAAGGGAGGCAGCAACGGTGCCGAAAATACTTTTGCATCTTATATTGGGCTTACCTGCGACCCTGACATGGATTATTCCGGGGGCTATTATCATGGCACAGTGCGTATAGGAGCCGATTTCATTAAATCATCTTCCTGGGTGGGTAAAGAAATGAAGGAACAGGAAATTCTTTATCACATGCGCTACCGCCTGAAGCTGGCCGGCGTATATTCTTTAAAATTTAAAAAAAGACTGGAAGAAACCAGTTTTACATGTGATAACTTTAATGCAGAATTAAGAAAACTGTACACAGACACTTATAAAGAACTCAATGTGTTGATGGACCAGTACAGCAAGGAAACAAAATACGGGCAGAGCAAAAAAGAAGAAATGCGCTGGGAAAGAAAGATAGAAGCAATGCTCGATGAAATTGAAAAATAAAATTTATAACTATGAAACTGATCGTATTCGGTGCTACAGGCATGATGGGAAAAGAACTGGTGAACCAGGCGCTGTATAATGGTAATAGTGTAAAAGCTTACGGAAGAAACGTTTTTACTGAAAGTCTGCCTAAGAACGACCAACTCGGGCTGGTGCAGGGCGCTTTGTTTGATGAAGGACAGGTTTACAACGCCCTTAAAGGATGTGATGCCGTGCTTTCTGCTATCGGCGGCGAGGCAGGCAGCGGCGATAAAACGAGAAGTCTTGGAATGAAGAATATCGTGTTGCAAATGAAAAAGGCTTCAATTAAACGGATCGTGGCCATTGGTGGGATGGGCATTCTTGAATCTGCAGACGGCAAACTCATTATGGAGCAGGAAGATTTTCCACCCGGGTATTATGCTGTATCGCAGGAGCATTTAAAAGCTTATAACCTGCTTAAAGAAAGCGGGCTTGAGTGGACCTTTGTTTGTCCACCGGTGATTGAACAGGCTGAACCAACGGGCGTTTTCACCACGGCTGCCAATACACTTCCCGAACCCAATCATTACAGTATCAACAGCGGCGACCTTGCCCTGTTCATGCTAAAGGAATTAGAGAAGAAAGAATACCTGCATCAAAAAGTGGGCATTTCAGGCTGACGTATTTTAACAGAATAAAAAGAAATGTGGCCGAACATGGCATATTATTTTCTTTGTAATAGAAAAAAATTTGAAGCAACTTTTACTTCCCGCCTTTCTGTTAGTTTCTTTTGCCTGTAAGGCACAAAAGATCGACAGCATCTATGTAAATCTTTACACCGACAGCTTAAAAAAAGGAACGTACAACTACATCAACATCGATGGACTTTTGGCCAATGGCCGTTACCTGCCGCTTGATACAAGCCAGGTGAGTTTTAAAGCTTCGGCAGGCAGTTTTAATGGCAACAGCCTGTGGGTAGCGCCTGGTTTTACAGGAGACAAGATCAGCATCAGCGTGGTGCTGAAACAGAACCCGGCCATGCATAAAGAGTTTGACATGTACATTAAAAGAAAACCTGACGGGCCTTTGAAAACGGTGGATGAGTTGATGAACGAAATGAAGCAAAAGAAATCAAAGGGGAAAAATCAAAAGTAAAAAGTCACCGGGCGTTCTGCTGTTGCTTTACCCTGCAGCTCTTTACTTTTGATCGTTGTGTTTATGCAAACTTTTTAGCGTCTTCCAAAAATTTGGCTAACCCAATATCTGTCAATGGATGTTTCAGCAATCCCATAATGGGTTCCAGCGGGCAGGTACAAACATCGGCACCTGCTTCTGCACATTTAATGATGTGATTGGGATTGCGGATGGATGCAGCCAGTATTTCAGTTTTATATCCCTGGATAGAAAATATCTGGCGGAGTTGGTGGATGAGTTCCATGCCGTCCCAGCCACTGTCGTCTATACGCCCGATAAACGGCGATACATAAGTAGCACCAGCCTTGGCAGCCAGGATCGCCTGCCCGGCAGAAAAGATCAGGGTGCAGTTTGTTTTAATGCCATTGTCAGTGAACCATTTCAAAGCTTTGATGCCATCCTTTATCATCGGCACTTTTACCACGATATTTGGATGAATGGCTGCCAGCTTTTTACCTTCTGCTACAATACCGTCAAAATCGGTAGAGATCACTTCAGCGCTGATATCACCATCTACCATTTCGCAAATGGTTTTATAATGGTTCATCACAGCTTCTACTCCTTTGATGCCTTCTTTGGCCATCAGTGATGGATTGGTGGTAACCCCATCCAGTATCCCAAGATCATTTGCTTCTTTTATTTGCGCCAGGTTGGCGGTATCGATAAAAAATTTCATATCCCTATCCCCAAAAGGAGGATCAGCTTTTTAAAATGTTAGAGAATGTTTTGCACAAAAGTAAAACATTGCCAGTTTAACTAAGCATTAAATAACTGCGGGAAAATAAAAGTGGGATCAAAACAGGACGCCTGCTGCTACAGCCATTGGGGAAATAAAAACCCGGCAAGTTACTCACATCGCACCGCTCAACCATCTACCCTTGCTACCTTCCGGTNNCCTGGGGGAGTTCAACAGGAGCTGGTCGTATAAGACTTGCCGGGGCGCAAAAGTAAGGGAAAAAATATTTTTGCTGCAAAGAAATCTGGATTAAATATTTTACACCCGGTTAAATAAGTACCTGTGTGAGCGGTGATGCTGGTTTGCTTTGTAAATACGTCAGCCATCCAATGCATATCATCAGGTATCAGACAATTGGATAGAGCATTCCATCTAATGGAGCATACTGGTAAAGCAGCATTTCATTAAAACAACAATCACAAAAAAATACTATGTCAACAAATATCTCGGTAATTATGATCAATGCTTCAACACAAAGGGTTTGGGATATGATCACAAAACCTGAACTCGTAAAACTGTGGCAATTCGGTAGTGATCTAATAGCAACGTGGGAAGTGGGTACCGGTATAAAATTTCGAACCGAGTGGGGAGATAAGGTGCTTGAACAATGGGGCAAAATATTGGAAGTTACCCCTACTCAACTATTAAAGTAGAGTTTATTTGCTCCCAGACCCGACCTTGAAGATAAACCCGAAAACTATTTCATTATGAGTTATCTCTTAAAAAATGAAGAAGGTAAGACAAAACTTGAAATTATCCAGGAAGATAACAGGCCAAATGCAGTTCAGGAAGACCCACAGGGTGAAGAAAATCCAATATTGAAGTCTCTAAAGGAACTGGCAGAAAAAATTGACAATTCAACAGCCAACCATTAAGAAAAATACTGAATCTAACAGTACTTGGCGAACTATGAATGTCCCCACACCTTCAATATGTGGTCGTTACCGGGTTGGGCTCATCCCAGGGCTGGTATTGAAAGGAATTATTTTCTTAAAAAGCATGTTCTTCCTTGAGGCTAACACTTAGTCATAACCCATAATTAGATTGATCTAATTTGTTGGCGTAGATTCGAAGTACCATGAGCAGCTTTTAACGACTCTGCTTATCACCGGCTGATAAAAATAATCCGGTCAAGTGAACAGGCAACTACTTTTATTTGTAGTAGAAAAATAAACAACGCATTATGAACGATATAAAAAATAAAGTGGCCTATATCACCGGCGGCAGCAAAGGGATCGGCTATGGCATTGCAAAGGTTTTATTAGACCAGGGCATGAAAGTGGCCATCACAAGTCGCACGCTTGCAGCAGCTCAAGCCGCGGCAGATGCACTTACCAGTGACAAAGCATCTATACTGGCGCTGGAATCCGATGTAAGCTCGATGGCTTCAGAAGCCAGGGCCGTGGAGCAGGTAATTAAACATTTTGGCCAATTGGATGTGCTGGTAGCCAATGCCGGTGTGGGGCATTTTGCTTCCATTGAAAACCTGGGGGAAGAAGACTGGAAAAGCATGATCGATACCAATCTTACCGGTGTGTTCAACAGCGTAAAAGCATCTATTGATCCGTTGAAACAAAGCCAGGGATATATCATTACTATTTCAAGCCTGGCCGGAACAAATTTTTTTGCAACGGCCTCCGGCTATAATGCCAGTAAATTCGGACTGGTAGGCTTTTCACAGGCGATCATGATGGACCTCCGACAATATGGTATCAAAGTAACTACCATTATGCCCGGGTCTGTAGCGACGCATTTTGCCGATCATGTACCTACCGATGCAGATGCCTGGAAAATTCAGCCGGAAGATATTGGCCAGCTGGTAGCAGACCTGCTCCACATGCCTTCCAGAACATTGCCCAGTAAGATAGAAGTGAGACCATCCATCCCGGGAAAATAGGAGTATTTGCTGCAGTATCTGTAAGGCAAAAAACATATCCTCATTTTGTACATATAATTTCCCTGCAAAAGAATCATTGGTTGTGGACGAGGCGAAGAACTTGTCCACAACTTTAAATTGCGTGTAACTGTAAATCAATTCATTCCTGATCAGGCGTCTACGCATTGAATTTAAAAGTGCGCTGTGGCATGGTATTTACTAACATCTTAATGTTTATAATAACCATATTGTTGAAAAATAAATGCATTCTTTATGGAACGCCTCGTAAAGTATCTCTCATTTTTCTCTATTGCCCACCTGTTCTTTTCTGTACTGATCTTTTTTGGTATAGGAATTTTTGTCGATACCCCTGATTACACCTCTTCGTTTAATGTGTTTTATGTTATTGGCCTGGCAGTGATCGCAACACTTACCCAATCCCTCCTTTTTACGGGAATTTCCTATTATATTGAAGTGGAAGGAATAACGTTTTTCCTCTTAAGTAGTATCATCGAACTCGCACTCTGTAATGTTTTATATTATTTATTCATCAACGTTCCTTCCTCCAGCGAGTTACCCGCTACCCTGATGATGAATATCTGCCTGGTGGCGGCCCTGGTGATCTCGATGATCATACAGCAGTACAATTCCGAGTCGTATTCGTGACTGCGATGGCTACCATGGATTCCATCCAATGCGTTACTTCAACCTCGGTATCCCTACCATTTTCGCTAAAAAGGCTGCGTCAAAGCTTATGGGATTTGGTGATGCAGTTCTTTTGTAACAGCTTTCTACAGAACTAAGTTTGACGATCTATGGCAATATCATTCTCTGGTCTGCCGGCAGGGAGGCTGGAGACTTTCAGTTGATAGGTTTTACGAATGCTGCTCCACCTTGCCCAACGGCTCAGGCCAGGTTTTAAGGCTTACACAGTCCTGCTCAAACAAAGGAAAATATAAGAATGATGATGCCATGCCGGCAAAAAAAAGCCCCCGGAAAATTCCGGGGGCCTGCATATTAAAGAGAATATTCTTACTGTTTAATGAACCTCAGCGTGCTGCTGTTTCCTTCAAGATTTGTTACGGTGATATTGTAGTAGCCTGCTGCAAGCTGGCTGCAATCTACATTCAACAAACTGCTGCCGGCAGGAACTGTACTGCGACGCTGTTGTAATTTGCGTCCAGCCATATCTGTTATACTTGTTTCAACCGTTGTGGCAACATTGCTGCTCAGGCTCAATGAAGCCTGGTTACCTACTACTGAGGGGTAAATGCCAACAACAGCAAAGCCTTTTTGATTTGCATTGATCATAACCACCGGTGAGTAACTTACTTTACCATCTGCGTCGATCATTTTAAGGCGATAGTAATTATAGCTTGAAAGCGGTGATGCGTCAGTAAAATCAAATGGCTGGTTGCACCTTGCCTGTGTAGCGGTGATGCTGCCGATACTGCTGAATTTACGTCCGTCAGCAGCTCTTTCTATTTCCATTTTAATGCTTGCACTGGTGCAGGTGAGCTTCCAGTTAAGAGCATTGCTGCTGCCGGTACGGGCACCACGTATGTACTCCAGTTTGATCGGCAACACATCCAGTGCAGTTGCTGAGATGGTGAATGGACTAAAGGTACTAACGCCGGCTGCCGTAATACTGCCAACTGCAGTAGTGCTGCCGGGAGCAACGGTGCCACCAACATTATCCCAGTCTGCTCCGTCAAAATGTGCTACTTGTAATTGCCCAAGACTTGATATCTGGCTTCCGGCATCATTCCAGGCCAGCGTTACATCGGCAGTGCCGGGTGTAGTTCCCTGTTCGATCGTCCAGTATTCATGACGGGAAACATTGTAATTTGGGAATGTAGCAAGTGTTGCAGGATCTATTGCATAGCTACCGTAAGGTTTAAAGAAGTAACTGCATGTATAGGCGCTTACTGTTCCCCCGATCACTTTAATTGTTACGGGAGCATACTTGCCATTACTTCCAACAGGGAATACGATACCAGCATTTGAATGCCGGCGAACTTTTCCGTCAACATAAGCTGTTGCAGAAGCACCTGTTACGGTACCACCGGCAGGAATATCTAACAATCCGTCTGCATTCACATTCACCACCAGTTTTCCTTTATTGAGCAACAAATTTTGCACAAATACAGTGTCGTACAAGTTGATGCTGTCTCTTGCAAAAGCATTATCAAAATTAATGTTCAGCGTGTTAAGTGTTGCACCATTTACAAACCTCAGGTTGCCGGCATTACCCGTACCTGCATTTTTATTAATGTTGATGGTACCACCATTACTGTTTAACAGGCCCGAAGAAGAAGCGGTAATAAAGGAAGCGCCGTTAAGGTTAATGGTGTTATCAGTGATATCCAGTACCGTGGTATTGGCTCCGCTCTGGTTTAACTGTAAACCGCCGCCGGCGCTGGTGCCTAATGTAAGTGTTCCACCAGTTCCCAGTGTGATCAGATCTGCAGCGCTGGTACTGTCACGTTGTACACGGAACAATTTGAACTCAGTTCCATTTGTATTGAATGATTGTGTACCGGTATTACCGTTAAAACCGATGGTAATGCGTGCTGCTTCATTGGCATCAAAAGCACTTTGGGCAAGTGAGTTGATGTTTCCAAACAAATTGATCTTGGAAACAGAACTGGTAGCGCCCCCAAAGCTTATTACACCATCCATGATGAAATTGCCCCTTACAGTTGTTGTACCTGTGGAAAGATATTTAAGACCATTGGTCAGTTTAAGATTGTAGTAAGACAGGGATGGAATTCTTACGGTGTCTGTTGATGAAACACCGGTTGCAGCAAAATCGATCGTAGAACCGACATTCATCGCATTGATAAATGGCTTGCGCAAATTCGCAATTACCAGTGTACCGTTGTTCATCACATCAATCCTTGAAGCTGAACTTACAGAGTCAGCGTCTGGCAATACAACAAAGCTTACCGGGTTTACACCATCACCTACAACAATGCGGCTGGTGTTGCCGGTACTGCTGGCATCCCATACACCGGTATAGGTTGCGTTGGCCTGGTCAACAATATTGAAATACTGGTAAGGGTCATTGAATGATACCGGCGATGCTCCACTTCCATTAAGAGCACTGCTCCAGGTGCCCAATGTATTCAGGCCAAGATTTGCTTTTGTGTTATAATAATTCTGAACTACACCACCACTCACATTTACCAGTGCATCACTTGCGCCTCCCCCACTATTGGTAACAGTGCTGCTAAAAGCGCCCTGTGCTGCTGTTGCCGCTATCCTTACATATACAGGCGTAGCCGACAAAGCTCCACCTGTGTAGGGTACTGTTATTGCGGCCGTAAATGGTCCTGCGTTACTTAATGATAATTCCAGACCTGCTCCTGCAGTAACGGTGATGTTGCCTGAAGCCGGTGAAAGTGTAGAACCGCTTAAGTTATAAGCGCTCGCTGCTGAAGCTGTACCTGCTGAAGCAGTAATGGAAAGCACACCCGGTTGTGCAAACAATGCTGCTGTTGCTGCACCGCAGGTACTAAACGGAGAACCGCTGTTTCGTGGACTCACAGCCGCACCGGTAAAATCTGCACCATTGTTATTGCCATCCTGGCAACCGTTGTTGGCACGCATTACACTAAAGGTATTACCACCAGAAGTGGGCGCAGCCGCGGCTCCTTCAAAACAACTGGCCGTACCAAATCCAACCAGGTCAACAATGGCAGCATTGGGAAGACAGCTTGTAAGCGCCAATGTATCGTTGCTCAACGCAACTTTACCATTGGTACCACTCATATTGATCGACCCGGCTACATCTTCTGCAGGCAATGCGGCACCAACTGCACCGCCGCTGGCTAGCTTAACCAGGTAATACTGGCCGGGCTGAAGCGTAAAGTTGGAAAGTTTCACCACTGCCCACGTTGTACCAGCAGCACTTGCATACTGTACACTCCAGTTATTGAGGGACTGGGAAGCCTGTGTGGGATTGAATAATTCTACAAAATCGTTTTGATAGGCTGCCGAAGCGTTACCGCCGCCGCCATATACCTGGCTGATAACTACAGTGGTACCTACCTGGCTTTGTGCCGCAAAGAATGCAATGCTGCATAAAATAGTAGTAAAAAGTTTTCTCATCGTTCGTATGTTTAGTAAATACAAAAGTATGAGAATTAGGCTGTTTATAACCGCAAAGGCCGGATTTAATTTTCGGTTAATGCCGGCCTAAAAAAGGCTTCATTTCGTGGGTCGGCCGATGGTTGCAGTAACCGGCATCAATGTAAAATAGCGGCCCGGGTCCGGGCTGTATTTTACTGAATTTTCAATAAAAAACCGGCTCACACTTAAGTAAGCCGGCCTGCAATATCGGTTGTTGTGTTAACTGTTTACCACATCTCTCAACGACTTGATCTCATCATGTGATTCTTTTAACTGTGCCTGCTGTGCAGTAATAAGCGCACGGAGATAAGCCGGCATACTCTCTTCTTCCAGTGCTGAGCGGTAAGCTTTGAGTGCTGCATCTTCGCCTGCCTCGCAGTTTTCGAGGATCGCATGCCTGTCATGTCCTGTAAACGCTGCCTTGATATCCATCCAGGCACGGTAAATTTTGCCACTGATCATCGTTCCTTCAGCCATTTCGCCGCCCAGTGTTTGCACTTCAGTTCCCAGGGCATTCCTGAAGTTTTTGCTCTGGTCGATCATTCTTTCAAAAAGCATGGAAAGATCAATGTGATCGGTACCTGTATTATCGTCACTCTTTAATTCGCTCAGTGCTTTCTCGTAACCTGCAATGCGATCATTGTTGATGAGTACAAGGTCGTTCAGGATGTGTTTTGTTGCTGTTTGCATAAGTTTAAATTTTATAGACAATCATTCAATTCCATGCCAGCCTGTTCTAAGTGTAATGATTGATATATTTCAATAATGCAGGGGCTTATTTTCCTCATCCGCTTGCTGTTATGGGTAAAACTGTAGCATTTAACAGAATACTTTACCGGCTCATTTATTTTTAGCTAAGCGCACTTTCTTTATCAGGATTGGTGATAATTGTCCAGATTTTTTTTCCTTTTTTGCATTCCTGCAGGGCGAATATCTATATTAGCGAATCAAACTTTAAACAACCGATCATGAAACCACTATTCATTTTTCTATTTGCATGCTTTGCCATTTCCGCTACTGCCCAAACCTCTGAAGAATATTATAAAAAAGCAGCGGCATTTGCTACTAAAAAGGATTTTGAAAATTCGCTGGCGCAGATCAACCTGGCCCTGGCCAAAGATTCTACCAATAAAGAATACCTGCTTTTTAAAGCCGATAACCAGGCGAAGCTGAAACAGTTCCAGGAAGCCTATAACAGCTACAGCCAGGTAATACAGCTTTATCCCACTTATGTAAATGCCATTAGCCAGCGTGGATTGATGCTGGCTTCGCTGCAGCAATATGAATATGCCCTGCAGGATTTTGATAAAGCACTGAGTTTTTACAATCCTGATTCCTTAAACCTGCTATTGTATGTAAACAGGGGGGCTACCAGGATAAGCGTTCGTGATTTTAAAGGCGCCTATGATGATTTTATGGCGGCTTATAAAATTGATTCGATGGATATCGGCACGCTCAATAACCTGGCTACTGTTTGTGATGAAGTTGGCAAGGGAGATCAAACGCTGAAATACCTTTATAAAATTATTAAGATCGATTCCGGTTTTGTTGGCACCTACGTAAACATCGGTTTCAAATACCAGGAAATGGGCAATCACAAAAAAGCCATCCAGTTTTTTGACAAAGCCATCAGCATGGATCCCAATGAACCATTGTCTTACAGCAACCGTAGTTTTAACCGCCTGAAACTGGGCGATCTTAAAGGAGCTATGACGGATATTGAAAGATCAATTGAGCTATATCCTGCCAATTCGTATGCATTCAGGAACCGGGCACTTATTTATATCGCACAAAAGAAAATTCCGGAAGCCTGTGCCGACCTGGCAAAAGCAAGTGAACTCGGGTTTACCGGTATGTATGGAGATGAAGTGGATAAGCTGAAAGCCAAACACTGCGATAAAAAAACAAAATAACAACAAGAAAGAAATTGCCGGGCTGATACGTTTTCGCAAGCATGAATTAAAAACTAATTCCGGGCCGGTCGAGCCTTGAACTTACTTTGGCGATCCCTATTAGCTGGTCGCTCTGGTCGGTGAAAGATTTGTAATAGACCAATACGGTGTACACGTTTTCTGTTTCCCAGTAGTCGCCCTCCAAAGCTGTTCTTTGTGCAGGATCATTTTTATCAACCTGCAGGTATCCATAATCGTAATAACCCTGTTTTAAATACTGGCTGCCTTCATAAAAGCCCTTGCTTTCATTAAAGATCATTTTGTTGGCATCCGTCAACTGGTAATCGGTTAATTGCCCGATGAGGTAAAGCTCTTTGCCCGGGTAGGGAGCCGCTGAAGGTGTTACAAACTTAAAATGCACTGTTGCATAGTCTGCCTGCCAATAAGGATTGATGGTTTCATAAGTAGTGGCTTCGTACTGGCCATCCAGGTCTTTATAATAAATATACCGCTGTGCATTGCGGTCTATATCCGGCTTTACATAAATATCAACACTGTTCTTTTTATCATTGGATGAGTCAATGCGGTCACTTAGCAAACGAAAGCTCCTGAGATCGAGCCAGCGCCATTCTTTCCCACCGGGAAAAACAAAACTGTTCTCTGTGTTGTATTCCAGCACGGTTCCCCTGATAAAGGTTGGCATCACTCCCCCTCCCTGCGCATTGTCCCAACGGTTGTTTTGCATCACTACCACTTTTACCTGCCTGCTGGCATCAAAACTGTTAAGTCCCTGCAGGCTAACGTTGAACTTTACACGCTGATGCGTTTTGTAGAATTGCGGAGCAAATGGTTGTATGATCTGTGCACTCACAGAACTTTTTGAATCAAGGACGAGCAGTGCTCTTGTAAAAATCGTTTTACTGGTATCACCATCCAAAAAAACCTTCAGCAAATAATTACCGCTTTTTGAAGGCACCGAATTTTGCTCCGGCAATATGGCCTGGTAATGTGTATAGCGGGTATAGGCAATCGATGAAAAACGGTAGTTGGTGATCCGCATCTGCGTAAAACCTTTGGTATAATCAAAGGAACTGATGTTTACCGGTTGCCAGTTGTAATCGCATAACTGGTACGTGTAGTAGTAACTTTTTACCCGGGCATCCATATCGTCAAAATGCAGCTCGAGCCGGTCGCCGCTGTTGAGTTTGTACACCGGCATGCCAGTTTGATCACCGTACACATGAAACCGAACAGAATGGATCTTATCATTATACACCGCATCAGGATTCACCTGTGCCGAAATAGTGTTGCTTCCAGTGAGTACAATTGCAAAAACGAGTATTAATTTAAAAAAGCTCATCTGCTGATTAAAATATTTATTTTTGAAAGGTAACAAAATTATTCCTTTTGAATCTTCCTGCATTTATTGCCCGGCGCATCTCTTTTAACAGTGAACGCACTTTTTCGAGGTTCATCATCAGGCTTGCTACGGCGGCCACTACCATCAGCGTGGCGGTGATGATCGTAGGACTAAGTTTCTTCAACGGCTTCCAGCAGGTGATCAGCAATAAAGTATTCAGCTTTTGGGGACATATTCATGTGCAAAAAGATATTGAGAGCAGGGTGAGCACGGCCGAAGAATACGTGATCACAAAGAATGATTCAGTAGAAGCTTACCTGAAAAGCCTGCCGGAGGTGAGAAATGTGCAGCGCTACGCCACCAAATCCGTGATATTGACTTATGGCGACGATATAGAAAGTATTTTGGTAAAAGGCGTAGATGCTTCTTTTGATCATGAACGACTGGATCCATTTTTAACAGCCGGCAGGTGGGTGAAGTTTCCCGACAGTGGCTTTAGCGAAGAAATTAACATATCGGCCTTTATCGCCTCGCAGCTAAATGCGCATGTGAACGACAGGATACTGGCTTTTTTCATTCAGCCAGACGGCAGCAAGCGGGCAAGAAAACTAACAGTGGCGGGTATCTTTAAAACTTCCATTGACGAATACGACAAGCAGTTTGGCATTTGCGATCTGAATCTTATCCGGCGCCTCAACGACTGGCAGCCCAACCAGATCGGTGGTTACGAAGTGTACCTGAACGACTACCGGCTAACGGATACGGTTGCCAGCAAAATAAAAGAAGAAACGCCGCAGGGCTGGAACCGAAAAACCTACAAGCAACTTAACCCGAATATTTTCGACTGGCTGGAGTTGCAGGACAGCATCAAGTATTATCTCATTGTGATCATGATGGTGGTAGCGATCGTAAACCTGGTGACCTGCCTGCTCATCATCGTGCTGGAACGCACCAGGATGACGGGCATCTTAAAAGCAGTAGGCGCCAGCGACTGGACGATACAGCAGGTATTTTTATACAACACCTCCCTCATCGCCATCACCGGTATTGTTGCAGGCACCTTGCTTGGCCTGGGTATTTGCTGGTTGCAGGAAAGAACCGGTTTTATTAAACTGGATGAAGAGGCTTATTACATGAGCAGGGCCCATGCAGCCGTTGTGTGGTGGCAAATCATGCTGGTTGACCTGGTTACCTTGGCCATCTGTTTTGCTACCCTTATCATCCCAACCATATTGGTTAAAAACATTAAACCGGTAAAGGCCATTCAATTCAGGTAACGTGAGTTTGCAGTGATTTTTAGCATTTAACATCTTTCTCCGAATACAATTCCTTGTAGCCCATTCTTCCCTCATCAACAGTTAAACAAACGTGGAATTAAATGCCCATTACTTTTAAAACGGGAAATATATTTCACATATTTATTAGGGAATACGCTTGAATAAAGGGTGCTTGTCTTTCCTATATTGATTCTGCTTAATCAGCTGCATACGGCTTATTATTTGAGGAAACTGGGGTACAGGATACGATCAGGCTACATTGAATGTATCAGAAAAATTCCAGCTTTAAGAACCAAGTCAAACCATGCTATAAAATATGATCCTGATTGTTGATGACAAGCCTGAAAATATATTTTCTCTCAAATCTATTCTCCAGTTACACTCCTTCCCGGTAGATACGGCCACCAGTGGTGAAGAGGCATTAAAAAAAGCGCTGAAGAATTCCTATGCGCTCATCATCCTGGATGTTCAGATGCCGGGCATGGATGGCTTTGAAGTTGCAGGGTATCTTTCAGACAACAGCATCACCCGGGATATACCCATCATTTTTCTATCTGCTGTAAACACAGAGAAAAAATTCATTACAAAGGGATACTCTTCCGGCGCCATCGACTATATCGTTAAACCCATCGACCCGGATATTCTGATCCTGAAAGTAAAAACTTTTTACCGCCTGTATGAACAGAATCGTGACCTGCTGGCAGCGCATGAAAAACTGCATGCAGAAGTAGAAGTAAGAAAAAAAGCACAGCAGCAGATACAGGAAAAAGCGAAAGACCTCGATGGCATCCTTTCTTCCATTCCGCAGATCGCTTTTACTGCAGGCCCGGATGGCAGCATTGAATACGTGAACAAGCACTGGTATGACTACTCCCCTTCGCTCAGCCAGTTCCCCAATACGCATCCTGAGGATACCTGTATCGTTGCAGAATGGAAAAAGATGCTACTTGCCGGCACTGAATTAGAGCTTGAACTGCGAATCTCAAAGCTTGCACAGGAGGAATATAAGTACCATCTGCTGAGAGTGGTGCCGGTAAATGAAGCAGGTAAAATTGTAAAATGGGTCGGCACATTTACGGACATTGAAGAACAGAAGCAGGCGCTCAAAAGAAGAGACGATTTTGTTGGCATGGTAAGTCATGAACTCAAAACACCACTCACCAGTATCAACGGCTATATGGAGATCATTGATGCCGCAGTAGAAGGTGAAGAAATGAAATTTTTTACCTCCCGTATTTTAAAGCAGGTGGGCAGGTTGCACAACCTCATCAGTGAGTTGCTGGATATTTCGAAGATGAAAAATGGCAAGCTTGAATTTGTAATGGAAGAAGTAAATGTGCAGCAGGTGTTTGCCGCTACGGTGGAGATGCTGCAGGATATTTATCCAAAATACATCATCACTTATACAGCCAGCGCACCGGTAATTGTATGGGGAAATGCACAAAGACTGGAGCAGGTATTGATCAACCTCATCAGCAATGCCGTAAAATATTCGGTGGATGCTAAAAACATCGAGATCATTACCAGCATCAATGAAGACGGCAAATTTTATTGCGGCGTAAGAGACTGGGGAATTGGCATTCCTGCCGATAAACAAACGGAAGTGTTTTCTAAATTTTACCGTGTAGCGGACTCCAGGAGTTTTGCGCAGGGCCTTGGTATTGGTTTATATATCACTGCTGAAATACTCAAACTGCACAATGCCGATTTTGGAGTTGACAGCAAACCGGGTGAGGGTTCCTTATTTTATTTTACCATGCCTTTATTAAACCGTCTTTAATCAACAGCGAAAAGAAATCGATTTATGAAAAATGCCATGAAACGCAATCTCCTTATTGGATTCAGCATTTCACTCATCATACTTATCATCAGTTCGGTGGCTTCTTTTACCAGCATCCGCAACCTGCTGAACAGCGCCAAACTGGTTGACCATACAAATGAAGTGGTACTAAAACTCGAGCAGGTGCTTTCTAGTATGAAGGATGCTGAAACAGGTCAGCGTGGCTACCTCCTCACCGGTATGGATGAATTTTTGGAACCCTATATCGGCTCCTACGAAAAAACCATCGGCCTTATCTACAACCTTCAAAGCAGTACATCAGATAACCTTGAACAGCAAAAGAATATTCAGCAGTTACATGATCTTGTAAAGAAACGCTTTTCAAGATTGCAGGTACTGATCGATCGGAAAAGAGCAGGCACAGGCATCGACATCAATGATCTTAAGTACGGTAAGATATTTATGGACAGTGTACGTAGCATCGTAAACGAAATGGAAACAAGGGAAAAGGTATTGCTCATCAGCAGAACCAACGACCTGCGAAGTTTTTCTTCTTATGCGCCCATACTGATAGTGTTTGCAGCCATTGCCGCCATCATCATCACCATCATGTTCTATGTAAAAATGTCGAAAGATATTGATGTGAGAGCAAGGCTTGAGAAGGAACTCCTTGATAAAGATGCAGCGATCTCCCGCCGTCTTGGTATCATTCAGAGCGTGTCATCCAGGATCTCAGGAGGCGACTACACGATACGTGTGGAAGACAACCAATCTGATAATATCGGTGATATATCAAAATCATTAAATGATATGGCTGTATCACTGCAGCATGCTTTTGAAAAACTGTCTGAAAAAGAATGGCTGCAAACTGGTGCCGCCGGGCTTTCCAATGCCATCCTCGGCAGCGAAAGAATGAGCGAACTGTCTGAAAAGCTGCTCAGCTTTATAGCCCGTTACAGCAACAGCCAGGTGGGAGCACTGTATACTGCAGCGCATGAAAATGTACTCAGGCTGGAGCAAACTTACGGAGTATCCCGTGAACGGGTACACGAACAGGTAATTGCCGGGGAAGGCGTGGCAGGCCAATGCTTTCAATTGCGGCAAACAATGCAGTTATCAGGAATAACAGATGATCGTTTTCACATAAGTTTTAGTGCAGGCGAATTAAAACCTGTTTCCATCATCGCATTCCCGTTGACCTATGAAGGCAGCGTAACCGGGGTGATCGAACTGGGAAGCATACACGGTTATGGGGCAAGAGAGATGCAGTTGTTTGAAAACATCGGCGAAAATATCGGCATTGCCATCAACACCATTCACAACCGGCAACGCCTGCAGGAATTGCTGGAAGAAACGCAGTCGCAATCGGAAGAATTGATGGCGCAGCAATCGGAACTGGAGCAGATCAATGCAGAACTGGAAGAACAGTCACAGCAGCTCCAGTCATCGGAAGAAGAATTAAAAGTGCAGTCGGAAGAACTCATCGAAACCAATACCCTTTTGGAAGAAAGATCTGCAGCGCTCGAACAAAAGAATCAACTGATCCTGCAAAAGAATGCTGAGATAGAAAAAAAAGCGGAAGACCTTGCCTTATCTACCAAGTATAAATCAGAGTTCCTGGCGAATATGTCGCATGAGTTGAGAACGCCGTTGAATTCTATCCTGCTTTTGTCAAGGTTGATGTCGGAAAATAATGAACAGAACTTAACTGAAGAGCAGGTACAGTATGCCACCGTGATACAGAGCTCCGGCAATGGCTTGCTGCAACTGATCGACGAAATACTTGATCTTTCAAAGATCGAATCAGGAAAAATGAGTGTGGAGTACGAAAAAGTAAAGGTAGCTGATATCACCAACGGTCTCACTGCATTATTTGAACCACTGGCAAAACAACAGCAATTGGAATGGCGTGTTGAAACAGGTGCAGATGTGCCTGAAAGTATTGTAACAGACAGGCTGCGGTTAGAACAAATATTAAAGAACCTCCTCTCGAATGCTTTCAAATTCACTTCCAAAGGTTCTGTACAACTCATCCTGCACTGCACTGCCCTGGCGGATCATATTTGCTTTACGGTAAAAGACACCGGTATCGGAATCAGTCCTGAAAAACAGGAACTGATCTTTGAAGCCTTCCAGCAGGAAGATGGTTCAACAAGGCGGAAATACGGCGGCACGGGGCTCGGCCTGTCCATCAGCAGGGAGCTGGCAAAGCTGCTGGGCGGCATGATAACGGTATCGAGTACCCCATCGAAGGGAAGCCAGTTCGTTTGCTGTATACCGGTCAATAGTTTTCCCGGTGCTGTTGGTATGCACAGGGACATGCTTCAGCAGCCGGTGGCGCTGATCGGACCAGCTTCACCATTGCCTGTGGCAGATGAAGACCGCTATCATACCAGCACCATACCAGGTGATGTAGCAGATGACAGGGAAACAATTACCGCTGCCGATAAAGTGATCCTGGTTATAGAAGACGATGTGAACTTTGCCAGCTTTCTGGTTGAGTATGCAAGACAGAAGGGATACAAGGTTCTGGTGGCAGTGCGTGGCGATAAAGGTATTGAACTGGCTGTGAAATATATGCCGGCCGGCATCCTGCTTGATATACAACTGCCGGTAAAAAATGGTTGGGAGGTGATGGAAGCGCTCCGGAAAAACAGTCATACCAAACACATACCGGTACATGTAATGTCTTCCTTTGAAGTAAAAAAAGAAAGCCTGGAGCAGGGTGCGCTCGATTTTATCAACAAACCCATTGCACCGGAACAGCTCAATACGATTTTTGAAAAAATTGATTTTATACTTGGCAGGAAAGGGAAAAAAGTACTGATCATCGAAGAGAACAACAAACATGCAAAGGCGCTGGCCTATTATCTCAATACCTATAAGGTAAACACAGAAATTCAGCAGTCTGTTGAAGGCAGCGTACAGGCTTTGTACAAAGAAACCGTGAACTGCGTGATACTTGACATGAATATTTCTGATAAAAATGCGGACGCACTGTTGGGTACTATCAGGAAAAACGAAGGACTCGAAGAGTTGCCCATCATCCTCTTCACGGGTAAAAGTCTTTCACAGCCGGAAGAATTCAAATTGAAAAAATATGCCGATGCCATCGTGATGAAAACGGCCAATTCCTACCAGCGCATACTGGATGAGGTGTCGCTTTTTCTTCACCTGATGCAGGACAATGAAAGTAAAAAAGGCGTACCCGATTTTGAAAAAATGATCCTGCAGGAAAATGTACTCAAAGGAAAAAATGTGCTGCTGGCAGATGACGATGTAAGGAATATTTACAGTATGACGAAGGCGCTTGAAAAATACGATGTACATGTGATACCTGCCATGGATGGTAACGAAGCGCTGGAGCTGATAAAGGTAAAGCCGGTGGATGTGGTGCTGATGGATATGATGATGCCCAATATGGATGGTTACCAGAGCATCCGTGCCATCCGTGCTATTCCTGCTTTAAAGAATATTCCCGTGATAGCTGTTACGGCAAAGGCCATGAGCGGCGACCGGGAAAAATGCATTGCGGCGGGCGCCTCCGATTATATTTCCAAGCCGGTGGATATGGATCAACTGATCTCCCTGTTGCGGATATGGTTATACGAAAAAGGATATTGAATAAATATGAACAGTAACAAAACCAAGGTGTTAATTATTGATGATGACGAACGCAACATTTTTGCGCTGAAGGCGGTGCTGTCGGCAAAGAACTTTACCTGCTTTACCGCCACGGGGGGCATACAGGCGCTGGAAAATCTCAAAGAGCACAAAGACATATCGGTGGCATTGGTAGACATGATGATGCCGGATATTGACGGCTACGAGTTGATGGGGCTCATCAGGAAGATCCCTGCTCTTGAAAAGATCCGGCTGGTGGCCGTTACAGCCCAGGCGATGGCCGGCGACAAAGAAAAGTGTTTTGCAGCCGGCGCCGATGCCTACATTTCAAAACCGGTTGACATCGACAAATTACTGGCGATCCTTCACAGGGAAAACTAAATCAATATGATCGAAACGGATGAAATAGAAGTATTACTGGAAGAAGCTGCCGCCAGGCATGGGTATGATTTTACCGGTTATGCAAGGGCTTCTATCAGGCGGAGGATCGAAACATTTTATATCAAAGGAAGATTTCGGTCTTTTGATGAAATGAAGCAAAGATTGATGAGCGAACCCGGGTATTTTTTTCATTTTGTGGAAGAGATCACGGTGAACGTTACAGAGATGTTCCGGGATACCAGTTTTTACAAATGCCTTCGCCAGGATATTGTACCGGTACTGGCCACTTACCCCTTTATCAGGATCTGGCACGCTGGCTGTTCTACCGGTGAAGAAGTGTATTCCATGGCGATCTTATTGAAAGAAGCGAACCTCCTGCATAAATCGATCCTGTATGCAACGGACATCAACCAGTCGGTATTGGAGAAAGCAAAGACGGGCATCTTCCCGGTATCAACCATGCGGTTGAATTCTGAGAACTATATCAAAAGCGGCGGGCAGTTTGATTTCTCAACCTATTATCATGCGAATTACAACAATGCAAAATTCGATCATTCATTGTCTGAACGAATGATCTTTGCCAATCACAATCTTACCAGCGATTCTTCTTTCAATGAATTTCAACTGATCCTTTGCCGCAATGTGATGATCTATTTTAACAAAGAACTACAGGCAAAAGTGACAGTGCTGTTTGATAAAAGCCTGGAATCACTTGGTTTCCTGGCACTGGGCAATAAAGAGACCCTGCGCTTCTCTCCCATCAACAATTTTTATAAACAGGTAGACAGCAAAGAAAAGATATGGAGAAAGACCAGGTAGCAATAACAGGCGGGCTCATTGTGATCGGCGGCTCATCGGGCAGCCTGGATGCTTTGTTACTGATGTTACCCTTGTTAAAAAAAGATTTTCATACGCCGGTGATACTGGTAATGCACCGCAATACCACTACCGGAACGGCTTTAACAGAACTGATCGCATCCAGGACTCACCTGGAGGTGAAAGAGGCAGATGAAAAAGATAAATTGATGCCGGGATGGATCTATATCGCACCGCCGGATTATCATTTACTCGTGGAAGAGGATGGCACGCTGTCGCTTGACATTTCTGAAAAAGTAAATTATTGCAGGCCGAGCATTGATGTGAATTTTGCCAGCGCTGCAGTGGCATTCAAAGAGAAGCTCACAGCAGTACTGCTTTCGGGCGCCAATGCAGATGGCGTAGAAGGAATGATGAGGGTGAAAAAATATGGCGGAAAGAATATTGTACAGGATCCGCAGGAGGCGATCGTTCCGTTTATGCCGGAACAGGCTGTTCTTTCCTGTGAGGTGGATATGATCACGGGGGCGGCCGGCATTGCTGCCATCCTGAATGAGTTATGATCATTGCGAGCGAAATGCGCTTTAAACAATCACATTGAATTATATTACGCTGAATATTAAAAGCGATACATAAACATTTAACCAGGCGGCGCATGCGTTTGTTACTAAGAACAGTTTTTATTTTAATAGGGATAATTGCGTTATTGCAAGGCAATGCGCAGGATTCTGTTTTCAGGGCAAAGCACCGGGCTATTTTTTTCCCCTATCCCATGTACCAGGAACACTGGCGCAGTTCGCTTGGTTTTAGTATGCTCACAACACCGGAAGACATCACCGAAGAAGTAAGGATACGCATCCCCTGCGGCAATTTCACCGTACTGCGGCGGATCAGCGATAAGTTCACCGCAGAAGGCAGGATCGATTTCCAGTTCCTGCAAAATCATCTTTCTGCCGGGGTGCAATACCTGCGGCCACTCAGTAAAAAATTTTACCTGAGTGCAGGCGCAGATATCGGCTATTGGTTTGGTTTCTTAAAACTCGAAGGCTTCAACAGCAAAGGCTCCGGTTGGCTTACCTATCCCGGCGTTTCTTTTGGTTACATGACGAGAAGAGACCTGCTCATCACTTTAAAAGCGCAGCTGTCTTTTAATTTGTACTACCAGGCAGAGAATGGAGAGAATAAATATGTATCAACAAAAAAATATTACAATGGTGAAGCGTTTACGCTGGCGATTGAACAACCTTTTTACCAGCGTAAACATTTGACCCTTGCCTTCAGCGCCATCAGTAACAAGTTTTACTGGCAAACATGGTCGCTGTTTTACAAAACGAACCGGAAAGTTTTCTATCCACAAATAACCGTAGGATTTATACTGTGAAAAAGCTATTCATCTTTTTAATGATCACCCTGGTTGTTTCCTGTAAAAAGGGATACCAGGTTACGATGCCCAATACTGGTACCTGGGGCCTGTTTAATTCTCCCGGTACGGCAGCGCTTCCACCGGCAGCAAGGGCTGCAATGGAGGGTGTTTATGATGTGGGAAACGGCAGCGATGTATTTGGCAGCCTCACTGCCATCAAATGGAGCTATGCGATCGTTGGTAACGATACCAGCTTTCATGTGTCAGGATTTTTTGGAACAGATATCGCTTATTTTGTTTGCGAAGGCCGGCAACTGAATGGAAACATCCTTTTAAATGGGTATTGGCGCAAAATGGTGAGTACAGAAACGGGGCTGGTACGCTTAACCGTTACAGATGCAAATGGCGCCGCATTATTGTTGACTCCTTCCCCCGTAATAAACGCCGGCGATGTAGTAATAAATGGAGTATTTGGTAACGGGCAGGAAGAGCCACAACAACCGATCCGCTTTACCTACAAACGGAAATTGTATCATTCAGCCACTCCTTTTAATATCCTGGCGCACCGTTCGGGCGGCCGTAACTCCGACCTGTTGCCGGTTTCAGAAAATTCCGTGGAGATGATTCTGAAAACTGCCGAGTTTGGTTCAACAGGTATTGAGATCGATGTGCGGTTCACCAAAGACGGTATTCCCATCATCTATCATGATAATGACCTTAACCTGAGGGAAACGCAAAAATCAGGATTGGTGGGCCCCATTGAAAATTATACCTACGCAGAATTGTCGGCCTTTGTGCGCCTCATTCATGGTGAACGGATACCTACCCTACGGCAAGCCTTATCCGCTTTTGTTGACCAAACCCAACTCAATTTTGTATGGCTCGATACAAAATACATCGGTTCTCTGGAACGGGTAAGAACCATTCAACAGGAATTTTTGCAACGTGCGGCCCAGCACGGAAGAAATGTGGAAATTGTGATCGGCCTGCCCGGCCAGGAACAATTCAATAATTTCCTTTCACTTACAAACTTTGCTTCCACCCCTTCACTTTGTGAACTTTCTGTTGAAAACCTGCACCAGGCCAATTCACTCATCTGGGCACCAAGATTTACTGAAGGCACCCAGAATGATAAGGTGGCAGCCATCCATGCAGAAGGTAAAAGGGCTTTTGTATGGACGCTGGATGTACCAGAATTTATTGAACAATATATCAATGAAGGACATTTTGATGGCATCCTGTCAAATTATCCCTCCTGCACCGCATTTTATTATTATGTACATCAATAAGTTTATACTAACCATATTGCTGATCAGTTGTTTTAACATTTCAATGGCACAAAGAAAAGTTAAGAAAACGCCCCTGCCTAAACGCAAACCCTCCTTTGTATTGCAGGCAGGCGGTGGAATATCTTACTACAGTGCGGCGGTGAATTTAAGTTCTGTGGCCTACCCCGGCAGTCTTAATAAATGGAGCCCAACAGGAAGCCTCCGGATGATGTGGTATCCCAGGTACAGGCTGCGTTTGGGGCTGGAGACAGGGTTCACCAATTTTTACCGGTACAAGGTGAGGGACACGAGCGGACAAGGCCAGGTAAGCCTGCAGGCGATACCGGTAATGATCGTTTGGTCGATGCAGGTATTACCAAGATTAAATATATATGCCGGCTTTGGTTCTTACCGGTTGAACACCCATCTCGTGTACAGGGGAAAAGTAAACTCCTACGATTGGGTTTTAGGCTCGAATATTGCCGTCAGTTACACTTTGCCATTATCAAAAAGGCTTGGCCTTGGTGCAGAGGCAAAATGGATGAATGCATTTGAAACAAAGGACGCTGCATTCGCACTGCAGGTACAATTGGCCTGGAAGGTTTTTCAATGGGATTAATTCAACATCTATGATAAAAAAAATCTTACTGGTGCTGTTTGTTATTGGCACCAATGTTCCCCTGATGGCGCAAACAGATACCACCCGGGCCTCTCCCGAACTTTATTTTGTGAGTGATACCCAGCAGCCCATGCTGGTGGAAAAGCTTTGGTTAAAGCCCAATCACAATAAAAAAGCCACTGCCGGCATCTTTGCCAGCATTCTAAAGCAAAAGCCTCAAAGTTTATATATGCTCGGCGATGTGGTGGGGCTGGGCTCCTCTGACCGTAAATGGAAAAAAGTAGATATTTTTTTAGACAGTTGCCGTAAACTTGGCACCAATGTTTGTGGAGTATTGGGCAACCACGAAGTAATGGGAATGACGCAAAAGGGAGAAGCGAATTTTCAAAAGCGTTTCCCCATGAACGTTCGTACAGGATATGTGTCGGTAACCGATTCTGTAGCGGTGGTGTTGCTTAATTCGAATTTTAGTAAACTCAGCGCTGAAGAAAATCAACAGCAGCGGGACTGGTATAAAAAAACACTGGAAAACCTGGATGCTTCTCCTGATATCAAAGCGATCATTGTTTGCTGTCACCATGCACCATTCACCAATAGTAAGATCGTTAAGTGTTCCAACAGAGTACAGGACAGTTTTGTGCAGGATTACGTGAAGTCAAAAAAAGCACAGTTGTTCATTACGGGCCATGCACATGCTTTTGAAAGATTTCGGATGCAGGGGAAAGATTTTGTAGTAATTGGCGGTGGCGGCGGCCTGCACCAGCCATTGAACCACCAGGAGAAATGCCTGCCCGACCTGGCACTGGAATATAAACCGCCCTTTCATTATCTGTCTGTAAAAAGAGTGGATGATAAACTCTTTGTTACCTCGCATGCCATCGATAACAATTTTGAAGGTTTTCACGAAGGCTATAGTTTCAATACCAACAATGCCTTACCAGAGAACCTTGCAAAAGCGGGAAGCGCTTCTTTGGAGGATGAAAAGAAAAACTAACTGACTAAAGGATTTTTGATTTGAATATACCTGGATAAAAGATTCTTAACGAACCGGGAAACATTGCCGGTTTATGTTTCAAATTTTTTCGTTTGCTGATGCGGACTTAAAACTCCTGTGTCACCCTAAACAATATGCGATAAAATGATGCCTGTAGCAACTGCTGCATTCAGCGATTCGGCTTCGCCGGTTTTGGGTATCGTGATTTTTTCCGTCACCATTTCCATTATCTCTTTACTAATGCCTTTGGATTCGTTGCCAATGATGAGCAATCCTTCTTTGATGTTCCTGAATTGCTGAACCGGCTTACCGTCCAGCGCCGCTGCATAAAGACTGATCTCTTGTTGCGCCAACCAGGTGGGCAGGTTCACATAAGTAATATTCACTCTTCCTAAACTTCCCATTGTACTCTGTGCCACTTTCGGGTTGTACATTTCTGTGCAGTTGGCAGAGCAGATAATATTCTCAATACCGAACCAGTCCGCCGTGCGGATGATGGTGCCCAGGTTGCCGGGATCCTGTATGGTGTCCAGTACGATGCTGATCTTTTTATCAATGATCGCAGGGGCTGCTTCCGCCTTTTTAAAAATAGCCAGCACCTGGTTGGGGGTACTCAGCGCTGATATCTTTTCCAGTTCAAAAGTTTCAATCTCCGTAAGCGGGCCATCATAGTATTTTCGGAGCGATACTTCGTGTTGCTGTAACCATTCTTTTGTACCGAGTATCTCCATGCAAACAAACCTTTTTGATTGCACCAGTTCCGGCACTACTTTGTTACCTTCGGCGATAAATACATTGTCTGCATCCCTGAATTTTTTATGGTGAAGACTTTGAATATATTTGGAATGTGTTTTGCTTAACATTGTGATTAAATTTAATTGACTCTTCAGCCCACCAATAATATGACCTTTAGGCTTAGAAATATACTTGTTCTTGCTATACTATTTAGCGCCTGTACTATTCCACGAAAGTATCAAAAAAACAAGCCATTTGTTTTTAAAAATAATATCGAAATAAAGGGTGGACAATTCACCGCCGAAGAAAAAGCAGCCTTAAAACAAAAGATGTACACACAACTTGATGACAGCATCAAAGTTGTGACTAAGGATTTTTTATTTGCACTACATTTTATCAAACAACCGCCAGTTTTTGACAGCAATAGTGTTGTTCTTTCAGCAAGAAATCTAAAGAGCACTGTCACTCATCTGGGTTATTATAGCGCCAAAGTATCTGCTGATACGAATATATGGAAAGCCAAAATTTCTTTTAAGCCGTTAAGCTTTTTAAGCCCCCCGTTAAGTTTTTTTGATAGATTATTTCGTCCTAAAATAAAAAACCTGCGGATTGAAACCCAGTTTGTAGTTGATATGGGCAATCCTACCCTGATCGATACCTTCAGTTATAAAATAAAAACCCCGGAACTGCAGGAACTGGCTGTAAAAACCGCTGAATACTCTCTCATCAAAAAGGGCAACTCAGTAACCAAGGCTGATATATTGGCCGAGATCAGCAGGCTGGTTGCACTGTACCGCAACAATGGTTATTACAAATTTACCAGCGACGAATTGAGGATGCGGGGCGATACCAGTATTGCGGCACTGACCAGCGTATCGGACGATCCTTTTGAAACGATCCGTTTGCTGGCAGAAGCCAATGAAAAAAGAAACAAGCCCTCCATTAAACTGGCATTGGTACAAAACCCTGCCGCAGACAGCAGCAAGCTCATTAAATATTACGTTAACAATATTTATATCTTTCCTGACTACGGGGGCGAAGACAGCCTTTCCCGGGCAGGCCTCAGAACCGATACCTTACGCAATTCCTATATCGTTAGCTACCATAAAAAGATCGTCAAGAATAAATTTTTACTGAGTCACCTCGTGTTCAAAAAAGGGGATCTTTTTAAACAGAACGAATACGCCAGCACGGTCAGCAATTTTTCAAAAACGGGTGTGTGGCAGAATGTAAATGTGCAGGTGGTGGAACGAAAAGACAGTATTGGTAAACTGGATATGTATGTGCAATTGGTTCCTACCAAAAAATATGGTTTTGAAGGAAAGATCGAAGCCAGTTATTCCACCAACAGCATCAATAATATTTCGGTAGCCAACTCAGGTAACCTCCTGGGCTTATCTGGTAATATCTCTGCACAAAGCCGGAACGGAGGCCGGCAGGGGATCAAGATCACGCATTCATTGCGTGCAGGAGTTGAGTTAAATGTAAATGAACGCCCAAGTTCCGACAACTTTATCAACTCCAGTGATGTGGGCTACAACCTCACGTTCGCCTTTCCCAAACTGGTGTTGCCAAGAAATCTCCGTACTTATTTGAACAGGGAAAAAAAGATCGACACCCTTTATTCCAAACAATCCTTTTTGAGTTTCGGCGCTTCCAATACCAACCGCATCGGCCTGTTCAAACTTAATTCTTTCGGGTTATCTGCCGGGTACGAATGGAGCCCCAAGTCAAATAAAACCTGGTCGCTGAAACTGGTGAACATTGAGTTTTCCAATTTGTACAACCGTTCCTACCGGTTCGATTCTACCCTGAAGGCAAATCCGTTTCTCCGGTATTCTTTTAATACAGCGCTGGTATTTGGTACCACCATCGGCCATTCTTCCCTTTCTTTTCAACCAAAGCATCCCAACAGGTTGTTCTCATTAAAATGGAACATAGAGGAGTCGGGATTTTTCCTTGGTGTGTTGCCGCTGAAAGATTTTGCCGGCATCAACAAATACCTGCGAAATTTTATCAAAGGAGATATAGAAGCTATCCTCACCATTAAAAAGCCGAAACACGAATTGGTGTACCGTGGCTTTCTTGGGATAGGCGCTCCTGTTGGTTCCTCGGATACTACCCTGCCCTTCTTCAAACAATATTTCGGCGGTGGGCCAAACAGCATGAGGGCCTGGCCCATTCGTGGTATCGGCCCCGGATCAAAAGCCCAGCCGGCCTATGGCCCCAACACAAGCCTGAGCGACAGAACAGGCGATATCCGTGTTGAATTCAATGCAGAATACCGCAAAGAGATCGCTACGATCATCCCCAACACACTCACGCTGAAATGGGCTTTGTTTGCTGATGTTGGCAATGTGTGGAATTTTAAAAATACAGAGCCGACCGGCAAATACGACAGCACGCAGTTCCGCTTAAAGAATTTTTACAAGGAGTTGGGCATGAATGTAGGTACAGGCTTCCGGTTTGATTTTAACTACGTGGTACTGCGTTTCGATTTCGGCTTCAGGGTTAAGCGACCTGAACTCACAGAAAATGGCGGCTGGAAACTGCCTTCGATCGGCTTCGACGATCTCTGGGGCAAATTGTTTCAAAAAGGCCCGAATGATGCTTACCGCAAATGGCGCTACGAAAACTTTAATTTCACCATTGGTCTTAACTATCCTTTTTAACGGAAGCTTCGCCTGCATCCAGGCTGGCTGCAAAACTCTCCATATCAATTGCGTCGGATGCTTTAAAAGAACCGATCGCTGTGCGCCGGAGGCTGCTGAGATAAGCACCACAACCAAGTGCGGCGCCAAAATCATTCGCCAGGCTGCGTATATACGTTCCCGTTGAACAGGTCACTTTGAATGCCACCACAGGCAATTCAATATGTGTAATCTCAAAACTGCTGATGCTGATGGTACGTGCCTCTAATTCAACATCCACACCCCTTCTTGCAAGGTCATACAAGGCTACGCCTTCTTTTTTAATGGCAGAATAAATGGGCGGAAACTGCTGGATGGTTCCAATAAACCGGGCGGTAGTATCCTGCAGCATGGCAGGCGTTACAAAACTGAAATCTTTTGGCTGTTCCGGGGTGCTTTCGAGATCATAAGTGGGTGTAACGGCTCCCAGTGTTATATGGCCGGTGTATTCTTTTTCCTGCGCCATGTATTCATTGATCTTTTTGGTGAATTTGCCGGTGCAAACGATCAGTAAACCCGTTGCCAGCGGATCAAGTGTACCGGCATGCCCGATCTTTTTTATCTGCAGCAGGCTTCTTAGTTTGCGCACCACATCAAAGGATGTCCAGTGCAAGGGTTTATCTACCAGTATCACTTTGCCTTCCAGGTATGGCAACTGAACGGCAGGATCCAGTGCCACCCTTTCTTTTCTTTCCTGCCGCTGCGGCGCTTCTCCTGCTGTGATGAGTTGGTTGGTATATCGCTGCCGGTAAGTTTGCTTTTTTGCCACTGGTTAATTTTGGGCAAAGGTAAACAGGCCGGGTTTATTATTTTTATAAAAAGCACTGGGTTGAAAGAGAGCCTTATGGCAGTGCAGTCATAGTATGAAATACCGCCAGGAAAGTCAAGAGCGTATCTGTGCCCGGTGATTCCCATCCATAATTTTTCTTGCCTCCCTTTAATAAAATATCCTATTTTTCAACATTCAAAAAATCAACACATGATAAAATACCTCACAGGATCCTGTCTTGCTATCACCACTTTTTTTGCAGCCTGCAATAATGCAGCCAGCAGTTCTTCCAGTGCCGGCAATGACTCTGCCGCCATCAACCGCATGTTTGCCAATTACTGGGAAGACCGGATGAAATTGTATCCACTCGAAGCCACTTCCAACGGCGATAACCGCTACAATGACATCCTGCAAAATGACATCAGTGTTGCCTTCATTAACCAGGCTAAAAGTTTTTATTCAAGATATGCGGATAGCATTAATTCCTTTAAAAGAGATAACCTCAGCAGCAACGACCGCATCAGCTATGACATCTTTAAAAGAGAGATGGCCATGCAGTTGGAAGCATTTAATTTTCATGATGAGCTAACACCATTCAACCAGTTTTGGGGATTGCATTTAACCATCGGGCAGCTTGGCTCGGGCGAAGGCAACCAGCCTTTTAAAACAGTAAAGGATTACGATAATTTTTTAGGCAGGATTCACGGTTTCTCCACCTGGGCAGATACTGCCATTGAAAATATGAAAAGAGGAATGGCGCAGGGATATGTATTGCCGCGATCACTGGTGGTAAAGATCATACCCCAGCTAAGATCATTTGTAACCGCAGATGCGAAGACAAATCTTTTATTTGGCCCTGTCGATAAAATACCGGCTGAATTTTCTGCACCGGATAAAGAAAGGCTTACGGCCGCCTATACAAAAGCCATTGACAACGAAGTGATACCTACATTTAAAAAACTGACTGAGTTTGTGGAAAAAACCTACCTGCCGCAAAGCCGCAACAGCAGCGGGGTTGACAGCATACCAAATGGTACAGCTAAATACCAGTATCTCATTCGCCAGTGGACAACCACCAACAATCAACCCAATGATATTTATGAAACGGGATTAAAAGAAGTGGCAAGAATATCTGCGGAGATGGAAAAGATCAAAACAGCGGTTGGCTTCACCGGCGATCTGAAAGCTTTCTTCCACTACATACTCACTGATCCGAAATTCAATATTTACAACACGCCGGAAGAAGTGTTGGCCGGCTTCAGGGCGATACAGGCAAAAGAAGAACCTTTCCTGAAAAAATTATTCAATCATTTTCCTTCCACAAAATTTGAGATCCGCCGCACGGAAGCATTCCGGGAAGCCAGCGCCAGTGCAGAATACAACCAGGCTACGGCAGATGGATCAAGACCCGGCATTTTTTATACGCCCATCCCCAATGCCAAAAAATTCAATTACACCGGTATGGAAACCCTGTTTGCACACGAGGCCATACCCGGGCATCACTACCAGATATCATTGCAGCAGGAAAATAAATCACTGCCCCGCTTCCGCCGCTTTAGCTGGTATGGTGCCTATGGCGAAGGCTGGGCATTGTACACTGAATCGCTCGGTAGTGAACTCGGTCTTTATACAGATCCTTTTCAAAAGATGGGCAACCTCGGTGATGAAATGCACCGTGCCATCCGTTTGGTAGTAGACGTAGCATTGCATACCAAGGGCTGGAGCCGTGAAAAAGCCATCGCTTACATGATGGCCAATGAACAGATCGATGAGGCCGGCGCCACTGCAGAAATAGAACGATACATGGCGATACCCGGGCAGGCATTGAGTTATAAGACCGGCGCCTTAAAGATCAGGGAGCTGAGGGCCAGGTATGAAAAACAACTGGGTGCCAAATTCAGCATCGCAGCTTTTCATGATGAAATATTAAAAGATGGTTGTATGCCGCTGGATGTACTGGAGCAAAAGATGGATGCCTGGGCGGCAGCACAGAAGTGAGTGAATGAATGATGAGTTATGAATTAAGAGTTATGAGTTACGAATGCTCGGGAGCGTTTCTCTTTTAGGGAAGTGCTCCTTTTTTTATGCAGTGTTTATCATTATCAGCCATTCACATAATTTTTTTTTAGCAAGAGATAAAAAAAACTACTTTGTTGCTAATTCAAAACAATCAAATTTTCATTTATGAAATTAATCTGCTCACTAATGCTGATGGCATTTGCGTACGGCAGCACCTATGCACAGTCAAACCCTGATGAGGTGATCGCCAGGGTAATTGAAGCGCAGGGCGGCAAAGACAAACTGCTCAGCATCAAAACCGTCCGCATGACCGGTAACATAGAATTCTCCGGACAAAAGATTCCTTTTAGTATTTATGGAATCGACAAAAAAGCCCAGCGAACTGAGTTTTCTTTCAGCGGACTTACCGGGTACACGATCGTAACAAACGATTCCGGCTTTAATTTCAATCCTTTCCAGGGGCAGAAAACGCCTGAGAACATGACTGCCGAAGATGTGAAGAACGCACAGAACGACCTCGATCAGCAGGGCATTTTACTCAACTATAAAGAAAAAGGGTATGCGGTGGACCAACTGGAGAATGAAGACGTGGACGGCGTGGATGCCATCCAGTTAAAAGTGAGCGTTACGCCCAATAAAACACTGTACTACTTTATTGATCCTGCCTCCTACTATATCATCCGTATCAAAACCGTATCGGTAAGCAACGGGCAGCAGCAGCGTGGCAGCACCGATTATTACGACTTCAAAAAAACGCCCGATGGTTACATGTTCCCACACACATTCGACAACATCACCTTTGATAAAATAGAAGTGAATGTGCCGCTGGATGACAAACTTTTCAGGCCATCCAGGTAATCCATCATTGAACAACAATCAAACAAAATATTTATGAGAAAGATAGTACAACTGCTGTGTATTTTTTCCGCTACGGCTGTAACAAACAGCAGCATGGCGCAAATTACCTCTGCCACTTTTGGCATGATGGAAGCCCGGCAGGTAGGCCCCGCCGTTATGGGTGGCCGCATTACCTGTATCGAAGGTGTTAACAACGAACCACGCACATTGTACATAGGCTCTGCCGGTGGTGGCGTTTGGAAATCGAGCAACTCCGGTGCTACCTTCCGTTCCATTTTTGATAAATACTGCCAGAGCATAGGAGCCCTTGCCATCGATCAGCAAAACCCTGCAACCGTATATGTAGGTACCGGTGAAAGCAATATGCGAAACACGGTTTCCATCGGCGATGGTTTGTATAAGACAAGTGATGGTGGTGATAACTGGACAAAGACGGGCGGACTGGATAGCACAGAGCACATCAGCAAGATCATTGTAGATCCCAAAAACTCCAGCATCGTTTATGTAGCAGCGCCCGGCCCGCTTTGGAGCGATAGCAAAAACCGTGGCCTTTATAAATCTACCGATGCAGGAAAAACTTTTGAAAAGATATTGTATGTAAATGAAAAAACAGGCGTGGCTGACATTGCGGTCGATCCATCCAACCCTGCTGTTATTTATGCCAGTACCTGGGATTTTCGCCGTACTCCTTATTCATTTAACTCAGGCGGAATGAGCAGCGGTATTTTCAAAAGCACTGACGGCGGCAAAACCTGGAAAGAGTTGAGGAATGGCCTGCCCAACAAGCCAATGGGACGTACAGCCCTTGCCCTGGCACCGAGTGAACCCAACAGGATACTGGCGATTGTAGAAGCAGAAACCACCGGTTTGTTTTTATCTACTGATGGTGGCGAAAGCTGGAAACGCCAGACCACTACGCTGAGTGTTGAATCAAGGCCCTTTTATTTTTCCTGCCTGGTGGTTGATCCCAAAGATTCAAAAAGAGTGTACCGTCCCGGTTTTTTATTCAGCTATAGCGATGACGGTGGTTTATCCTTTGCTGATGGCAGCGGCAATGTACATTCCGATCATCATGCATTGTGGATAAATCCCAACTATACCAATCAAATGTACCTCGGCACTGACGGTGGCGTGTACATGAGCAACGACCGGGGTGGCTCCTGGGTAATGCTGGCTGCATTGCCTGTATCACAGTTCTATCATGTGGTGTACGATATGAAAGCGCCTTACAATGTTTATGGCGGTCTGCAGGATAACCAGAGTTGGTATGCTCCGTCGCAAAGCGCCGGTGGCATTGAAAATGCAGATTGGAAGAACCTCGGTGGCGGAGATGGATTTTGGGTACAGGTTGATGGCACCAATCCTGATATGGTATATGCTGAATCACAGGGTGGTGAAGCTTTCCGGAGCGATCTCAAACAGGGCAAACAATACACGATCAAACCACAGGCAACAAAAGATGAAGAAAAACTTCGCTTCAACTGGAACTCCCCGATCGTAACTGGCACAAAGAATAAGGCCAATCTTTACATGGCCGCACAATACTTGTACAAGTCGACTGACATGGGTAAGAACTGGACGAGGATATCTCCCGATCTTACCACCAATAACAAAGCAAAACAAAACCAGGAAGCTTCCGGCGGACTGAGCGCTGATAATACTTCTGCAGAAAATCATTGTACCATTTTTACATTGACAGAATCTCCCTTTGACGAAAACATCATTTGGGTAGGTACAGACGATGGTAATATCCAGTACACAACAGATGGCGGAAAAAAATGGACGAATGTGGCGGCCAATTATGCAGCAGCAGGCATTCCTGCGCAAACATGGGTTAGCAGTATCCAGTTATCAACCTTTGATAAAAATACCGTGTATGCCACTTTTGACAACCACATGTATGGCGATATGAAAACCTATGTGGCCAAATCAACAGACATGGGTAAAACCTGGACGAGGCTTACCAGCAAAGAATTTACCGGCTATGCCCATAAAATAAAAGAAGACCTGGTAAATAAAGACCTGTTGTTTTTGGGAACTGAAATGGGATTATTTGGAAGCATTGATGCTGGTGCCAACTGGTTCCGCATGAAAAACAATATTCCCTGGAAGGCATTGGTAAGGGATATACAGATACACCCCGTAACCAACGACCTGATACTGGCAACACACGGCCGTGGTATCATCATCGTTGATGACATTACCCCAATGCGTAACATGACCAAAGATGTGGCAGACAAAGATGTAGTGATATTCAGCCCCAAGCCATTCGACATCAGCATGGGCAAATACTATGTAGGTTCCAGCAACAACGATGGTTATACGGGCCCCAATTCATCGCAGGATGCACCCATTATGTATTATTTTAAAGACCGCCTTAATACGGGTAATGTGAGGGTGGAGATCTACGATAAAGCTGGTAAGCTGGTACAGAGTATGCCGGGTACCAAAAGAAAAGGATTGAATATTGTACACTGGAATATGCGTTACACGCCACCGAAAGTTGCTGGTGGCGGTTCTAAAATGGACTTCGGAGGATTTGTGGCACCAACTGTGTTACCGGGAGAATACACGGTAAAAATAAAAGTGGGCGACAAGACACAGGAGAACAAGATTGTGATGCAGCGTGATCCTAACAGCGAAATGAGTAGGGACGATATGCAGTTGCAATATGATGCAGCCATGAAACTGTACAACATGCATGAAAGCCTGGCCAAACTGGTTGACAGCATCAATATAGTTCAGGCTTCTTTAAAACAAAGCCTTGCTGCTATCAAAAATCCAAAAGTGAAAAAATTGGCAGATGAATACAATAACAAGCTGGAGGAATTGCGCAGCAAATGTCTTGCTACCAAACAGAAGTCAATTTTTGCCGACGAGAAAAAATTGAGGGAAGACATCACGGATGTGTATGCTGCCATCTGCAACCAGGAAACACCACCCTCCAACCTGCAGGTAAACAGGATACAGAGCCTGCAGCAGCAGTTGGGTGAGGCGCAGCAACTCAATGTAAATATCAATTCGCAATACCAGGAAAAAGTAAAAGCAGCGATCTTAAAAGAATCGATGGATAAGCCGAAACTGAATAAGAAGGATGGGCAGTGATGAGTGATCGGCTATAAGTTACCAGTAAAAACATCCCTGCCAAACAGGGATGTTTTTCATTAGTGCAACCCTTCAGACATTTAGCTTGTCAGTTGCTTAGAATAACCTTCATTATATGAAACAGCTATTTACCCTTTCGCTTCTTTCATTGTTTTTCTTTACTTCCTGCAAAAAAGAAACGGTACTGGAAAATACAACCATTGTGGGCAAATGGAAACTGATCCAGACCAACAGCAGCTATGTTAATGGCGGCGATTTTTTATGGAGAAATACCCCGGCAAATTTTTCAAAACAAATTGAATTTTTAGCGACAGGGCATTTTGATGAAAAGAATAACCTGGGCGGTTCTCCACAGGTCTGCACTGGCACCTGGCATATTCTTACCGGCAATGTGCTGGAGAAAAATTCAAGTTGCCAAACCGTTACGGAAACGCTTACCATCAGTGAGCAAACAAGTACCGTACTGGTCATCGACTACCATGCCATTGAAGGCGTGTACAAAGAAAAGTATGTCCCCACCAGGTAGGTCACTGCGGAATGATAATTAACAGTATATTTTCCTGCAATCTCACCATCCGTATCGTCCGTTCAGCACCTCACTACCTCATGCAATAACAGGATCTGCACAATTTTGATCATTGTTGATTTTTTCCCTACAGCTGTTTGTATACCATCAAAAAAATTAACTTTAGAAAAAAATTGCATGCCGCATAAAATTGATCTCACCGATTCGCTGGAAAAGATCCCTGTAAAGATATTTCCAACCTCACAGGAAGGTTCCCTGTTCATCGCCAACCAAATTGCAGCGCTCATTAAAGAAAAGGAAGCAGCGGGACAAAAATGCGTGATCGGCCTTGCCACCGGCTCCTCTCCCAAAACACTCTATGCACAACTGGTAAAGATGCACCAGGAAGAAGGATTGAGCTTTAAGAATGTGATCACATTCAACCTGGATCAGTACTACCCAATGGAAAAGGATGCACTGCAGAGCTATCATTATTTTATGCGGAAGAATTTGTTTGAGCAAACAGATATCGATCCCGATAATTATCACCTGCCCGATGGAATGGTGCCAAAGGATAAGGTAAAAGAGCATTGCCTGCAGTATGAAAAACAGATCGAAGAAGCTGGCGGGCTCGACCTGCAGATACTCGGTATTGGCATCAACGGTCACATTGGCTTTAACGAACCCGGCAGCGGCATTTACACCAAAACAAGACTGACCAATTTAGACAACAGTACAAGGCTCGCCAACAGTTATGAGTTTGGCAATATGAGTGAAGTACCAAGGATGGCGATTACCATGGGCATCAGCACGATCATGAGATCGAAGAAGATCATTTTGATGGGCTGGGGCCAAACAAAAGCGCCGGTGATACAACAGGCAACAGAACTGGATGACACCGAAGATGTACCGGCTTCTTTACTTCAAAACCACGATGACTGCACTTTTGTAATTGATGAAGCAGCCGCCAGCGAACTCACCCGCTTTAAACGGCCCTGGCTTACCGGTGAGTGTGTGTGGACAAACAGGATGATGAAGAAGGCGGTGGTTGACCTTGCACTTAAATTGAAAAAGCCGGTGCTGAGTTTGACCAATCATGACTATAACGACAATGGCTTGAGCGACCTGCTGGTTGACAAAGGCGATGCCTACGAAATAAACCTCCAGGTTTTTTACCTGCTGCGTGACAGCATCACCGGTTGGCCGGGCGGTAAAACCACGGAGCTACGCAATACACACCCGGAGCGGCATACACCCTATCCGAAAAAATGCATCATCTTCTCCCCTC